>DATAAZ010000046.1:0-23217 GCA_036259875.1 Gaiellaceae bacterium
GACGTCGACGACGTCGTTGCGCGTCTGCGCAGCCACGGTGCCGAACTCGTCGGCGAGATCGCGCAGTACGAGGACATCTACCGGCTCTGCTTCCTGCGTGGCCCTGAGGGCATCATCATCGGACTGGCCGAGCAGCTCAGCCACGCGCGGGACGGCTGACGAATCGGAACGGGGGGCGGAGCCGCTCCGATCAGTGGCGGCGGCGGCCTTAGGGCCAAAGGCGGGCGTTTCTTGCAGACGGCCCATCTGACGCTTCTGGGCGTCGTTTTCACGCTGATGCTTTCTTTCGGCTTCGGCGCCGGGACAGCCGCAGCGGTCGCCTGGTCGCCGAGGTGGGGCGGTCTCGCTGGCATCGTCGCGGCGCTCGCCGCCCTCGGCCTCGTTGTGCTTGTGCGTGAGTGGCGGTGGCTGCGAACCCAGCTCATTCGGTTTGCGAGTTGGCTTGCTCCACCCGCTGATCCGAGCCGGTGAAGCCCTCGCCGAACGCGAAAACGGCGGGATCGGCCTACTCGCGGCGCGCGCGGCGAATCTCTGCCGCCGTTCGGCGCGGCGAGACTACGGCCTGCGCTCTCGGTTGCCACGTTCGGTCTGCCGATGTCGGCCGAAGAGGAGCGCGACGTCCTCCAGCTCCTCGCCGAGGTGCGCGAGCGGCGCGCGAAGATCGTCGCCTCGAGGAGCAGCTCACGAAGGAGCGCGAGCTGATGTGGCGCGCCGCCGCCGCGGCGCACGCGGGAGGCGCGGACTACGGCCTCACCAGCCGGCTGGTTGGATCGACGCGCCAGTACGTCCAGCGCCAGGTGATGAAGCACTTCGACGCCGCCACCCCCGGAGGCTGCCGGCGACGAGCCCGAGTAGCGCCACCTGTTCATCAGTCGCGGCGGCCTCGACCGGTCCGTTCCGTCAGAACGACGTGCGCGAGCTAGCGAAGCACTGTCGCGTGCGGCACGCGGCGTACGCACGCCCGCCGAATGACGCGGCGTGACGATCGGTGCGTTCGAGTACATCGAGACGGCCTTCGGAAGCGATGGCGCCCCACAGCGCCTACCGGCGATCGGCGGCGACGGCCGGAAGCTCCTCGACGAGCAGCCGTCTTGTAACGGGCGCGCCCGTCACGCCGTGGGCCACGATCGAGACGAGGACGATCGCGGCGACGGTCCAGAAGACGGTTTCGCGCTCGGCTCCCGAGAGAGCCCCAGCCGCGATTGCCGCGCTGACGTAGAAGAGCGAGCCCACGCCGCGAACGCCGAACCAGGCGAGGAAGGCTCGCTCGCGCAGAGTGAGCGGCGACCGGATGAACGCGACGACGACGGCGAGCGGCCGGATCACAAGGAGGAGCACCGGAACGAGCAGCCAGCCCGAGAGACCAGGCGTCCCGAGGCCGTCGAGCGTGACGAGGCTCCCGAGCAGCAGGATGACCGCGAGCTCGCAGAACTTCTCCACGACCTCGGTTCCGCCGTGGATCTCGTGGTTCACCTCGTGGTCGCGCTCGTACCGGCGAAACGTGAGCCCTGCGACGAACGCCGCGAGGAAGCCGTAGGCACCGGCGATCTCCGTCACCCCGTAGACGACGAGGACGGCGGCGACGCCGAGCCACGCGTCCAGCCCGCGGATGAGGAGATCGCGTTCGCGGAGCGGGACGATGAGCCATGCCAACCCGTAACCGGCGCCGGCGCCGATCAGAATCCCCGCGGCGACCGCGTACAGGAGGTCCGCCGCGAGCCATTCCCAGAACCACCCCTCGCCGTCGTGCGTCGTCAGGAAGAAGCCGAGGAGCAGAAATGGGAATGCGAGGCCGTCGTTGAACCCCGCCTCGGCAGTGACGGAGAAGTTCGGCTCCCGCTCCTCCTCTTCGCCCGGAGGCCCGACACCGATGTCGCCCGCGAGCACCGGGTCAGTGGGAGCGACGGCCGCCCCGAGCATCAGCGCGGCCGCGATCGAGAGGCCCATGACGCCCCAGCCGAAGAGGCCGACGACGGCGATCGTGACGAGCATGACGACGCCCAGGAGTCGCGCGACAGCTCCCCATGCCCGCGGCTTCAGCTCGCGGTCGAGACGCAAGCCCGTGGCGAAGAGAGCGACGATCACCGCGAACTCGGTCGCGTGCTCGAGCAACGACGCGTTCTCGATCGGATCGAGCCAGCGGATGCCGCTCGCGGCCAGAAGGGCGGCCGCGACGAGGCCGATGCCCAGGTAGATCAGGCTGGCGGAGAAGGCGCGCTCGTGCTGGTGGGAGAGTGCCCCGATCGCGGCGAAGAGGGCGACACCGAGGAAGAGGAGAGCGAGCGGGTACGCGTCGCCGAACGAGAAGCCCTCTGCGGCCGCGACGAGCGAACTGAGGTACGTCGACACTCACGCAGTCTCGCCGTCGCGCTCAGGCCCGAACCGTCGCCGCTCCGCGATCGGCAACCCGAACCGTCGCCGCCCCGCGATCGGCACCCCGCCGCACGGCATGACGGTCACGGCATCGGAGCCTGCCGCGGGCGATGAAGCGGGCCGCCGGTCGCCGCGCCTCGCCCGGCCCGGCGCACGACGCAGCGGTACCTGCACCACAAGAGCCGGGCCGATGAGGCACGGCGGCTCGCGGAGGCGTTCGCGTAGAGGATGGGAGAGAGAATCGCCGGCTCGGGTTGGGACCGAACGCTCGGCGAGATAGGCCGCTCGGCCCATTACGCTCCCTCAGCGCGGCATGAGACGTTGGTGCTGTCGGCAACGAGGCCGATTCAACGGGGGAAGACCCAGTGAAGCGTCGTTTAGCTCTTCTGTTGTCCATTGTCGCCGTAGCGTTCGGCGGAGCGGCTGTTTCGCCCGCGATCGACGCCATCAATCTGACGCCGTCTGCTGCGGCGAAGACGTGTAGCACTGTCACCGATCCAGTGGCGACCGACGTGGGAGCTACCACCTGACGTAGCAGGTACCGCCGCGCAGCTCGATCCGCCATCGAAAAGGCCTGGAAGCTGGCTTCTTGTGTACGGGCTCGGAGAAAGTGGACGCCCAGGTCGGGCCGGGAATCAGGTTCAGGCGGCGCGCGCTGACGGGCCGGCCTAGACGCTCCTGACAGCGGCTTCCTGCAAGGCGAATCTCGCTAGACGAGGTTGCACAACGTCGCCTCGCGATGCCGATGTTCGGTGGCCTCAGCCAGCTGCAGCTCAGTTACGGTTGCGGGGGGTCAAGCATGGAGAGCTCCACCGTCGGACCGACGTTGCTCCAGCGTCTCGGCACTGCTGGGTCCCGTATGGGGCGCCAGGGTCAGCGCGCTCCCGCGTACGCGGCGCTCGCCCCCGTCCTGATCGCGCTTGCCGCGCTTCCGGACGCGTCGGCCGAGCCGCGCTCCGCAACCGCCTCGCTTTCGTGCGGCGACGCTCCCTGCTACATCCTGGTCGCAAAACGAGGGACGGGCAGCGGCCTCGTCACGAGCCAGCGTCCCGGAATCTTCTGCGGCGACGTCTGCTACATGCCGACGGAGTTCGACGAACGGATAACTCTCCGCGCGACGCCGGAGCAGGGCTCCGCGTTCACCGGCTGGGGAGGCGATTGCGATCAGATCTCGGGCGTGGAGTGCTACCTCCGCCTCGAGCTTGCCAAGCACGTCGTCGCCGTCTTCGACCTCGCCGGATTGCCGCCAACGCCGGTCGGCCCGCCGCGGCCGCCGCCCCTTCCGCCGCCGCCGGGTTCTGCGTCCCCGCCCGCAGGCTGCACGATCGCCGGGACGCCGGGCGCCGACACCTTGTACGGGACGATCGCGAGCGAGACGATCTGCGGTCTCGGCGGCAACGACCACATCCACGGCGACGGCGGAGACGACGTGATCCGCGGCGGGGCCGGCAACGACGAGCTCGAGGGCCAAGACGGCAACGATCGGCTCGCGGGCGGGTCGGGACGCGACATGCTCGACGGCGGGCCGGGGCGCGACGACCTGCACGCCCGGGACCGCGCTCGAGATCGCGTCTCGGGTGGCGTTGGCAGGGATACGGCTCGCGTTGACCGCCGCGACGTCACGCGCGGGGTGGAGCGACGATATGCGTTAGCGGCCGCTCGGGCTGCGAGCGCCCCACTGGGCTGCGCCGGTCCGTGCATCTTGAATCTCCAGATCAGGGGCTTCGGCTCAGGGCTCGTCACGACCGATCCTCCCGAGCTCGCGTGCCGGGTCGATTGCTCGACGAGCGGCATCGCGCCTTCGACGGTCGTGACGCTCACCGCCGTCCCCGACGAGGGCTCGCGGCTCGCGCGCTTCGAGGGCTGCCCCGCGATCAGCCCGGCACGCTGCCGCTTCGAGATGCCAGCAGCCGACATCTATTTCACGATCGTCTTCGACCGGATCGGCGGCCCCACGACGCCGCCATCGCCGGGCGTCGAGCCGCCGCCGATCGCTGGCCCCGTTCTGCCGACGCCGCCACCCGGGGGCTGCACGATCGGTGGGACGCGCGGCAACGACGTCCTCTTCGGGACGGCCGGGAACGACGTCATCTGCACGCTCGGCGGCGACGACCACATCCACGGCGGAGGCGGGAACGACCTGGTCCGTGCCGGTTCCGGGGACGACGTCGTCGAAGGGCAAGCGGGAAACGACAGCGTCGAGGGAGGCGTCGGCGCCGACACGCTCGTCGGGAGCGCCGGCCGCGACCGTCTGGTCGGCGGCCCGGGCCGTGACCGCCTCGACGGTGGGTCGGAGGCAGACGACTTGCGCGCCCGTGACGGAGCCCGCGACGTCGTTCGTGGCGGGCGAGGGCGAGACACGGCGCGCGTCGACCAGTACGACCGCCTGGCCGGGATCGAGCGACGCGCGACGTAGCGCGCGACCGCGCGGCGCCGCGCCCACAAGCGGGTTGCCTGGAAGCATCCATCCGTCCCGGAGAAGGCGTGGTTCCGCTGCCAGCCCACCACTACGGTATGGCCCGATGAAGATCGCGATCGTCGGCACGGGCGCGATGGGATCCGTATACGCGGGGCTCCTCGGCGACGCCGGGAACGAGGTGTGGGCCGTGGACGTCTGGGCGGAGCACGTGGAGGCGATGAGGACGCGCGGGCTGATCGTCGAAGGTGCGAGCGGGATCCGCACGGTCCGCATCCAGGCGACGTCCGACCCGGGGGAGGTGGGCGTCTGCGACCTCGTCGTCATCTCGACGAAGGCGAACAGCGTTGACGCCGCGGCAGCTGCCGCGAGGCCGCTGCTCGGGTCGGACACGGTCGTGCTGCCGATCCAGAACGGCCTCGGCAGCGCCGATCGGATCGCCGCCATCCTCGGCGAGGAGCGCGTCGCGATCGGGGTCGTGGGCGGTTTTGGCGCCTCGATGGTCGGGCCGGGCCACGTGCACCACAACGGCTGGGAGCTCGTGCGGCTCGGCGAGCGCCACGGGCCGGTCACCCCGCGGATCCGGCGGATCGCGAAGACGTGGGCGGATGCCGGCTTTCGCGTGCAGACCTACGACGACGTCGACCAGCTCGTCTGGGAAAAGCTGATCTGCAACGTCTGCTTCAGCGGGACGTGCACGATTCTCGAGCGCCCGATCCGCGACGTGCTCGCCGATGCAGCCGCCTGGCACGTCGCCTCGCGCTGCGCGCAGGAGGCCTACGAGGTTGCCCGCGCGCGTGGGATCACGCTCGGCTTCGACGACCCCGTTGCCTACGCGCGCGCCTTCGGCGAGAAGATCCCGGACGCCCGCCCATCGATGCTGCTCGACGTGCTCGCCGGACGTCCGTGCGAGATCGACGTGATCAACGGCGCGATTCCGCCAGCCGCGCGGGCAGTCGGGCTCGTCGCGCCGGTGAACGAGATCGTGACCGCGCTCGTCAAGGCCAAGAGCCCGGTCTCGTGAAGATGCCCCCGGGCTTGGAGCTTGGCAGGGTCGGGGTCTGGAGCGGCGCGTTCACCGTGGCGCCCGCCGCGGAGGCGCGGCCGGCGGTCCGGGAGATCGAGGCGCTCGGGTACGGCACGCTCTGGTACTCCGAGGGGCTCGGTACGCGCGAGTCGTTCGCCAATGGCGCCGTGCTGCTCGCGGCGAGCGAGCGGATCCGCGTCGCCTCCGGCATCGCGAACATCTGGGCCCGCGACGCCGTCTCTGCAGCGAACGCCGCTCGCGTGCTCGCAGACGCCTTCGACGACCGCTTCCTGCTCGGTCTCGGCGTCAGCCACCCGCGGCAGGTCGACCCGCGCGGACACCGCTACCAGAAGCCCGTCGCACGGATGTCCGCCTACCTGGACGCAATGGACAGCGACCCGTTCGTCAGTCCGGACGGCGCACGTGTGAGCCGCCCGCCGGTGCCGCGCGTGCTCGCGGCGCTTCGTCCGCCCATGCTGCGGCTTGCGGCCGTAAAGGCGCTCGGCGCGCACACCTTCCTCGTGCCGGTTGAGCACACGCGGCGCGCCCGCGAGATCATGGGCCCCGACGCGCTCCTGATCGCCGAGCAGAAGGTCGCGCTCGCCGCCGACCCGGCCAAGGCGCGCGCGCGGGCCCGGGCGGCGCTCGCCTGGTACCTCGACACGCCGAACTACCTCAACAACCTCCGGTGGCTCGGGTTCTCCGACGCCGACTTCGAGGACGGTGGCTCGAGCACACTCGTGAACGCGCTCGTCGTCGCGGGCAACGAGGAGACGATCCAGGCGCGCGTGCGCGAGCACCTCGATGCGGGCGCCACGCAGGTCGCCATCCACCCGCTCGAAGACGACGACCCGTTCGGACGCCAGACGCTCCGCCGCCTCGCCCCAATATTGCTCGCATGAGCACCGAGGGGTTGAGCGGGTCACGACGACGGCGTTCGAGCGATTTGAGGTGATCGGGGAGCGCGACTCCGCTCCCTACGGCCGTTACCTCGCCGCCTCGGTCGGCTTGATGGCGATCGCAACGGCGAACGGCGTCATGCGGGAGCTCACCTACGGCAAGGCGGTCGGCGAACGCGTCGCTCACTGGGCCTCGCTTGGCCCGATGGTCGGGTTGTTCGCCGTCTATGTGAACGTTCTTGAGCGCCGTTGGCCGCTCCCCTCCTGGCGGAGCGCGGCCACGATCGGATCGGTCTGGGCCGGGATCGCGGCCGGGTTCGAGCTCGGCGTCGGTCACTACGTGGAGCGCAAGAACTGGTCGGAGCTCCTGCGCGAGTACAACCTCGCCGCAGGCCGCTCGGGAGGTCTCGTCCTCGTCGCGACGGCGGCGATGCCGGCGCTCGTCCGCGTCTGGCGGCGGCGCGCGTGAGCGGCGGCGAGCAGCAGTACCGCGTCGATCTCTACTGGCTCCCGCTCGCAGCCGGGGGCTGCTCAGTGCGCCTGAACGGGCGCGTCTTTGAGGCGTCGCAGCGCGGCTACGCCCACTACGTCAACCGCCACGCGCGCCGACGAGCCTCGGCGGCGAGTCGGCGAGTCGTCCCTTCTCCCTCGTTGCAAGCCGGGTCAGCGGTTCGCTCCCAGTACGCTCCGCCTCTTGGCCTACTTCCTCGTGACGCGCGCATGGGGCCCTGCCTGGGATCCGACGCGGCCCCGCCGCGCTCAGGACGGATGGGAGGAGCACGCAGCGTTCATGGACGAGCTCGTCGACGAGGGTTTCGTCATCCTCGGCGGCCCCGTCGGCGATGTCGAAACCGGGCGTGCCGTCAACCTGGTCGAGGCCGAGAGCGAGGAGGCGGTGCGCGAGCGGCTCGCGTCCGACCCCTGGCCCGAGGAGCTCCTCATGATCGAGCGGGTCGAGCCCTGGACGCTCTGGCTGCGTTCCGGCCGGGCGCTCTAAGGCACCTATTGATCGCTCGTCGGGCGACCGCCGCTCGACGTCAGCGACCCGGATCGGGCAGCCAGCCTTCGCGGTGTGGCGTCTCGACGTCGTGGTCGAAGCGGGCGTACGCCTCTTTCGACGACGTCGTCTCTTGCTCGACGCCGGCGCCGTGCTTCAGCGCGATCTCGGAAACCGGGTAGACGCCCTCGCCGCCCGTTCGCGTTCCGACGGCGACGATCACGCACGGGCCCTCACCCGCGCCCACGAAGACGTGATCCGTCCCGGGCGGACAGTGGACGAAGTCCCAGGCTTGTAGCGGCCGTTCCTCGCCCTCGACGAGGAGGAGCGCCTCCCCCGAGAGGACCAGGAAGTCTTCCTGCTCGTCCTCGCGGTGGTACATGCAGCCTGGCTGCCCGGGCCAGAGGAGGCTGACGTTGATGCCGAGATCGCGGAAGCGAGGCTCGCCCTCGAAGCGCGTGTACGCACCGAACGGACCCTCTTTCCAGAGTGCCTCGCGCGCGTTCAGGATGAACCAGCCGTCGCCCTCGGGGACGAGCCCCGCGTCGGTTCGGCGAAGCGGGGCCTCCGGAACCACGCGACGGAGTATCTCTGTTCTGCGAGCCGTTACGGGTAGTGCTCGCCGAGCGCCGCCCTCCCCGCCGCGCTGGCCGCTTCGGGGCTCACCCGCTCGACCGCGACGAGCTCCTCGCGGCCACCACCCCCTGAGACGCCGAGCGCGAGCACGGGCCCGACGCCCGGCGCATAGAGCTTGTACTCGAGCGCATCGGGCTCGAGCGTGTTCGTGTCCTTCGTGAGGAGCGCGTCGTAGAAGTGGCCGGGCGCGACGTCCACCTGCTCCCCGACGCTCAAGACCTCGCCGTTGTCCTCCGCCTCGCTCGTGTAGTACTCCTGCCGGTACGCCATGTCGTCCACGGGATCGGCGGGCACCGTGATCCCCGGAAGCGCCCCGTCGTCGTCCGCCTCCCACGACCCCGCTCTGGTCGTCACCTTGCCGCCGTCGAACTCGGCGGTGTCCTCGCCCAGGTACCAGACATTGCCGTCCGCGTTCTGCGCGTACCAGTCGACCGTGTCCTCGATCAGCTCGCCGTCCTCGCTGACGGTGTCCCGCACGACCCGCGCCGTCACGCCGTTCGCGAGCCTCTTCGTCTCCGTGGTCACCGTTACGACGACTGCCAGCTCCTTCCCATGCTCCTCGCTCTCCAGGTACGTCCAGCGCGTTCCCGGCTTCATCGGCCAGTAGCGGTTGTCGATCTCGACGGTGACGTCGGCAGGATCGAGCCTCACCGGCTCGCTTCCGTGCGGCAGCGGATAGCCGCCCGGGAATCCGCTTCGCCAGAGACGCCTTCGCCTCCGCAGCCGGCGACGGCCGCGACGACGGACGCGAGGCCGAGCGCGGCGAGCGGCGCGCGCACTAGTCGTCCGCTCCGCGCTCGTCGCGATCGTCGGCGCCGTCGTCGTCCGTCTCGTCGCCGATCACGCGGAAGCTCTCGTCCAAGCTGAGCTCGACGACGCTCCCATCGTCGCGGCGCACCTCGACGCCGTACGCGGCGCCGTCGTCGCCTACCTCGGTCTCGATCACGGTCCCGCCCGTGTGCTCGAGGGCAGCGACGTTCGCGTTCTCGAGCGTCGAGCCGGTGAGCGGCCGGTCGTCGTCGCCTCCCGCCGCGATTGCGATCCCCGTCGAGAGAGCGCCGATCACAACCAGGATGACGGCTACCACTGCCACCGTTCGTCTCGTGAGCACCTCCTCACGTAGCCGGACGGGACGCACCGTAGGTAGGGCGGATGAGATTGCCGTGAGAGCGAAGGCGCAGCGACAATTCGAGCGTGCTCGGCGAGCTTGCCGCCTTCCTCGCCGTCTCGGCGGTCGTGATCGTGACTCCGGGGCAGGACACGGCACTGACGATTCGCAACTCGCTCCTCGGTGGTCGCCGGGGCGGGCTCTCCACGGCGCTCGGCGTCGCGACCGGGCAGGCGACGTGGGCCCTCGCTACGAGCGCTGGGATTGCAGCGCTCCTCGTCGCGTCCGAGCCTGCGTTCCTCGCGCTCAAGCTCGTGGGCGCCGCCTACCTCGTCTGCCTCGGTCTCCAGGCGTTCTGGTCGGCCGTGCGGCCGCGCGGCGACGCGCGCCTTGCCACCGCCGCCGCGACCGGCCCGCGGCTCGCACCAGTCGTCGCGTACCGGCAGGGCGTCGTATCGAACCTCGGGAACCCGAAGATGGCGGTCTTCTTCCCGAGCCTCCTGCCTCAGTTCGCGGGGGGCGGCGACGCCTCGTTCCTCTCGCTGCTCTTTCTCGGCCTCGTGTTCTGCGCGCTGACGCTCGCGTGGCTCTCGGCGTACGCGCTCGCCGTCGCGAAGGCCGGCGACGTCCTCCGGCGATCGCCGATCCGGCGAGCGATCGACGCCGTGATGGGTGCAGTCCTCGTCGCGCTCGGCGTCCGGCTCGCGACGCTGCAGCGCTAGCGCTGGGCGACGGCACCCGCCTGGTCGGCGACCCAGGCGCGGATGCGCTCGCGGCCGCGCTCGACGAGGAGCTCGTGCAGCTCGGCCGGCTCGGCGCGGACGACGCGGACGAGCAGGTCGTCGAACTCGCGGCTCTCGAGGAACTCGACCATGACGTCGGTCAGGTGGGGGAGGGAGGCGGCGCGGAACTCCTCGAACGCGTCGGCCTCGAAATACGCGTCCGCAAGGCGCCGGTACCGCTCCAGCTTCTCGCTGTACCCGAGGTCGGGATCGTCGCCGATCGCGAAGTAGTCGCGCGTCGCCTGGTTCAGGCGCATCTGCCGGCCGCTGACGCAGCAGAAGAGGCACCACGCTACGAGCGACGTGATCGCCCACGGGAACCAGTAATGGAGGCTGACGAGCGAGAGGTCCGGCGAGGCGTTGGCGTAGTCGATCGGATGCGTGACGCCGTCCTTGACGATCACCTCGCACGAGTTCAGCTCCCAGCGAAAGAAGGCGTTGACGAGTCGGCTGAGCGTGACGAGCTCGCACTCCAGCTCCGGGGAGACGACGCAGCGCTCCGGGACGTAGCGGTCGTAGTAGTCGAGCGTCGGGTCGTAGCGCACGACGAGCGTCTGCGGCCCGATCGAGAGGCTCCGCGCGAACACGTCGTAGTCCTCGACGGACGCCTGAACGTGCATCAGCCGCTCGCCGGACGCGTCGTAGGCGCCGCGGAGCTGCTCGGCGCTCGTGATCCGCGAGACGTCCATCCAGGCGCCGCCGTTGAACGGCTTCATGAACAGCGGAAACCCGACGTCCTCGGTGACCTCATCGAGGTCGAACTCGCGGTAATAGCGCTCGGCGAGCTGGGCGAAGCGCGGGTTCGCGGGCGGCAGCTTGTGCGGGATCAGCCAGGTCTTGGGCACGTTGAGGCCGAGGCGGATCCCCGCGCAGTAGGCGGAGTGCTTCTCCATCGCCTGGAACGTGAATGGGTTGTTGAGGAGGTAGACGTCGTCCATGAGCGCGATCTTCTTCAGCCACTCGCGCGGGACGACGTACCACCACGAGAGTCGATCGATCACGAGCGCGTACGGCGGGACGGCGCGCAGGTCGAAGGGCTCGTTGACGATCCGCTCGGTCGGGAACTCGTGCGTCTCTCCGCGATAGCGGATCGAGCCGAGACCGCTCAGCACGGCTTCGAACGCGGTCGGCCAGCTTTCCTCCATCGCGAGGAGGAGCCCGATCAGGTGCCGTCTCGCCATGCCGCTGCGGCGTGGGAGTCTAGAGCGCGGCGTGCTGCCCGACCCCGCCTGCCTATGCGGCGAGCTCGGCGAACGTCGTTCCGCCGAGGATCTCGATCGTCGCGTCGCGAATTTCCGCCCACGCGTCGCGAAGCGAGCGCGCCACGAGCTGCGGCTCGGGTCGGGGTTGCGGCGCCTCGCATACCCGATCGGCGCGAGCTGGCTTCGAAAGCACCCTCTGCTCCGGTTGGGAATTGACGGGCCGCCGCACGCCTGCGTACCGTGCGCGGCCGTCGTTTCCACCTAATCGAGCGTCCTCGCGCGTGCAGCCGGCCTGCTCGTACTCCTCGCGAACGCGCACCGCCGAACCGGCGACGCGGCCGAACGACGGCGCTCCTGAAGCACGGCCGAATCGAGCAGGTCAGCAAGCCGCGCGATCCCCAGGAGCACGCCGCGAAACGAGTTCGTGCTCGGCTTCGTCGGCCCGTGAACCGAATCGAGGACGGGTGGGTACGGCCGCACGACGCCGAGGTCCGCCTCGAGCGGAATGGGAGGGCGGCGGCCGCGACGGCTCAACGGGTCGCCCACCTCGGGTGCCCGGGCCCGGTCGAGCTTGTGCTCGACGAGCGTGCCGCGCCTGTCCCCAGCTGCCGCGACGAAGCCGCCGACGCGCGGGGGCGCGTGTTCGTCCGGACCATCGTCTTCGGCGCTCGTGGGACGGCCTGCGAGCGCTCCTTCTCGTCGCCGTGGCGGCTGCGGCGCCGGGTCTTGGCGCGTGCGGCGGAGGCGGCCCAGCGCGCGAGGCGGGGCCGGAGACGCGCGCACCCGCGCCGCTTTCGCCCGTTACCGTGGCGAACGACGGCACGCTGACCCGTGTCGACGTGGGCGGCTACAGCCTCGCGATCCGGTGCAGCGGACGGGGCCGTCCGGTCGTCGTCCTCGAGGCGGGCGCGGGCCTCGCGTCGGGCCGATGGCGGCGGACGCAGCGCGTCGTCGAGCGGACGAATCGTGTCTGCTCGTACGACCGGGCCGGGATCGGCGCAAGCGACGAGCAGCCGGTGGGCGTCGAGCGCACGACGGCGGAAGACCTCCACGCGCTCCTGGCGAGGGCTCGCATCCCGGCGCCGTACGTCCTCGCCGGCCACTCGGCGGGCGGCGCGTACGTCGTCGACTACGCGAACGCGTACCCGGAGGACGTCGTCGGCATCGTCCTCGTCGACTCCGTGGGAACCGGCGGCTTGCCGTACGGCGACATGCCCCTCGTCGTCCTCGAGGCGGCGCGCGACCGCGGTCCCGGCTGGATTCCCACGCAAGGGGACGTGGCGGCCATCTCCGAGAACGGCGTCCACGTGCTCGCGCCCGAGAGCGGGCACCACGTCCAGGCCGGGCAGCCGGAGCTTGTCGCGGCGGCGATCCGCGCCGTTGCGCGCGGCGGCCAGCTACCGCCCTGTGACTCGTTCGTTCGGTTCGGCGGGGCGTGTCCGTAGGCGGAACGGCCTGACCGGGAGGCGGCCGCGCACCTCGCGTGACCGGCTCGAGGCAGAGGGACGTTTCCGGAACCCGATCGTCACCGAGATCGAGCGGGCGCGGGAGCTCTACGAGGCGGACGAGTACCACCAGCGCTACCTCGAGAAGCGCGGACGCGCGGTCTGCACCGTCGAGCTCGCGGAAGCGAGCGCGTAGGGCCGGTGGCGTCACGCGCCCGTCGCCCTCTGCAGTCGCTCGGTCAGTTCCGCGCGAGGAGCCGAGCGCCCAGGCGCTCCGCGAGGCACTTGCCGCCCCAGCGCATGACGACGTTGTGGCTCCAGACGAAGACCGGCCGGCCAATCGGTGCGAGCGCGTTCATCCACGGCCGAGTCGTCCGGACGGTCCACTCGTACGTGACCGCCGTCGCCTCGCCTTCGTAGAGGCGCCAGCGGCCGACGCCCGCGAGCTCTCCGCGCGCCTCGCCCTCGAGGACGCGCCGCCGTTCGATGCGCGTCGTCCGCATCTCGAAGGCGACCGTGTACGGGAGGACGCTTCGCCAGCGGTGGCGGTAGACGCTTCCGATCCCGTCGTCATCGCCTTGCGCGAGCTTCTCGACCATCTCGACGCCGCGCCACCAGTCCGGCCACCGTTCGATCTCGTAGACGGCGTCCCACACGTCCTCGAGCGGCGCGTCGAGGACCCAGGTTGTCAGGAAGTGGTAGGCGGCCTGCCTCACGCGTCCCGGGAGCCGCGCCCGACGACGTCGATCTCGCCCTCGGGCGCGCCCACTTCGGCGCGCTCGCCTACGACCGCGCCGGCGTCGACGATCGCGCGCGTGACGCGGGCGCCCGAGCGTACGACGGCCGACTCGAGCACGACCGACTCACGTACCTCGGCACCCTCCTCGATTACCACGCCGGGCCCGACGACCGAGCGCACGACGCGCCCGCGCACGTCCGACCCCGGCGAGACCAGGCTGTCCTCGATCCCCGCCGACGCGGCGACGCGGGCCGGGGGACGGAGCGTCGCCCACGTCAAGATCGGCCAGTCGGGATCGTCGAGGTCGAGGGGCGGCTTGGCCCCGAGGAGCTCCATGTGCGCGTGCCAATAGCTCTCGACCGTCCCGACGTCGCGCCAGTAGCCGTCGTAGCGGTACTCGTGGGCATGGCCGTCCGCGACGAGGCGGGGGAGAACCTCGTCGCCGAGGTCGGCGAGCCCGGAGTCGCCGCTCTCGTTCCCGTCGGCGAGCTCCTCGAGCGTCTCGACGAGGAGCCCGGCGTCGAAGACGAAGACCTCCGTCGTAACGAGGTCGCTCGCCGGCTCGTCGGGCTTGTAGACGTACTCCGCGATCCGCCCGTCGTCCGCATGCACGACGCCGAAGCGGCTCGCGTCCGCACGCGCGACCCGGGTCGTCACGAGCGTCGCGCCGGCGCCGGTCTCGAGGTGGCGCTCGACGACGCGCCCGTAATCGAGCCTGTAGACGTGGTCCGCCGAGAGGACGAGGAGGAGCTCGGCGCCGAAATCGCCGATGTCCGTCTTGTGGCTCCAGATCGCGTCCGCGTTCCCCTCGTACCACCCGCTCTCCGACCGGCCGCGGTGCGGGTGCACGACACGGAGGCCGCCGTGCGTGCGGTCGAGATCCCAGGGCCGGCCGTTCGCGAGGTGCTGCGTGAGCGAGTGTGGCTGGTACTGCTGGAGAACCCAGACGTCGGTGACGCCCGAGTGCGTGCAGTTCGAGAGGGCGAAGTCGATCAGGCGGTAGACGCCCGCGAACGGCATCGCCGGCTTCGCTCGCTCCTCCGTGAGGATGCCCAGGCGCCCGCCCTCCCCGCCCGCGAGGACGAGAGCGAGCAGCTTCGGCCTCAACGCCACCCGAGCTCCTCCAGGCGGTCCTCGTCGATCCCGAAGTGGTGGGCGATCTCGTGCAGAACGGTGATCCGGATCTCCTCCTCGAGCAGTTCGGGGTCGTCCCCGAACTCCTCCACGAGCGGACGTCGGTAGATCGCGATCTTGTCCGGGAGGACGCCCTGGTAACCCGACGACGTCCGGTCCACGAGCGGGATCCCGAGGTAGAGGCCCAAGAGGTCCGGGTCCTCCGGGTTCTCGTCCTCGACCACGATCTCGACGTTCGACATCGCGCCGCGGAGGTCTGGTGGCAGCGACTCGACCGCGCGCTGAACGTGCTCCTCGAACGTCATCCGCTCAGTACGAAGGGCGAAGCGGCCGTGGGCGGCCGCCCGCGAACGGCTTCGCCGCGAGTAGCCCGAAGACGAAGCCGCCGATATGGGCGAAGTACGCAACTCCTCCGCCCGCCTCGGGATGCGTGAACGAGTAGCCGCCCTCGATCAGCTGGAAGAGGAACCAGAGGCCGAGGTAGATGAGCGCGGGGATGGGGACGAAGAAGATCGGCGCGATCCACGTGAGCACGGTGCCGCCCGGGTGAAAGAGGATGTAGGCCCCGAGCACGGCCGCGATCGCGCCGCTCGCGCCGAGGTTCGGCACCTCGGCTTCCGCCTCGGAGCCGAACCGCAGCGTGACGAACGTCTGCAACGCGGTCGCGGCAAGCCCGCCGACGACGTAGAAGAGGAGGAAGCGGACGCGCCCGAGCGTGTCCTCGACGTTGTTGCCGAAGATCCAGAGGAAGAGCAGGTTCCCGATCAAGTGGGCCCAGCTGCCGTGCATGAACATCGACGTGAACACGGTGAGCGGCCAGTCCTCGCCGACCTGCCGGCACGAATCCTCGATCTCGCACGGGTGATATGCCGCCTCGTCGACGGAAGCGATAAAGCCGCGTCCCTGCCCGGCCTCTTCGTAGAAGAGCCAGACGAGGACGTTCGCGACGATCAGCCCGACCGTGAGGATCGGGAAGCGCCGCGTCGGGACGTTGTCCTTGAGCGGAAGCACGCGCGCCCGTCTACCGGATGATCAGGGCCATGAGCGCCTTCTGAGCGTGGAGGCGGTTCTCCGCCTGGTCCCACGCGGCCGAGCGGGGGCCGTGCAGGACGTCGTCGGTGACCTCCTCGCCGTAGTGCGCGGGCAGGCAATGCATGACGACGGCCCGGTCGGACCCGAGCCGGAGCCTGTCGTCGTCGATCCGGTACGCCGCGAGGTCCCGGACACGGCGGTCCCGCTCCTCGTCTTGGCCCATGCTGGTCCACACGTCCGTGTAGAGAACGTCCGCGCCGTTCGCCGCCATCTCGGGGTCGTGCGTCAGCTCGACCGAGCCTTCCGCGCGATCGGCCGCTTGCCGCGCCCAGCCGACCACCGTCTCGCTCGGCTCGTAGCCGGCCGGCGTGGCCGCGAGGAAGTCGGCGCCAAGCTTCGCGCACGCGACCATGAGCGAATGACAGACGTTGTTGCCGTCGCCGAGATAGGCGACGCGAACGCCCGCGACCGCGCCGAAGCGCTCGCGGATCGTCATTACGTCGGCGAGCGCCTGGCACGGGTGAAAGTCGTCCGTGAGGCCGTTGATGACCGGGATCTCCGCGTGCTCGGCGAGCTCGTCGACGTCCGCCTGTCGGAACGTCCGGATCATGAGCGCGTCCAGGTACCGCGAGAGGACGATCGCCGTATCGCGAATCGTCTCGCCGCGGCCGAGCTGGAGATCGTTCGCCGAGAGGTAGAGCCCCGTGCCGCCGAGCTGCGCGATTCCCACCTCGAAGCTCACGCGCGTCCGTGTCGAGGGCTTGTGGAAGATCATGCCGAGCGTCCGCCTCTCGAGGTGCCGGTCGTCGACGCGCTGGCGGCGACGCGCCTTCAGCCGGTCGGCGAGGTCGAGGACGGTGACGAGATCCTCCGGTTCCCAGTCGTTCACCCGCAGGAAGTCCCGGCCCTTCAGGTGGGCGGAAACCACAGCGCCATCCTACGAGCGGCCGACTTGACAACGACAGGCTTAGGTTTTATTCTCTCCGGGTAGTAAAGGAACCGAAGACACGGGTTCGAGGCACGAAGGAGGGTTGCGAAATGGCAGTTGTTCGTTGGGAGCCGTTCCGTGAGCTCGCCGCCCTTCAGAACGAGATGGGCCGCTGGATGAGCCAGATGGCCGGGGGGACGCAGCAGCCGGGGAACGGGTCGTCGACGTGGCTTCCCGCCGTCGACGTGTGGGAGACGGAGAGCGACCTCGTTCTCTCGTTCGACCTGCCGGGGATCCCGGAGGACAAGATCTCGGTCGAGCTCGACGACAACGTCCTCACCGTCAGCGGCGAGCGCGAGCGCGCGCAGGAGCAGTCGGGCGATCGCTTCTTCCGCTACGAGCGCCGCTTCGGGACGTTCTCGCGCAGCGTGACGCTGCCGCAGGGCGTGAACGAGGAGCAGATCCGGGCCGACTACAGAGACGGCGTTCTCGAAGTCCGCGTCCCGAAGCCCGAGGAGCAGAAGCCGAGGCGGATCCAGATCGGCGCGTCGGAGCAGAAGACGATCGAGGGCACCGGAACGCGCCAGTCGTAAGGGGCGCCTACCTGCTCACGGAGTCGAAGCCGGGACGACGCGCGTCCCGGCTTCGCCGTTCTTGAGCGCGTCGGCGCTCGTGATGGTCGCCTCGCCACCCGTCTCGCTGACGAAGGCGAACGCGGCCTCGACCTTCGGGCGCATGCTCCCCGCGGGCAGCTCGGCGAGGATCGCGTCGTCGCGCCCGGGCCGAAGCTCGGAAACCGGGGTTGGCGAGCCCGTCTCGAAGCGGCGGTACACGGCGGCCACCTGCGTGAGGATCAAGAGCCGTGCGGCCCCGAGTCTCGTCGCGACGAGCGCAGACGCGAGGTCCTTGTCGATCACCGCGTCGACGCCGTCGTAGCGCCCGTCCCGGCGGACGACCGGGATTCCGCCTCCGCCCGCGGCGACCACGACCGCGCCCGTCTCGACGAGCGCGCGGACGCTGGCGATCTCGAGCACCTCGAGCGGCTTCGGGGACGCGACGACGCGGCGCCAGCCCCGGCCGGCGTCCTCGGTGAGGGACCAGCCGCGCTCGCGCTCCAGCTCGTGCGCGCGGGACTCGTCGTAGAAGGGGCCGACGGGCTTCGTCGGGTGCTCGAAAGCCCGGTCACCCGCGTCGACGGCGACCCGCGTGAGGACAACGACGGCTTCGCGCCTTACGACCGCGCCGACCTCCGCCGCGACGAGCGCGCCGATCTCGGCCTGGGTCTGCGCGACGGCGAGGTAGAGCGGGAGCGGCGGCGCTTCGGCCGCCGCGAGCTCTTGCCGGAGGAGCTCGTTTCCGACCTGCGGCCCATTCCCGTGCGTGACGACGAGCGGTCCCTCGCGGAGCGTCGCCTCGATTGTCCGGAACGTGTCGGCGAGGTTCGCGCGCTGCTCGGCCGCCGTCCCGCGCTCGCCGGGACGAAGGAGTGCGTTCCCGCCGAGTGCGACGACGGTGAGCGGCGCCGCCTCCACGCGCCGCGCTACGCGAGCGCGCGCGCCGGCTCGAGGAGGCCGCGCGCCTCGAGGAGCTGGGCGAGCGTCGGCTCGCCGATCTCCTGGAGGTGGTAGGTGACGCGGATCGCCGGCCGGTCGAAGTCGATCACGCGCCGCAGATCGATCGGCGTCCCGATCAGAACGAGCTCGGCGTCCGAGCGGCGGATCGTCTCGCGGAGGGCCTCCATCTGCTCGCGCCCGTACCCCATCGCGGGCAAGAGTTCCGTGACGTGGGGATATCTCGCGAGGGCGCCCTGAATCGAGCCGACCGCCGCCGGCCGTGGGTCGACGAGTTCGGCGGCGCCGAACTGCTTGGCGGCGAGCACGGCCGCCCCGTACGACATGTCGCCGTGCGTCAGCGTCGGCCCGTCCTCGATCGCGAGCACGCGCTTCCCCCGGATCTCGTCGGCGTCTCCCTCGAGCTGGAACGGGGAGGCGGCGCGGACGATCTCGGCCCCGGAGTTGAGGTCGCGGATCGAATCGATCACGGCCTCGACGTGCTCGGGCGTCGCCGTGTCGACCTTGTTGACGACGCAAACGTCCGCCATCCGGACGTTCGCCTCGCCCGGATGGTAGCGCCGCTCGTGGCCGGCGCGGTGCGGGTCGCACACGACGATGTGAAGGTCGGGGGCGATGAAGGGCGTGTCGTTGTTGCCGCCGTCCCAGACGATCGCGTCCGCCTCCTGCTCGGCGCGGCGGAGGATCGCCTCGTAGTCGACGCCGGCGAAGACCAGGTTGCCCTCCGCGATGTGCGGCTCGTACTCCTCGCGCTCCTCGATCGTCGCGTCGGCGGCGTCGAGGTCCTCGTAGCGCTCGAAGCGCTGGAGGGCCTGCGCGGCGAGGTCGCCGTAGGGCATCGGGTGGCGGAGAACCGCGACGCGATGCCCGGCCTCGCGGAGGATCCGGGCGACGTGGCGGGTCGTCTGGCTCTTCCCCGAGCCGGTTCGCACGGCACAGACGGCGACGACGGGCTTCGATGAGCGAAGCTCCGTCGAGCGCGGGCCGAGGAGGCGGTAGTCGGCTCCCGCGGCGAGCGCGATCGAGCCGACGTGCATGACATGCTCGTGGGCGACGTCCGAGTAGGCGAACACGACCTCGTCCACCTCCTCGCGGCGGACGAGGTCGGCGAGCTCTTCCTCGGCGACGATCGGGATTCCGCCCGGGTAGCGGCGCCCGGCCAGCTCCGCCGGGTAAACGCGCCCGTCGATATTCGGGATCTGCGTCGCCGTGAACGCGACGACCTTGACGTCGTCCCGGTTGCGGAACGCCACGTTGAAGTTGTGGAAGTCACGCCCGGCCGCACCGGCGATGACGACCTTCCTCACAAGTGGGAGCTTACGCAGGCGCGCAGGACGGCACCTCGCGCGCGCCCGGCCCGCGCCCCCACGTCTCGCTCGATGGCCGGGACTCTCCTCGGCACAGGCCCGGACCCGCCCGCCGGCGCGGTCGCTGCAAGTAGACGACTGCTACGTGCTCAAGCGCGAAGGGGCTCGCGCGTTCGTTCGACGATCGCCTCGAGGTCGAGCGCCGAGCCGGTGAGCTCGCGCACGAGCTCGTCCGCTGTGAGGCGCTGGCCCTCGCTCCAGAGCTCACGCAGGAGCGAGCCCGCTTCCCGCCGCGTGAACCAGGCGTTGCCGAACTCCTCGCGCAGGAACTCCTGCACCTGCGCTTCGAACGCCCAGGAGCGGATGTAGGACGACGCGTAGAAGCCGGGATCCACGTCGGCAAGGAAATCGGCGTCCGAGGGGGCGATCTTCGTCGCGTCGCTGAGAATCTCGACGTAGCGACGGCGCACCTCGTCGAGCTCGCCGCTTCCGTCGCGGCCGTGGAGCTCGAGCTCGTAGAGGAGCTTCGCGGCGTAGCGGCGGACGTAGAAAAGGCGGGTCGCGGCCGACTCGGCGGCGAAGCGGTCGGGACGGCCGAAGCTGAGGCGACGCGTGAGCCACACGCGGTCGTCGACCAGGAGCTCGAAGAGCGCCGCCCACCCCTCGGTGACGGCGTTATCGCCGAGCCGGCGCGCCTCCATCGGAAGGTCGGCCGAGGTGTGCGCGTAGTGTTCGGTGTGGCCCGCCTCGTGAAAGAGCGCGTGCCAGTCGTCCGGGCCGCCGATCGGTTGGATCACGAGGACGACGCGGCCGGGGATCTCGATCGGCGCGCAAAAGGCGCGCGGCGACTTCTTCGGTCGCGGGTGGAGGTCGAGCTCCACGTTCTCCTGTGCCTCGAGATCGATCCCGAGATCGGCGAGCGTCCCGACCAGCGCGGGCAGCATCGCGTCCGCGGGGAAGCCGTCGTCCCAGTCGGCAGCCCGGAAGAGGCGGAGGAGGTCCGAACGGCGAGCGTCCTCGAGACCGATCCCCACGCGGGCCCGGAAGAGCCGATCCATCGAGCGTACGTACTCGTCCTCCGTCGCGTCGAGAAGCTGCTCGCACTCGGGGGCGAGAGCGGCGAGGCCCAGCCCGAACCGCTCGTAGACGTCGCGGTACGTCGGGGCGCCGAGCTCCGGCGCCGCCGCCCGGATGCGCTCGAGGCTGCGGACGTAGTAGGGGTTGAGGTGCTCGTCGACCACCGCCGCGCGGGCGCGCTCGAGCCGCTCGCGCCGCGCGCGGTCCGGCTCGTTCGCGATCTCGGCGCGCGTCAGGCGGAACGGGACCGAGTCGCCGTCGACCTCGACGGTCAAGGAGGCTTCGAGCCGCCCGACCTCCTCGGTCTCCTCGCGCGTGAGCTCGCCGAGGTACCCTTCGCAGGCGAAGCGCCAGAGGTCACGCGAGGCGAGACCGTCCTCGACGGAGGCCTCGAGGCGGCGGCACGTCTCGAGCGACATGAGATCGGCGTACCGCTCGTAGATCGGAGCCAGGTCGAGCTCGTCCTTGCGGCCGGCGAGATGGAGGTAGTGCTCCTCGTCGAGCTCCGCGAGAAACCGGTCGGCCTCGTCGCGGTACGCGTCGACGGAAGCGCTCGCGAGGGAGGCCAACCCCATCGGCGGCGTACGATACCCGCCCGTGCTGCACGAGTTCGACGTCCAGACGGAGCGCCGAACGCAGGCGGTCGACGTGACCGCGTCCGTTCGCGAAGCGCTCGCCGACGCCGGAGACGCGGCCGCGGCGCTCGTCTACGTCCCGCACACGACCGCGGCGGTCGTCGTCCAGGAGCGCGCCGACCCGGCCGTCGGTCGCGACCTCGAGCGGGCGCTCGAGCGGATCGTCTCGGACGAGTGGAACTGGGAGCATGTCGAGGCGGGCGAGGAGAACGCCCCCTCGCACGTGCGCGCTGCGCTCACCGCGACCTCGGTCGTGATCCCGCTCCGCGGCGGCGACCTCGCGCTCGGAACGTGGCAGGCGGTCTTCTTCTGCGAGTTCGACGGGCCGCGCCGCCGCAAGGTGTACGTGACCCCGCTTCGCTGACGCGGGTGACCGACCCGCACCACCGCCCGCTCGACCCGCAGGTGATCCCGCGCTTCTCGGGAGTACGCACGTTCGCGCGCCTGCCGCTCGTCTCCGACCTCGCGGGGGTCGACGCCGCCGTCTTCGGGATCCCGTTCGACACGACGACGACGTTCCGTTCAGGCGCGCGCTTCGGCCCCGAGGCGATCCGTTCGGCCTCCGCCCTCCTCCGCCCGTATCACCCGGAGTGGGGGGTAAACGTCGTCGAGGCGCTCTCGATCGCCGACCTGGGCGACCTGCCCGTAGCGCCCGGCGACACCGTCGGGACGTACGCCCGCGTGGAGGAGGCGCTCGCCCCGGTCGTCGACGCAGATGCCTTCCCGCTCGCGATGGGCGGCGACCACTCGATCACGCTCGCCGAGCTCCGCGTCCTCGCGCGCGCTCGCGGCCCCCTCGCACTCGTCCACCTCGACGCGCACGCCGACACGTGGGACGAGTACTTCGGCCAGCGGTACTTCCACGGGACGACGTTCAAGCGGGCGGTCGAGGAGGGCCTCGTGGACGCCGGAGCCTCGGTGCAAGCCGGGATGCGGGGCACGGTGTACGGGCCCGACGACCTCGACGAGTCCCGCGGGCTCGGCTTCGACGTCGTCCCTGCGGAGGAGCTGCGGGCGCTCGGCCCGGAAGGGTACGCCGCGCGCGTCCGCAAGCGCGTCGGCGAGCGGCCCGTGTTCCTCACGTTCGACGTCGACTTCCTCGACCCGGCGTTCGCCCCGGGCACGGGGACGCCCGAGATCGCGGGGTTCACGACGTACGAGGCCGTCTCGTTTCTTCGCGCGCTCCGCGGGCTTCGCCTCGCAGGCGCGGACGTCGTCGAGGTCGCGCCTTCCTACGACGGGCCCGGCCAGCCGACCGCCCTCGCAGCCGCCAACGTGATGTGGGAGCTACTCGCGCTTCGCGCGAGCGCCTGACGCCGGGCCCGCGGCCGTCGCGCCGGTGAGGGCGCCGTCGCACGCGCCGTGCATCGGAGATCGGGGCCGCCTGCGCCGACGCGCTCGCCGCGGACGGCGTCCGGGCGTACGTCGCGCGCCTCGCTCTTGCCCGCGGCCCGCTCGACACGAGACAATCCGTCGCTCGTGCGCTGGAAAACGCGACACCCGGCGTCCACGACATGCTGATCGCCGCCTGCGACCCGTCAGCCCACGAGCGCCTCGGCGTTCACGGCCGGCACGCCTCGTGCCAGGCGAACCTCGAGCGCACGACGGCGGAGCTCGGCCACGACCGGACCGACATCCCGCAGCCGATCAACCTCTTCGGGAACGTCCCGGTCGACGTCGCGGGGGTGCTCCACTGGCTGCCGTCGCGTACGGAGGCGGGCGACGACGTGCCGCTTCCCGGCGAGGTGGCAGCCTTCGTCGTGATCTCCTCCTGCCCGCAGGACATCGTCCCGATCAACGACAAGAATCCGACGCGCGTGGCGATCGAGGTCGTGTGAGGCGGATCGAGGTTCCGGCCCGGGAGGGCCGCGGTGTTCGCTTGCCGGCCGGGCAGCGGTTCCGGGTGATC
>DATAAZ010000047.1:0-9725 GCA_036259875.1 Gaiellaceae bacterium
ACTCGATCGGCCTCACCGCGCTCCTCTCGCACCTGAACCGCGGCGAGGACTTCTCCGGGAAGGCGATCGACGCGCCGACGTCGTTCTACATCGGCGTCGCGGTGAACCCGTCGGCCGAGGATCTCGACACCGAGGTCGAGCGGTTCCGACGCAAGCTCGATGAAGGGGCCCAGTTCGGGATGACGCAGGCGCTCTTCGACATCGCCTACCTCGAAGCGTTCCTCGAGCGAATGGGCGGCGAGTCACCGATTCCCCTGCTGGTCGGCGTCTGGCCGGTCCGGAGCTTCCAGCTCGCCTTTCGCCTCCACAACGAGGTGCCCGGGATCACGATCCCGGAGCGCGTCCAGAAGCGGCTTGCGGACGCCGGCCCCGACGCGGGAACGGTCGGGCTGGAGCTGGGCCGCGAGCTGATGGACGCCGCCCGGGAGCGCGCCGCTGGTATCTACGTCATTCCGCCGTTCAAGGAACCGGAGGCGGCGCTCGAGCTTCTTCTCTAGTCCGGGCGCTCGCCCGCCCCGTGGGGCACGAGGTCCTGTCGGCACGGTTCGGCGCGCGTCTCGATGCGAACGGCGGGTCATCCGCGCGCCGCGCGGCGGTACGCTCACCCGCGAGGGGCAATCCGGCGGGGTCCCCCGGGGGAAGGTTCACGCGGGGCCGGGCGCGCGAGCGGGGCCGAACGGCCGGATACACTGTCGCCATGGCCGAGCTCGGGACGATGCGCGTGAAGAGCGGCCTCGCCGAGATGCTGAAGGGCGGCGTGATCATGGACGTCACGACCGCCGAGCAGGCCAGGATCGCCGAGGAGGCGGGCGCGGTCGCGGTGATGGCGCTCGAGCGGGTTCCGGCCGATATCCGGGCCGAGGGCGGCGTCGCGCGCATGGCCGACCCGACGAAGATCCGTGAGATCCAGGAGGCCGTGACGATCCCGGTCATGGCGAAGGCGCGGATCGGCCACTTCGTCGAGGCGCAGGTCCTCGAGGCGCTCGAGGTCGACTACGTCGACGAGAGCGAGGTCCTCACGCCCGCCGACGAGGAGCACCACATCGACAAGTGGAACTTCCGCGTCCCGTTCGTCTGCGGCTGCCGGGACCTCGGCGAGGCGCTTCGCCGCATCGGCGAGGGCGCAGCGATGATCCGGACGAAGGGCGAAGCGGGAACGGGCGACATCGTGAACGCCGTGCGCCACATGCGGGCCGTCTTCGGCGCGATTCGCCGGCTCGGCTGCGCGAGCGAGGACGAGTTCTACACGGAGGCAAAGAACCTCCGCGCCCCCCTCGACCTCGTCCGCTGGGTCGCCGAGCACGGCCGCCTTCCGGTCGTGACGTTCACCGCGGGCGGGATCGCGACGCCCGCCGACGCCGCGCTCTGCATGCAGCTCGGCGCGGACGGAGTCTTCGTCGGCTCCGGGATCTTCAAGAGCGCCGACCCGTCCACCCGTGCGAAGGCGATCGTCGAGGCGACGACGCACTTCGAGGATCCAGACGTCCTCGCGCGCGTCTCCGCCGACCTCGGCGAGCCGATGCGCGGTCTCTCGGCGGCGGGCCTCGCCGCCGAAGAGCTGCTCGAGACGCGCGGCTGGTAGCGCCGGAAGAGCGCCCGAAGCCGACCGTCGCGCGCCCCGAGAACGCGCCGCGCCCCACACGCAGTTCCGAACGTCTCGCGCGTATCGCCCCGTCGCCTCAGACAGGACGGGCGAGCCGAGCTCGCCCGTCCCGACAAGCGGTGTCGTCGAGCCGGCGCCTCAGCCCTTCGCGGCCTCCACGAGCTCTGGCTCGGGCGTCACGACCTCGCCCGTCTCGAACGTCTGACGGGCGACGTAGATCGTGACGGGCCCGACCGTCGGGTCGCCGTTCTCGTTGATCTCGAACTCGGGCGCGATGATGCCGTCGGTCGTCGAGAACTCGAACATCGACTGGATCACGGCGGCGCGGTCTCCGTCGCCCTGCTCGATCGCCTGGAGGAGGATCTCGGTCGCCTGGGCTGCGTAGGCCGTGTACGGCTCGAGCGGCGGCTCGGCTCCCGTCTCGGCGATGAAGTCGTCGACGAACTGCTGGCCCGCCCCGCTGAGCTGGTCGGCGGGGACGCCGGCGACGCTCGAGAACGCGCCGCGCGACGCGCGGCCCGCCTCGTCGATCGTAGCCTGCGTCGTGAAGCCGTCCGGCATCAGGAGCACGACGCCTTCGTCTGGCGTCGCGGCGTTCGGCCCGAGCACGGCCACCTTGTCCTTGATCACCTGGCCGCCGTTCTCGCAGATGAGACCGCCGAGGAAGACGGCCTGCGCGTCCGTTGCCTGGATGCGCCGGAAAAGCGCTTCGTAGCTCGACGCGCGCGGGTCCCAGGCCGCGAAGCCCGCCACCTCGATCCCGAGCTCCTCGACGGCGTTGCGGAAGTTCTGCGCGACGCCGAGGCCGTACGCCTCCCGGTCGTTGAGGATGAACACGCTCTCGATCCCGATCGACTGCGCGAACTGCGCGACCGCGGCGCCCTGGTAGGCATCGTGCGCGACCATGCGCGCGTAGTTCCGCGTCCCCGTCGGGTAGTACCTCTGCGGCTCGTCCTCGGCGCAGCCCGGCCCCGACTCGGTCAGGCAGACGTACGTGTTCGCCGGCGAGATCATCGCCACGCCGCCGCCGGGCGCCTGGTTCAGAACCGGGATCTCGACCGCGGCGCAGCCCGAGTTGAACGTCCCGATCACGCCGACGACGCTCTCGTTTCGGGCATATGCGTTCGCGTTCTGGCTGCACTTGCCGGGGTCCCACTTCCCCGCTTGCGCCGTCGAGTCGTCGCAGGCCTGGAACGCGACCCCGATGTCGCCTGCCTTCCACTCGTGCCGCTCGAGCACGAAGCGAATTCCCTCGACCATCTGCACCGTCTGCGTCCGCGACGCGCCCTGCATCGGGAGGTCCGAGGCGATGAGGACTTGCGCCTCGCCTTCGCCCTCGTACTCGAGCCCCTCGCAGCTCGCGGCCGGAAGCGGGTCAACGGACGTCGGCTGAGCGCCGTCGCCCTGCGCGCCGCCGTCGCCGTCTCCATTCTCCTCACCCCCGCAGCCCGTAACCGCGACCGCGAGCGTCCCGATGACGAGCGTCAGGACGACAAGTAGCACTCGCTTGTACCGCACTCGCTCCAACCTCCTCGGTCGCTCGTCGGACGCGTCCCCGCGTCCTTTCCTTCCAGGGAAGGCAGTGCGGCCAGAAGCCCGTCCGGCGGCCCGCTTCGGGACCGCCACGCGGGGGCGCCGGCCGCGCCGCCTCGGACCTCGGCGCGAGACGCGTTCGGCGGGCCGAACTCCTGGCGAAGGAGCCCGGTCGCGGCACCGACCAGCCCCGACGCGAGCAGGGCACCCGCGAACACGCAGACGGCGGCCCGCCTGCGAACGCGCGAGTGCGGCCGGCGACGCGCGAGCGTCGCCTCGTCGGCGATCAGCGCGTCGAGGCGGCGTCGCGCGCGAGCCTCCGCGCCGAGCGAGGGGCTCGCAAGCTCGGATCGGAACGCTCGTAGCTCGTCGGTCACTATCGTCCTTCGTCCGTTGCGACTCTCGGCCGAGGCCTCGCTCCTGATTGGCCGGAGTCCGCGAGAAGTTCCCGGAGCCGGCTCCGCGCACGGCTGAGGCGGGAGCGGACCGTCCCGACGGGGATGCCGAGCGCGGTCGCGATCGCCTCGTAGCCGAGGTCGGCCCAGAAGAAGAGGAGGAGAATCTCCCGGTCCTTGTCTCCGAGCCGGGCGAGCGCGCCCGCCATGGCGCGCGCGGCGGCTCGACGGTCGATCGACTCGAGCAACGCCTCGTCGTCCCCGATCACCGGGTCGATGCCCGTCCGCGCGAACGCGCGGAGCTCGCGGCGCTCCTTTCGGTAGCGGCCGCGGAGGAGGTTGACGGCAATGCCGAAGAGCCAGGGGCGCGCATCGGCGACCTCTGGGCGGTAGGAGGCGCGCTTCTCGAACGCGAGCGCGAACGTCTCGGCCGCGAGCTCCTCCCCGAGCGCCGGCCCCGCCCGACGCACGAGGTAGCCGTGCACGACCTCGAAGTGGCGCTCGAAGACGGCGACGAAGGCGCTTGGATCGCTCAAGGACCGCGCGATCGCCTCGCCGTCGGACGGCACCGCCGAGCTCGGCTCGCGTGCGGCCACCTCGCTTGCGAGTAGTCCGATCGTCGCCATCGGGTTCCATCAGATGTGGACGGCCGAGCGGGCGGCGGGTTGGGTTCGAGGGCGGGATACGATTTCTCCATGGAGAGCGGGCCGGCGATCGGCGTCCTCGCAGTGCAGGGGAACTTTCGGGAGCACGCAGCGATGCTGCGACGCCTCGGCGCGCGCATCGTCGAGGTTCGCAAGCGCGAGCAGCTCGACGGCCTCGACGGCCTCGTCGTCCCGGGCGGCGAGTCGACCGCGATCGCGCGGCTGATTCGCCTCTACGGGCTCGAGGAGGCGATCAAGCGATTCGAGGGCGCGGTATTCGGGACGTGCGCGGGGATGATCCTCCTCGACCGCGCGCACCTCGATCTCATCGACCTCGAGGTCGAGCGAAACGCCTACGGTCGCCAGGTCGCGAGCTTCGAGGCGGATCTCGAGCTCGCCGACGGAGGTGGCGAGCCGCTACGGGGCGTCTTCATCCGCGCCCCGCGCGTCGCCGAGATCGGGCCGGAGGTCGAGACCCTCGCCGAGCACGACGGCGACCCTGTCCTCCTGCGGCAGGGGCGCTTCCTCGTCGCCGCGTTCCACCCGGAGCTGACGGACGACACGCGCGTCCACGAGCGGTTCCTCGAGCTCGTCGAGGAGGCACGGCATGTCCGGGCATCGCAAGCCGGCACGGAGGAACGTCTCGTTGCCCCATGAGGCCCCTCCTCAATGGAGGTGCGACACGTAGATGTCGGGACATAGCAAGTGGTCGTCCATCAAGCACAAGAAGGGCGCCGCGGACGCGCGGCGCGGGCAGCTCTTCTCGAAGCTCTCGCGCGCCATCATCGTCGCGGCGCGCGACGGCGGCCCCGACCCGGACGCGAACATCGCGCTCGCCAATGCCATCGAGAAGGCGCGCGACAACTCGATGCCGAAAGAGAACATCGAGCGGGCGATCGCGCGCGGCACCGGGGCCGGCCCCGACGGGCAGGCGTACGAGCAGATCACGTACGAGGGTTACGCGCCGGGCGGCGTCGCGCTCCTCGTCGAGGCGCTGACCGACAATCGCAACCGGACCGCGTCCGAGATCCGCCACCTCTTTTCGAAGCACGATGGCAACCTCGGAGCCGCAGGCGCCGTCGCGTGGCTCTTCGAGCGCAGGGGTGTCGTCCTGATCGATGCCGACCGGGTGGACGAGGACGACCTCGTTCTCGCAGCCGCCGAAGGCGGGGCGGACGACGTCGAGCGCGACGGCTCGAGCTTCCGCGTCACCTCCGCGCAGGAAGCCCTGCCCGCCGTGCGCGCTGCGCTCGAGGCAGCGGGCGTTCCGATCGAGTCGGCCGAGGCGACGATGCTCCCGAAGACGACCGTCTCGATCCAAGACGAGGGAACCGCGAAGAAGGTGCTCCGCCTCGTCGACGCCCTCGAGGACGCGGACGACGTCCAAGCGGTCTACGCGAACTTCGACATCCCGGATCGGGTGCTCGAAGCGGTCGCCCCTTAGGCTCGTCTCGCGGCAGGAACGTCCGGGCTCGCCCCTAACCTCGACCCGTGAAGGTCCTGGGGATCGATCCCGGAACGGCTGCGTGCGGATACGGCATCGTCCATGCAAGCGGCGGGCGCCTTCGCGCCGTCGACCTTGGCTCGTGGACGACGTCTGCGCGCGAGCCTCCCGAACGACGCTTGAAGGCGATCCACGACGCGGTCGCGGCGCTGATCGCCGAGCAAGCACCCGACGCCGTCGTCCTCGAGGAGTCCTACGTCGGCGCCGACGCCCGCACCGCGCTCTTCGTCGGCCAGGCGCGCGGCGCCGTCCTCGTCGCGTGCGCGGCGGCCCGGGTCGACTGTGCCGAGTACCCGCCCGCAACCGTCAAGCAGGCCGTCTGCGGCTACGGCCGCGCAGAGAAGGACCAGGTGCAGCGGATGGTGAGAGCGATTCTCGGCCTCGACGCGAACCCGACGCCGCACCACGCCGCCGATGCGCTCGCGGTCGCGATTTGCCACGCGCTCGCGCCGCCGCTCGCACGCGCCGGCGGTGCCGGGGCGGACCCGTGATCGCGCGCCTGCGCGGGCGGCCGGTCCACGCCGGCGCGGACGAGCTCGTCCTCGACGTGGGCGGGGTCGGCTACAGGCTCCACGCGACCCCCGCCGCGATCCGAAAGGCCGAGGCGCGCGACGAAGTGGTGCTCGACACGCACCTCCACGTCCGTGAGGACGCGCTGCAGCTCTTCGGCTTCGCCGACGCCGGCGAGCGCGAGCTCTTCGAGCAGCTCCTCGCCGTCTCGGGCGTCGGGCCGAAGGTCGCGCTCGCGATCGTCTCCGGCTACTCGCCCTCCGAGCTTCGCCGCGCGATCGCGCGAGAGGACGCCGCGCTCTTCGAGACGATCCCCGGCATCGGGCGCAAGACGGCGCAGCGGGTCGTGCTCGAGCTCAAGGAGAAGATGGCCGCGCTCGAGGTGGTCGCCGGAGGACCGGCGGCCGAGACGGACACGCATCTCGTCGCGCGAGAGGCCCTCGTGGAGCTCGGCTACTCGGTCGCGGAGGCCGAAAGGCGCCTGGGCGTCGTCGATCCCGAGCTTCCGCCCGCGGAACGCGTCAGGGAGGCGCTGCGCGCGGCATGAGCGTCCCGGAACGGGTCACGGCCGCCAACGTCGCGCCCGACGACGACGAGCTCGATCGCTCGCTCCGGCCCCGCCGGCTCGCGGAGTTCATCGGGCAGGAGCGGGTCAAGGAGCAGCTCTCGATCGCGCTCGAGGCCGCGAAGGGGCGCGGCGAGCCGCTCGACCACGTGCTCCTTGCCGGCCCGCCGGGGCTCGGCAAGACGACCCTCGCGTACGTCGTTCGCGAGGAGCTCGGCGTCGGGATCCGGACGGTCGCCGGTCCGGCGCTCGAGCGAAAGGGCGACATGGCGGCGATCCTCACCTCGCTCGAGGAGCGCGACGTCCTCTTCGTCGACGAGATCCACCGCCTCAACCGCGCGGTCGAGGAGATCCTCTACCCGGCGCTCGAGGACTTTCGGCTCGACATCGTCGTCGGCCAAGGGCCCGCGGCCCGCACGCTCACGCTCGACCTCCCGCCCTTCACGCTCGTCGGTGCGACCACGCGCACGGGCCTCCTCACGACGCCGCTTCGCGACCGCTTCGGGATCACGTACCGCCTCGAGCTCTACACCGTCGAGGAGCTCGCGCGAATCGTCCGGCGCTCGGCGCGGATTCTCGAGGTCGAGATCGCGCCCGAGGCGGCGGACGAGATCGCACGCCGGGCCCGCGGCACGCCGCGCGTTGCGAACCGCATCCTGCGGCGCGTTCGCGACGTCGCCGAGGTTCGCTACGACGGCGTCGTGACGCTCGAGGTCGCGCAGGACGCGCTCGCCCTGCTCGAGGTCGACGCCGACGGCCTCGAGCGCGTCGATCGCGAGCTCCTGGCCGCAATCGTCGAGAAGTTCGGCGGCGGCCCGGTGGGGCTCTCGACGCTCGCGGTCGCGCTCGGGGAGGAACCCGACACGATCGAGGACGTCTACGAGCCGTACCTCCTCCAGCTCGGGTTCATCCAGCGAACGGCGCGCGGTCGGATCGTCACGGAGCGCGGCCGCGAGCTCGTCGGCATCCAGGCGGCCGACGAAACCGCCCTCTTCTAGCGTTCTCTCGTAACCATGCGGGTTCGCGGCCCGCTTGCTAACCGGCTGCTAACGCGCGGCTCAGTCGGGCCAAAGCGGGTCGCCCCGCTGCCAGCCCGGCTTCCGCGGTGGTAGCCCAAGCCTGGCCCGGACCTCGTCGTCGTACGGCGACCAGTCGGGTGTCTCGTCGACGACCAGGTACTGGTTCAGGACGGCGGCGGGGACGAGGAACTCGCGGTACGGCTTCTCGTCCTCGACCCACTCGTACGGGGCGAGTGCTTCCTCGGGGACGTCGAGCGCGAGGATGACGTCGCGAGCGGCCAGATCGTCCTCAAGATCCCGCGCCTTGCGACCGGCGCCGCCGTCGCGGTCAGTCGTCGGAGAACGCGGCCGTCCAGGAAACCGACCCGACGACGAGCTCGGCGACGGCGCCCGTGGAACGGTCGCGGGGCAGGTCGACCTGTCGCGGCAGCTCTTCGACTTCTCGCGGGATGGACGCCGTCATTGCCGACGACCTCGGCCGCGCTCACGGAACCGCACTTGACAGCCAGATCGTCAACGGAAGCGGCTCGGGTCAGAACATGCGCGGCTTCCTGAACGTCTCCGGGATCCTCTCCGTCGCCGGCACCGTCACCTCGGCGGCGACCTTCATAGAAAGCGTCTGGAAGGCCTACAGCGCGGTGAGCGGCACGTCGGGCTACGGGAGCGCCAACCCCGACGAGTACGTGGTGGTGCTCCACCCGCGCCGCTATGCCTGGGCGAAGGGAAACACCACCGGCATCCCGGCGCAGGCGCTCTTCCCCGGCACCGTCGTTCCCTCGGCTGGCGTGCCCACGAACCTCGGCGCCGGGACGAACGAAGACGTCGTGCTCGTCGTCGAGCGCTCCGCCGTCGTCCTGGTCGGCGACTCGCCGGTCTTCCGCGTCTTCGAGTCGGTTGGCTCGAGCACTCTCACGGTTCGTATCTCCTCCTGGAACCAGGCTGCACTCGTCGTCGACAACCCGACGGCGGTCGCGAAGGTGACGGGTCTCACGCCACCGAGCGGGTTCTGATGAAGGTCGCGCGGCTCTCCTTCCGCGTTGACACCGGGGCAGGAAGCGGCCGGGGTGCGCCATTACCCCCGGCCGCTCCTCGCCTTTTCGACACGGCGATAGACGGGGGGTGGTCATTTGGCTCGACCTCGCGGACACCCCCCGCGCTGTTCCCCGCGAAAAAAACTGCATCCCGCCTACTTCGCATGACTGAGGCGAGAAACACCGTCTGCGCCGAATGCGGAAACCCGCTTGAACAAAGGCGATTTGGCCGTCGCCGCCGCTACTGCTCGGACGCCTGCAAGCGGGCCGTCGAGTTCTCGGAACGGCGTCGGAGACGACGTTTCGCCACCTTCGCACGGCATTACGCCACCGTTTCGCGACCGCAGGAGGGCGCTCATTCGTCCGCGGATACGCGGGACACCCTCGCCCCAGACAAATTTCCACGCCGGCGAAATTCCGAGCTCCCCTCACCGCCTCCTGAGCCCGAACCCGTGCTCACGCGCGCCGAGCAGGAAGCCATCCTCGGCCGGCCGCTCGCGGACGGACTCACGTGGGAGCAATACTGCATCCTCACCGGCGACAACCTCGGCGGTGGCTTCGGTCCCGGTGGCTTAGCCGCGCTCGGCAGCGCCCGCTCCGAACAGGCTCGCCGCTAAGTCACGTTGAGCCCTCCTCCCGTTGCCGCCTACCGCCCGGTCGTCTAGCCGATCGCCTTCGCGAAGTAGCCTCCGCGTCGGGCCGAGCCGGCTTGGAGGCACGACGGCTCGAAATGCTCGACAAGGAGATTCGGGCCCGCCGGGTTCGGATTCGGGTCGAAGTCAAGCGCCGTGTCGTGCTGCGGCGGCGCGGGCCCAGCCCCGTCCGGGTCCCACAGATAGCCGGTGTACTGGCTGATCCCGACGACCACTCTGCGGCACGATTCAACGGCGCGGAGCACGGTCACCTGGGTGCGGAGCGTCC
>DATAAZ010000048.1:0-30989 GCA_036259875.1 Gaiellaceae bacterium
GGGCCTTGCCGCACTCCGCGCACGAGCAGGATTGTAACTCCGCGTACGACGCCTTCCAAGGGGCGGGAACGGCGCCGGGGCGCGCGCGCCTCTCAGCACCATGGACGCGACTCGCCCTTCGGCGAGGTGACGCTGACCGAACGTCGGGTGGCTCGCCGGGCGGCCCGCATCTACCATCAGGTCATGGTCTCGCGGCAGGCCGATTGGATGCTGGGCTGATGCCAGACGGGTGGCGCGTTCCGCTCTCCGACGTCGCGGTCGACGACGAGCTTCGCGCGGCCGTCGCCGACACCGTCTCCTCGGGCTGGTGGAGCATGGGCCCGCGCGTCGCCGAGCTCGAGGGTCGGTTCGCCGAGCTCTCCGGGACGCGTCACGCGCTCGCCGTGGCGAACGGGACGGCCGCGCTCCACCTCGCGCTGCTGGCGTGCGAGTGCGGGCCCGGCGACGAGGTCGTCCTCCCGGCTCTCAACTTCGTCGCCGCAGCGAACGTGATCCGCCACACGGGAGCGATGCCGCGCTTCTGCGACATCGTCGGGGGCAACGACCTGAACCTCGACCCGGAGGATCTCGAAGCCGCGATCACGCCCCGCACGAAGGCGCTCGTCGTTCTCCACTACGGCGGCCATCCGTGCGACATCGAGCGTGTGCTCGCGATCGCGGCCCGGCACGGCATCGCGGTGATCGAGGACGCGGCGCACGCGCCGGGCGCCTCCCTTGGAGGGCGCGCGTGCGGCTCGTTCGGCGCCGCCGGTTGCTTCAGTTTCTTCTCGAACAAGAACCTCGCGATCGGCGAGGGCGGGATGGTCGTCACGGACGACGATGCGCTCGCCGAGCGGCTGCGCCTGCTCCGCTCGCACGGGATGACGACTCTCACGTGGGATCGCCACCGCGGCCACGCCCACGCCTACGACGTCGTGCAGCCCGGCTTCAACTACCGGCTCGACGAGGTCCGCGCCGCCATCGGGCTCGTGCAGCTCGCGCGGCTCCGCGACGGGAACGCGGCCCGCGCGCGGATCGTGGCGCGCTACCGTGACGCGCTCGACGGCGTCGAGGGGATCTCCGTGCCGTTCGCGGAGCGGGACGACGTCGTCTCGGCGCACCACCTGGCCGTCGTCATCCTCCCCGGGCACGCGGGCCGTGACGCCGTGCGCGCGGCGCTACGCGAGCGAGGGATACAGACGAGCGTGCACTACCCGCCCATCGACCGGTTCAGCGCGTACGCGGACGGCCCCCGCCGGCCGCTTCCCCGCACCGACTCGGTCGCCGACCGGCTTCTCACCCTGCCGCTCTTCCCGCACATGTCGAGCGAGCAGGTCGACATCGTGGTCGAAACGCTGCTCGACGCGGTCGCGACCCCGGGGCGGCGCGCGCCTGCCGCGGCGGCGGTCTAGCGGCGCGGTGGCGCAGGATCTCGTGAACGGCCGGTCGTTGGCGCGGCGCGACGAGCTCGATCTCGCGGGGATCGAGATCTTCTCGACCTGCCCGCAGTCAGCGACCGCGGACCCCGCCACGTACCTGAACGACGTGATCGAGGTCGCGCGCTGGAGCGACGAGGCCGGCCACCGCGCGATGCTCGTGTACACGGACAACCGGCTTGTCGACGCGTGGCTGCTCGCGCAGGTCATCCTCCAGAACACGGAGCGGCTCTGCCCGCTCGTCGCGGTCCAGCCGATCTACATGCACCCGTACACGGCGGCGAAGATGGTCGCCTCGTACGCCTTCCTGCACAAGCGGCGCGTCTACCTGAACATGGTCGCGGGCGGCTTCCGCAACGACCTCCTCGCCCTCGACGACGACACGGAACACGACGCCCGCTACGACCGGCTCGTCGAGTACACGCTGGTCGTCAAGGGCCTTCTGGCGAGCCCGGAGGCGTTCAGCTTCGAAGGGGACTACTACCGCGTCAAGAACGCGAAGATTGTCCCCCGGCTCGCACCCGAGCTCTTCCCGGGGATCACCGTCTCGGGCTCGTCGGCGGCGGGGCTTCGCGCGGCGGGCGCGATCGACGCGACCGCGGTCAAGTACCCGGGACCCCCCGCCGAGGAGACGGCCGTCGTTCGAGACGAGTCGGTTCGGGTCGGCATGCGGGCCGGGGTCATCGCCCGCGAGACGGCCGAGGAGGCGTGGGCGGAGGCGTACGCCCGCTTTCCGCCCTCCCGAAAGGGACAGCTCACGCACAAGCTCGCGATGAAGGTCTCCGACTCGCGCTGGCATGCCCAGCTCTCGAAGCTCGCCGCCCAGGCGGCCGAGAACGCGACCGCCTACTGGCTCGGCCCCTTCGAGAACTACCGGACCTTCTGCCCCTACATCGTCGGGAGCTACGACGTCGTGGCCGCCGAGCTCGCCCGGTACGTCGAGCTGGGTTTCAAGACCTTCATTCTCGACATCCCGCATTCTCCTGAAGATCTCGCGCACACCACGATCGCCTTCAGCGAGGCGATCGTGCTGACGCAGTCCGCCCGGGCGCGCTAGCGCCCCAGGCCAGCGACCTTACGCGGTCGCGAGCGAGGCCTTGCGCTCGGCCTGGGTGAGGAGCCCGCGAACCTGCGCGAAACGGCTCGCCTCGGTCCGGTTCGCCACGCCGAGCTTCCGGTAGACGTTCGAGAGGTGGAACTTCACCGTCTGCTCGGTCACCCAGAGGAGCCGCGCGACCTGGGCGTTCGAGTGCCCCTCGGCGACGAGCTTCAGGATCTCGAGCTCTCGCCGAGTGAGGCCGTGACTATCACCGCCGTCGGCGCCGCCGTTCGCGACCGGCGTGCGGGCGGACGCGAGGTAGATCGAGTGGTTGAACGCCTGTCGGATAGCCGCGATCAGATCGTCCGGATGCGTCGTCTTGAGCACGTAGGCGTGGGCGCCCGCGTTGAGCGCCGCGTCGATGTGCTCGGCGTCGTCGAACATCGAGAGGACGACCACCTTGGCCGCGGGAGCGCGCTCGCGGACACGTCGCACGAACTCGACGCCGTCGATCTCGCCGTCGGGCGTCTTCAGGCCCGTGACGACCAGATCGGGCTCGAGCGCCTCGACGCGGGCGAGCGCATCCGACGGAGCCGTCGCGCGGGCAACGACCGCGATGTTCGCGCGGCCGACCGCGAGCTCGACCGACTCCAGCCACAAGGGGTGCTCGTCGACGATGACCGCAGTTCTTTCGGGGGATCCAGAATGCATCGAAAGGGCCGCCTTTCGACTAGGGAACTACTACCACGTCCGATTCTGGTGCAGGGTCTGTGGAAACGCAAGGAGACAACTCCTCCAAAGTTCGGAAACTCGGGACTTTACGGCGGCCGCGGGTCTGTGGAACCTGTGGACGGGTCGCTCAGCCCGACGCCGGTGCCGGCTGCTCGGGCGCGGGCGGCGTCCAGGGAGCCTGCTCGCCCGCGCCGTACTCGCCGGTCTCCTCGCCTTCGAGCCGCTCGAGCATTCGCTCGACCCGGCCGAGGCGGCGGTCGACGGTCCGCCAGCTGGTCGTGACCAGCTCGATCAGGAGTGCGATGTCCTCGAGCCGCTCTCGCCGCTCGCTCTCCCCGACCTCCTCGATCCGGCGCACGACCTGCTCGAAGAGCTGCTCCATCTGCGCGAGGTGCTGCTGCATCGGGCGCACCTCGACCCGGACCGCCTCGTAGACGACGCTTCCGACGTCCTCCGGCAGCCTCTCCTCGAGCTTCGCGGCCGCTGCCGCAACGGTGTCGAGGAGCTCTTGCGGGGAGCTCTCGGCGGCCTCGGCGGCCCGAACGGGCTGCAGCGAGCGCGACGAGGTCGGCGGTCCCAGCTCCTCGATCGCGCGATTCACGCGCTCGGCGATCTCCCCGCTCACGGGCTCGCCGTTCACGACGCGCAGGACGCTCTCGGCGCTCACGTCGGCGTGACGCGCCAACTCGAGGATGGTGGCCACTCTTCACAAAGGTTAAGATTCCTAAGGGACTCGATCAAGGGGTCGCGGCCGAAGTCGAGCATGGACTCGCGCTCGCGCCACCCTCGAAGGAGGAGATGCGGCCGTGGTGGTCGCCGTGGAATTCTCGTTCACCCTCATCGACGCTGCTCTCCTGAGCGTCGCCGTCGCGTTCGCGGTCTTCGAGGTCTGGGGCCTCGAGCGCTTCGCCACGCGGCGCGCTGCGTCGTCGCGGGCGCGGGCCGCGCGCCGAGCGGTCGCGTCGCCCCCGGCACTCGCGACGGACGCGGGCGAAGACGTCGCCCGGTCCGCAGTCGCGGTCGCCGCCGAGCGCGCGCCCTTCGAGGCGCTCGGCGAGATGTACCCCCTCCTCACCGCCCGGGCGGCGCGCGTGCTCGAGGATCGGTTCGCCTACTCGGGGCCCGGCACCGCACCCACGCTTCCCTCTGGCGAGCCGTTCGAGCGCTGGCGTGCGATCGCCGAAACCCTAGAGGGCTCCGGTGCTGCGGCTGGCGAAGCCCCTTCCCGGCGGGCGGTTCATGACGAAATCGAGGAGGTCGAGCCGATCCCGCCCGAGACCGACCCCGTCCTCCTCGCGACCAGTCACGACCCGCCGCTTGTCCGATGGGCGGCGGCCGTCGCACTCGTCCTCGCCGTCCTCCTCCTGCTCCTCATCCTCTAGCCGATCGGCGCAGATCGTCGTCGGCGCGACCGGTTCGCCGCTCGAAATCGGCGGAAACCGTCGCGTTACAGTGTTCGCGTGGCTGTGACCATTCCTGCGGCGGGGGCGTGGAAGCGCGTCTCGGACTGGCGGACGACGCGGGAGGGCCGGATCACGTGGCACCTCGCTGTCGCCGGGGCCGTCGTCGGCACGTACTACCTCGCCGCGCGCCTCGGTCTCGCGCTGCTCTACCCCGACGCTCCGTCCGCGACGATGTGGCCGCCCGTGGGCGTCGGGATCGCCGCCCTCTACTTCTACGGGTTACGCCTGTGGCCTGCGGTTGCGGTCGCCGACCTCCTGCCGGGCGTCGCCGATTACTCGCAGCCGCTCGGCACGGTGCTCGGCCAGACCGTGGGCAACACCCTGGCGGCGGTCGTCGCCGCGTTCCTGCTCGCGCGACTCACGGGCCGGCGGGCGGCGCTCGAACGCGTCGTCGACGTACTGGCGCTCGTCGCATGCGCGGTCGTAGCGGCCGGCGTCAGCGCCCTCTTCGGCCCGCCGTCTCTCTTCTTCGGCGACATCATCGAACGCGGCCAGGTGGACGACGTGATGCGACGGTGGTTCCTCTCGGATCTCTCCGGCGCGCTCGTCTTCGCTCCGATCTTCCTCGCGTGGGCAGGCGGGCGAGTCGCGCGGCCGAGTCGCCGGTTCGCCCTCGAGGGGCTCGGCGTCCTGGCGCTCCTGGTGGCGATCGTCGAGGTGCCGTCGCAGCGAGACGTGCCGTACGTCGTCTTCCCGCTCCTGATCTGGGCGGCGCTTCGGCTCGGGCCGCGCGGCGCGGCGACCGCGGTCCTCGTCGTCGCGACGCTTACGATCTGGAACACGGCGCAGAACGAGGGGCCGTTCGTGCGCGAGTCGATCACGGACCAGCTCCTCGCGACCCAGCTCTTCCTCGCGGTCGCGGCGCTCACCTCGCTCGTCCTCGCGGCCGTCATGGCGGAACGGCGCCGCGCGGGGGAGGCGCTGCGCCGAAACGAGGTGAGCGTGCGCCTGCTCGCGAACGAGCAGGCCGCGCTGCGTCGCGTCGCGACGCTCGTCGCGACCGAGGCGGATCCGCAGGCGCTCTTCACGAAGGTCACCGAGGAGGCCGGGCTCCTGCTCGGCGCGCACAACGCGACGATCGTTCGCTACGGCGACGGCGGCCGAGGAACCGTCGTGAGCGCGTGGAGCGTACCCGGCCGCGGCCACATCCCCATCGGCGAGATGGTCGCGCTCGACGGCGACACGGTCGTGGCGCGCGTCTACCGGACGGGGCAAACGCAGCGGGTGAGCTACGAGGGTCTCTCCGACCGGCTCGCCGAGCTGCAGCGGAGCTTCGGTTACCGGTCGGCGGTCGGCGCGCCGGTCAAGCTCGGCGGCCGGCTGTGGGGCGCGATCGCGGCCGCGACGGCGGACGCGGAGCCGCTTCCCGGCGAGGCGGAGAAGCGCCTCTGCGACTTCGCCGATCTCGTCTCGCAGGCGCTCGCCAACGCGGACGCGCGCGAGAAGCTCGCCGCCTCCCGTGCCCGAATCGTCGAGGCAGGCGACGCGGAGCGGCGGCGGCTCGAGCGGAACCTCCACGACGGCGCGCAGCAACGCCTCGTCGCGCTCGCGCTCCACCTACGCCTTGTCGAGGCGGCCGTCGAGAGCGACCCCGCTCGCGCCCGCTCGCTGCTCGCGGGCGCGCTCGCGCAGCTCAACGAGGCGCTCGAGGAGCTGCGCGAGCTCGCGCGCGGGATCCACCCGGCTATCCTCACGGACCGCGGGCTCGGCCCAGCGCTCGAGGCGCTCGTCACGCGGGCGCCCGTGCCGGTCGAGGTCGCCGAGCTACCCGGCGAGCGGCTGCCCGAGCCGGTCGAAGCAGCCGCGTACTACGTCGTCGCGGAAGCGGTGACGAACGCGGCGAAGTACGCGCAGGCGTCGAACGTCTCGGTCAGCATCCGCCGCTCGGACGGGCGCGCCGTCGTCCAGGTAACGGACGACGGCGTGGGCGGCGCCGACCCCGGTTACGGGTCGGGCCTCCGCGGTCTCGCCGACCGCCTGGAAGCGCTCGACGGCCGGCTGCACGTCGAGAGTCCGCCGAATCAGGGCACGCGGATCCAGGCGGAGATCCCGCTTCGCGAACGTCAGCGGACCGCGGTCGACGCCGGAAGCGAAGCGAGGTAGCGAGCCACCGCGCCCGCCAGCCCATGGGCATCGCCGCTCGTCTCGTAGACGACCCCGCGCGGCGACTCGCCAAAGCCGATGAAGTGGAGGCCCTCGAGCGCCGCCTACCCGTCGCGGCGGGCGAGTGAAAGGCCGCGATCGTCGAGGACGCCGCCGTCGATCAGGGGCGGTCGGCGCGCCTCGAACTGCCGCGCCGGCGCGAGGCCGTAGCCCCGCAGGTCGCCGATCGCCACCCGACGGGCGACGGCGGCGACGCGGTCGGCGGCACGCGACGGGAACCGTGCGAGCAGCATGCCGACGACGGCGTCCGTGCCGACCTCGTCCTCGCTCGCGCGCACGATCCAGCGGCCGTTCCGTCGCTCGACGCGCTCGACCCGGTGACCCAGCCGCACGTCGACGGCGAGCTCGAGCGCGTACTCGGCGAGGTAGCGCGCGCGTAGTCGTCCTTCGCGACGTAGCGCGGGAGTGAGCGTGCGAGCGGCCGGTAGGGGAGACGGGAGAACCGCCGGACGGTGTGGAGGTGGAGGCGGTCGTAGCGGCGCGCCCACGTCCCCCGACCCGGTCGTCCGCCTCGAGGACGACGGGTTCCACGCTCGCTCGACGAAGGGCTGCCGCCGCTGCGAGTCCCGCGGCACCGCCGCCTGCGATCGTGACTCGCCTCTCAGGAGGAAGCATGGTACGAGCCGAGGGCGAAGAGTACCGCGCTTCTAAGCGGTCCCGGGAGCCTTGACAGCGACGCGGCAGGCTAGAAGGGTGAGCGGCGTGGCGCGAACACCCGTTGCCGTCACCGCGCTCGCTGTCGGGCTCGCCGGCGCGCTGGTGACGGACGCGAGAGCGGCGGCGGCGCCGGCGAACGATGCGTTCGCGACGGCGCGCCCGATCGACGCGGATCAGGGGAGCGTCGAGGCGGCGAACGCGGGTGCGACGAAGGAGGCGGGCGAGCCGGCCCACGCGGGGAACTCCGGCGGAGCGTCCGTGTGGTTTCGCTGGACGGCTCCCCGCGACGGCCAGTTCGCGTTCGCGACGGGCCGAAGCGACTTCGACACGGTTCTCGCGGTCTACACGGGATCGGGCCTCGGGGCGCTCGCCGAAGTCGCGGCGGACGACGACTCGGGGCCGGGACCGACGAGCGAGGCGTCGTTCCGCGCCGGTGGCGGCACCGTCTACCACGTCGCCGTCGACGGATTCCTCGGCAAGGTTGGACGCGTCGCGCTCGAATGGCGGTCCGCGCCCCCGAACGACAACTTCGCGGACGCGCACGCCCTCGAGGGTGCGGGCGGAACCGCGAAGAGCCCGGGCGCGGGCGCGACGAAGGAGGCGGGCGAGCCCGCGCACGCGGGGGGGTTCGAGGCGGACCGCTCCGTGTGGTTTCGCTGGACGGCGCCGGCCACGATGCGGGTCGGCTTCGTCGCGCGCGGCCGCGCGGAGCTCGTCGCCGCTTACACGGGTGCGACGCTCGACACGCTGGCGCGGGTCGGGTCGCGGCGCGGACGCTGGCCCGTCTTCGACGCGACGGCCGGGACGACGTACCAGATCGCTGTCGAGGGCGCGGGCCGGGAGACGGCGCTCGCCTGGCAACCCGGGCCTCCCAACGACGACTTCGCAGACGCTAGGGCGATCGCGGGTACGAACGGGCGCGTGCGCGGCTGGACGGTTGCGGCGACCCGGCAGAGCGGCGAGCCGCGTCACGGGCCGGGCTCGGGCGCGTCGGTCTGGTACCGGTGGCGGGCGCAGCGAAACGGCATGCTCAGGCTCGTGACGGCTGGGAGCACGTACGACACGCTGCTGGCGGCGTACCGCGGGAGCAGCCTCGCAACGCTTCGCCGGCTCGCGGCCGACGACGACTCGGGGCCCGGGCTCGCGAGCGCCGTCCGGATCCCGGTGCAACGCGGACGCGTCTACCGCGTCGCCGTCGACGGCTTCGGTGGCGAGATGGGCGAGCTGGTTCTCCGCTGGGCTCTCGCCGGGCCTCGCGCTCGCTGAGCGTTGGAGCGACTCATGAGCGCTCTCGGGCCGCCACTCGCGCCGATGCTCGCCCGGCTCGCGCGTGAGCTGCCGCGGGGCGGGTACCTGTACGAGCCGAAGTGGGACGGGTTTCGCGCGCTCGTCTTCCGCGACGGCGAGGAGATCGACATCCGGAGCCGCCACGGCCGTCCGCTCGCCCGCTACTTCCCCGAGCTGGTCGAGGGCGTCGACGCGCTCGCCGTCGCTCGCTTCGTCGGGGACGGAGAGATCGTCGCCGCGGAGCCGTCCGGGGCGTACTTTGCCGCCCTGATGGCGCGACTGCACCCGGCCGCGTCGCGGGTCGAGCGCCTGCGACGCGAGACGCCGGCTCGCCTCGTCCTCTTCGACTTGATCGCGGTGGGGGACGAGGACCTGCGCGGGGCACCGTTCGAGGAGCGGCGCGCGCGGCTCGCGACGCTGCTCGCAGGGGCGGCGCCGCCGATCCACCTGACGCCGTTGACGGAGAGCTTCGACGTCGCGCGCGACTGGCTCGACCGGTTCGCCGGCGCGGGCGTGGACGGCGTCGTCGCCAAGCACCGGAGCCTCCCGTACGAGCCGGGCCGGCGGGCGATGGTCAAGGTCAAGCGCGAGCGGACGGCCGACTGCGTCGTGGCCGGCTTCCGCTGGCTGGCGGAGGCCCGCCTCGTCGGCTCGCTCCTGCTCGCCCTCTACGACGGCGGCGAGCTCCGGCACATCGGCGTCGCGACGTCGTTCCCGCGCGACCGGCGAGCGGCGCTGGTCGACGAGCTCGCGCCGCTCGTGACGTCGCTCGAGCGCCACCCATGGCGGTCGGGGTTCGGGCTCGAGCCGAGCCCGCTCGGACGGCTCCTCGGGGCCGCGGGCCGCTGGGATCCGTCGCAGATGGCGATGGACTGGGTGCCGCTCCGGCCCGAACGCGTGTGCGAGGTCGCGTACGACCAGCTCGACGATCGGCGGTTCCGCCATCCGGCGCGCTTTCGCCGCTGGCGGCCGGACCGCGACCCTCGCTCGTGCCGGTTCGATCAGCTCGAGACGACCGCGCCGGAGGTCCCCGACCTCCTGGGCGTTGGATGAGCGCCGCGTCCGGCTGACGAGCCCGGAGCGGCTCGTCTGGCCGCGGCTGAACGTGACGAAGCGGGACGTCTTCGAGTACTACGCTCGCGTCGCTCCCCTCCTCGTCCCCCACCTCGCGGACCGGCCGGTCACGCTGACCCGCTTCCCGGAGGGGGTCGAGCGGTACGGCTGGTACCAGACGCAGTGCCGCGGCCCGGCCTGGGTCCGGCGCCGGCGCGTCGCGACGCAGGACTACTGCCTCCTCGACGACGCGGCGTCCCTCCTCTGGGCGGTGAACGCCGGGACGGTCGAGCTGCACCCGCTCCTTTCGCGGGGCGAGCGCGTCGACGAACCGACCGCGCTCGTCTTCGACCTCGATCCCGGGCCGCCGGCCGGCCTCGTCGAGTGCTCCGAGGTCGCGCTCCAGCTCCGCGCCGGGCTCGCCGCCGTCGGTCTCGATGCCGTCGTCAAGACGACCGGCTCGCTCGGCCTCCACCTGGCGGTCCCGCTCGCACCAGGCCACCGGTACGCGGAGACGAAGCCGTTCGCGCGGCTCCTCGCCGAGCGGCTCGCGGCTGACCGGCCGGATCGCGTGGTCGCGACAATCGCGCGCTCGGCCCGTGCCGGGAAGGTCCTCGTCGACTGGGCCCAGAACGCGCGGGCGCGCTCGCTCGTCGCGCCCTACTCGCTGCGCGCGACCGCCGTCCCGGCCGTGTCGACACCGGTCGCGTGGGAGGAGGTGGAGGGGGCGGCTGCCGAACGCCGACCCGAGCGCCTCGTGTTCTCGCCTGCCGAGGTGCTCGAGCGAGTCGAGCGGATCGGCGACCTCTTCGTGGCGGCGCTGGCGGGCACGGCCCGCCTGCCTTCGTCACGCTAGCCGGTGCTCGAAGACGGCCCGGAGGCGGAGGCGGCCGCCGGCGTCGGTGACGGGCGTCTCGACGCGCAGTTCCGCCCGGCGGCCGTCCAGCTCGAGCGTCGCGAGCTGGTTCGCGAACGACGGCCCGTGCAGGAAGCGCCAGCGGATGTCCGGGGCCGGTACGCCTGCCGCCGCGCGCAGCGCGCGGCCGATCAGCGCCGCGGCGCGGGTTGCCGCGAAGCGTTGCGCCCGTCGTTCCTTCGCGTCCAGCGGGTTTCGGATCGGCGAGCAGACCGCCTGATAGGCGCGGCTCGTCACACCCGAGCCGCGCCGGAATGCGACCTCGGCGAGGTAGGCGTTGTGGACGTCGCCCGAGAGCGCGACGATCGACGCGGGTGCCCGGCCGCGCTTCCCCGAGCCCACCTCGTAGAGGAGATGCGTCAGGCGTGCAAGCGCGCGGGGGAACGAGGCCCAGTGGTCGAGGTCGACGCCCTCGCGGATCCGCTCGGCAAGCGGCACGGCAGCGTGGCCCCACGCTCCCTCGCAGACGGCGTTGTTCCACGCCTGGAGATCGTGGATCGCGGGCGCGAGGAGGAGCGGGTCGGACATGCCGAGCAGGAGGTGATCGAACTCGCCTCGCGACGTGTCGTGAATCCACTCCCACTCCTCGTCGTCGACCATGAGGCGGTTCTCGTCGTCGAGGACGCGGCCCGCCCGGCAATCGATCGCGAGGAGCCGGGTCTTGCCGAAGTCACGGCAAAAGCTCCAGCGGCGGCCCTTCGTCTCGCGGTCGGCGCGGAAGGCGAAGTCCCGAAGGACGGGCCCGCCGTCCTCCGCTGCCGCCACCTCGTCGCTCAACCGGTCGTCGCGAAGCTGCTGCGGCGAGAGGTTCCCGAGGTGCTGATAGAGCCAGTACGACATGAACGCACCGACGATTCGCTCGTCCCACCAGCGCTTCGCGCGCATCCGCTCCACCCACTGGTGGGAGATGTTCCAGTCGTCGTGGACGTCGTGGTCGTCGAAGAGCATCGCGCTCGAGACGGTCGAGAGGAACCAGCGGATGTGCGGATCGCGCCAGGCCTCCCAGTAGAGGCGCGTGTACTCCTCGAAGTCGGCCACCTCCCTTCCGGGCTCCTCGGCGGTGTCGCGCCGCGAGCGGATGAACTCGAGGGTCCGCGGCGAGACCTCGTCCGCGTACACCTGGTCGCCCAGGAGCACGATCGCGTGCGGCCAGCGCTCGCTCGGCTCCTCCGTCATCCGGAGGGTGTACGCGCGCAGGGCGTCCTCGCCGCGCCCGAGCTCGTGCTCGTCGCGCCGGAGCGTGTACGGCGGCTCGTGCGGCAGCGAAAGGCGGCATGACCCGAAGAGAAGGCGGAGGCCGTGGTCGTCGCCGATCGTCCGGATCTGGCTCGGAGGGAACGGGGAGCCCGGCTCCGGCCACGCCCGCTCGCCGTCGAGCGCCACCTCGTACTCGTACGCGCTCTTGGGCTCCAGGCCGTTGATCGTGACGATCGCGTAGTGGTGCCCTTCGATGTGGAACGTCGGGGCGCGGTGGCCGAGCACCTCGACGCTGCACGGCGCGTCCGTCTCCACCCAGACGGTCGCGTCGTTCGAGCCGACGTGCCGAAGGAGCGGGCCCAGCACCAGGTTCGGCATCCCGCGGAGTCTAGGGGCGGGTCGTCAGCGGCCCAGGAGATCGAGCGCGCCGCCCGCTACGCTGCGGTCGTGCGCAGGGGTCCCGCCTTTCTCGCGGCGGCCGTCGCCGCAGCCGTCTGGACCGGATCGGCCGCAGGAGCGTTTCGCCTCGTCCCCGTCGCGCGAGGCTTCGACAACCCCGTCCACCTCACGTCGCCGCCGAGCGAGCCCGGACGCCTCTACGTCGTCGAGCAGGACGGCGTCGTCCGCGTGGTCGACAACGGCCGCGTTCGCGCCGGTTCGTTCCTCGACATCCGAAGCAGGGTCGTGAGCGGCGGCGAGCAGGGGCTCCTTTCGCTCGCCTTCCACCCGCGCTACCCGTCCGTCCGGCGCGTCTACGTGAACTACACGAACAATTCGGGCGACACGCGCGTCGTCGAGTACCGCGTCAATGCTGCGCGCACGCGGGCGCTCGTCGGAACGGCCCGCGTGCTCCTCGCGATCGACCAACCGTACTCGAACCACAACGGCGGCCAGATCGCGTTCGGGCGAAACGGCTACCTGTACGTGGGGATGGGGGACGGGGGATCGGGAGGCGATCCGGGGAACCGCGCGCAAAACATCGGCTCTCGCCTCGGGAAGCTCCTGCGCGTCAGCGTGCGCACGCGCGCGACGCGGATCGTCGCGCTCGGCTTCCGGAACCCGTGGCGCTTCTCGGTCGACCCGGCCACCGGGCACTTTTGGCTCGGCGACGTCGGCCAGGGATCGCGCGAGGAGGTGGACGTCTGGAAGCCGGGCACCCGGGGCCTCGAAAACTACGGCTGGCGCCGGTTCGAGGGCACCGCCGTCTACAACGGCGGCACCCGACTCTACCCGCGCAGCCGCTACGTACGGCCCGTCCACGAGTATCCGACGCACGCGGGCGGCGGCTGCGCAATCACGGGCGGGTTCGTCTATCGGGGCTCGCTCGTGCCGTCGGCGCGCGGGCGCTACTTCTTCGGCGACTACTGCAGCGGCCGCGTCTCGAGCTTCGTGCTCCGGAACGGCCGCCGTGCCGACCTGCGCTCGCACTCCGCGCTCACCGTCGCGGGGAACCTGTCGTCATTCGGCGAAGGCCCGACGCGCGAGCTCTACCTCGTCTCGCACGGCGGCCGCATCTTCCGGCTCGGCGGGTCGTAGGAACCAGGCGCGCAGGCGGGGCGTATCTACGCTTCGACGATGGCGCCTCGCACCGCGCTCGTGACGCTCTCCGCGCTCGCCGCTCTCCTCGCGGGCTGCGGCGGCGACCGCGCGTCCGCGCCCGAGGAGCCCGCGCCGACATCGGAAGCGCCGTCGACATCGGAGGCGACGGGCACGACAACGACGAGCCCGCCGCCGCAGCCGCCGCCCCCCGAGCCGAGGCAGCTGCGCCTCGTGCAAGTCGCGGCGGGCCTCGAGAGCCCGACGCACCTCGCCTCGACGCCGAGCGAGCCCAACCGCCTCTACGTCGTCGAGCAGGCTGGGCGCATCCTTGTTCTCGAGAACGGGCGGCTGCGTCCCGAGCCCTTTCTCGACATCACGGATCAGGTGGTGAGCGGCGGCGAGCAGGGGCTCCTTTCGGTCGCTTTCCATCCGGAGTACGAGGCGAACGGGCGGCTGTACGTGAACTACACCAACGTCGACGGCGACACGCGGGTCGTCGAGTACCGTGCGAACGAGGCGCGCACGGCCGTCGACGAGGCGACGGCGCGCGAGCTCCTCGCGGTCGACCAGCCGTTCTCGAACCACAACGGGGGGCAGCTGGCGTTCGGCCCAGACGGGCTTCTCTACGTCGGCATGGGCGACGGCGGCGCCGGCGGCGACCCGGACAACCGTGCGCAGGACCTCTCCGACCGCCTCGGCAAGCTCCTCCGGCGCGACGTCAACGCGGGGAGCGGCGACTGGCAGATCGCCGCGTACGGGCTCCGGAATCCGTGGCGCTTCTCGTTCGACCGTGAAACCGGCGACCTCTACGTCGCCGACGTCGGTCAGAGCGCCCAGGAGGAGGTCAACTACCTCCGCTGGCCGCCCGGCGCGCTCGTCAACTTCGGGTGGGACGTCTTCGAGGGCACGCTCGCGTTCGAGGAGAAGGAGCCGAACGGAGCGGGGCGGCTGGTGGGCCCCGTGGCGGTGTACGGGCGTGAGGGCGGCTGCTCGGTCACGGGCGGGTTCGTCTACCGTGGCGAGGAGATGCCCGGCCTCGCCGGGCGCTACTTCTACGGCGACTACTGCTCAGGGTTCGTCTGGAGCTTTCGGATCCGCGGCGGCAAGGCGCGCGCGCACCGCCGCGAGCAGTTCACGGTCGAAGGCCTCTCCTCGTTCGGGGAGGACGGCGCGGGCGAGGTCTACCTCGTGTCGCTCGCGGGCACGATCTACCGTCTGACGTCGTGAGGTACCAGTTCGTCGACTGCCGCTGGGAGCTCGGCAAGCCGGGACGCGGCCGAGAGCTCTATCTCGAGGCGCACATCCCCGGCGCCTCGTTCCTCGACGTCGAGCGCGACCTCTCGGCGCCGCCCGGCGCGCCGCCCCACCACGGCGGCCGCCATCCGCTCCCCGAGGAAGGCGACTTCGCCCGCGCGGCCGGTAACGCGGGGATCGGGCCGGGGGTCTTCGTCGTCGCGTACGACCAGGGCCGTACGGGCGGGGCGGCGCGACTCTGGTGGCTCCTTCGCCACTTCGGGCACGAGGACGTAGCGGTCCTGGATCGCGGGATTGCGGCCTGGCTCGGGCCGCTTCGGGGCGGGGAGGAGGAAACCGAGTCGACCCGGTTCACGCCGCATCCCCGCCGCGACGACACGATCGACGCCGACGAGCTCGTGCGGCGCCTCGACGACCCGCGGCTTGCGGTCGTCGACGCGCGCGCGCCGGAGCGACACCGCGGTGACGTCGAGCCGATCGACCCGGTCGCCGGCCACATCCCGGGGTCGATCAACGTCCCGTTCGCCGCGGCGGAGGTCCCGCCCGAGGTCGTCGACGCGGACGAGATCGTCGTCTACTGCGGCTCGGGCGTCACGGCGTGCGTGGACGTTCTCGACCTCGTCCGCGCGGGCCGCGAGGACGTGAAGCTCTACGCGGGCTCGTGGAGCGACTGGGTGTCGCGCGGTCTGCCCGCCGAGCGCGGTTGAGGGGGTCGGTCGCGCTGCATTCGGCGGCGTCCCTCGCTCGCTCAGCGGCGGGCGGGAGCGTGGGCGCATACGAGCGCTTGAAGCGCAGGGGACGGTCGAATGCGCCCGGGGCGCTCAGATCGGTGGTTCGTCCTGAGCGACGCCCATGTTGTCCGCAGTCCTGCGTGATCGCGGACAGCGTCCCGTCCTCCTCAAGAACGCACCTCGCCCGATCGACGCATGAGCGCACGAGCCAATGCGCGAAGGGAACCGTGCCACGCACCGAGGCCGTGGGCGAGATGGAGGGTCGGAAAGACGACGAGTACGCGGGGGAGAAGGTGCCACGACTCCCCTCGCTGCCGAATCGAAATCGCGCTGGCAGCGGCTGCCGAGGCGCCGTAGAGGACGAGTTCGCCTCGTAAGATCCGGCGGGCTCCCTTCGAGGTTCGCGCCGCGGGAATTAGGAGCGCCAGCGAGGCGACGAACGCGAATGGGGCGAGGCTTCGACCGCTGACCAGCCGTCGGTGTTTGGCGACGACGGAAACCTTGTGAAATCCATAGCGGTAGTACTGCGTAAAGAGGGCGCGGAATGACCCCCTCGGTATGTAAGTCGGCCGTATGCTGGGATCGAAAACGACGGAACCGCCTGCGAGTCGGAGGCGCAGGTTTAGCTCCTCGTCCTCGCTCACCCTGATCGCCTCGTCATAGCCGCCAACGAGCGAGAGTGCCTCCCGTCGAAACGCGCCGCAAAAGACCGTATCGACCTCGACTCGACGATTCCCGGAATGGCGAATCCAGTTATGGCCACCGAAGGGGCTCTCGAGCGCACAGCCGATCGCCCGCTCCATCGGCGTTCGGCCCTCGATGACGAAGACGCCACCTACGTTCCAGGCGCCCGTCTCCTCGGAGGCGCGTGCGCAGCGCCGCAAGTAGTCGCGCGGATACCGCGAATGGCAGTCGAGTCGTACGATCAAGTCCCCGCGGGCGTGGCGAAGGCAGCGGTTCAACCCGGGGGAGACGTATCGATCAGGATTGTCGAGAACTCTTACGTCTACCCCTGCTCTCGCTGCCGCAGCCTCAAGAAGGTCTCGTGACCCGTCCGTGGAGCCACCGTCTGCGACGAACGCCTCGACCTCCCCCTCGAAGTCCTGGGCGGCGAGGTCTTCCACTAGGTGGTGGACATGAGCCGCCTCGTTGAACATCGGCACGACGACCGAGATCCGATGTATCGGCGCCGAAAAGGATCCGTCCGGCGCGCTGGTTCGATCGCTATCGCCGTCCGACCGCGAAGACGAGAATTTCGTCTCGTCGCCGTCGCGCGTCATCGGATGACCCAGCTATCTCCCGCACGTTCCGGAAAGATTCCGGAACCGATCCGGAGAAACTACATGGAAGCGTACTACTCAACCCGGGGTATGAGCCCCGGGCGCTCTATCCGGACTGAGCTACGCCCCCCGACTGGTCGGGGTAGCACCGGATCGAAGCTGCTCGTAGGGGCCACTCACCCAGCTTCCCAAGGCTACGGCAGGCGTGGACAGCATCCCTCGGTCGCGCGCGGCGACCGGGCTAGCCGATCTCTATTTCGGACGTGCCGGCGAAGGCGGGCGTCGAGGGATCCTCGCGGTACCGCTCGTAGACGGCGATCGAGACGGCGAGATCCTGGATCGCCAGGCCGGTCGAGTCGAACAGCGTGATGTCGTGCTCCGACTCGCGGCCCGGCGCCGCGCCGAGGAGTACGTCGCCGAGCTGGGTGACGTCGTCTCGTGTGAGTCCCGCCTCGACGCCGCGGCTCAGGTCGCCGCCGTGCTTCGCCTGTTCCCAGTCGTCACAGAAGAGACGGACGCGGACTGGTGTTCCACTTGCCACTACCTGCTCCCGCTCGTCCACGACGATTCGCGCGCGGAGCAGCTCCTCGACCGCGATCTCTGCCTTGCCCGGCCCGTCCGCGCCCATCAGGCTGACGTGTTGGCCCGCGTGGAGCGTCCTGTCGTCGAAGAGGAGCTCGCGGCCCGGCGTCACGGTGACGACGACATCGCAGGCGAGCGCGTCGGCGAGGTCGGCGGCGACCTCGGCCCCGTCGCCCAGCTCGCCGGCGACGAGCTGCGCCTGGTTCGGTCGCGCATCCCAGAGGACAACCTCCCGCTCGCGTGCGAGAAACGTGCGGGCGACCGCACGACCGTTCACGCCGCAGCCGACGACGGCGGCCGGCGCGACCGTCGGCCGCGCGAGTGCCTCCGCCGCGAGCACGGCTGCGGCCCCGGTGCGGAGGGCCGTGACCGCGCCTGCGTCGAGGATGGCGCGAAGCTCGCCCGTCTCCCCGTCCGAGAGCAGGACGACCCCGCTGACGGTGGGGAGCGCCCGAGCCGGGTTGTTCGGAAACGAGGTGACCCATTTGAGGACGGCGTAGCCGCCGCCCGACGCCGGCATGGCGCGGAAGTCGCCGTCGGGCGGCGCCGGGAGGTAGACCTTCGAGGGCATCGTCCACGTGCCGCGTGCGTGCGCGACGAACGCGTCGCGGACGACGTCGACGGACTCGCCGGGCGCGAGCGCCGCCGTCACCTGGTCGGCGGCGAAGACCGGGACGCCGGGCACGGCTGCGTATCCTAGGCTCGTGGGGGTCACCGTCTGCGACGTCGGGCCGCGCGACGGGCTTCAGAACGAGGCGACGACACTGGCACCCGAGACGCGCGCCGAGCTCGTCGACCGCCTGGCCGGAGCGGGCGTCCCGCGGATCGAGGCGGTCAGCTTCGTGAATCCGGCCCGGGTTCCGGCGATGGCGGGCGCGAACGAGGTCGTGGACGGAATCGTTCGCCGCGAGCGGACCGACTACGCGGGCCTCGTGCTGAACGAGCGCGGCTACGAACGGCTGCGCGACACGGACCTCGGTCGCGTCCACTTCACGCTCGCGGCCACGGACTCGTTCAACCGGCGGAACGCGAACGCGACGGTCGAGGAATCGCTTGCGACCGCCGGGCGTGTGCTCGAGCGCGCGCGTGCCGAGGACGTCCCGGTCACGGTGACGATCGGCGTCGCGTTTGGCTGCCCGTTCGAGGGCGCCGTCGATCCCACACGCGTCCTCGGGCTCGCCGAGGTCGTGCTCACGCTCGGCGCCGAGGAGGTCGTCTTCGCGGACACGATCGGGGTCGCGGTCCCGAGCCAGGTCCTGCGCATCGTTGCCGAGGCGCTCGCGCTCGAGCGCCCGGTCGGAATCCATCTCCACAACACGCGCTCGACCGGCCTCGCGAACGCGTGGGCGGCGCTCGAGGCGGGCGCGACGGTGTTCGATGCCTCGGTGGGCGGCCTGGGCGGGTGCCCGTTCGCGCCGAAGGCGACCGGGAACATCGCGACCGAGGATCTGGTCTACCTGCTGCACGGGGAGGGTGTCGAGACGGGGATCGACCTCGACGCGCTGATCGGCGTCGCCGAGTGGCTCGAGGGCGTCCTGGGCCGCCGGCTCCCCGGCCAGGTCTACCGCGCGGGGACGTTCGCCCCCGTCGCGTCCTAGGCGCGCCGAACCACGTAAGAGACCGGTACCTGCGTCCTTCGGACCCGGCTAGCGCGTCTGCGGAAAGCCGAGGTCGACCTTGCTCGTCGCCGGATCGGGCCAGCGGCTCGTGACGACCTTGCCCCGCGTGTAGAACTCGATCCCCTCGGGCCCGTAGATGTGGGTGTCGCCGAAGAGGGAGCTCTTCCAGCCGCCGAACGAGTAGTAGGCGACCGGGACGGGGATCGGGACGTTCACCCCGACCATCCCCGCCTGCACGTCGAACTGGAACTGGCGGGCGACGCCCCCGTCGCGAGTGAAGATCGCCGTTCCGTTTCCGTACGGGTTCTCGTTCACGAGCCGGACCGCCTCGTCGTATGTGGAAACGCGTGTCACGCCGAGCACCGGGCCGAAGATCTCGTCCCGGTAGGAGCGCATCTCGGGCGTCATGTTGTCGATCAGAGAGACACCGAGCCAGAAGCCGTCGCCGTCCGGGCTCGAGTCGCGCCCGTCGACGACGACCGTTGCGCCCTCCTCGGGCGCGTGCTCGACGTAGGACGCGACCCGGTCGCGGTGCTCCCGCGTGACGAGCGGCCCCATCTCCGAGTCGGGATCCATCCCGTCGCCGACTTTCACGTTCGGGATTCGCTCCTTGATCGCCTCGACGAGCCGGTCGCCCACGTCCCCCACGGCGACGACCTGCGAGACCGCCATGCACCGCTCGCCGGCCGACCCGTACGCCGCGCTGACCGCGGCGTCCGCGGCCATGTCGACGTCCGCGTCCGGCAGGACGATCATGTGGTTCTTGGCACCGCCTAGCGCCTGGCAGCGCTTGCCCGTCCGCGTCGCGTTCTCGTAGACGTACTTTGCGATCGGCGTCGAACCGACGAACGAGACGGCGTCGATGCCCGGGTGTTCGAGGATCGCGTCGACGGCCACCTTGTCGCCGTGCACGACGTTGAAGACGCCGTCCGGGACGCCCGCCTGCTGCAGCAGCCGCGCAACGAAGAGGGATGCGGACGGGTCCTTCTCGGACGGCTTCAGCACAAAGGTGTTCCCGCACGCGAGCGCGGGCGCCCACATCCACATGGGAACCATCGCCGGGAAGTTGAACGGCGTGATCCCGGCGCAGACGCCGAGCGGCTGGCGGATCGAATAGACGTCGATTCCGGTCGAGGCCTGCTCCGAGAAGCCGCCCTTCAGGAGCTCGGGGATCCCGCAGCAGTACTCGATCACCTCGAGGCCGCGCGCCACCTCGCCCTTCGCGTCGGAGAACACCTTGCCGTGCTCCGCAGTCAGGATCCGGGCGATATCGTCGTGCCGCTCGACGACGAGGTTCCGGATCCGGAACATGAGCTCCGTCCGCCGCGAGAGCGACAACCGGCGCCAGCTCGGGAACGCCTCCCTCGCCACCGTGACGGCGCGGTCGACCTCCTCTGGGGTCGCAAAGTCGACGGTGCCCGTCTGCTCGCCCGTCGCGGGGTTGTAGACCGGCCCGCTCCGGCCCGACTCGCCTTCGGCGATTCGCCCTCCGATCCAGTGGCTGATCCGCGCGGGCTCGCGCTCGTCGCGCCGCGCGAGCTCGGGCGCCTGGATGACCTCGCTCATGTCAGCGCCTCCCTCGTCGTTCCGCGTGGACAGCCTACCCCGTCGGCGCCGTCCCGACGCGTGTACGGTTGCGTGCGTGATCGTCGAGGAGATCCTCCGCGTCGCGCGCGAGAACGACCACTTCCGCCGCGAGATCGCGACGGGCCAGCGCAGCCAGGTCGTCGTCATGACGATCCCGTCCGACGGCGAGATCGGCGACGAGGTGCACGAGGGCATCGACCAGATGCTCCTCTTCGTGTCGAGCGAAAGCGGCTGCCCGATGAAGCGGCTCGTCGTCTAGGCGCGGTGACAGCCGCGCTCGCGGTCGCGCCGCACGCCGGCGCCCAGGCGAGCGAGACGGCGAGCTGCATCGGCAAGGCCCAGTCGTCGTTCGCCGGCGAGCCCGGCACGGTTGCATTCCTGACGCATCTCTTCCACGACCAGTACAAGCTGGTGGGCCGTCCGCCAGGTCACTTCGAACGGGACCCCCTTCGCCTGCCGGACTGTCCGTTCGGGTCGTAGCTATGGGACGACGACGAGCTTGGCGCCCGCGCCCGCGCGCTGGCGCTCCCAGGCTGCGCCGAGCTCTTCGAGCGGGACTGTCTCAATGTCGAGGCGCACGCGGCCCGCGAGCGCCTCGCCGACGAGCCGGCGATACTCGCGCTCGATGACGCCGTCCGATATCGCCAGGGTCGAGTACCCGAGGATCGCGAGCTGCTTGCCGCGGACGTGGGCCGAACGAAGCGTCGCCTCGGCTCCGGCCGACTGGCCGACGTTGACGATGCGCGCGCCCGGCACGGCGACCGCTAACGCCGCGGCGAGCGGCTCACCCCACAGCGGATCGACGATCACGTCGACCCCTTCGGTCCCGACCACGTCGGCAAGGTCGTCCTCGCCGAGGCGAACGACGGCGTCCGCGCCCGCCTCGCTCGCCCGCGCGAGTCCCTCAGGGCTCCGCCCTGCCGCGACCACGTAGGACGCACCGAACCTCCGCGCCGCCTGCACGGCGACGAGACCGACGGCGCCCGTTGCGCCGAGGACGAGGACGCGCTCGCCGCCTTCGAGCGGCGCCCGCCAGGCGAGGGGGAGCCAGCCGGCGAGCCCCGCGACCCCGAACGCTGCGGCGAGCGGCGGGTCGGCCCCCGCCGGAACCTCGAACAGCAGGTCCTCCGCCACGGCGGCGCGCTCCGCAAGGAGACCGTCCCGGCGCACGCCAAGCCCCTCGCCGTGCGCCCAAACGAGCGTCCCGCGCGCGAACCGCGCCGAGTGGATGACCCGTCCGACGGCCTCGACGCCCGGGATGTAGGGGAGATCCGGGTGCCCGCCGTAGAAGATCGCCGACGAGACCGAGATGTCGAGCGGGTTGAGCGGCGCGGCGAGGATCTCGAGGAGCGCGTCGCCGTCACCGGCGCGCGGCTCCGGGACATCGCGCAGCTCGGGTGCCCTGCGGAGCTCGGTGACGACCGCGGCGCGCATCACGGCCCGCCTGCAAGCCGTACGCCTACGCCGTCACGTGCTCGAACTGCGGGAGGATCTCGTGCCGGTAGGCGGCGAGCGTCTCCTCCTGGCCCTTCGTCATCAGGTAGATGTTGAAGTGGCCGACGCCGAGGCCCTCCAGGTCGCGCAGCTTCTGCGTGATCTGGTCCGGCGTCCCGAGCACACAGAACCGGTCGCAGATTTCGTCGGAGACGAACTCGCCGTGCTTCGCGCCGACCCGGCTGTGCTCCTTGTAGTCGTAGAACTTGCGGGCTCTGACGTACTCCGTCAGCGCCGCGGGGATCTCCGACTCGAAGCCGTAGCGCTCGATCAAGTCCATGACGTGATTCGAGACCATCGCCGGGAACCAGCGGACCTGCTCGCGCGCATCGGCGAGGTCGTCGGAGACGTGGCTCGGGGCGCACACATGGCATTTGAGCGCGCCGGGGTCGCGCCCCTCCTCCTCGGCCGAGCGCCGAGCCGTCTCCATGATCCACCGGATGATCTCGGGGTCGGCGAGCTGGATGATGACGCCGTCTCCGACCCGGCCGGCGACGGCGAGCGCCTTCGGACCGTATCCGGCGACGTACATCTCGATCGGCGGTAGCTCGGGGCGAACCCACTTGAGCTGCAGCTCCTTGCCGTTCCACTCGACCGGCCGGCCGTTCATCAGGTCTTTCATCATCCGGAGCGACCGCTCGAACTCGGCGACCTTGACCGGCTGAAGGCCGACCACGCGCCGCGACGAGTCGCCGCGGCCGATTCCCATCACGGCGCGCCCGTTCGAGATCTCGTGCAGCGTCGCGTAGTAGCTGGCCGTGATAGTCGGCTCCCGGATACCCGGGTTCGTGACGCAGTGGCCGAGCTTCAGCCGCTCGGTGCGGTCGGCAGCCAGCGCGAGGAGCGGATAGGACTCGTGCCAGAGGATGTGCGAGTCGTAGGTCCAGCCGTTATCGAAGCCGTACTCCTCCGCCTTCTCCATGAGCTCGAGCAGGCGCGTGTACGGCGGGTCGGGAAGAACGGTAACGCCGAACGTGAGCATAGGGCCTCCCGCGTGCGGTTCCGGGGGAAGGGAAGTGGCCATCTTCGCGCGAAACGAACGCTGTGACAACGTGGTCGTACCTCGTATTCGGGCTCGCGGCGGGCGCGATGCTTCCGATCCAGTTCGGGGTGAACGCCGAGCTGGCGCGCTGGGTGGACAGCCCGCTTCGGGCGTCGCTCGTCTCGTTCGCGGTCGGGACACTCGTCCTCGTCGTCGCCGCGGTCCCGCTCCTTCGCGAGTGGCCGGCCGGGGAGCGGCTCGGAGCAGCACCCTGGTGGGTGTGGATCGGCGGCGCGCTCGGCGCGTTCTACGTGCTCGGGAGCATCGTCTCCGCCCCGCGCCTGGGAGCGGTCACGCTGGTAGCCGTGATCCTCGCCGGGCAGGCGACCGCCTCGCTCGTGATCGACCACTTCGGGTGGATCGGATTTCCCGCGCACGCGGTGACGCCGGGCCGCCTCGTCGGCGTCGCGCTCCTCGCGGCGGGGGTGATCCTCGTTCGGATTTTCTAGCGTGCGCGGAGCGGCGTGATCCGGGCGGCGCATCACATCGATCTCGTGGTCACCTCGCTCGAGACGAGCCTCGCCTTCTACCAGGAGCTGCTCGGCTGGACGGAGACCGGCGAGATCGTCGGCGAGCGCGGCGAACGCGTCGTCTACGTCTGGCCGCCCGGCCGGGCGGAGAACTGGTACGGCTCGCTCGGCCTGCGCGAGAAGCAGTCGGAGGCGCACGCCGTCCCGTACGAGCGCTACGGCGTCGGGTTGCACCATCTCGCGTTCTTCGTCGGGTCGCGTGCCGAGGTGGACGAGCGCGCGCGCTGGATCCGTGAGCACGGCACCCGGATCGAGAGTGGGCCGAAGGAGTACGACTACATGCCGGGCTACTACGCGGTCTTCTTTTACGACCCGGACGGGATGAAGCTCGAGATCCTCACGCACGAACCGCGTGCTCCCGGTGCCTGAACCATCGGGCGAGCGGATTTCGAACGCCGACCGCGAGCGCGCCGTCGACCTGCTCGGAGCGCACGTCATCAGCGGCAGCATGACGCCCGACGAGCTCGCGCAGCGGACGGAGGCCGTCTTGAGCGCGCGGACGCGCGGCGAGCTCCGCTATGCCCTTCGCGACCTCCCCGCCCTGCCGCGCGCTCCGCTTCTCGTCCGCGCGGCTGAGCTCGTCCCTCTGCGGGCGCACGTGGCCGTTTACCTGGGAGTGAGCCTCGTCCTCGTCGGGATCTGGGCGGCGACGCGCGACCGCCACCCCACGCCGAGCGACGAAGGGTTCGGCCTCCTCTGGCCCTTCTGGATCATGCTCGTCTGGGCGGTGCCGCTCGTGGCGCAGGCGCTCTACGTCCTTCGCCGGCCGCTTCTTCGCCGCGTTCGCCGACAGAGGCGCGGGTGACGAGCGCTCGCTCGGGCGCTACGAACCGGCCGCGACGCGCTCGATCGTCCTCCCCGCGAGCCGGTCGAGCGCCTGGACGGAGAGCTCGAGATGCTCGGGCTCCGTGTCCTCGAGCTTCGTATGCGAGAGGCCGCGCAGGCTCTGCACGAAGAGCATCACGGTCGGCACGCCGGCCCGCGCGACCTCGGCCGCGTCGTGGAGCGGTCCGCTCGGGAGGCGGTGTGACGTGCCGGCCACCTCCCGAACGGCTTCGTCCGCGAGCTCGATCAGCGCTTCGTCGAAGAGGATCGGGTCGATCCGCCAGATCCGCTGCCACGAGACGTCGACGTCCTCCTCGCCCGCGAAGCGCTCGCTCGCCCGCCTCGCGTCGTCCAGCATCGCCGCGAGCTTCTCGCCGTCGAGGTGGCGCTGGTCGAGAAGCTGCTCGGCCGTCTCGACGACCGAGGTGGCGATCCCGGGCTTGCAGACGACGTTGCCCGACGTGCAGACCGCGCCGTCGCCGGTTCGCTTCGCGACCTCGCGAATCTCGAGTGCGAGCTTCGCGGCCCCGGCGAGCGCGTCTCGGCGCTTCTCCATCGGCGTCGAGCCCGCGTGCGCCGCCTGGCCGCGCCACGTGATCTGGTGGCGCTCGACCCCGAACGTGCCGAGCACGACCCCGAGCGGGAGGTCGATCGACTCGAGGACGGGCCCCTGCTCGATGTGGAGCTCGAGGTAGGCGGCAGCGTTCTTGAGCTGTGCGCGCGCCTCGCGGGCGCGATCGAGGTCGACGCCGTGCTCGGCGAGCGCGTCCGGGAGCGCGATCCCTTCAGCGTCTCTGCGGCCGCGGAGCTCGTCCTGGTCGTCCATCGTGCCCGAGGCCGCGCTCGACCCGAAGAGCGAGCGGCCAAAGCGCGCCCCCTCCTCGTCCGCCCACTCGACCAGGCGGACCGTCGTTGCCGGCGCGCCGTCTTCGGCGATGCGTCGCATGACCTCGACGCCTGCGACGACGTTGAGCGCGCCGTCCAGCCAGCCGCCGTTCGGCACGGAGTCGATGTGGCCTCCGATCAGCACGGCGCGCTCGGAGGCGCCTCGGAGCGTCCACCACTGGTTCCCGGCTTCGTCGATCTCGTGCTCGACCCCGAGCCCGTCCAGCTTGCCGCGCAACCACTCGCGCGCCTGCTCCCACGTGTCCGTCCACGCGACGCGCTGGGCACCGTTCTCGTCACCCGTCAGCTCGCGAAGCTCGCGCAGCTCCTCGACGGTTCGGCTCGGCTGCAGGGGCATTCCGGACGCGAGCCTAAAACACGACGTCCGCACGTTTCAAAGGCGATGGCGGCGTGTGGTGCGGAGAGGCGAGCGACGAGAGAGACGAGCGGGTTCGCTCGAAGAGGCTGTAGTCGACCCGGACAAACACGCGCAACGGGACGCCGTACCGGACGCGTGCGTGTGCGTCGAACGCGGGGAGCGCGTCGCGCAGCCCGGGCTCGGCGAGTTCGCTCGGCGGGGCGCTTCCGTGAACAGCGCGGGCCGCGACGGCGGCGTAAGGGTTAGGTCAAGCGTTGAACGGGCAGAAGAGCGCGGTCGCGGCAGAAGGGAGGGGAAGTGGCTACACGGGAGCGCCGCTACGGGCCGGGAGCCGGAATCACGCTTGGCGGCATCATCGTCGTCGTGGGGATCCTGGTCCTCATCTTCTGGAGCTGGATCCTGGGCCTCATCATCATCCTCGTCGGGCTGCTCGCGTTCGGCGGATTCGCGCGCGGCCGCTGGTACTGAGCTAGCCACGCACGAGGCCGGGGCGGACGAGCCGCGTGGGCCGGCGGAGGCTCGCGTCGTTCACGCTCGGGTTGAGCGGCTCGGCGAGCGGCGGCGCGCCGAACGAGCGGAGCGTCCGCTCGTGCGCCGGCGTCTCGTAGAGCGTCGTGCGCTGCCGCGGCGTGCGGCCGATCGCGCGGATCGCCGCCTCCATCCGCTCTGGAGGCATCTCCTGGCCGTGGCTCGCACCGGCCGCGCGTGAGATCGACTCGTTCATGAGCGTTCCGCCGAGGTCGTTCGCGCCCGCTCCGAGCGCCGCCTGCGCCCCCTCGATTCCGAGCTTCACCCACGAGGCCTGGACGTTCGTGACGTGCGGGTGGAGCGCGAGGCGTCCGACCGCGTGCATGAGGAGCGCCTCGCGGAACGTCGGCCCGGGGCGCGCGGCGCCCTTGAGGAAGATCGGCGCTTCCATGTGCACGAACGGGAGCGGGACGAACTCCGTGAACCCGCCGGTCCGCTTCTGCTGGTCGCGGAGGCGAAGCAGGTGGCGCGCCCACGCCCGCGGGCCTTCGACCGACCCGAACATGATCGTCGTCGTCGAGCGCAGGCCGGTGCGATGCGCGGTGTCGTGGACGTGCAGCCACTGGCTCGTCGTCACCTTGTCGGGGCAGATGACGCGGCGCACGTCATCGTCGAGGATCTCGGCGGCCGTCCCTGGAAGCGAGGCGAGGCCGGCGTCGCGGAGACGCACGAGGTAGGCGCGAAGCGGGACTCCGAGCGTGGCTGCCCCTTGCCAGACCTCGAGCGCGGAGAACGCGTGGACGTGGAGCTCCGGGAGCTCGCGCTTGATCGCGGCGCAGACGTCGGCGTAGTAGTCGCCCGTGAAGCCGGGGTGGATGCCTCCTTGCAGGCAGACCTCGACCGCGCCGCGGTCCCACGCTTCGCGCGAGCGGCGGACGATCTCGTCGAGGGGCACGACGTAAGGCGCGCCGCGGAGGTTCGCCGCCAGCTTCCCCTTCGAGAAGGCGCAGAAGCCGCACCGGAAGTAGCAGACGTTCGTGTAGTTGATGTTGCGCGTGACGACGTAGGAGACCGCGTCGCCGCAGACCTCGCGGCGCAGCGCGTCGGCCGCCGCGAGGACGGTGCGGACGTCGCGCCCGCGGGCCTCGAAGAGCGCGGCGACGTCACCCTCCTCGAGCTCCGCTTCCGCCCCGACCTTCGCGAGAGCCTCGGCCACGGGTCGCGACGGTTTCGGTGCGCTGCGGAGCGCCACCCGCGCGCCGTTCGACGCTACGCTCGGCGCAGGGGGTGCTGCATCGGGGGGTCCCCCGGGGGAAGCGGCCCAAGCAGGAGGGGCGGCGGTCGCTCCGGCGGCCCACGCGCCCTCGCGCGCCAGGCCGCTCGCGTCCGCGTGCACGCGGGCGGCGCGTGCGACCCGAGGCGACGCCCAGCGGTCGAGTTCGGCGACGTATTCCGGGTAGATGGGGAGCCGGGGCACGAGCTCGAGCCCAGCCGCCTCGGTCGCGGCGCGAAGCCGCTCGATCTCCGGCCACGGCGCCTCGGGGTTTACATGGTCGAGCGTGACAGACGAGATGCCGCCCCAGTCGTTGATCCCCGCGGCGAGGAGGCACGGGAACTCGTCGTACGAGAGGTTCGGCGGCACCTGGACGTTCATCGACGGACCGAGCACGATCCGAGCCGCCGCCGCCGTCCAGAGCAGCTCCTCGAGCGGCGGCTCGGGATGACCCGCCATCTTCGTCCCCCGCTTGGCGCGGAAGTTCTGGACGATCACCTCCTGGACGTGGCCGTAGCGGTCGTGGAGCGCGCGGATCGCGCGCAGCGCCTCGAGCCGCTCGGCCCGCGTCTCGCCGATTCCGATCAGGATCCCGGTCGTGAAGGGGATTCCGAGCTCCCCAGCCGCGGCGACGGTTTGCAGCCGACGTGCCGGGCGCTTGTCCGGCGAGCCGTAGTGCGGGCCGCCACGCTCGGAGAGCCGCTCGGCTGTCGTCTCGAGCATGATCCCCTGCGAGGCACTCACGCCGCGCAGCAGCCGGAGCTCCTCTCGGGTCATGACGCCGGGGTTCGCGTGCGGGAGGAGCCCCGTCTCGGCGAGCACGAGCTCGCACATTCGGGCGAGATACTCGATCGTCGTCTCGCACCCGAGCGCGGCGAGCTCCTCACGCGCCACGCGGTAGCGAAGCTCGGGCTTGTCCCCGAGCGTGAAGAGCGCCTCGTGGCACCCGGCCTCGGCGCCCGCCCGCGCGATCGCGACCACCTCGTCGGCGCTGAGGTATGCGCGCTCACCACGGCGCGGCGCCCGAGCGAAGGTGCAGTAGTGGCAGACGTCGCGGCACAGCTTCGTCAGCGGGACGAACGCCTTCGGCGAGTAGGTGACGCGCGTCCCGTGGCCGCGCTCGCGCAACCTCGTCGCCTCGCAGAGGAGATCCCCGAGCGGCGCCGCCAGGATCGGGTCGCTCATGCAGCGACGAGGCCGCGCAGCCGCTCGAGGTCGGCCGGGCGGTCCACATCGAACGCGAGCAGTGGATCGTCCAGGATGACCGCGTCGACTCCGGCCGCCCGGGCGCGCTCGTCCGTCCGCCGCGCGCTGTGGCGAACGCCGAACGCGGGCTCGAACGCGGCGGGGTCGCGAACCGCGAGCGCGTTCATGCCGCCGTCGGTAGCCCGCGCGATCGCGACGGGTTGCGCCGCCTCGGCGAGGCGGTCGATCGCCTCCGGGAGGACGAGCGGACAGTCCGCCATGACGACGACCGCGCCGTCGCGGGCGCGCGGGTCGGCGAGGGCGCGCGCGATCGCGGGCGCGTGCCCCGCGCCTTCGTCGACGAGGACGGCGTCGCCGCGCGCGACGCGCTCGTCGGGCGTCACGACGAGGATCTCGTCGATCGCGGCCGACTCCGCACAGGCCTCGAGGACGCAGTCGAGCATCGTGAGGACGAGCTCGGCGCGCTCCGACGGGGAGAGCACGCCGGCGAGCCGGGTCTTCGCGCCGTCGAGGCCCTTCACCGGCACGATGGCGAGCACGCGCGGAGCATATGCAGGCTCGCGCGAGCTGTGTACCGAGCGACGTCTAGCCGGCCTCGCGGTCGACGAGGTCGCGGACGAGCGCGCGCGCGCCCGACGTGATCGGCGCGCCGTGGCCGACCCCGATGACGTCTGCCTCGAGCTCGGCGAGGCGACGAAGCGAGGTTCGATGCTGCGTGCGATTGAGGTTGAACGCGCGCCAGCCGGCGCCGAGGAACGGCCAGGTGCAGATCGCGTCCCCGACGAGGACTAGGCGCCGCTCGGGCCAGGAGAACGCGAGGTGGCCGGGCGAGTGGCCGGGCGCGTGGAGGACGTGGAGTGGGCCGATCCGGTCCCCCTCGGCGACGAAGTGGTCGACCCGGCACGGGACGTGCGCCGGCTTCGCGAGCCACAGGCCGACCTGGAACGGCACGAGCCGCAGCGACTGGGTCGGCCGCAGCGTCACCGGCTGGGCCCGGCGCTCGCCCGCGACGATGTCCGCCTCCCCTTCGTGCGCGTAGACCGTCGCGCCGCTCAGCCGCTTCAGCGCAGCGAGCCCGCCCAGATGCGAGCGGTGGGCGTGCGTGAGGACGATGTGGCGCAGGTCGGTGACCGGCCGTCCGATCGCCTCGAGTCCGGCGAGGACGCCGCGCCCGTCAGGCTCGAACAGCGTGTCGACGAGGACGAGTTCCTTCCCGTCGTCGAGCAGGAAGGCGCCGGGGGCGGCAGCGGGGCGACCGTCTGCGTGTCGTAGAGGTTCTCCCGGCGGAGGCGCGTCCGGATGCCGACGAGCGCGACGATCCCGAGCGGCGCGGGAGGCGGCTCCACCCGGCGATGCGATCCAGCGCGCCGGCCGTCCTGGTGAGGAGCGGCGTGAGGAGCGACACGCGCCAATCCTGTCGCCGGGTCCGGCGGTGTGTCAACGATTGTCATGCCCCGCGGCCGTTACGGTCTCGGCGCGATGGGACGCCTGACGGTCCTCTGCGGCGGGCTCGGGGGCTCGCGCTTCGTCGACGCCCTGGCGCGCGCCACCCGCCGCGAGGACGTCACCGCGGTCGGAAACGTCGGCGACGACGTCGAGGTCCTCGGGCTCCACGTCTCGCCCGACCTGGACACCGTCCTGTACACGCTCACGGGCCTCCTCGACGAGGAGCGCGGCTGGGGCGTCGTCGACGAGAGCTACGGCGCGCTCACGATGGCCGAGGCGCTCGGCGCGGAGACGTGGTTCACGCTCGGCGACCGCGACATCGGGCTTCACCTCGTGCGGACAGAGCTGCTCCGGGTGGGAGTGCCGCTGAGCGCCGTGTTCGCGCGCTTCGCGGCTGCGCTCCGGGTCGGCGTCCGCCTCCTTCCGGCCTCGGATGACGCGGTCAGGACGGTCGTCGAGACGCCCGCCGGCGAGCTCGACTTCCAAACGTGGTTCGTGCGCCGCGGCCACCGGGATGTGGTCGAGGGCGTCCGTTACGACGGAGCAGCGGGCGCCCGCCCGGCCCCCGGAGTGATCGAGGCGATCGCGGAGGCGGAGGTTGCGTTCCTCGCGCCCTCGAACCCGTTCGTCTCGATCGGCCCGATTCTCGCCGTCCCGGGCGTCCGCGAGGCGTTGGCGGCGCGCGTCGGACCCGTCGTCGCCGTCTCGCCGCTCGTCGCGGGGATGGCGCTGCGGGGCCCGCTCGCCGGAATGCTCGCTTCCCTGGGCCACGAGGCGAGCGCGGTGGGCGTGGCGCGGCTGTACGCCGACATCGCGTCCGTCTTCCTCCTCGACCCCGCCGACGCGGAGCTCGCGCCGGCGATCGAGGCGCTCGGGCTCCGGGTAGTCGTCACGCCTGTGGTTATGGTTGATCCGGTGGAGGGGCGG
>DATAAZ010000049.1:0-19513 GCA_036259875.1 Gaiellaceae bacterium
GCCGCCGCCGGCGAGCCGGCTCGCGAGCTGACCCTCCCGCCCGAGCCGGACATCGAGCGCGCGGTCGCGCTTACGCCCGAGTACGGCATCGACGTTCTCGGCGGGCCCGGAGAGGTGCCGGCCGGAGCGGTTCCGCCCGAGCCGTCGTCGAGGGCGTACTGGTCGCTCGGCCACCTGGCGATCGTCCACCTGGCGGGAGAGGACACGGAGGGGCGGTTCTCCTTCATCGAGCACCTCAGTCCGCCGGGAGAGCGGCCGCCGATGCACGTCCACCGCCGGGAGGGGCAGCTGTGGTACGTGCTGGAAGGCGAGCTGACCGTGACCGTCGCCGCCGAGACGCGCGGCTGCGGCCCTGGGGAATGGGCGTACGGACCGCCCCGCGTACCGCACACCCACGAGGTCACGTCCGAGGAGCCCGCGCGCATCCTCGAGATCAACGCCCCGGCCGGGTTCGAGGAGTTCGTCGCGGCTGCCGGCGAGCCGGCGCCCGAGCTGACGCTCCCGCCCCACGCCCCCGACTTCTCGCGCGCGATCGCGCTTGCACAGGCGTATGGGATCGAGGTCATGTCCGGCCTCGGCATGGGCCGGTGATCATGTCTGAGACCCCTTCGCGACCGCTCCACGCGTGTGCCCACCAGGCGGGCGCCATCGAGGCGGAGACGGCCGGCCAGGCAAGCGCGTCGAGGCCGACCCGCCGCCCGTGGACTTCCTAGTGACCGGCCGAAGCCCGGCCGAATGCCGAGCCGCGTTGTACGCTCTCGCCGCTCGCGCCGGCGAAGCGAAGGAGACGAGATGGGCGAGGCGCTCGAAGCGGCGAAGCGGGCGGACAACGCATTCAACGCGCACGACCTGGAGGCGCGTCTGGCGCTCAATAGCGACGACACCGAGCTCGTCATGCCCGGCGGGATGCGCCTGCGCGGACGCGAGCAGGCGGATGTGTTGCGCGTCTTCTGGGAGGCGTTCCCGGACGCGACGCTGACGTGGGAGGCCTACCTCGAGAGTGGGTCCATGATCGCGGGCGAAGGCGTTCTGGCGGGGACGCACAGCGGCCCGTTCCGAACACCGCGAGGCGACATCCCGCCGAGCGGCCGGCAGTTCAGGTTGCCCTACGCCTTCGTGAGGCGCGTCGAGGGCGGGACGATCACGTCCGAGCACCTGTACTACGACCAGATGGACTTTCTGCAGCAGCTGGGAGCGCTGCCGGCGTCGGCGAACGGCTAGCCCGCGCACGAGCCGACGGTGCGGCTCCCTCGCACGCCCAGCCCACAGCCGCCGTGTTGGTGCGCCGCTCGCTTGCCTGTCGTTTCTCCTCGCCAGGCGACCGCGATCAGGCAGTGGGCGGTGTTCTCGAGGCGAGAGTCGCGGTCGCAGCGAGCTACTGTCGCTCGCCCCTCGGTGAGCGCCGCCGTTGACCGCGAACCGTCATCCGCGTCGGCAGCTTCGCACTGATCCGATCACGCCTGCGTGGCCGGGTCCCAACCTGTCGTCAGGGCCTCGTCGAGGCTATCCAGCGCAGCGATCTGGGCTTCACCGAGAGAAAAGTCGAAGACCGCGGCGTTCTCGGCGATACGGCCGGCGTTTGACGAGCGCGGCAGCACGATGAACCCCTTCTGGAGCGACCAGCGAATGAGCACCTGGGCGGGCGTCCGGCCGACCTCGGCGGCGATCGAAGCGACGGTCGCGTCTCGCAGCCGGCGACCTTTGGTCAACGGGCTGTACGCCTCGACCGCGATCCCTTCCTCCGCGCACCGGCGCAGCGTGTCCTCGCGGGTGCGGTAGAGGAACGGGCTCACCTCGATCTGGTTGACCGCCGGGGGCACAGAGGCGCGGGCGAGCAGCTCGTCGAGGTGGCGCACGAGGAAGTTCGAGACGCCGATCGAGCGAGCAAGCCCTTCCTCGTGGAGCCGCTCGACGACGCGCCAGCTCTCGAGGCGGAGCTCGTGCGGCCAGTGCAAGAGGTAGAGATCGACAGCGTCGACGCCGAGACGCTCCAGCGACCGCTCGAACGCCCGACGGGCGGTTCCCGCGCCTTGCTCGGCGTTTGCGAGCTTCGTCGTCACCCAGACAGCCCCCGGCGGGAGGTCGCTCGCGCGGATCGCGGCGCCGACGTCCGCCTCGTTTCGGTATGCGGCAGCCGTGTCGACGTGCCGGTAGCCGGCCGCGAGCGCTGCGCCGACCGCCGCTCGCGTGGGTTCGCCGGGCGGGATCCGGTACACGCCGAACCCGAGCTGCGGGATTCGGCGGCCGTCGCGGAGCGCGATCGTCGGCGCTTCAGCCACCGCATGCAAGTGTTTCACGCGCGAGTTCCAGCCGGCCGCCGTCGATCGAGTCGGTGGAGGAGGCGACGGTCCCGACAACGAGCGACGGCCTCGACACCCTGAGCGACGGGGACTACCGACCGCGCTTCCGCGCTAGTCACTCCGTGGAGTGGACTCTTCGAGCCGCCGCGCCACGGTGCGGCCCGCTTCCTACGCCTCCGGAATCGCCGACATGTCCATGTGGATGAACGACCACTGATGGCCGTCGAGGTCGCGGAAGCCTCGCATGTACATGAAGCCTTGATCCTGCGGCTCGCCCAGGGACTCGGCACCAGCCGCGATGGCTCTGTCGGCGAGGTCGTCGACCTGCTCCCTGCTCTCAGCCGAGAGCCCGACGATGACCTCGCGGCTCTTCGACGTGTCGACGACGTCCTGGGGCGCGACGAAGCCCTCGAAGAACGGCTCCACGAGCAGCATCACGGAGGTGTCGTCGGTCACGATCATGCGAGTCGCGTTCTCGTCGGTGAACTGCTCGTCGAACGAGAAGCCGAGCTGCGTGAAGAACTGGGTCGCCTTGCGCAGATCCTTGACCGGGAGATTGATGAACGTCTGCATAGCGGCGGTGACCTCCTTGAAATCGTGTTAAACGGCGGGACTCCTGGAGCGACGAGAAATCATCGGCGAGCCGCGCCGGTGACCGGGCTAACCCTCGGAGCCGCGCCGCTCGGCCGCCCTCATGGCGACGTACGCGGTTCCGAGGCGGCGCACGACGTCGACGAGGACGCCAATCCCGACCAGGAGATAGCGCCCGCGAGGGCCGCCTCGTCGCCCGTGGCCGCCTCGGCAAAAGGGGCAGCGCTGAGCGCGGACAAGGAGGACGAGCACCGTTCGGAGGCGCGGCAGCGCACCCGGCGATTGTCCCGCACCGGTTGCCGGCCGAGCGATGCTCGCTACCCCGCGAGCTCCCGCTCGAGCGGCGTGCCGAAGCGGGAGATCACGTTCGCCTCGCCGAGCCACGCGGTCAGCTCAGCCGCCTCCGTCTGGATCGCCGCCGCGGCCTCCGCACCCACGTCCTCGAGGAGGCGGTACGCGACCTGTCCCTCCTTGCGCACGGCCCAGCCGCCGACGACACGCCCGTTCCACCACAGGGTCGGGCCCGCGTTTCCGGACCTGTCGAAGAGCGTCGGCCCGTGGTCGCCGAGGTACCACGCCCGCTCCTTCCACCCCATCACGGTGGAGTCGAGCGCGGGAAGGAAGGCCGGCCACGGCGCAGAGGACCGCTCCGCTTCGCCGTCGTCCGGCAGGACGACGCCCGGGACGCCGTCCAGGTCCGCCTCGACGACGCCGATCGCGGCGAGCGCAGCGCGTGTCTGCGTAAGGCTCCAGCCGCTCCACCACTTCAGGTCGGCGATCGTCGCGGGCCCGTACGCCGCGAGCCAGCGCCGTGCGAGCTCTGCACGCGCGGCTTCGGGCTCCAAGCGCGGTAGCGGCTCGCGGAACCACGACGCGGCCGGCACCCACGACCACTGGCTGCTCGTCCAGGCACCGCGCGGGCGCGCGCGCACGATCCGCCCTTCGGCGGCGAGGAGGAAGAGGACCCACGTCGTCATCGTCTGGCTGCCCGCCCACTTCTTGCCCGCGCCGAAGTGGAGCTTCTCGCGCAGGGCGGGCACGTCCTTGGAGAGCTCCGAGGCGAACGCCTCCCCACGCGCCTCGAGCGTTTCGAGCGCGGCCGCGCCGACCTCGTCGAGCCACGCTTGCCCGTCGCGCGCGATCCCACCTTCCTCGATCAGCTTCGCGTAGCGACGGCGCTGCGCGCTCGCGATCGCGTCGGTGCACGCCGCCTGGACGACGGCCGCGAGGTCGAGTGGCAGCACGAAGAGCGTCCGCCGCATCCCGATCATCCGGATGACGGTTCGCTCGTCGTAGAGCGCGCGCTCGACCTCCTGAGCCGCGGGCTTGTCGAGCCGGGCGCGCGCCGAGAGGAAGACGCTCGCCGGATCGGTCGCGTGGACGCCGACGAGGCCGCCGGCAAGCTCGCGGAGCCCCGCCGCCCGAGCATCGGGCGCAAGGAAGTGGCGGCGCGCGAGCCGCGCCCGCCGCTCGTCAACCGAGAACCTCCGCACGCCGCGGTTCTAGCATCGAGTCTTCCGCCGGCGGTACGCGGCAAGCGACGGCTCCCGACGGAGGGTCGCCGTGCCGCGACCAGCGTCTAGGAAGTCGTGCGGAAGAGCACGATCTTCTCGGTTCCCGACTCGGCGCCCCAGACGCCCCGCGCATCGGCCACGATCTGGCGGACCGCAGCGCCACCGGTCGGGAACGGAAACGACTCGAACGTCTCCGTCCCCGGATCGAAGTGGACGAGCGCGTTCGCGCCGAAGCTCGTCACCCACACACTTCCGGTCGCGTCGACGCAGACGGCGTACGGCTGCGAGTTGACTCCCCCGGGCAGCGCCCACTCCTTCCACGTCCCCGTCGTGGGGTCGTACCGCGCGAGGTGACCCGAGGTGAACTCGGTTAGCCAAAGCCGGCCGAGCGCGTCCGACCAGACGCGCCGCGCGCCTGCGCCGGGCGTCTCGATGACCGTGACGGCGCCCGGGCCGTCGATCCTTCCGAGGTAGTCGTCCTCGCGGAGTGACACGAAGTAGACGTGACCGGAGGGGGTCGCGTGGATCCCGTACGGACCGGCTCCGCGCGGCGCCGGCCAGACCTCCACGACACCCGCGGGAAGATCGACGCGTCCGTACCACCCCGAGTTCCCCGTAAACCAAAGATCGCCGTTCCCATCGAACGTGGCGGTGTTGGGTTGGGTATTCGGCGCCGGGATCGGATACACCGTCACCGTCTCGGGCTGCGTATGGCTCACGCGCACGATCGCATTGAGACCCTGGTCCGTGATCCACGCCGCACCGTCGGGGCCGACGACGACGCCGTGCGGCGACGCGCCGGCGGGAAGCGGGATCTCGCGGAACGATCCGGTCGCAGGGTCGAGCCGGCCGATCGTCTGGTTGAACTGCCCCGTGTACCAGATCGTCCCGTCGGGCGCCGGCCAGACATCGTGCGGGTGGACCTGGCCGGGCCGGGCGACGCACCACTCCTGGAAGCGCGCGTGCGGCGCTCCGGCGGGCGCGCAGGCAGGCGCCGGGGACGGCGTCGCGGTCGAGCGGGCCCGGACGGTGACGGAGCCACGTGCGAGCGTCCGGCCGGCGACCATGACCGCGTAGGTCCAGCGGCCCGCGGTCGGGAACCTGAGCCGCGCCACGTACCGCCCGCGCGCGACCGCACGCGCGCGGGTCGAGCGTCGGACCGACCCCCACCGCACCCGCACCGTTACCCGCAGCCCCGAGACGGCGCGCGTGCCGCGCGTCACGCTGACCTGCGCCCGCCAGTTCTCGCCGACCGTCGCGGCCGCCGGCGCCCGAACCCGGGCACGAAGCGAAGGCGCCGCGACGGCCGAGCCGGCGACCAACAGCGTAACGAGCGACGCGACGACGACCTTCGCGGCGACCCCTCGCACGCCGGAGAGCGTATCGCGGAGGACTAGAGCTCGCGGACGACGAGGTTGTCGAACTCGACCTCGGTTCCCGGGTTCGGGGTCGAGACGAAGAGGCTCACGCGATCGAACGCGCCCGGTTCCGATCCTTCGTCGAGCGCGCCGGTGACCCGCCTTCCGTTCACCTCGAGCGAGAGCCTCGCGTTCTCGTCCTCGGCGCGACATTCGACAGCGAGCCGGACGGCCGAGCCCTGCGGCCCGTACTGCCGCGCCGTGCGCGCCTCGGCGAGCGGCTGCTCGGCCCCCTCGGCAGCGATCGCGAACGCGCCGCGCCGGTTGATTCCGACGAAGTAGCGCGCGCGCCGACCTGCCCCGCAGCCGACTCCGTAGACCGTCTCCTCGCCGCGGCCGCGCTCCTCGATCACGTCCACCTCGAGGCGAACGGCGGTGAACCGCTCCGGTAGGACGATGGAGCTCACCTCCGGCTCCCCGGCCCGCGTCACTGCGATCCGATACCGCCCCTCCGCGTACCCGAACCTGGCCGACTGCGTTCGCTCCCGGCTCCACGCGGCGCGCTCCGGGCTCGAGAAGTCCTCGCGGTACTCGAGCCGCGCGTCGCCGCACGCTGCGACGCCGACCGCGAGGAGCACGGCGGCGATCGCGGCGCTTCGCGTTCGGTCCGACAACGAAGCTAACGCTACAAATCGAGGCGTGGCGCGCCGCGAGACAATCGAGGAGCGGCCGGAGGGGCTCGTCTATCGGCCCGACTTCGTGACCGAGGACGAGGAGCGTGACCTCCTCGCGCGGATGGAGGCGATCGACTTCCGCGAGGTCGTGATGCACGGGCAGCCCGCGAAGCGGACCGTCCGCCATTACGGCCTCGACTACGGCTACGAGTCGTGGTCGTTGTCCCCCGCCGACCCCCTCCCGCCGGAGCTCACCTGGGTGCGCGACCGCTGCGCCGAGCTCGCGGACGTCGAGCCGGACGAACTCGCGCAGGTCCTCGTCTCTCGCTACCCGCCCGGCGCGGGGATCGGCTGGCACCGCGACGCTCCCATGTTCGGCGCGGCGATCGTCGGCGTCTCGCTCGCCGCGCCGTGCCGCATGCGCTTCCAGCGGACGGCCGGCGACGTCCGGCGCGTCTTCGCGCTCGAGCTCGAGCCGCGCTCGGCCTACGTCCTCGCCGGCCAAGCGCGCTCGGCGTGGCAGCACTCGATCCCGGCGACGAAGGCACTCCGGTACTCGCTCACATTCCGGACGCTACGCAATCCCGAGCGCTGGCGCCGCTGACCCAGGGCGCCCGCCTCGCCAGCGCCGTCCATCGGGACGGCCGGTCTCGGCCCCGGACGTCACTCTGCACTGACCGGTCGACACGTCGAGGGCGTCTCCGAGGCGGCCTCTCAGGCGGCACAATTGGCCGCGTGACGCCGTCGACGGTTCCGACGCGCTACTGGCACCGGCTGGAGGACGGGCGGATCCAGTGCGACGTCTGCCCGCGCGCGTGCAAGCTCCGCGACGGCCAGCGCGGCCTCTGCTTCGTTCGCGCGTGCGAGGGCGGCGAGATCGTTCTCACGACCTACGGCCGCTCCAGCGGCTTCTGCGTCGACCCGATCGAGAAGAAGCCGCTCAACCACTTCCTCCCGGGCACGTCCGTTCTCTCGTTCGGAACCGCGGGGTGCAACCTCTCCTGCCGGTTCTGCCAGAACTGGGACATCTCGAAGTCCCGGGAGTGGGACACACTCGCCGACGCGGCCTCGCCCGAGGGGATCGCCGACGCGGCCGCGCGGCTCGGCTGCCGGAGCGTTGCCTTCACCTACAACGACCCGGTCATCTTCCTCGAGTACGCGATCGACGTCGCGGATGCGTGCCGCGAGCGGGGCATCAAGGCCGTCGCGGTGACGGCGGGCTATATCTGCGACGAGCCGCGCGTCGAGTTCTATCGGCACATGGACGCGGCGAACGTCGACCTGAAGGCGTTCACCGAGGACTTCTACGCGCGCGTCTGCACGGGTCGACTGCGGCCCGTCCTCGACACGCTCGAGTACCTGCGTCACGAGACCGACGTCTGGTTCGAGATCACGAACCTGCTGATCCCCGGCAAGAACGACTCGGACGACGAGATCGACCGGATGACGTCTTGGATCGTCGAGCGGCTCGGGCCCGACGTGCCCGTCCACTTCACGGCCTTCCATCCCGACTACAAGATGGTCGACGTCCCGCCGACGCCGCCCGAGACGCTCGCGCGCGCTCGCCGGATCGCTCTCGCGAACGGAGTTCTGTTCGCGTACACGGGCAACGTGCACGACGCGGCGGGCGGAAGCACGTACTGCCCCGGCTGCGGCGAGGTCGTGGTCGAGCGGGACTGGTATCGGCTCGGCGTCTACCGCCTCACGGGCGAGGGGCGCTGCGAGACGTGTGAGACGCCCATTCCGGGCATCTTCGTAGGGCGGCCGGGCACGTGGGGCGCGCGCCGACTCCCCGTGCGGCTCGCGTAGCGCTCGCTTCGAGTCGGCGCTAGTCGCGGGGCCAGAAGACGACGACGTAGAACGGGAGCCCGCTCACGCGGGTCTCGCCGACGCGGTAGACGACCTCCACGACGCTGCCGTCCTTGCGCCGCACCGCCTCCCGGCCGCCCGCACGCAGGCCGGCCGTTATCCGGCCGAGCCGCTCCTCGATCCCGCGTTCGGCCGCGAGCCCCGCTGCGCCGAGCGCGAGGAGCTCGTCCCGGGCGTAGCCCGTCAGGTCGCACGCGGCGCGATTCGCGGCGAGGAAATGGCCGTGCTCGTCGAAGACGATGGTTGCAACGGGCGCATGCTCGAACGCCTCCCCGAGGAGCCGCTCCTGAAGCTCGACCTCCGCAAACCCCGCTGCGACCTCGGGCGTCCTGACTGCGTCCATCGCTTCGGCCCCTCCCTGGGTCTCTCGAGCACAGCGTCGCGCCCAAGGAATGTGCGGTCAATAGGCCGATCGGCCTATTCTCGGGTGGTGGCCCGCCTCGTCGCTGCGACAAGGAACGGCGTCGCGCTCCTCGACGAGGGCGCGGACGGCCTCCGCGCCCGCGTGACGCCGCTGGCGGGCGCCCAGTGCCTCGCCGCCGGGGACGGCGTCGTACTGGCCGGCTCGAGCGGCGGTGGTGTACACGCGAGCGGCGACGGAGGCGAGAGCTGGACCGAGCTCGCGTCTCCGCATCCCGACGTCTTCTCCGTCGCGGTCGGCCCGGACGGCACCCTCTACGCCGGCTGCGAGCCGAGCATGCTCTTCCGGAGCGAGGACGGTGGCGAGACGTGGCGCGAGCTCGAGAACCTGCGTGCGATCCCGTCCGCGCCGACGTGGAGCTTCCCGCCGCGGCCGTGGACGTCGCACGTCCGCTGGATCGCGCCGAGCCCGCACGACGCGCGCCGCCTTCTCGTCGGGATCGAGCTCGGCGGCCTCATGGTGAGCGAGGACGGCGGTGAGACGTGGCACGACCACCGCCCCGGCGCCCAGCCGGACGTCCACTCGCTCGCCTGGCACCCGACCGCGCCCGGCCGCGCGTACGAGGCGGGCGGAGGCGGAGCCGCCTGGAGCGCGGACGGTGGGCTTACCTGGCACGCCGCCGACGAGGGCCGCGACCGCCACTACACGTGGGCGGTTGCCGTCGATCCCGACGATCCGGAAACCTGGTTCGTGTCGGCGAGCCCCGGTCCCTTCAAGGCGCACCGAGTCGGGACCGCCGAGGCCGTCATCTACCGCCGGCGAGGCGACGAGCCGTGGGAGGCGCTGCGCGGCGGCCTTCCCGACCGGCTGGACGCGATGCCGTACGCGCTCGTCTTCGCGGACGGCCGTCTCGTCGCCGGGCTCGCGGACGGGCGTCTCTACGCGAGCGACGATCGCGGCGACACGTGGGCCGAGGTCGCCGTCGAAGGCGACCCGATTGACCGGATCGTGGCGCTCGTCGCGCTCTGAGCCGGTTCAGCGCCGCCCCGGCTGCCATGCCGGGAGGAAATCGCTGCCGGGCCCGCGGGTCAGGCGCCGCACGTTTCCGCCGTCCGCGTCCATGACGTAGAGCTGGAAGCGTGGCGGGACGTCGCCGGGAAGCGCCTGCCGCTCCTCGCGCGTCACACCCCGGTCGGATGCGAAGGCGATTCGTTTCCCGTCCGGTGACCACGCGGGGAACGCCTCGTTCGCCGCGTCGGCGGTCAGACGCCTCACCCCCGAGCCGTCCGGCCGCATCAGGAAGAGGTCGGAGCTACCGAAGCGCGTCGACGCGAAGAGAATCCAGCGGCCGTCGGGCGACCAGGCGGGGAACGAGTCGGGAGCGGGGTTGCGCGTCAGCCGCCGCTCGTTCTCACCCGCGGCGTCCATGACGTAGATCTCGCCGTCGGCCCCGTCGCGAAACGACTGGAACACGATTCGCCGACCGTCGGGCGACCAGCTCGGATACTCGTTCCCGCCGCCTTCCGTGAGGCGCCGCTCGTTCGAGCCGTCCGCGTCCATGCTCCAGAGGTCGAGGTTGAAATCCCGAACCGACGCCCAGACGATTCGCGACCCGTCCGGTGACCATGCCGGGCTTCGATCCTCGTCGGGATTCCTCGTCAGGCGGTGCTGGTTCGTGCCGTCCGCCCGCATCACGTAGATCTCGTCGTTGCCGTCCCGCGTCGAGCGGAAGACGATCCGCCGCCCATCCGGCGACCACGCGGGCGAGAAGTCGTTGCCGTTCGCGCGCGTGAGACGGACCCGCCTCGAGGGCCGACGGACGTCCAAGACGTAAACGTCCGCGTTGTTGCGCGGCTCGAAGCGAAAGATCCCGTCCGGGTCGGACCCGAACGCGATCATGCCGGTGCCCGGCCGGGGCGGCGGACCCGGCTCGGCCCGTGTCGTCGCCGCGTCGGTTCGGGTTGGACTCGCCTCGCCGTTCGAGTCCCCGGCGCACCCTGCTGTCCCGAGAGCAAGGCAGGCGAGCGTCGGGGCGAGGAGCCGTGCGTGCACCCGAGCGGTTGTAGCGAAACCCACTCGCCGCGCGCGACGGTTGCCCAAACGCGTTCGTCGGGTGAGACTTCGTCCGTGCACGCGGTCGTTCCCCTCGACGACGAGCCCCGGTTTCGCGCCTTCCCCTTCGGGCTCACGCTCGACGGGCCGCTCGCGCGGGCCGTCGCCGATGCGCGCGAGACGCTCGCGCGGACGCCCGGCCGCTTCGACGGCCCGATCGCTTTCTGTCACGGGACGACCCCCGACGGCATCATCCTTCGGCGCGCGGGCCGCTACGCGGAGGCGATGGTCGTCTTCCAGGAGCCCTCGCTCGCGTATCGGCTCGGGTTCGCGCTCGGCGTCCAGCTCTTCATCGAGCGCGCCGAGGGTGTCGTCCTCTTCCAGCTCCGCGGCCCTTCGATCGGGCGCGACCCGCTGCTCTGGACGGCGTCCGCATCCGGAGGGCTCCAGCCCGGGGAGGAGCCGCGCTGGGCCATTCTCGCCGATGCCGCGGAGGAGATCGGGCTCGAGGAGGAGGATCTGGTCGGCTTCCGCCCCGTCGCCGTCTGCGTGAACGACGACTCCGGCTCCGCGCTCGTTGTCTACCACGCGAGCCTGCGGCCCGGCGCCGAGCCGGTTCCGGACGAAGCGAAGGTCGCCGAGCTTCACTGGGCGCCGAATCCCACCGCGATCGGCGCGCAGGTGTCCGGCGACACGCTCGCGGCGTGGGCCGCGCTCGAGAGCTGGCGTACCGCGAACGCGGCGAAGACGCCCGCCTGAAGCGGGTTCTTCCCCCATCGGCGGGATCGCGCCGCGAGGCCGTCCGGCCGATCGTCGTCTCAGGGAACGGCTGCCGCCATGCCGAAAGAGAAGACTGCCGCCAACGAGACCGAGAAGGGCTTCGGGACCGGGCTGCGCGCCCAGCTCGAGCGGCGTCGCGACGCGCTCCTCAGCGCAAACGGCGACGAGGCCGAGAAGGCCGCGGCGGCGGCGGGGGCGATCGCCAGCGCGAGCGCGGCCTCACCCGATGTCGAGACGATGAAGAGCGAGCTCGCCGCCTCGCTCGCGCGCGAACAGGGTCTCCGCGCAGCGCTCGACGACGAGCTCGCGTCGGTGGGGCGCGGGCTCGACCTCGACAGGCAGCTCGCTGATCGGGCCGCCGAGCTGGATGGGCGGCACGAGCAGCTCGTCCGAGCTCGGGCGGAGCTCGACGAGTCGAAGCAGCAGCTCGACGCGGAGCTCAAGAAGCTCCGGAGCGCACAGAAGGAGCTCCACGAGGGACAGAGCCGGGTCGCGACCGCCGAGAAGGCAGCCGCGGCGCGCGAGCGCGAGATCGACGCGAAGCTCGCGGAGCTCACCGCTGCAGATCGCGAGCGCGGCGAGACCGCTTCCGAGCTGGGGGAGCGCGCGCGGGCAGTCGCGGCGGCGGAGCGGGAGCTGTCGGACCGCGAGGCGGCGCTCGCCGCGCGAGAGCGCGCTCTCGACGCAGATCTGAAGGCGCGCGAGCGCGAGCTCGGCGAACGAGAGGCGGCGTTGGCCGATTCCGAGGGCGGGCTCGCCGAGCGCGAGAGGGCGCTGAGCGCCCGCGCGGAGGCACTCGCCGACCATGATTCACGTGCGAAGGGCGCCGAACGAGCGCTCGCCGCGCGCGAGCGCGACGCCGCCGACGAGGCGAAACGGCTCGAAAAGCGCCAGGCGGAGCTTGTGGCGCGCGAGGAGCGGCTCCGTTCGGATGCCGAGCGGCTCGAGCGCGAGCTCGAAGGCAAGGGCAAGGCGGCGCAGGAGGCGATCGTCCGCCTGAAGGAGCTCGACGCCCGCGAGGCCGAGCTCACCGCACGCGAGGCGGAGCTCGGCCGCCGCGAAGCCGCAATGTCGCGAGCCGAAGCGACCGCGAACCGGGGCCGCGATCTGGATGAGTTAGAAACGCGCCTCCGAGAGCGTGAGCGTGACCTCGCCGCGCGCGAGGCGAAGCTCGCGGGCTCCGAGACGCTCGCCGAGTCCGAGAAGACCCGGCTCCAGCGCCGCGAGAAGCGGGTCGTGCAGATGGAGGACTCGATGCGCGACCGGATCCGCGAGCTCGACGAGCGCGAGGCCGACGTCGACGCGCGCGAGGCGCGGCTGGAAGCCGACGTCGATCTCCGCGAGGAGAAGCTCGAGCGCTGGCAGGCCGAGCTCACCGACCTCGAGGAGCGGCTTGCGAAGAAGGAAAGCGAGCTCGCCGCCTACGTGGCGCAGGTACAGGGCGCGCTCACGAGCAAGCGCGCCGCGGCCGGCTAGCAGCCGCCGCCGTCCATCACGGCCACGGCCCGCGCGACCGTGTCCGGGGTCTGACCCCGGACGCGGCTGGACGAGACGTGGCGGCACAGGCCTCGTTGCGCCGGATCCGTTGCCGCGTCGCCGTTCGGCGAGGGACAGCCACGGCGTCCGCGGACATGTCCGGGGTCTGACCCCCGACATGCGGGGTCTGACCCCCGACATGCGGGGTCTGACCCAAGGAGATCGCGCCGCCGCACGGTGAGACCGGGGTGGATTCCGCTCGCGGCCCTGCCGTCCGGGGCGTGAGCAGCTTTGCGGGCGCTAGAACAGCTTCGAGAGGTTGAGAAAGGCGGGCCCGAGGATGACGATGAACATCGCCGGGAAGATGAAGAGAACCGTCGGGAAGAGCATCTTGATCGGGGCCTTCATGGCGCGCTCCTCGGCCGCCATCTGACGCCGGTTCCTCGTCTCGGCCGCCTGCAGGCGGAGAATCCGCCCGAGCGAGATCCCGAGCTGGTCGGCCTGGATGACGGCGCGTGTGAACGCCGCCATCTCGGGCGTCCCGACCCGCTCGCCCATCTTCTTCAGCGCCTCCGACCGGCTTTCTCCGATTCGCATCTCGCCGAGCGTCATGCCGAACTCGTCGGCGAGCGGCCCACCCATGTGCTCGGTGAGCTTCGTAATCGCACCGTCGAACCCGAGCCCCGCCTCGACGCTGACGGCGAGGAGGTCGAGGGCATCAGGAAGCTCCGCCTGAATTCGCTCCCGGCGGGCGCGGGCCTTGAACGTCACCACGGTGTCCGGGGCGAAAAAGCCCATGACGCTGAGACCGAGCGTGATCACGATCGCCTTCGGAGAGCCGCCCGCTGCGAGGCCGCCCACGAACGCACCCACGAGAACTCCCGCGCACGCGAGCACGGCCTTGGCGGCCAAGAACGCAGTCGGTGACAGCGTGCGGCCCAGCCCGGCGCCGAGGAGCTTCAGGTTGATCGAGTCGACGGTCGACTTCGGGCTGACGCGGAGGACGGCTCGCGCGAGCCCCGTCGCCGCGGGCCCGAGCGCCCGCTCGCGGAAGCCCGCCCGTAGGGCGAACGGGTTCGTCGGCATCGTCGAGCGGCCGTAGTTGGTAGCCCGCTTGATGGAGCCCTGGCGCTGGCGGGCCGGGAGCGTCGCGACCTCGCCGATCAGGTAGACGGCGAGCGCGAGCGAGGCGAGGGCGAGGACGAGCAGTTCCATGCGGCTACCCCTTGAACGAGACGATCTTTTTCAGGACGAGCGAGCCGAACGCGATCATCACGACGCCGATGACCATCATCTTCTGGCCCGCGGAGCTGTGGTAAAGCGGGCTCATGTACTCCGAGTTGATCAGCGTCACGGCGCCGAGGACGAAGAACGGGAGCGCGATCAGGACGTAGGCGGAAGCTCGTCCCATGGCGGTCAGGCTCTTCACCTTCCGCGCGAACTGGTGGCGGTTCCGAACGGTCTCCGCGACCATGTCGAAGATCGAGGCGAGGCTCCCGCCGACCTGGCGCTGGATCGTCACGGCTGTCAGGACGAACTCGAGGTTCTTCGAGCCGACCCGGCGCGACATCTCGGCGAGGGCGCCGTCCATCGGCCGCCCGAGACGCGTCTCCGCGAGCACCCGCTTGAACTCCTTCGCGGCCGGCTCGGCGCCTTCGTCGACGACCGCCTGGATTCCCTGTCGGAAACTGTGCCCCGCCTTGAGCGACGCGGCGATCGTCGTCAGAAGGTCGGGGAGTTGCGCGTCGAACGCCTTCAGCCGCCGGCGAGCCGTGAAGGCGACGACGCCGTACGGGACGAGCGCACCTCCGGCGAGCGCCGCGAGCACGAAGACGGTCGGCGCGGCGAGCACCGCGGCGGCCAGACCGACGACGAGCGCCGACCCGGACATGAGGTAGACGAACTCGACCGTGCGAAGCGGGAGGTCGGCGCGGTCGAGCAGCGTCTGGAGCTTCTTCCAGAACTGCAGGTGCCCGAACGTCCGCTCGGTCGCGCGGAAGAGGCCCGCGGTGAGCGGAAGCCGCTCGCCTTCGCGCCGCTGCTTCACCTCGCGCTCGCGCTCGCTGAGGTGCGGCGCGAGGCGGGTCCTCAGCCAGCTCCCGCGTGGCGCCGCGAGCGCGAACGCGAACGCGACAAGGACGAGGAACGCGACCGCACCGCCGAGCGCGAGCGCGCTCCACGTACTGCGGAGGAACTCCCTCGGCAGGAGCGAGGAGGGCTCCTCACGGAGAGGCGAGACGGCGTGTCCCGGAAGCTCGAGCGTCGCCCGGGCCGGCTCGATACCGGGCGTCCGCGCCTCGATCCGGAGTTCCTCCCCTGGACGAGCCGCGGTGAAGTAGCGGATCTGCCAGGTTCTCCGAAGCTCTTCGGCGATCGTCGCGTAGACGTCCGCGAGCGCCTCGCTCGACGCGGCGCCGTAGTAGCGCCCGCCCGTCTCGGCGGCGAGCTCGCGAAGCGGCTCCGGCGTGAATCCGGGGCTCTCGATCGCGATCACGTAGACGGCGGCGCCCGCCTCGCGAGCGGCGGCGATCGTGTCGTCGAGCGTCGCCTGGCTGTCCGTCTCGTTGCCGTCCGTGACAGCGATGATCACGCGCGCCTGGAGCGTCTCGCCCGCGAGCGCGTTCGCGCCCATGACGAGCGCGTCGTAGAGCGTCGTCCCGTGCTCCGGGTCGACCGAGATCGAGCGAAGCGCGCTGTCGGCGTCGATCGTCGCGGTCGAGAAGTCGGTGAGGATGACCGGCTCGGTCGCATACGTCCCGACCGCGATCCGGTCTTTCGGCGGCTTTGCCGCGACGAACGCGCGCGCCGCCGCGATCGCGTCCGCGAGAGCCTGTCCCCGCATCGAGAACGAGCGGTCGACGGCGAGAAAGACGCTCTTCGCGCGCCCGAAGTTCTCCGCCTCGAGACCGTGGACGGGCGCACCGTTCTCGCGCACGCTCGGAGGCGACTCCGTCGCACGATCGGTCTCGGCGATGAACCGGATCTCCGGGTACGACGAAGCACCCAGCCCGCGAATCTCCGTCGCCGCCGCGGCGGCCGCCGGAAGAGCGAGCGCCAAACCTACGATGAAAACGCGCAGCGCTTTCATCGTCACGAGAACCCGCCGAAGCTCGCTGCCGAGAACGAGGGCCGGTAGACCTCCGCCTCCTGCTCGAAGAAGTTCGCCGGCATCGCGACGCCGTGCGCGGCCATCTTCTCGAGGAAGTGCGGCTTCAGGCCCGTGCAGAGGAGCGGGCCCAGCAGCCGCGTCGTTTGCCCGGCGGTCGCGTGCTCCTCGTCCGGCGGCTTCGCGATGAAGATGTCCTGCAGCGTCACGACGTCCGACTCCATTCCCAGCACCTCGGAGATGTGCGTGATTCGGCGCGAGCCGTCGACGAGACGGCTGATCTGGACGAGCAGGTCGAACGCGCTCGCGATCTGCTCGCGGATCGCCCGAAGCGGCAGGTCGACCCCCGCCGTGAGGACGAGCGTCTCGACACGCGAGAGCGCGTCGCGGGGCGAGTTCGCGTGGATCGTCGTCAGCGAGCCCTCGTGGCCCGTGTTCATCGCCTGGAGCATGTCGAGGGTCTCGGGGCCGCGGACCTCGCCGACGATGATGCGGTCCGGTCGCATGCGGAGCGCGTTCCGGACGAGCTCGCGGATTCGCACCTCGCCCTTCCCCTCGATGTTCGGCGGGCGCGACTCGAGCGTGATCACGTGCTCCTGTTGGAGCTGAAGCTCGGCCGCGTCCTCGATCGTGACGATCCGCTCCTCGGCGGGCACGTAGGCCGAGACCGCGTTCAGGGTCGTCGTCTTCCCCGTACCGGTACCGCCCGAGATGAGCACGTTCAGCTTCCCGCGCACGCAGGCGGCGAGGAAGTGGGCCGCCTTCGGCGTCACCGTCCCGAACTCGATCAGGTCGTCCATCGTGTACGGGTCGCGCGAGAACTTGCGGATCGTGAGCGTCGGCCCCCTCAGCGCGAGCGGCGGGATGATGGCGTTCACGCGACTTCCGTCCGGGAGGCGCGCGTCGACCATCGGGGACGACTCGTCGATCCGCCGGCCGACCTGCGAGACGATCTTGTCGATGATCCGCAGGAGGTGTGCGTTGTCCGCAAACGCCGCCTTCGTTCTCTCAATCTTCCCCGCCCGCTCGATATAGACGCGGTCGTGGTTGTTGACCATGACCTCGGTGACCGTGTCGTCGCGCAGGAACGGCTCTAGCGGCCCGTAGCCGAGGATGTCGTCCGCGATCTCGCGTGTGATCTGGCGGCGCTCCTCGCGCGTCAGCGGCGTCCGGTCGAGCGCGAGCTGCTCGGTGACCGTCCGCATGACTTGGTCGGTCAGGTCACCGGTCGTCTCGGCGCTGAAGAGCTGGGGCCCTAGCTTCGCGATGCACGCGTGGTGGACGCGCGTCTTCAGCTCCGCGTACGGGTCGGCGGTCGGGGTCTCGAGCGAGACGTCGCGAAGCGGCGCGGCGGCCGCGAGCGCGGCGTGGGGATCGGTCCCGTTCCCGGCCCCGTTCCCGTTGCCGCCCTTGATCCGATCGTGAAGACCCATGGCTACGCCTTCCCGAACCAGCGCTTGCCGCTTGCCTTCGCGGCGGCCGACTCGGCGGGCGCGAGCGCCTTCGCCATGGTGCGCACGGCGCGCGAGAAGTCAGCTCGCGCGTCGGCAAGGACGGCCGGGTTCCCGCGGTTCACCGCGATCGGAACGGCCCGGTCGCTCGGGACCTCGAAGCGCACCTTCACCTCGAGCGCCGCCTCGACCTCGCCCGGCTTCATGCCGACCTTCGAGTTCGCTCGGTTCAGGACGAGCCGGATGCGGTCGGGGGGGAACGAGAGCAGCTCGAGCGTCTGGAGTGCGAGCCGGACGTTCTTGAGCGTCGGCACGTCCAGCGAGCAGACGAGCACGAGCTCGTCCGTCCGATCGAGGGTCGCAAGCATCGGCCCGTGGAAGAACGGCGACGTGTCGACGACGATCACGTCGTACGACTCGCGCGCGACCTCGAGGAGCTGTGCGAGCTTCGCCTCGGTGACGAGCTCCGCGTCCTCGGGGCGCAGCGGCGCCGGGAGGACGTCAAGCGTCGACGCGTGGCGCGTCACGTAGCCGGCGAGCTTCTCGGTGTCGAGCTCGCCCGGAGCGACGACCAGGTCGTAGATCGTCTTCTCCGGCTCGATCCCGAGCATGATCGCCGCGTCGCCGAACTGGAGGTCGAGGTCGAGCAGGAGGGCTTTCTTGCCCTCGTGCTTCGCGACCGCCGCCGCGGTGTTCGTCGCAATCACCGTCTTGCCCGTCCCGCCCTTCGGAGAGAAGACGGTCACGATCCGGCCCCGCCGGCCCCCGTGGCCCTGCGCCTTGCGGCCCGAGTGGCTCGCCTTGCGGATCGCGAAGACGAGGTTCTCGGTCATCTGCGGCAGGAGGAGGACATCCGCGACGTCCGGGGACTCGAGCGCCTCCTCGAGGAGGGCGGACGACTCACCCGAGGCGAGCAGGATGATCGGCGCCCGCGTGTGCTCCCGGATCGCCGCGAGCTCGGCCGCGGGCAGCGTCATCGCGCGCGTCCCGTGCAGGACGGCGCCGAGGTGACCCCCGCGGAGGGTCGAGGCCGCCTCGCCGAGGTGCGTCGCAGCACCGAGGAAGTCGATCTCGAGGTGGCGCTCGAGCGCCTGGCGGAGCTCCGCGAGGCCCTCGCAGTCGCCGGTCATGTAGACCCGGACCTTCTCCCGGGTCGGGGTGGGGGCAGTGATCGACATCGTTATTTCTCCTCTCCGGCGAAGTTCGCGAGCGCCCGGCCACGCAGGCCGTCGACCAGCAGCGTCTGAGCGTTCTCCGCGCTCTCCGGACTGTCGGCGTCGTCCTCGGCCGGCCGGAGCTGCAGCGACCACTCGCCGTTCTGCGTCATCCAGAAGAGCTTCTGGGACTGGGCGTCGGTGAGCGCGAGCATCACCGAGAGCGAGCCCGAGCCGGGGCTCGTGAGCTTCTCGCTCGTCTTCGGCGGCCCCGACGCTTTCAGGACGAGAATGTCGCGCAGAATCACGCGCGAGAAGTGGCTCGTCTTGTCCTCGGGCAGGTTCCACGTCCCGACGATGTCGACACGATCCCCGTCCTTGAGCGTCCCGGCGAGCAGTTGGTGCTGGTTCCCCTGAACCTGCATGGCACGCATCGTTCCGGTCAGCTGCGCCCGGACGCCTCGCGCGTCCTCGCTCGTGAAGCGACGCGTCGTGATCTGCTCGCCCGCGTAGATCGTGTCGGCGCTGACCAGCTCTTCGACTTGGGTCGGGCTCGAGATCGCGCCGGGCGTGACGCTCCGCTTCGCGACGTCCTGCTCCGAGAGCAAGCTCTGCTCGACCATCTCCGCGCCCGTCGTCCCGGCGGGAATGTCCTTCGCCGCGACGTACACCGTCACGTCGGATTCAGCGTCGCGGACGTCGCGCTTGTAGTTCGTTACGTAGAAGACGGTTAGGAGACCGGCGGCAAGCGCAAGCGCGACCGCGATCCCGATATTTCTCAGCCTGTATGTCATGAACCCGCGCGTTTCCTTTCCATGAGAGGTTTC
>DATAAZ010000050.1:0-30882 GCA_036259875.1 Gaiellaceae bacterium
GGGCGGCTCCGGAACGGTGCCGTGCGCTTCGCCGTGTGTAGCACCCACGGGCACCACCTTCGCTTCCGCGAATCACGGCGCGCATACCACGGGGAAGTCGACTATTTCGCCGTGTATTGCCCGAGACCGAAACCCTCTATCTCGTTCCAATTTCCGCGCTTCCGAACTCGACGCAGGCAGCGCTCCGCGTCGACGCTCCCCGCAACAACCAACGTCGGCGCATCCGCATGGCCAGCGACTACGAGATCGCGCGCGTCGTCGTCGCCCCGCCCGAGCGAGGCGACTCCTAGGCGAGCACCTCGCGGCTCTTCTGGTGCGCGAGGATCTTGCGCTTCACGCGCTGGAGCGCGTTGTCGATCGTCTTCGTGTCGCAGCCGAGCTCCTCTGCCATCTCCTCGTACGAAAGCCCCTCCATGTAGAGACGCAGGGCGTCGGCTTCGAGGCGGGAGAGCCCGGTGCCGAGCGTGAACACAAGGCTCTGGAGCTCCTCCGTCGAGATGACGCAGATGGCCGGATCGTCGACACCCGGGCCGGGAAGCGCGTCGCCCAGGCTGCAGTCACCGTCGTCCTGGCCCGCCGGAGCCTGGCTGAACGAGACGTAGGCGTTCAGCGGCTGGTGCTTGAAGCGAGTCGCTGCCTTGATCGCAGTGATGATCTGGCGCGTGATGCACAGCTCGGCGAAGCTTCGGAACGACGTCTCCTTGTCGGCGCGGAAGTCGCGCACCGCCTTGTAGAGGCCGATCAGCCCCTCCTGGACGAGGTCGTCAGACTCGCCGCCGGCGAGGAAGTACGAGCTCGCCTTGAGGCGCACGAAACCGGTGTAGCGGCGGATCAGCGCGTCGAGAGCGGCGTTGTCGCCGTTGCGCGCGCGGACGACGAGGCGGACGTCGTCCGCCTCACGCTGAAGCCGTTCGGGCGATCGGACGGGTGCCGGCTGCGGACGGGTCATTCGCGGCTTCCTCCTCTGGGCCGGGAGAGGGCGTCCGCGCTGCGGCAACCCTAACCCTCAGGTTGAAGGTGAAGGGAAGGTAGCAGCGGCCTGTGGAGAATTCAAGGGCGGCGTCGGCGCCACTCTTCGAGCCGAGCTCGGATGTCGTCGTCGAGGGCGTCCTCGACGCGGGCGCGCGGCTCGCGGACCCGCCGGGTCGCGTCTTCCGCGGTCAGCTCGGTTGCGAAATCCTTCGACGTGCGCTTCGCGACCTCCTGCCCGGCGGTCCTCCGAATCTCGCGATCGGACGACACGAGGACGACGCGCTCCGCGGCGCGGTGCTCGGCGGCAAGCCGCTCGATCAGCTCGTCGGCCGGGTGCGCGAAGCGCACGTCGAGCGACCCGACTGTCGTATCGTCCCCGACGCCGTCGAAGACGACGACGCCGCGCGCGCCGTGCAGGCCGACGAAGCCGGCAAGCCGGTCGACGAGCTCATCGCGACTGCGAAAACTCCCCGCGTGGAGCAGGTTGTAGCCGTCGAAGAGGTAGAGCACCCCGCAAGGATGCCGAGGCGGCGGCAGCGGCGAGCGCGGTTGCTGCGAGGAGCGCGATGCCGGCCCGCAGGCCGAACGCGCCCGATACTCCGCCGACTCCGGGCGGCCCCGCCAGGAAGCCCAGGTACGAGACGGTCGTCACCGTCGCGATCGCGCTGCCGCGCTCTCGTCGCAGCGGATGCCGCGACGGCAAGGCCGAGCGCGGAGAGCAGCGCGCCGCAGACGAGCAACGCCGCGTCGCCGACGCGACCCGCGAGCCCGTGGCCGGCCGTTCCGGAGCGCGTCGACGGACGCGTCGGTCTGCTCCTTCACGGCGGGAAGCAGGACCGCCCAGGCGCCCCAGAACGCGCCGAACGTCCCGAAGGCGGCGAGCGAGCCGCGCGGGTTCATGTGCGGCGCTGCCTGGCGGCCTCAAACAGCGCCACGCCCGCGGCGACGCTGACGTTCAGCGACTCCACGCGGCCGGCGAGCGGGATCGAGAACGCGTCGTCGCACGCGCGCCTCACCCCGGGACGAACGCCGCGGCCCTCCGAGCCGAAGACGAGAACCGCACCCGTGGCGAAGTCGGCTTCCCAGACCGTCGTCGCGGCGTCGGCCGCAGCCGCCCAGGCCCACAGATCGCCGCCCTTCACCTCCCCGAGGTAGCGGGCGAGGTTCACGACGACCGCGACCGCAAGGTGCTCGACCGCGCCCGCCGACGCCTTGCAGACGGCAGCGGTCACGCGCGCCGAGCTTCGTTCAGGCACGACGACGCCCGTCGCGCCCGCGCCCTCGGCGCTGCGGCAGACCGCGCCGAGGTTGTGAGGATCCGTGACCTGGTCGAGACAGGCGAGCAGCGGCCGGTTGCGCGCCGCGAGCTCGTAGGCGTCGGCGTAGCGGTACGGCTCGCAGAACGCCACGACCCCCTGGTGATCGCGTGTACGCGCCTCCGCGGTCAGCGCGGATTCAGGGCGGATGTGCAATCGCACGCCGCGGACCTCGCGCAGCCACGGCTCGGCAGCGAGCGCTCGCTCGCTCGCGAGGAGCTCGCGAATCTCCCGCTTGCCCGCCCGAACGAGCTCGCGGACGGGTCGCCGGCCGTACACGAGCTCGCGCGTCACGGTCGCCGCGGGATGAGGCGGTATCCGTCGGGCGCGTCTTGGACCTCCCACCCCGCCGCTTCGATCTCGGCCCGCACGCGGTCGGCCTCGCCGAAGTCGCGGCGTTCGCGCGCCGCCTGGCGCTCGTCGGCGAGACCGCGGACCGCATCGGGCGCCTCGTCGATGGAGATCCGGGCTTCGAGCCCGAAGACCGCGAGGCCGCGCCCGAGCTCGTCCGTTCGGCCGGCCGCCCGCCATTCGTGCAGGATCGCCAGTGCCGCGGGCGTGTTGAAGTCGTCGTCAAGCGCGGCGGCGAACTCCGCCCACGCGGGCGCCTCGCCGCGCCGCTCGACGACGCGGAACGCGGTGAGGAAGTCGTCCGCCTGCGCTCGCGCCTGCTCCATCGTGTCGTCCGAGAACTCGACCGGGCTGCGGTAGTGCGCCCCGAGGAAGAGAAGCAGGACGGCCTCGCGCCCCCAGGTGTCGAGCGCCTCGCGAAGCGAAACGATGTTCCCGACCGACTTCGACATCTTCTCCGCCGCGAGCTCGAGCATCCCGTTGTGGGCCCAGATGCGGGCGAACTCGCGCCCCGCGCCGCGCGACTGCGCGAGCTCGTTCTCGTGGTGCGGGAAGCGGAGGTCGAGCCCACCGCCGTGGATCTCGAACGAGGCCCCGAGGTGCTTCTCCGCCATCGCCGAGCACTCGATGTGCCAGCCCGGTCGCCCGCGCCCCCACGGCGAGTCCCACCACGTGTCCTCGCTCGGCTTCGTCGCCTTCCAGAGCGCGAAGTCCCGGGCGTCTTCCTTCAGGTCGCTCGGCTCCTGCGCGACCATGTCCTCGAGGTTCGCACCAGACAGCGCACCGTAGTCCGGAAAGCGCGCGACCCGGAAGTAGACGTCGCCGCCCGACTCGTACGCGAGCCCGCGCGCGACGAGCTCCTCGATCAGCGCGATGATCTCCGCGATCGTCTCGGTCGCAAGCGGCTCGACGTCGGGCCGGCCGAGGCCGAGGTCGTCGGTGTCCTCGACGTACCACCGGGTCGCCTGCGCGGCGAGCTCGGCGCTCGGGATGCCCTGCTCGCGGGCGGCGTCGTAGATCTTGTCGTTCACGTCCGTGACGTTCTCGACGAGCGTCACGTCGTAGCCCGATGCCTCGAGCCAGCGCTTAAGCCACAGAGAGACGACGTACGGCCGCGCATTGCCGACGTGGATGCGCTGGTAGACGGTCGGCCCACAGACGTACATGCGGATCGGTCCCGGCGGCGACGGGAGTTCCTCCTTCGCGCGCGAAAGCGAGCTGTAGAGCTGCATCGAGTCGACTGGTTATAGCCCGCCGAGCGCCGCGTCGACCCGCCGCAGCGTCTCGTCGCGATCGAGCGCGAGGAGCACCGTCCAGAGCTCGGGGCCGCGCTCCGCGCCGGTGAGCGCGAGACGAACGGCGCGCAGGTCGGCTCCCGACCGGCGGAGGCGCTGGACGAGCGCCTGTGCGCGGTCGGCGTCGAGATCCCCGTTCTCGGCAACCCGAATTTCCCGAAAGCGCTCGAGCGTCTCGCGCGCGGCGGGCGGCGCTGCGCCGGGAGCCGGCGGCTCGGCGAGCGACGCGGCGATCGCGCGCGCCTCGGCGAGCGTGCGCGCGCCGCGGAGCGCGGGCGCGACGGCGAGCGGCGCGTCAGCGCGGGCGGCCAGCTCCTCGTCCGAGAGCGCGGCGATCGATTCGACCGCCAGGCGGCGCAGGCGGTCCTCGTCGAAGCGGATGTCGCCGCGCGGGAGGCCGAGCTCCTCGAGGTAGCGGCGAACCGCTTCAGCGGGAATCCCCTGGGAGCGGAGCTCGGCGAGCGAGACGGCGCCGTGGCGCTTCGACAGCTTCGCGGCGTCCGGGCCGACGAGGAGGCCGTGATGGATGTACTCCGGCGGCTGCTCGCCGAGCGCGCCCGCGAGCGCGGCATGGAGTGGCGCATTCGGCAAGTGGTCCTTGCCGCGGATCACGTGCGTGATCGCGAGGTCGACGTCGTCGACGACAGTCGCGAGGTGGTACGTCGCCCGCCCGTCGGCACGCAGGAGGGTCGGACGCCGCTCTCCGCGGAAGCGAACAGCGCCTGCGTCGTTCCAGGCCGATCCTGCCTCGACGAGGCTCTCGGCGGCCGCGCGGTACAGGTGCCCGCGCTCGCTCTGGCGGATCGGGCCCTCTTCCCACGCGATCCCGAGCCACTCGAGGTCGGCGAGGATCCCCCGCTCGGCCCCACGATCGACCCGAGCGGCGTCCGTGTCGTCGATCCGCAGCACCATCGCGCCGCCGTGCTCGTCTGCGAAACGCCGGTTCGCGACCGCGGTCAGCGCGCTCCCGACGTGGAGCGATCCCGTCGGGCTGGGAGCGAACCGGACGCGAACCATCGCCTCGATTCTGACGGCCTCCGATCAGGTAGGCCGTGCGGGACGGCGTGGTACGAGCCGAACGAGCCGCGCGGCGCGCGGTTCTATGTGAGCCTCCCGGCCGCGTAGAGTCGTCTCGAGATGGCTTCCAGCGCCTCGACCGGTCAGTCGAGACGGCCGGCCGGGCAGAGCCCGGCCGTCCTGACGATCGGCGCCGCCGAGTCGGCGCCTTAGCTCCCGCGCCGTGGAGAGCGCGCTGCTCGCCTGGTTCGCTGCGCACGGACGCGACCTCCCCTGGCGACACACGCACGACCCGTACGCGATCCTCGTCTCCGAGGTCATGCTCCAGCAGACGCAGGTCGCGCGCGTCGTTCCGCGCTACCTCGCGTGGCTGGAGCGGTGGCCGACCGTGGAAGCGCTGAGTGCCGCCCCGGTTGCCGACGTCATCCGGGCATGGCAGGGGCTCGGGTACAACCGACGCGCGGTCAATTTGCACCGCGCGGCCGAGCGGATCGCCCGGCATGGCTGGCCCGACGACCTCACCGAGCTCCCCGGCGTCGGCCGCTACACCGCGCAGGCCGTTTCCGCCTTCGCCTTCGGGAAGCCAGTGCTGCCCGTGGACACGAACGTCCGCCGGGTGCTCGAGCGAACAGGTGAGACGTTCGGCGCGCGAGCGGCGCAGGCGCTCTTCGATCTCGGGGCGACCGTCTGCCTCGCGCGCGTGCCTCGCTGCGCGGTTTGCCCGCTCGCGTACGCGTGTCCGTCCCGCGGACGGCGCTTCGCGTCGCGCCGTCGGCAAGGCCCCCTCGCCGGCTCGTTCCGCGAGCGGCGCGCGCGCACGCTTCGTGCGGTCTCCGACACCTCCCGCCGGCTCGACGCACTCGACCGTGAGGCGGTCGAGTCGCTTCGCCGCGACGGCCTCGTCCGCGTGCGAGACGGCATCGTCGGACTGCCCTGACGCGGCGTTGCGTGCTCGCTGGCGACCGGGGGCGCGGCGGCGCGAGCGCTTCGACTCCCCCGGAGCCGGTCGAGAACACGCTGTTGCCCCGGCGCGAATGGCACCCGCGGCGGGTGCGAGAGAGCGCTCAGGAACGTCGGTGCGCGACGAGAGCGACCGCGTGCGCGGCGAGACCCTCGCCTCGCCCGGTAAACCCGAGCCGGTCAGTCGTGGTCGCCCGCACGGCGATCCGGTCGAGGGGCACGCCGAGCGCGGCGGCGAGTCGGTCGCGCATCTCTGTCCGCACGGGCGCGATGCGCGGACGCTCGCCGACGAGGACGCAGTCGGCATTCACGAGCTCGAAGCCCTTCTCGCGCACCCGGGCGTAGGCACGCGCGAGCAGCTCGAGCGACGAGGAGCCTTCCCACCGGTTGTCGCCCGGCGGAAAAAGCTCCCCGATGTCGCCCAGCCCCGCGGCGCCCAGGAGCGCATCGACGAGCGCGTGCGCGACCACGTCTCCGTCCGAGTGGCCCGCGAGGCCCGGCTCGCCGGGGAACTCGACGCCCCCGAGCACGAGCGGGACGGCGCCGCTGAAAGCGTGCGCGTCGATCCCGATCCCGACCCGAACGTCGCTCATTCGCCGGCGAGAAGCGCCTCGACGAGCGCGAGATCGGCGCTCGTCGTCACTTTGAGCAGCCGCGTGTCACCGTCGACCAGGCGAACGCGCCCGCCCGCCGCCTCGACGAGCGCCGCGCAGTCCGTCGTTCGCGCGTCGGCCCCCGTGAACGCGCCGCGCAACACCGTGGCCACGAACGCCTGCGGGGTCTGGACGGCGTGGAGGCCGGTTCGGTCGACCGTTTCGAGGACGCCGCCGTCCGCGGCCGCGCGCTTCAGCGTGTCGGCAACCGGGACTGCGGGAGCGGCGCCGTCCCAGCCTTCGCCGAGCGGAGCGAGCACGCGCTCGATGACGGCGCCAGACACGAGCGGTCGTGCGGCGTCGTGGACGAGGATGACGGCGACCTCCTCCGGGACGTCGGCGAGCCCGATCCGTACGGAGTCCGGCCGAGTCGCTCCGCCGGTCACCACCGCCGTGACCTTCTCCGCTGCGAGCTCTTCGGCAAGGAGGATGACGGGCTCCTCCCAGCCCTCGGGCGCTACGACGACGATCGCCTCGATCCATGCGGATCCGTCGAGGCGTTCGATGCTCTCCGCGACGAGGGGCCGGCCGCGGAGCTTGGCGAACGCTTTCGGGTACTCGGAGCCCAGCCGCTCGCCACGCCCCGCGGCGGCGACGACCGCCCAGACGCCCGTGCCGTTCGGCGCTCGAGCGGCGATCGGTTACGACGCGACCGCGTCGCGCACGCGCACGCTCCCCAGCTCGTCGTCGAGCCAGGCGGCCGCTTCGTCCTCGTCCATGCCCTTTGCGTACATGAGCTCACTGGCGAGGATCTTCTTCGCCTTGACGAACATCTGCTTCTCGCCGGTGGACAGCCCCTTCTCCTGGTCGCGAAGCGAGAGGTTCCGGACGACCTCGGCGAGCTCGAAGATGTCGCCGGTTTTCATCTTGTCGCGGTTGTACTTGAACCGGCGGTTCCAGTTCTTCGGCATCTTGGTGCCGTCGCCGTGGAGGACATCGAGCACGCGCTCGACCATCTCCTCGTCGATGACCTTCCGCAGCCCCACGCGCTCGCAGTTCTCGGACGGGACGTTGACCGTCATGTCGTTATGGAGGATTTGAATCGTCAGGTACTCGCGCTCCTGCCCCAGCACGGTGCGTGTCTCCTTCTTCACGACCACGCCCGCGCCATGGTGGGGGTAGACGACCTTATCGCCGACCTTGTACAAGCTCCCTCCCTCTCGGACCGTGTGTCGCCGTCGACGCGGGACACCTCTCCAAACCCCGTAATTGTAACGACTGCGCTCGAAAAAAGCTAGTTTCCAGGGCTTTTTCTTGCACAAAGTCGCCAGCGTCCGCTACGAGCAGGGGTTTTTCCGTAACGGGGGCCGCAGGGTTTTCCCGGCGGCTCCCTCTGTGGAGAAACGAGCCGCGGTTGCGTGACCTACATCTGCAAATAGCGGTCGACGAGGTTGTGCTCCTGCAGGCGGCGGAGCCCCTCGCGGATCTCGCGGGCGCGGACGGCGCCGACGCCGTCGACGGCCTCCAGGTCGCGTTGGCTCGCCCGCACGACGGCATCGAACGACTCGAAGTCGCGCACCACCTGGCGCACGATCGCTTCGGGAAGGCGCGGGATCTGGCCGAGAACGCGGTACCCGCGCGGCGAAACGGTGAAGTCGAGCGGGTTCGCATCGGGCGGATACCCGAGCAGCACGGCGATCCGGTCGAACTCGACGAGTTGCTCATGCGGAAACGACGCGAGCCGGTCGAGCGCAGCGGCGGCGTTCGCCGGGTCACCCGACAGCTCGTAGTCGTAGACGACGGCCGTCTTCTCGCGCGGCACGTCCTCCATGAGCTCGTCGAGCTGCATCCGGATCAGGCGGGCTTCCTCGCCGAGCTCGACGCAGTTGCGCTCGATCTCCTCCGCCATACGCGTCGTCATCTCGGCCCGCTGGAGCACGACGAGAACGTCGTCGAGCATCACGGCGCTCTGGAACTCGAGGGCCGTGAGCCGCGTGAGGCCCTGGTCGAGGCGTGTCCGGTAGGTCTCGAGCGTGGCGAGCGCCTGGTTCGTGCGCGCGAGAGCATCGGAGATCTCGCCGAGCTGGTACCGGAGGTCGCCGACGAAGACCGTCACCGTCTCGCGCTGCTGCGAGATGGAGATGACGAGCGCGCCCGTCTGCTTCGCGACTCGTTCGGCCGTCCGGTGCCGTGTCCCCGTCTCGTTCGAGGCGATCGTCGGATCCGGCATCAGCTGGACGTTCGCGTAGACGAGCCTCGTCAGGTCGGAGTTGACGATGATCGCCCCGTCCATCTTCGCGAGCTCGTAGACGAGCTGCGGCGTGAGCGGAAGATCGAGCCGCATCCCACCCGAGAAGAGGAACGCGAGCTCGCTCGGCTCGCCGACGACGAGGAGCGCGCCGTGCTGCGCCCGGATGATGTCGTCGATCCCCGACCGAAGCGGCGTGCCCGGCGCGACCTGGGCGAGGGCCGAGAGAAGCCGCCTATCCTTCCGAGGGTCTGCTCGCATCCAATCCGGCGGCGATCGCCCGCCGCAGGGTCGGCATCGCGCGCAGCGTCATTGTGCCATGGGGGCTCGTTCCCTCCGGCACAATCGCCCCGGCGAGGCCGAGCTTCGAGCACTCGGCGAGGCGCCGCTCGAGCTGCGGAACCGGGCGAAGCCGTCCGGTCAGGCCGACCTCGCCGAGGGACGCGATCCGGCGGCGGACGGGGACGCCGCGCGCTGCCGAGGCGATCGCGAGCGCGACCGCGAGGTCGGCGCCCGGCTCGTCGATCCGGACGCCGCCCGCCACGTTGACGAAGACGTCCGTCTGGCCGAGCGGGACGCCGGCGTGGCGGCCGAGGACGGCGACGATCATGGCGAGCCGCTTCGGGTCGACGCCCGTCGCGACGCGCCGCGGCATCGCGAGGTCGGTACGCGAGACGAGCGCCTGGATCTCGAGCACGATCGGCCGCGTCCCCTCGAGCGCGCAGGCGAGCGCGGAGCCCGGCTGCTCGTCCTCCGGACGACCGAAGAGGAGCGACGGGTCCTCGATGCCGGCGAGCCCGGAGGACGTCATCTCGAACACGCCGAGCTCGTTCGTCGACCCGAACCGGTTCTTGACGGCGCGGAGCACGCGGTGCGAGCGGTACCTGTCGCCCTCGAACTGGAGCACGCAGTCGACCAGGTGCTCGAGGACGCGCGGCCCCGCGACGGCGCCGTCCTTCGTGACGTGTCCGACGAGGAACACCGCGATTCGCTGCTCCTTCGCGACGCGCAGCAGGCGTCCGGCCGCCTCGCGGACCTGCGCGACCGAGCCGGGCGCCGAGCCGAGCTCGGGCGCATAGAGCGTCTGGACCGAGTCGATCACGCAGACGTCGGGCCGCTCGCGTTCGAGCATCGCGCAGACGCCGTCGAGATGCGTTTCGGCAAGGATCCGGATCTCGCCGCCCCCGCCGAGGCGATCGGCCCGCAGCTTGACCTGAGCTGGGGATTCCTCTCCCGTGACGAGGACGGTCTTCCTCTCGTTGCTGATCGCGCGGAGCACCATCAGCAACAAGGTCGACTTGCCGATGCCCGGATCACCCGAGACGAGGACGAGCGAAGCCGGCACGAGGCCGCCGCCGAGCACGCGGTCGAGCTCGCGAACGCCGGTCGGAATTCGCTCCGCGTCGGCGGCCTCGACCTCGACGAGGCGGAGGACCGGGTTCGCTGCGCCCGCAGGTGTCGACGTGCTAGCCGAACGCGAACGCGTTTCCTCGACCAGCGAGCCCCACTCCCCACAGGCCGAGCAGCGACCAAGCCATTTCCCGGTCGTGTACCCGCACGCGGAGCAGGCGTACTGGACGGCGGCAGCCTTGGCCATGGGGGCCGTTCGAGTGTAGGGAGGCCGTCCGACGCCGAACGTGCCGGTTCGTGCCGATTCAGGCGGCGACCTCGGCCGCTTGCGCGCGCGACTCCGCCCGTCGCCCCGCCGAAGCCACAACGAGCCCTGCCAGGATCGCCGCCGTGCCGGCGAGCTGGAGGGGCGAAGGCCGCTCGTCGAGCAGGAGCGCGGCGAAGAGCACGGAGCCGACGGGCTGGAGCGTGAGGAGGATCGACGTGAGGACGGCCGGGAGGCGCGGGAGCGAGAGCGTGATCAGGAGCCACGCGCCCGCCTGGTTCGTCAGCGCGAGAAGGAACAGCCATGCGTGCCCCGAGGCGGGCGGCGTCAGATCGAGGTCGCCCTGGAGGAGCCCGACCGGCAGGAGCACAACGGCCGTCGCAAGCGTCGCGTCGTAGAGCGGCCCGGCGATGCGGCGCAGATCGCGCGAGCCGTGCCGAAGCGCGAGGAGAAAACCCGTGTACGCGCCGCCGGCGAGAAGACCGAGCAAAGCCCCGAGGAGCGGGTCGTCGCCGTAGGCGCCGGTCTCGAGGACGCCCGAGATGAGCACGACGCCGACACCCGCGAGCGGGATCGCCGCAAGCGCGGTCGCGGCGGGCCGCTCGTGGAGCACCACCCACGCGACGAGGCCGACGAGGACGACCTGCGTGTTCGCGAGCACGGTCGCGAGCCCCGCACCGACCGCCTCGATCGAGTGGTGCCAGAAGAGGAGGTCGGCCGCGAGGAACGCGCCCGCAAGCCACGCGTAGGAGCGCTCGGGCCACGGCCGCGACCCGAGCGAGCGACTCTCGAGCCAGGCGAGGAGCCAGAGGGGCGGGACCGCGTACAGGCAACGGAAGAACGCGCCGGTTTCGGGCGAAACGTCGGCGTAGCGGTAGAGGATCCCCGAGAAGGCGATCCCGACGGCGCCCGCGAGCGCAGCCGCGACCGGCCGCTCACCGACATGTCGAAGAAACGCGCGGCGCACCGATGCAGCTTCGCCGAAGCCGAGCGGCCGGTGCGGCGGGAGTGGGCCGGGCGTGCCCGGCCCCTATGTCATTCGTCGACCGAGTGGTCGTCCGCGGAGCCTTCAGGCTCCTCGGGCGGGACCGTGACTTTCTCAGGCTCGGGCGGCGCGCCCGGGATGATCGTGATGTTGACGTCTTCCGAGTCGTCGGTCTTGCGGTCGACGAGGATCGTCGAGCCGGGCTCGATCGTCCGGCCGAGGACGAAGTCGGCGAGCGGGTCCTCGATGTGGCGCTGAATCGCGCGCCGCAGCGGCCGGGCGCCCATCGCCGGGTCGTAGCCCTTCTCGACGAGAAGCTCCTTCGCGTCGTCCGTCAGCTCGATCGCCGCCTCGTGCTCGCCCATCTGCTCGCGCAGGCGCTTGAGCATCAGGTCGACGATCGTCTTGATCTCTTCCTTCGTCAGCTTGTGGAAGACGATCACCTCGTCGATACGGTTCAGGAGCTCGGGCCGGAAGACCTTCTTCAGCTCGCCCATGATCCGGGTCTTCATCTCGTCGTACGAGAGGCCCGTCTCGTCGCCCATCGCGAATCCGAACGCCTGGTTCTTCGAGATCGTCGAGGCCCCGATGTTCGAGGTCATGATCACGATCGTGTTGCGGAAGTCGACCTTGCGGCCCTGCGCATCCGTCAGCTTCCCGTCCTCGAGGATCTGGAGCAGGATGTTGAAGACGTCGGGATGGGCCTTCTCGATCTCGTCGAGGAGGACGACCGAGTACGGCTTCCGCCGGACGGCCTCGGTGAGCTGACCACCCTCGTCGTAGCCGATGTAGCCCGGCGGCGAGCCGACGAGCCGGGACACGGAGTGCTTCTCCATGTATTCCGACATGTCGACCTGGATCATCGCGTCCTCGTCGCCGAACAGGAACTCGGCGAGCGTGCGAGCGAGCTCCGTCTTCCCCACGCCCGACGGGCCGAGGAAGATGAAGGAGCCGGTCGGCCGCTTGGGGTCCTTGATTCCCGCGCGCGCGCGGCGGATCGACTTGGAGACGGCGACGATCGCCTCCTCCTGGCCGATGACGCGCTTGTGGAGCTCCTCCTCCATCCGGATCAGCTTCTGCGTCTCCGCCTCGGTCAGCTTGAAGACGGGGATGCCCGTCCACATCGAGACGATGTCGGCGATCTCGTCCTCGCCGATCGTCGGCTGCTCGGATTCTTCCGAGGAACGCCACTTCTCCTCGAGCTCGCGCCGCTTCTGCGTCAGCTTCCGCTCCTTGTCGCGCAGGTTCGCGGCCTTCTCGAACTCCTGGTCCTCGATCGCCTTCTCCTTTTCCTCGCGGACCTTGTCGATCTCGTCCTCGAGCTCGCGGTAGCGCGGCGGCGCGGTCATGGTCTTGATCCGCATCCGTGACGCCGCCTCGTCGATCAGGTCGATCGCCTTGTCGGGAAGGTGGCGATCCTGGATGTACCGATCGGCGAGCACGGCGGCGGCCCGGAGCGCCTCGTCCGTGATCGTGCAGCGGTGGTGCGCCTCGTAGCGGTCGCGCAGGCCGCGCAGGATCTGGACGGTGTCGTCGACCGAAGGCTCGTCGACCTTGATCTGCTGGAAGCGGCGCTCGAGTGCGGCATCCCGCTCCAGGTACTTGCGGTACTCGTCGAGCGTCGTCGCGCCGATCGTCTGGAGCTCGCCGCGCGCGAGCGCCGGCTTCAGGATCGAGGCGGCGTCGATCGCACCCTCGGCGGCTCCGGCACCGACGAGGTTATGAAGCTCGTCGATGAAGAGGATGATGTCGCCGCGCTGGGTGATCTCCTTCATCACCTTCTTCAGGCGCTCCTCGAACTCACCGCGGTACTTCGAGCCCGCGACGAGGGCCGCGAGATCGAGCGTGTAGATCTGCTTCCCCTTCAGGATTTCGGGCACCTGGTTCGACGCGATCCGCGCCGCGAGGCCCTCGACGACCGCCGTCTTCCCGACGCCCGGCTCCCCGATCAGAACCGGGTTGTTCTTCGTGCGTCGCGAGAGGATCTGCATGACGCGCTCGATCTCCGTCTGGCGCCCGACCACGGGGTCGAGCTTCCCCTCGGCGGCGAGCTTCGTGAGGTTGCGCCCGAACTGGTCGAGCAGCTTCGAGCTCTTCGACTTCTCGCCCGCGCCCGCGCCCGCGCCCTGCTGGCGCCGGCCGGGCCCCGAGAGCATGCGGATGATCTCGTTGCGGATCTTCTCGGCGTCCGCGTCGAAGTCGAGCAGGATGCGCGCCGCGACGCCCTCGTTCTCGCGCACGAGCCCGAGGAGGATGTGCTCCGTGCCGATGTAGTTGTGCCCGAGCGAGAGCGCCTCGCGGAGCGCGAGCTCGAGGACCTTCTTCGCACGCGGCGTGAAGGGGATCTGTCCGGTCGTGACCTCGTCGCCCTGGCCGACGATGCGGGCGACCTGAGCGCGGACTTCCTCGACGGTGATGTCGAGCGACTCGAGCACTCGTGCGGCAAGACCCTCCTCTTCGCGCAGGAGCCCGAGGAGGATGTGCTCAGTCCCGATGTAGTTGTGCTTGAGGGCGCGCGCCTCGTCCTGGGCGAGAACGACGACCTGTCTTGCGCGTTCAGTGAAGCGTTCGAACAACGCTCAACGTCCTTTCCGGTCGTTAGGCGACACCATGGTATCGGACGAGTCGGGAGGTGCCGCGCACCCTATGAGACGCCTATCGGCTCCGACGCGGAGGAGCGACAGCCGATGTTCACGAACCCCTTACATGAAACGGGGAATCGCGCGTAACGAAACCTCGTTGCCTGCCGTTATAAGTCAGACTCCCCGGAGGAAGCGACGTGACCGTTTCGTCGAAACGGCGCGCGGAGCTCGAGACGGGGGGCACGGTAACCTGACGGGAGCGGACTGCGGGGACTGCGGTGACCTCGGCAACGGCATCGACCGCTGCTGACGAGACGGCTGGCGAGTACGGGCACGCGGCCCGCGAGGCTGCTGCGCGGTCCAAGACCGGCGTGCGCCAGCGCACCCAATGGGCGCTCGCGCGCTTCCTCGTGGACGCGGCCATGCTCGGCCTCGGCGCGACTCTCGCCGAGGCGGGCTGGCGCGGCGCCGGGTTTGCGCCCTCGCCTCTCCCCTGGGTCGTCGCCTTTCCGCTGCTCTCGCTCGTCCTCCTCTACGTCCGCGGCGCCTACGTCCACCGCGTCCAGCTCCACCTCCTCGACGAGTTGCGAAAGGTCGTCGGTGCGACCGCCGTCGCTGCGATGGGGGTCACAACCGCTCGGGTGATCGCCGCGGACGAGGCGATTCCCTCGGCACAGACGGTGCGGCCGTGGCTCTTTGCGACGGCGTGCCTCGTGGCGGGGCGCGCCGTCCTCGCCTGGGACGACTCACGCGCGATGCGGCGAGGCGAGGTCGGGCGGCCGACGCTCATCCTCGGCGCCGGCGAGGTCGGCCAACTCCTGGCGCGCCGCCTGCTCGCGCACCCCGAGCTCGGCCTGCGGCCGGTCGGCTTCCTGGACAAGGAGCCGCTCGGGAGCGTGGACGGCGTTCCTGTCCTCGGAGCGAGCTGGGATCTCGATCGCGCCGTCGCCGAGCATGACATCGAGCACGTCGTCGTCACGTTCTCCACGGCGCCGCACGAGGTGCTCCTTCGCGTCGCCAAGCGCTGCGACGAGCTCGGAGTCGACCTCTCGTTCGTCCCGCGGCTCTTCGAAAGAGTCCCCGAGCGAGTGACCGTCGACCACGTCGGCGGGATTCCCCTCCTGACGCCGCGTCCCGCCAACCCGCGCGGCTGGCAGTTCGCCGCGAAGTACGCGTTCGACCGGGTCGTCGCGGGCGTCCTGCTCGTCTTACTGGCTCCGCTCGTCGCGATCGTCGCCTGCGGCGTCTTCGCAACGATGGGGCGCCCGGTGTTCTTCCGCCAGCCCCGGATCGGGCTCGACGGCCGCGAATTCGGAATGCTCAAGTTCCGAACGATGCGCGGCTGCCCGCAGGACGGCGGGGAGGCGGACGCCGACTGGGCAGCTCGCGAGCTGGGCGCGCCCGAGCCCGGCGCGCCGCCCGAAGCGTCGCCCGACGATCGGAGGACGCCCTTCGGCCGCCTGCTCCGACGCTGCTCGCTTGACGAGCTGCCGCAACTCTGGAACGTCCTGCGCGGCGACATGTCGCTGGTCGGGCCGCGACCCGAGCGCGTCCACTACGCGCGGCGGTTCGAAGAGCGGATCTACCGGTACGCTGAGCGCCACCGCGTGAAGTCGGGGATCACGGGGTGGGCGCAGGTAAACGGGCTCCGAGGCAAGACGTCGCTCGCGGACCGCGTCGAATGGGACAACCATTACATCGAGAACTGGTCGCTCTGGCTCGACGCGAAGATCCTGCTTCGCACACTCGTCGCCGCGCTCCGCTCGCCTTCCTGACACCGTGCGAGCCCCGGCCGGCGCGGTGAGCGTGCCGGAGGTCGCGCCGCAGAATCTCGCCGTCCGGCTTGCCGCGAGTTCGTTCGTACTTGCCGCGGGGAGCGCGCTCAGCTCGCTCGTCGCATTTTTCACGTTCGTCGCGGTGACGCGCGGCCTCGGCCCCGACGCGTATGGCCACATTACCGCCGCGACCGCGTTCCTCTTCATTCCCGCCGTTCTTGCAGAATCGGGTCTCTCGCTCGCCGTCGTCCGGCAGATCTCGGCAGCGCCGGAGCGAACGGAGTACGCCATGCGCGCCTCCGTCCCGATCCGGTCGCTCGTGTCGCTCGCCGCGATCGGCGCCGCCCTCGGCATCGGCCTTGCGCTTCCGCTGCCCGACCAGACGAAGGTCGCAATCGCGATCTTCGCGCTCGGTTCCCTCTTCACGCTCCTGACCGTCAACCTCCTACCGGTCCTCCAGGCGCAACTGCGGATGCACTGGGCGGTCGCGGCCAATCTTGTCGGGCGCATCGCGGCGCTCGGCCTCACGATTGCAGCGCTCGCGGCCGGCCTCGGGTTCAAAAGCGTCGTCGCGGCGCAGGTCGTCGGGCTCGGAATCACGTTCCTCCTCCACGCCGTCGTCGTCAGCCGGCTCGTATCGCTTCGGCCGATTGTCGACAAGGCGTATTGGAAGAGCCTCCTGACGGGCTCGATTGTGCTCGGCGTCGCGATTGCGCTCTCCCAGGCGTACTTCCGGATAGACGCCTTGCTCTTGGCGCTGATCCGCTCCGCGCACGAAGTGGGGCTCTACGGCGCCGCATACAAGTTCATCGAGATGGCCGGCCTCGTCTCCGTCGCGTTCCAGACCGCCGTCTTCCCGCCGCTCACCCGCTTCGTGGCGACCGGCGACGAGCGCGCGCGGCGCCTCACGCAGAACGCCTTCGACGTCATGGTCGCCGCCGCCGCGCCGCTCGCGGTCGGGATGCTGGTCTTCGCGACCCCTATCGTCGTCGCGACCGCAGGCGACGACTTCCGCGAGGGAGCCGACGCTCTCCGGCTCCTGGCGCCGTACGTCCTCTTCGCATTCGCGAACGCCCTCTTCTTCACGCTCCTCGCCGCGGCAGGCCGCGACCGCCGCCTGCTGACCGTCGCAGGGGCGGCGCTCACCGCGAACGTCGCGCTGAACGTCACATTCATCCCCCTCTACGGCTTTCGTGGTGCCGCGGTCGTTTCCGTCGCGACGGAGGCGCTCATCCTGCTCGCGTTCCTTCCTGCGGTGCGACGGCGCGGGTTGCTGCCCGATCCGAGCTACGTCGTGGTAGTCGCGGGGGCAGCAGTCGCGATGGCGGTCGTCGGGCTCACGGTTCCTGGACCGGCCGCGTTCGCAATGGCAGCGGCGTCTGCCGTCTACGCGTTCGTCCTGCTCTCACTCCCGGGGACCGCGCGCGACATCGTCCGCGCACAGCTCGTCCCCGCGATACGGGAGTACGTCGGTCGCGCGCGCGCTTGAACTACCGAAGCAGTGCCGCCAACGTCTCCCAAAGCGGCTTCGGGGTACCGTCCGGCCGAAGCGGGCTGTATCCCGCGACGTACGAGTCGACCGGATCGCCCCAGTAGTAAAGGAACACCTGCTCGGCCAGGCCGCTCCAGTGAGTAAGAGCCGTCTCCAGCGCCTGCCGCGTGTACAGCGCCTGGGTCGCCTCCGAGACGGCGTCGTCGTTCCCGGCCTCCGTCGTCCAGCCGAACTCCGTGACCCAGAGAGGGTGCGAGGCATGCGCCGCCGCCGCCAGGTCGCGGGTGATGAAGGCGCGGTCGAAGCGCCACCGCTGCGCCGTCGCCGTGTCGAGCGGGCTTCGCTCCTCCGTGTAGAGGTGCACGGAGTACGCGTCGACGAGCGACCGGAAGAGAGACGGGTCGTTCTCGAGCAGAAGACGGAACCAGTCGAGCGATTGGGACGTGTCGGCGCGCATCTGGAAGACGTCCGCCGACGCGAGGATCTTTACCTCCGGATGGACGGCGCGGATCGCGGTCGCCGCCGCCCGCACGAGCCGGACGTACGCGGCGGGGTCGGGGTTCGGCCGCCAGAACTCGTGGAACCACGGCTCGTTCCAGATCTCGACCGCCCGGAGCGGCCGCGGCGCGAGAGTGGGGTTCTCCCGCCAGAAGGCTCCGCCCTGTCCGTAGCGGTTCACGAGCGCCCGGCAAAACGCCGCGTACTCGTTGGGATCACGAGGCGGGTGGTAGATGGTCGGGCCCGAGGCGGCCCAGTCGGCCGAGTACGCGATGACGCCGAGGACGTCGATCCCGGTGCGCGAGGCGTTGCGCATCAGACGGTCGCCGACGGTCCAGTCCCACACGCCGGGCCGGCGCTCGAAAGCGCCCCAGTGGAAGTCCTCACGCACCCACGTCATGCCGGCCTCGCGAAGCCGCCGAAGGTACGCGAACTGCTTCTCCTCCGAATACCAGACCGTCGCTCCCGCCATTCCGACGCGCCCCCGGTACGGATTGGTCGCCGGCGAGGTGCCCATGGGAGGGGACTGTGGCGCGCGCGTCGGCGCTGCGCCAGTCGGCGACGGCGCACCTCGCGGAGCGTCTGTCTCGACACGGAGCAATGCAGCCGCACCGGACTCGCGGCTTCGCAGGACGAGGTTCGCGCCCGGCGAGCGTGGCGCGAAGACGAAGGTCACCACACCGCCCGCGCCGACGAGACGGGTTACGTCGACACGAGTCCAGCCCCGGATCGCCCGGGCGCGCGCGCGCGGCGAGGCACGCGGCACGCGCGGTGCCTGCCGGAAGGTGAGACGCTGCTCGTTCCACGACCCCCCGGCCGCGCGTCTCACCTCGAACAGCGCACCGGCCCGGCCGAGCGAGCGAACGACGAGCGTCGCGCGCGCGATGCCGCCATCGAGGCCGCGAATCCGAAAACGCACGTACGCGCGGCGCCTTGCCGGCGACGCGTGGAGGCTCGGCCGCCGCCCGAACGCCCGGTCAGGGTTGCCGGCGTCGACGTACGTGTCGGCGCTCGCCCGGAAGCTCCGAACGCCGGCGGTCGCTTCGTCCGCGCCGGCCGCGAGCACCACGCCGCCACAGGCGCAGAAGATGCCTGCCAGGACGACAAGCCATGTGCCTCCGCGAAGCGGCCGACCGGAGCAAGCAAATCCCATCGCGGCGCCAAAGCAATCGGCGCGCGCGCGTGAGAGCGGACACCCATATGAGGGAATCGTCTCCCTCGATCGGGGGATGCCGGGTCGCCCGTTCGCGTGACGCCGCCGCCGCCGCGGGCACCCCGCGCAGTCAGGGGCTCGAAACGCCGCTAAGGTTCTGTGGAGAACGTGATTTCCACGGACCTCACTGCGGCCAATTCCTCATGAAACGGTTCACGCCGGCCGATACGCGCATGCGATGAAGCCGAGCGCAGCCGAAGCTCTCAAGGCCGCGATCCGCCGCGCGCTTCCGATCACGATCGCACTCGTCGTGCTCGGCGCCCTTGCGGTGAACGGGATCCGCCAGATCCAGGGCCCCCGCTACGAGGCGACCGCGCGCGTCGTCCACTCGAACACCGACCTCGCCGCGGCGCTCACCGGCACGCAGCCGGCCTACATCGATCCTCAGCGCGCGATCGAGACGGCCCTCGCGCTGGCCCGCTCGCCGGAGCTCTACGACCGCGCCGCCGAGCGTGAGCCGGAGCTCGGATCGAGCGCGACGCTCCGGACGTCCACCCGGGTGGACGGCGGCGACGAGACGGATGTCCTCGTCCTCAGCTCGACGCGCGACTCCGCGGAACTCGCGGTTGACACGGTGAACTTGATCGCGACGGAGTACATCGAGTGGCGCTCCGAGATCACGGGGGAGACGATCCGCCGCGCCATCGAGCAGATCGAGGCGCAGCTCGACCAGCCGGCCGAGGACGACGCGACACCGGAGAACCGCGCGGAGCTCCAGACGGAGTTGGATCGCCTGCAGCTGCTCGAAACGCTGAGTTCCGGAGGCGCGACACTTATTGAACGCGCCGAGGACGCGGACAAGACGAGCCCGCGACCGATCCGCGACACGCTGTTCGGAGGCGCGCTCGGATTCATCGTCGCCCTTCTCATCTCGGGCGCACGCGAGGCGTTCAACACCCGCGTTCGCTCGGAGGCGGACGTCGAGGCGGCGCTCGGCCGGCCGGTCCTCGCATCTATCCAGACGCTTCCGAAGCGCGCAGACCTCGTCACCGTCGGACGGCACGAATCCCGCTGGGGCGACACCTACGCGCTTCTCGCGGCCAACGTCATGCAGATTCGCGGGCAGACGGACCGGACGGTGATCGCGGTTACGAGCGCGCTCGCGGGAGAGGGCAAGACGACGACCGCGGCAAACCTAGCGGTCGCGATGGCGCAGCGCGGGCAACGGGTGATCCTCGTCGACTTCGACCTGCGGAAGCCCTCGGTCGCACGAATCTTCCGGATTCCGGCCGACTCGCCCGGAGTGATTCAGATCGTCGACGGCCGCGCCGAGCTCGCGCGCGCCGTGTGGTCGGTGCCGCTCAACGGCGCCGGCCCCGCCCCACGCGCCGTCGCGTCCGGAAACGGACGCGCCGAGAGCGACCTCGTGCTCGCATCGGACAACGGGTCGCTGCGCGTCGTCGCGGCCGGCGGCAACGAGCGCGGTGCGCGTATCGCGCGCTCGCCGATTGTGCCGGACCTTCTGTCGCAGCTGGCCGCGGACGCCGACGTCGTCATCCTCGACACGCCGCCGGCTCTCGCGACGGTCGAAATGGCGGAGCTTTCGCGAAGCGTCGACATGGTGATCGCCGTCGTACGCCACGGACGCGTGACCCGTCGCAGCCTGGTCGCGCTCTCGCGACAGGCCGAGGGATGGCAGACGGACATCATCGGGGCCGTCCTCACCGACGCCCCGCCCGAAGAAGACGAGTACTACTACCACCGCTGAGCCGTCCGTGACCTGGGCGCTCCGTCTCGGCTTCACCCGCGCGGATGCCGGTGCCTTGGCGGTGGGCGTCCCGTTGACGCTCCTTGTGGCCGCGTCGACCGTCTTGCTGGACACGTTCGTCCCGCTCGTCGTGATCTTCGCCGTCGCGCTGTTCGTCCCCGTCGTCGCGGCGTTCGTCGCGGTGCCGCACGTCGCGGTCGCGGTCACTATCCCGGTCTTCGCGGTCCTCCCCGCTGTCAAGGTCCTCGCCGTCCCGTGGATCGGACCCCTCAAGGACGTCATTGTTCTCGCCGCGATCGTGGCCGCCGCGATCGTCGTTCTCAAGGCGGCTCGTTCTGGGCGCCACCTCCCCGGCGACTTGTGGCTGTTGGCCCTGTTCGCGCTGCTCTTCGCGATCTACATGGTCAACATCGGGGGCGGGCTCGAACGCGACTTCGCCTGGGCGCACGGCGTCCGGCTCGTGTCCGAGCCGCTCCTGCTCCTGCTCGCCGGCCTGGCGCTTCCGAACGCGCGCCGTACGTTCGGTTGGGGCATGGCCTCGCTCGTCGCAACGGCGTCCGGTGTGGCCGCGATCGGGATCATCCAGCAGCTGCTCGGCGGCGCGCGGCTCGTTGAGATCGGCTACCTCTGGGACATCCACGTCCGGACGATCGAGGGCCGGCTACGGAGCTTCGGGACGCTCGACGACCCGTTCGGATACGCGAGCTTCCTGCTGTTCGGCTTCTGCGCCGTCCTCATGTGGATGCGGCGAGGGGCGCTCGCGTACGCGGCCGGGACGCTCATCGTCGTCGGCCTCGCGCTGTCGGTCGTGCGGAGCGCGATCGTCGTCGCAGTCGGAATCTTCGCCCTCTGGCTCGCCCGCCACGGCCGCGCCGTGACGGCCGTGTTCGTGCTCGTGCTCGTCGTCTCCGCCACCCTGATGTTCGTCCTCTCGGAGGACGCCACGCAGCAACGCACGGTGCGCGGCGGACCGTCGACGTTCTTCACAGTGAACGGGCGGACCGAGGCCTGGCGGATCGTCTTCGAGAACCCCTGGGAAGCGCCGTTCGGGAAGGGGGTCGGCGAGGTCGGGACGGCCGCCGAGCGGGCGACCTTCGCGGTGACGCGCGATCCGGAAGAGGCGCGCCGCGCCGAGACCGTGATCGTAGACTCGGGCTACTTCGCGACCGTCGCGGACGTCGGGTTGGTCGGCCTCGCCGTCCTGCTTCTCCTCGTAGGGCGGCTTGCGACGCTCGCGAAGCGAGCATTCGACCGAGGTGGCGAGGCGGGCTGGGTCGCGCTCTCGTTCTTGCTCGTGCTGCTCCTCGATGCCGTCACACGCGAGTCGTTCACGGGCTTCCCGACGGCCTTCCTCGGCCTCCTGATGACCGGCGTGGCGGTCGCCGCGGCGCGCGAGGAAGCCGAAAACCCCGTGCCGAGCGAGGCAGGAACGCTGGGCGCGCGCCGCGGACGGGCGGCCCGGTCGGCGCGCGTGCGCCCCCGGCCCGACGTGCGGCCAGGCCTCAGCTGACCGACATCCGCCCGATGCCCTCGCTCGCCGAAGACGTCGCCCGCATCCGCTGGCACCAAATGATCGAGCTGCCGGGCGGGGTCGTCACGTCGGGGGTCTTCGACACCGTCCGTGAACGGGAAAACGTCCCGCTGCCCGACGCCCTCGCCGGAATGCGGTGCCTCGACATCGGGACCGCGGACGGGTTCTGGGCGTTCGAGATGGAGCGGCGGGGCGCCGCCGACGTCATCGCGCTCGATGTCGCGAGCCGCGACGAGCTCGATTGGCCCGGCTTCGTCGACGAGGAAGAGTGGACGGTCGCCGAGCACCTCGGTGGCCACGACGGCTTTCGGCTCGCGAGGGAGGCGTTCGGCTCCGCGGTTCGGCTCGAAAAGCGCCCCGTGTACGAGCTCTCGCCGGATGAGATTGGCGTCTTCGACTTCGCCTTTATGGGCAGTCTCCTCCTGCATCTCCGCGACCCGGTCGGCGCGCTCATCTCGATCCGGCGCGTCCTGAAGCCCGACGCTCAGCTCCTCTCCGTCGACACGATCTCCCCGCTTCTCACCGCCCTACATCCGCGACAGCCGATCGCCCGCCTCGAGGCTCCCGGCTGGCCGCTCTGGTGGATCGCCAACCTCGCGGGCTACAGGCGCATGTTCACCGTCGCCGGATACGCCGTCGAGCGAACCGGGCGGCCGTTCTTCCTCAAGCGCGGCCCGAGCTACCGCGCGACCGCCCGGACCCACAGACCCCTGTACGGTCGATTCCAAGAGGCGGTCACACGCCTCGGCATCCTGCACAGCTGGGTTCTCGCCCGTCCGACGAGCACGTGACTGGAGCTGGGAACGGGGCGGTCCGCGTATGCCTGGTCGGCTTCCTCCTCGCGAGCGCGCCGCGCGGGTCGGGCGTCCCGCGCTACGCGGCCCGCCTCGTCCGCGCCCTCGACGACGCGAGCGCGGAGTTCCCCGACCTTCGGCTCGCGCTCCTGACGACCGCGTCCGGCGCGAAAGTCGCGAACGCGCGTCGGATCGACGTCCGTATCGTTCCCGTCCCGCGGGCGCCCGCATCGGCGAGCTCCGTCCGCCTTGCGCTCGATCAACTCGGCAGCGTCTGGGGTGCGGGCGGCGCTGGCGAGCTCCTCCACTTCTTCGACCTCACCGGCCCGCGGCTTCGCCCGTCGCGGCCGTTCGTGACGACGATCCATGACGTCTCGATCCTGCACGGGTTCGAGCGCGTCCGGCACGCGTACAAGCGCCGCCTCTATCCATGGGCACTCGCCCGGGCCTGCCGGGTGGTCGCCGTCTCGGGGTTCGCCAAGGAGGAGGCGCAACGGCACTTCGGCGTCCCCGGCGAGAAGGTCGTCGTCGTCCACTCGGGCCCCGGGCTCGCCGACCCCGTGACCGAGGCGAGGCGAGACGGCGCGCCGCCGGACGGCCCGTTCCTCCTCTACGTCGGCGACCTTAGCCCGAAGAAGAACGTCGCCTTCCTGGTTCGGGCGTTCACGCGCGCCGACATTCCCGGTCGCCTCGTGCTCGTCGGCCGGCCGCGCGGCTCGTACCCCGAGCTCGAAGCGGAGCTCGACCGCGCCGGACGCGAACGCGTCCTCATCGTCGACGGCGCCTCGGAGGCGGAGGTCGACGGCCTCTACCGCGCGGCGACGGCGCTCTTTCTCCCCTCGCGCTACGAGGGCTTCGGCTTCACGCCGCTCGAGGCCATGGCGCGGGGCTGCCCCGTCGTGACGAGCGATATCCCGGCCGTGCGTGAGGTCTCCGGCGACGGTGCGCTCGTCCTTCCGCTCGACGACGAGCCGGCCTGGGTCGACGCGATCAGGCGCGTCGTTTCGGACGAACGCTTGCGGACCGAGCTGCGAGGCCGCGGCGAGGCGACCGTGTCGCGCTATTCGTGGCATGAAACGGCGCGCCGGCTATGCGGGATCTTCCGCGACGTCGGGGCAGAAATCGGTGGAAGGACGTGATCGACACGCACTGCCACCTCCTCCCCGGCCTCGACGACGGTCCGCCGACGCAGGCGGACGCGCTCGACCTCGCCCGACGGCTGGCGGCGGACGGCGTCTCGCGCGTCCTCTGCACGCCGCATTACTCGGCTCAGTTCCCGACGTCGCACGCCGACGCCGAGGCCCGCCTGAGCGCGCTCCGGAGTGAGCTCGCGGACGCCTGCATCCGCCTCGAGCCCGCCCTTGCGGCCGAGGTGAGTCCCGGCTATGCCGTCTCGGTTTCGACAGACGACCTCGCCCGGCGCTCGATCGCCGGGCGCTACGTCGTCGTCGAAGTGCTCGCCGACACACCGCCGCCGTTCTTCGCAGCGGTGCTGGAGCGGCTCACCGAGGCCGGGCTTGCCGTGATCTTCGCCCACCCCGAACGGTGCCGCGCACTCCAGCGGCACGCGGGGCTCGTCGACGGGGTCCGACGGCGTGGTGCGCTTCTCCAAGTCGTCGCGCCGAGCTTGCTCGGCCGCTGGGGCAAGGAGGTCGCCGCCCTCGCGTGGCGCCTCGTCGACACCGGCCGCGCCGACCTGCTCGGAAGCGACGCGCACGGCGTGCGTCGGCGGAGCGTCCACCTCGGCGAGGCGGCAGCGCTCGTGCGTGAGCGGCTCGGCGACGCAGCCGTCAGCGAGCTGACCGAGCGTCGTCCCGCATCGGTCCTTGCGGGACTGGCACCGCCGTCGCCGTGACGGCCACCGAACCGGACGAACGCGGCGATGCGAGGCGCGACCCCGCCGTCGCGTCCGTGACGGTCGTCATCGCGAATTGGGAGACCGCCGACTACACGATCAAGAGCGTTCGCGCGCTCATCGCCGACGGCGTACCGCCCGGCCGGGTGGTTGTCGTCGACAACGGCTCGCGCGACGGAAGCTACGAGCGTTTCCGGCAGGAGATCGCCGAATGCGTCCTCGTGCGAATCGAGGAGAACATCGGCTTCGCGCGCGCGAGCAACCTCGGCGCGCGCGCGCTCCCGGGCGACAGCTACCTGTTCGTGAACTCGGACGCGTTCCTCAACCGGTCCGGAACCGTCCGTCGACTGCTTGCCGCATTCGATGATCCGCGGGTCGGCATCGCCGTCCCCCGCATCCTGAACATCGACCTCTCGCTGCAACCGAACGTGGTGCCTGCACACACGCCCGCCGTCGCGCTCGTGCGAGCGTCGGGGCTCTCGCGTTTCATCCCGAACCGCTGGCAGCCGAGCTGGAGCACGCATTGGGATCACGCGAGCTCGCGCGAGATCCACGCCGCCGACGGCGCGGTAGTGCTCGTCCGCGGCGAGACGTGGCACGAGCTCGGCGGGTTCGACGAGCGAATGAGGATGTACGTGGAGGACCTCGACCTCTGCTTGCGTGCGCGGCGGGCCGGCTGGAAGATCTGGTTCGTGCACGAGGCCGAGTTCGTCCACGTCGGCCGCGGCGCCACCGCGACGACCTGGGATAGCCCGCGCCGTGCAGAGTTGATCGGGCTCGCGGAGGGCGACTGGATTCGGCGGACGATGACGCCGCGCGCCGCGCGCGCGACGCTCGCGTTCATGAGCGCGGGGCTCGTCGGGCGCATCCTTGTCTTCGGCGCGCTCCGGAACCGGGACGCGACCGACGCGCTCCGGGCGTCGCTCAGGGGATACCGGGGGAGCGCGCGTCCTCCGACGGGCTAGCCGGGCCTTGACGCATCCGGGCGACGCGCGCCGGAACGCCGAACGCGATCGCGCCGTCCGGGACGTCGGCCGCGACGACCGACCCGGCGCCGACCACCGCGCCCGATCCGATCCGCACGCCGGCAAGGACAACGACGCCGAACCCGAGCCAGGCGTCGTCGCCAACCACGATTGGTCCCTTACTCCCGAGCGGCTGCTCGCCGATCGGCCTTCCGGACTCGAAGCCGTGCTCGTACGGGAAGAAGCCGCAGCCCGGGGCGATCTGGACGCTCGACCCGATCTCGATCCTCTCGACGTACGCGGAAAACTGGCAACGCGGCTGGATATGCGTGTGCGCGCCGATCCGGACGCATCCGCCCCGCCCGGTTTGAATGCACGTGTCGTTGTTGACGTGGACGCCGTCGCCCAGCTCGACGGGCCCCCCGCCGTGATCTCGGTAGACGACGACACGGTCGCCCACGAACACGTTGCGGCCGACGCGAAGCCCCGGATGGTAGACGCTTGCGCTCGGCGCGACGTAACCCCGCGAGCTGAAGCGAGCAAGGCGGTGGCGCCCGTAGTACGGCGGGCAGGTCGCCGTCGCGAGGCGTACGGCGAGCCGGCCGAGGCCCGGGATGCCCGCTACCCCCATCCACGCGCGCGCCCATGCAAGACGCGCGGTCTCTGCCGCACCGCGAGCGGAATCTGCCTCGCTCACAGCGCGCGGACGCCGTGCCGCATGCTTCCCCGGTAGCGACCGAGCTGCCAGCCGACGAGCCATACGAGGTGGCCCCGCTTGCCCTTCCGGTAGAAGCGGCGAAGCATTCCGAACGCGGGCTTCCACCCGGACACGAGCCACCGTGCGAAGCTGGGCCGGGCCTCGCCGGGATCCCCGTAGCGGCGCTCGATCGCAGCGAGCGATTGCCCGTACTTGAACGCCTGCCGAAAGATGTCCGTCAGACGGTCGCGGTACCGGTAATGGACGACCGCGTCCGGAACGAACACGAGCTCGGTTCCTGCGCGCTGAACTCGGAGGGAGTACTCGAGGTCGACGACAAACGCATCCTCGTCGAAGCCGCCGACCGCCTCGTGGAGCTCGCGACGGATTCCGAGCGCCCCCGCCGCTCCATACGCCACGTGCGGCGCGAACCACGTCGTGGGCAGACCCTCGGCGAACACGGGCTCGCGCGACTCGCGGACCCACGGCTCGTTCAGCTTCGCGTACTCGAGTCGGCCGCAGACGAAATCGTGCCTCGAGAGCGCGTCTCCCATCGCGGCGAGCCATCCGTCGGCAACCTCGTCGTCCGCGTCGCAGAAGACGACCGACTCGCCACGGGCTGCTCGAACCCCGACGTTCAGCGCGTGCGCTTGGCCGCGTCGCCCGGAGCCGACGACTCTCCGGAGGTTCGGCAGCTGCTCGCGGAACGTCTCGACAATATTCGCGGTTGCGTCCGCCTCGTCGGGATCGACCACGACGAGCACTTCCCACGGTTGCCGCCATTCTTGACGCGCGAGCGCCGCCAGCTGAATACCCAGGGTATCCGCGGCATCGCGGCACGGGATGACGACGCTCACCTTCGGGTCTGCCGACGAAGACGGCGCTTCACCGACCATGCCGTCGGAAGGGTACGGGACTAGGTGCGGGACCGCGCGGAGGTGATGCCGTCGAGCTGCCGCTCGGCGTCGACTTCGAGTTGGGGGACGAGCACGCCCCGATGCGCCAGAACCATCTCCTCCACGGCCGCCCGGATCTCTTCGCGGAAGCGAAAGCGCGAGAAGCGCTCCGCGGAGCGGTGAATCGCGGCCGAGTCCAGCGTCTCGACGGCGGCGCGCCGGACCGCATTCCGGAAGTCGGCCGGCTTCCCTTCGTCCACGAGCCAACCGGTCACGCCGTCCTCGACGATGTCGAGCGCGCCGCCGCGCCGGAGCGCGATGACCGGCGTCCCGCACGCCTGCGCTTCGGCCATGACGATCCCGAAGTCCTCTTCCCCTGGAAAGACGAGCGCCCGCGCCGTCCGGTAGAGGCGGCGGAGCTCCGAGTCCGAGACCTCCCCGAGGAAGCTGACGTTCGGCGGTGCCTCGGTGCGCAGGCGTTCCGCCAGATGACCGGAGCCGACGACGTTCAGCCGGTACGGCAGCCCTTCGAACGCCTTGACGGCGACGTCGGGCCGTTTGTACGAGACGAGCCGCCCCGCGTAGAGGAATTCGTCTCCCCGCTCGCCGCCCGGCCGAAAGAACTCCGTCCGGACCGGCGGATGGATCACCTTGGCTGCGCGGCCGTAGAAGCGCTCGATCCGGTCCGCGACCGCGCCCGAGTTGGCGACGAACCGCGTGACGCGCTCCGCGGTCTTCCTGTCCCAGCCACGAAACCAGCGCATCGCGACGCGAGCGGGAGGCTGCGCCGCCCTGGGGAACCGGCGCCGCTCGGCCTCGAAGTTCCACGCGTAGCGCATCGGGGTGTGGCAATAGCAGAGCACCGGGACGTCGCCGGCAACGCGGACGGCGTTCGCGCACGCGTGGCTGCTCGTGATCACGGCGTCCACGCCGGCGAGGGGGCGGCGCAGCTTCCAGGCCACCGGCATGAGCGGCAAGAGCCACTCGTGGTACCGAGCAGCACCGGGAAGGCGCTGGAGGAACGACGGGCGCGCGCGCTGCAGCGACGCGGGCAGCGCCTCCCGGCGCATGACGCTCGTGAGGACCTCGGCGTCCGGGAACGCGCAGAGCATCTCGTCGACGCACCGTTCCGACCCCGCATACGTCGTCATCCAGTCGTGGGCGATCCCCACGCGGCGCACGCCCGCAGCATCCAAGCCGCCGCTCCCCTTCCAGTCGCCCATCCTCATACAAACGCGTTTGCGGCCGATCCGGTTGCAGGAACTCGCGACATCGTTGCGTTACGGTCCGCTCGATGCGTGCGGGACGTCTCGTCGCGGCCGGGCTCGCCGCTCTCGGCGTCAGCCTAGGCGCGGCGAGCGCGAGCGCGGCGGGCTCGGTGGCGCCCGAGCCGGCGCGCGGGCCGCTCCGCGTTCTCGCCGCGAACCCGCGTTACTTCACGGACGGGTCAGGGCGCGCGGTATACCTGACGGGGTCGCACGTTTGGTGGAACCTCGTCGGCGACGAGGTCTGGCTTCCGTGCTCGGCGCCGCGTCACGCATTCAACTACGCGGCGTACCTCGACCGGCTCGCGTTCCACGGCCACAACTTCATCCGGATGTGGCGCAACGAGCACTCGCACTGGGAGGAGTGCGCCCGGACTGTCGACATCCACCAGCATCCCTGGCCGCGGTCCGGCCCCGGTACGGCACTCGACGGTCGCCCGCGCTTCGACCTCTCCCGCTTCGACGAGACGTACTTCCAGCGGCTCCGCGATCGCGTACGAATGGCGGGCGAGCGCGGCATCTACGTCTCGATCATGCTCTTCGAAGGGGTGCAGCTCCAGCAGGCGCACGAGCCGTGGGACTGGGCGGGGCATCCGTTCAACGGCGCGAACAACGTGAACGGGATCGACGCCGACGCGAACGGCGACGGCGAGGGCCTGGAGGTGAACATGCTCGTGAGCCCGGCGGTGCTCGCCGTCCAGGAGGCGTACGTGCAGAAGGTCGTCGACACGGTGAATGACCTCGACAACGTCCTCTACGAGATCGTCAACGAGAGCGGCCATTACTCCACGCAGTGGCAGTACCACATGATCCATCACGTGAAGGCCTACGAGCAGACGAAGCCGAAGCGCCACCCGGTCGGGATGACGTTCCAGCACGAACACGGCGCGAACGCGTCGCTCTTCGCGAGCCCGGCCGACTGGGTCTCGCCCTTCGGACGGGAGTACATGAGCGATCCCCCGGTCGCCTCGGGCCGGAAGGTGATCCTCTCGGACACTGACCACCACTGCGGGGTCTGCGGAGAGCCGAGTTTCGCGTGGCGCAGCTTCCTGCGCGGCCACAATCCGATCTTCATGGACCCGATGGACGACGACCCGACCCGGCACGCCGTCCGAAGCGCGCTCGGCCAGACGCGGCGGTACGCGCGACGCGTAGGCCTAGGGATTGTCCGCCCGCGCCCCACGTTCGCGTCGACGCGCTACGCGCTCGTCGCGCCTGGGCGCCGGTACCTCGTCTACCAGCCCGGGAGCGGTCGCCTCCGCGTCGACCTGCGCGGGACGACGCGACGCTTTGCGGTCGAGTGGTTCCGGCCGGAAACGGACACATCGCAGCGGACGGCGAGCGTCCGCGGCGGTCGCGTCCGGATGTTCAGGCCACCCTTCGCCGGCCCGGCCGTCCTCTTCCTGCGCGCGCTCGGGCGACGCTGAGCGAAGCGCCTCCGGTCGGAATCGTCCCCGCGGCCGGGCTCGCGACTCGGCTCCAGCCGCTCGCCGGCTCCAAGGAGCTCCTCGACGTAGGAGGCCGGCCCGTGATCGATTACGTGCTGGAGCGTCTCCGGGTCGCGCGCTGCGCGGAGATCCGGGTCGTAACCCGCCCCGACAAGCGCGACGTCGTCATGCACGCTCGGCGCGCCGGCGCGCGCGTCCTCGAGGCCGAGCCGCCCTCGCTTGCCGCGTCGCTGGTGGCCGGGCTCGACGGGCTCGACGCCGACGCGGTCGTTCTCTTCGGGCTGCCGGACTCGATCTGGGAGCCGCGCGACGGGTTCGTCCGGATCCTCGCAGCGCTGGACGAGCACACCGACGTCGCGCTGGGCCTTTTCCGGACGAGCGAGCCCGAGCGCTCGGACGTCGTTGCGCTCGGCGCGGACGGACGCGTAACGGCCGTCGCCGTGAAGCCGGCGGAGCCGCGAGGGAACCTGATCTGGGGCTGCGGCGCGGCCAGCGCCGGCGGGCTCGCGGGGCTCGCCGACCATGTCGAGCCCGGCCGCCACTTCGACGCGCTCGCGAAAGCAGGCCGCGTCGCCGGGGTTGACCTGCAGGCAGACTTCATCGATATAGGGACGAGAGCCGCCCTCGCGCGGGCGCGCTCGCGACTCGAGCGGCGATGAAGATCCTCCTTACCGGCCACCATGGCTACATCGGCTCCGTGACGGCGCCCGTCCTGCGCGCGGCCGGCCACGACGTCGTCGGACTCGACACGCTCTTCTACGAGGGTTGCGACCTGCGCCCCGACGCGAACGGGATTCCCCTGCTCCGCCTC
>DATAAZ010000051.1:0-15365 GCA_036259875.1 Gaiellaceae bacterium
CGCACGGACGACGCGCTCCGGGACGAGCGCGGCCCGGAACTTGAGCGCGAGCATCGGGTCGAGCTTCTGGAGCTCCGGGCTCGACCCGTCGGCCTGCGCGAGGATCCCGAGCGGTCGCAGCTTCTCTTCCACAAGTACGCGGACGTTGTCGGCGCTGACTCCTCGTCCGAACTTCTCGGTCACGCGCTCGGCGATCGCCGCGTAGTCGCGCCGACCGTCCACGTCCTCGGCGACGAGGTAGAGGAGGCGCGGCATCTGGATCGTCTGGCCGTCCGCGCGGCGGGCGATGTACGGGGGCTCCTTGTAGCCCGACTCCTTGTATTCGCCGATCAGCTCGATCCCGGCCGCGAGCTGTGGAACGTCCGCTTTCGGCTCCGCCTGCTCGGCGAGGCGCTCGCCCGACGACGCCTGGGCGGCCTCGGCCTTCTCCGGCCGCACCGGCTGGCGGCCGTCGCCGGTGTCAGGCGTGTCGGTCGTCTGCTCTTGCGTTCGCTCGCTCATCGGGCCCGGGCGACAAAGGGGGCGGCTCAGCGGCCGCCCCCTCGGTCAGTTGCTCCGCGGTCGTCGGATCAGGTCCCCTGCCCGATCGCCGCGTCCTGCGCCGCGTCCGCGTAGGCAGTCGCGTTGTCGGACAGGACGTTCGCCGCAACGGCCGCGTTCACGGGCACGGCGACATTCAGGTTGATGAGCGACATCGCCGCCCGCTCCGGAAGCTCTTCGCCCGCGAGCTGGTCAAGCTCCTCGCGCGTCAGCGTCCGGTATTCCTGACTGGTCGTCTCGGTCACGGCTCGCCGCCCTACGGGTTGATCGGGCCGGTCGCCTGCGTGATGTCGACGTCCTGCTCGGCGTTCGCGTACGCGATCGAGTTGTCCGAGAGAACGTTCGCCGCGACCGCGGCGTTGATCGGCGCGGCGAGGTTCGCGTTGATGAGCGCCATCGCGGCGCGCTCCGGAAGCGGCTCGCCCGCGAGCTGATCCAGCTCCTCGCGCGTGAGCGTCCGGTACTCCTGCGGTGTGTCTGTCATCTCGTTTCGCCTCCTTTCTACGGCTGCTGCGTCATCGGGCCGGTCGCCTGCGTGATGTCGGCCGACTGCTCGGCGTTCGCGATCGCTGTCGAGTTGTCCGAGAGCACGTTCAACGCCGCGGCGACGTTGACCGGTGCAGCGACGTTCGCGTTGATAAGCGACATCGCGGCGCGCTCCGGCAGCTCCTCGCCCGCGATCGCCTCGAGCTCTTCACGCGAGAGCGCCCGGTACTCCTGGGGTGCTTCCGTCATCGTCCTTCCTCCTTTCCGTGGTGATCACGATCTCCCGCTCGCGCGGTCTGCTCTCCGGTCGCCCGGGCCTCCTTGAAGAGGACGCTCGCTTCGCCGTGCTGGACGACCCGCACGCGCTGGCGGCTCGAGACAGACGTTCGGCTGCTCTCCGCCCCGCCTTCCGCCGCGGCGTCGGCCACGTTGACGAGGCCGAGCACGTGGACCCCGTCTTCCTCGTACCTGAAGGTCTTGCTACCGGTCTTCTTCATCCGCTTCTTCCTCCGCTTGCGCGTAGTCCGCGCGCTCGTTTTCGGCGATGTCCTCGCCGGCGAGAACGTCCGCGGCGATCGCCGGATCGATCGGGATCGCGACGTTCGTGTCGACGATCGCCATCGAGGCCCGGTCGGGGATCGCTTCCGGGGTCTGCTCCGCGAGCTCTTCGGGCGTGAGCTCGGATTTCTCGGGTCTCTCCTCCTCCGTCATATGACCGCTCACCCGCGGGCCCGGTCGCCCGCCCGCGGGGCTACGGGGTCGGATTCCCGTTGCACCGAGTCGACAATCGCGTCGTCAAGGCCCGTTGACGGCGAAGAAAACCCGGTTACTCTCGGAGTAGTGGGTCGAAACGCGGTCGATGCGGCGATGGCAGCGGCCGAGGCGCTGCCGCCTCGAGAAGGCCTGGAAACAGTCGCGGCGGTGCGCGCGCGCCTCGAGAGGCTCGAGGCGCTCCACGTGGAGAACGCAATGCGGGCGGGCTGGTCGTGGCGCCAGGTGGCCGAGGCGATGGGCGTGACCAAGCAAGCGGTCCACAAAAAGCACGCACGCCGGGTCGCCGAGAAGCTGGCCGTCGAGGCGGGTGGTGAGCGCGGCCGGCTGATCGTCACCGGAGAGGCGCGGCAATCGGTTCGGCTGGCGCGCGAGGAAGCGGAGGCGTTGGGCGCGGCGCGTGTCCGGCCGGATCACCTGCTCCTCGGCCTTCTTCGCGGCACGGGACCGGCCGCCGCGGCGCTCGGCGACGCGGGCATCACGCTCGCGCGGGCGCGCGCCGCCGCCCGGGCGCTCCCGGCAGATCCGGTCGACGGGCCGGCACCGGCTCCCGGCGAGCGGGTTCCGATTGCGCCCGACGCGCGCGGCGTCCTCGAGGAGTCGCTTCGCCGCGCGGTCGCGCGGGGGGACGGCCACCTCGGCGTCGAGCACCTGCTGCTCGCGTTCCTCCGAGACGAGGGGCGGGGGGCGGCGCTCCTGGCGGCGCTCGCCATCGACCCGGCGGCGCTCGAGCCCCTCGTCGACGAGCGCGTCGCGACGCCGATCTAATCTTCCTCGGCGATGGCACGTGCGCGGCGCATGCGCGGCGCGAGCCGCTGGGACGAGGACAACCGCCTCGTCCCGAACCCGTGGGCGTTCGCCGCGGTCGCCGCCATCGTGGGCGGGATCGGCGGGCTCGCGCTGCTGATCTGGCTGCTCTAGCGCTGGTCGGCGCGGCGTTCCGAGGGCGTCTCGCCTTCCTGCGGCGCGCCGCCCGGCCCGCTCATGACGGTGCCGCCCTGCTCGACCACGTCGCGCGGGTCGGCCGTGCGATACTCGTCGCTCTGGCGGCCACCGCGCGGGTCGTCCTCACGGTCGAGCGCCTCGGGCTCGCCTTGCTGCCTCGCGGCGGTGGGGCGTTTTCGGCCGAGCAGCCTGTCGAGGAAGCTCACGGAACGAGCGGGAAGCGGGTCGGCCGACCGGCCAGGTCGATCACTCGCTCCTCGCGCGGCGCAGACGACCAGCCGTCGCTGAGTGCCGCATCGAGCTTCTCACGGAGCTCGCCCGTCGCGGCGAGCTCCTCGACGATGTCGGCGCCGCCTAGGAGTTCGCCGCGGACGAAGACCTGCGGGATGGTCGGCCAGTTCGAGAGTGCGGAGAGCTCCTGGCGGATCCGCGGGTCAGGAAGGACGTCCACCGCCGTAACGGGCGCCCCCACGCCGCGAAGCGCGTCGAGCGCGCGTGCCGAGTTCCCGCAGAAAACGCGCTCGGGCGTTCCCTTCATGAAGAGGACCACGTCCTCGCTCTCGATCGTCTGCTTGATCCGGTCTTTCAGGTCGTTCACGGCGCTCCCCTGGTCGTCATGCGAAGCTCGTGGATCGTGCCGTCCGCAAGCGGTTCTGCGAGGGCATCGTAGACGAGGCGATGCTGGTCGAGAAGCGAGAGATCGGCGAAGCGCGGGCTCGCGACCGTTACGTGGAAGTGGTCGCCACCGCCTGTGCGGTCGAGCACCGAGAGCTCCGTCGCGTCGGGAAACGCAGCGCGGAGAAGCTCTTCGAGGCGCCCGACCACGCCCGGGACGGTACCAGCGCGTTCCGCCACATCCGAGAGTTGCGCCGTGACGCGACGTATCGACGTCGCGACCGTCGCCGTCCTGAGCGGACCGGCCGGCTAACGCGCGCTCGGCTGGTGGGCGCGGTCACGCGGCCCATTCGCCGATTCGTCGACCGGCGGCTCGCGGACGAGCGAGATCGCGATTGCGAGAGCGTCGAGCACGTCGTCGGCTCGCCGCCGCGGTGCGTCGTTCCAGACGCTCGCGACGCCGTTCACGGCAGCGGTAACGGCGAGACTCGCCCGCTGGAACGCATGCAACGCGAGCTCGGGCTCGGCCTCGCTCGTACGCAACACGCGAAGGAGCGAGCCCGTAAGCGACCACTCGCACGCGGTCGGGCTGTGCGCTGCGACGGGACGCCCGTCCGCGTCGCGCGCGGAGGTTCCCTGGCACCAGCCCGTCGCGACGAGGTCGTAGGCGTCGGCGAGCCACGCCTCGGCGAGCGCTGCAACCGGCCGCGTGGACGGCTCGGGATCGCTGTGGTCGATCGCGATCATCGGCACGGCACGGGTTGTCGCGCCCGGACGATGGTCTGCTGCCGCGAACTGCAGCAAAGCCTGCAGTCGATCTGTCTCTCGCCCGGCCCCTCCACCTTCGGGCCGGCCATCAGTACCGTGGGTCGCTCGTCTCGTGGGAAACGAGCCGCTTCGTGTAGACGTCGAGCCAGAGGTAGGCGTGCGGCTCGCCCCCGTTCGTCGGATGGACGCTGCGCGGGACGTCGCCCTCGCCCGCCTCCGCGCATGTGCACGCGTCGGGTGAGCACGTGTGGTCGCTCATGAAACCCCCTCTCGTGGGACACCCCGGCGGGGGCGTTACGCCGGGGTGCCTGGTGCAGCGACCGACTGGTCGCTACGACGCCCCCGCGACCAGCCGATGTTGTCGAGACGAGGGCGAACCTACCCCGCACGCACGGAGAACGGAACGCGGATGCGCGCGATTACCGCGCGCGCTACCCCAGCCGAGCTGGGTTACCGGTCGACGTCGGGGTCGAGCTCGTCAGCCCGCTCGAGACGCGTTTGCGCCGCGCCGCGCTCCTGCCGGGCGCGCTCCGCCTGCTCCTCGGCGAGCCGTTCCCGTTCCGCCGCCCGCTGCTCCTGCGCCTGGGCCGCGCTGCGAAGCCCGCCCGCCTCCGCCCGGCGTGTCTCGAGGCGACCCTCGCGAGCCCTGCGCCCGCCGATCAGGAGCAACGCGAGCACGAGCACGACGCCCGCGATGATGAGAAGGATCACCCACCACTCCATGCGGCCTTCCTTCCAACTGCTTCTGGGCTGGAAACCTCCTAAGCTTGAGCGCGGTGTACGCGAGCGTGACGAGCGTCAGCGGGGGTGGCCCGCAGGTCGGCGAGACGGCGCGGATGGCGGCCGACTCGATGCGGACGTGGCTCCGCGAGTTCGACGGGTACAAGGGCCTCTACGTGCTCGCGGATCCCGAGGCCGGGTCCGCTCGGATCATGACGCTCTGGGAGAGCCGTGAGGCCGCCGAGCGAAGCGCGTGGAGCCGTGGCCAGATCCGCGAAAGGATGGTCGCGGCGGCCGGTGTCCAGCTCGACAACGTCGAGCTCCTCGAGGTCGTGCTCGAGGACCTCGTCTAGGAGCTCGGCTCGTCCGGCGCCCGAGGCGCGCGGCCCGCCGGACGGGCGCCCCCGGCGGGCCGGCTCCGCGGCGTCTGCTAGCGAAGCGAGACCGCAGTCTCCTCCAGCAGGTCGAGGGCGTCCTGAAGGCCCTCCTCCATCCCGGAGTCGATGATCGCGTCCCGGATCTCCTTGCTCGCCGCCTCGACGAGGATCGTGAGCGTCGTTCGCCCGTCCGCTTCGGTGAACGTCGCCGTGTTCAGCGTCCCGTGCTCAGCGCCCTCGTCTTGCGGGACGCCTTCGTAGATCTCGGTCGAAACGATCCGCTCGTTGGGCACGATCTCGCGGTACTCGCCGTGAAACGCGACCTCGGTTCCGCCCTCGGCGACCATCGCGTAGCGCCACTTGCCGCCGACCCGCAGGTCGATATCGGCGACGGTCATCTCGCCGCGCTTGGCGTGCCACCAGCGCTTGACGAGCTCCGGCGTCGTGAACGCCTTGAAGACGAGATCCCTGGGCGCATCGAACTCCCGCGTGATGAGGATCTGCACATCGGTGGGCAGCGTCACCGTTGCCGTTTCGCTACGCGTCACTCGCATCTTCTTCCTCCTTCCTTTTGAGCTCTTGCAAGACGACGTCGAGCTCGTCGAAGCGGTCGGCCCACGTGCGCTCGTAGCTCTTCACCCAGTCGTGGATGGGCTTGAGCGCGCGGCCGTTCACTCGGTAGAGCCGCCGCCGCCCTTCCTCGCGCACCGTGACCACCCCGACCTCGCGAAGGACCCGTAGGTGCTTGGAGACCTGCGGCTGTGCGAGCCCGAGCGAGCGCGCGAGGTCGTTCACGGGGCGCTCGCGGCCCCCGAGCGCGTCCAGGAGCTGGCGGCGCCGGGGCTCGGCCACGGCGTTGAACGGGTCCGCTGTCGTCGCTGCCCGAGCCACCGGCCAGAATATATATACCTATATAGGCATATGTCAACCGACGTTGTAGAACGAGGGCATGTGCCGATCGGTCGGGAGGCCCGGCGTCTCGCGCTCTCGCGTGCCGCGGCGCCGGCGGTGAGGTCGGATGGCCGGCGTCGCGACTCCGTTGCTTCTGCTCCTCTTCGCAGCCGCAGCGGCCGCGACGTGGGGCGCGGGGGTCTTGCTCTCGAAGAGCACCGACGCGCTCGACGCGCGCCTCGGCCTCGGCGATGAGCTCGGCGGCATCGTTCTGCTCGCCGTCGCGGGGAGCTTGCCGGAGGTCGCGATCACCGTGTCGGCCGCGTCGCGGGGCAACCTCGACCTGGCCGCGGGCAACCTGATCGGCGGAGTCGCGGTTCAGACGATGGTGCTCGTCCTCTGCGACTTCGCGGCCGGGCGACGGCCCTTGACGTTTCTCGTCGGGGCGCTGACGCCGGTTCTCGAGGCGAGCCTCGTCATCCTCGTCGTGGCCGGGGTCTTGATGGGCGCGCTGCTTCCTGCGTCGACCTCGATCGGGGGCGTCAGTCCCGCCTCGATCGCGATCGTCGTCGTCTGGCTCGGCGGCATCTACGCGATCGACCGTGCTGGCAAGGATCCGCGCTGGCGCGTCTCGATGCCGGGGAGCCGACCGGGACGGCGCGACCGCCGCGAGCCGCATCGAGAGCAGCCGCATCCGTTTGCGTCGTCGTCGCTCGTCCGCGTCGCCGCGATCTTCGTGGGCGCGTGCACGGTGACGCTCGTGGCCGGCGTCGTGCTCGAGGTCGGCGGCAGCGCGCTCGCCGACCGCGCGGGCGTCAACGGCGTCATCTTCGGGGCGACGGTGCTCGCTGCCGCGACCGCGTTGCCCGAGATCAGCTCCGGAATCGCTGCCGTCCGCCTCGGCGACAACGCGCTCGCGATTGGCGACGTCTTCGGCGGCAACGCCTTCCAGGTGTGCCTTTTCCTGCTGGCGGACGTCGTCGCCGGCACGCCTGTGTTGCCGACGGCCGGCACACTGAACAGCTGGCTCGCGGCGCTCGGAATCGCGCTGAGCGCCGTCTACGCGTCGGGCGTCGTCGCGCGTCCCGAACGGAGCCGCATGCGGCTCGGTCCCGATTCGATCCTGGCGCTCGCCCTCTTCGCGCTGGGGATGGCGGGACTCGTCGTTCTGCCGCACTGAACGGTGACGGGCGCGGCGAGGGCGCGGGGAGCGCCGCTATCCGGGACGCCGCCGCGCCGCGTCGGACGGGCGGCTCGCGCCCTGCGAGCGCCTCGACGCGAGCTCGGCGGACGACAAGGCGAGAGGGCGCTCGCGACTCGCGCCCGATCGCCGGCCCTGGCAGAGTGACGCCGTGGCGAAGACGCAGTACTACACGGCGACGAGCCTCGACGGGTACATCGCCGACGAGCGCAACTCGCTCGACTGGCTCTTCGACGTCGACCGCGGCGAGACGGGCGGAGATGGATTCAACGCGTTCTTCGCCGGCGTTGGAGCGATGGCGATGGGCTCGACGACGTACGAGTGGGTGCTCGAGCACGAGCGTCTGCTCGACGAGCCGGGCAGGTGGCGTGGCTGGTACGGAGACACGCCATGCTGGGTGTTCACGCACAGGACGCTGCCGGCCGTTTCCGGTGCCGACGTCTTCTTCGTACGGGACGACGTCGGGCGGGTCCACGAGGAGATGACGCGGGCGGCCGGGGGCAAGAATGTCTGGCTCGTCGGCGGCGGTGACCTCGTCGGGCAGTTCGCCGACGAGGGGTTGCTGGACGAGATCCTCCTCGCCGTTGCCCCCGTTACGCTTGCACGCGGAGCGCCGCTCCTCCCGCGTCGCCTGACCGCGTCGCAGCTCGAGCTCCTTGACGCCGCGCGGGAGGGGCAGTTTGCGCGCCTCACCTACCGCGTGCGGAGGTAGGCCGGCCGCCTTCCCGGTCGAACGCTTCCTCGAGCGGATGACTGCGGGCCACGCTCGCCCTGCGTTGTGGCTTGACTCCGACGGCGGGGAGCGCGGCGCGGAGCGGCGAGCGCGTGATCGACGTGGCGACTGTCGCGTACCTGCGCTACCCGGTTACGAGAAGAACACGCGGAGGCGCTAGGCTCTTCTTAGCCGCCCATGAAGTCGGCCGCGCGGACGGTGGCAAAACTCGCCCGGGGAGCGCGAATCGCTCGGATGCTCACCCGCGCCGCCGCATCCTCGAGCCACCCGGTTCTCGTGACGCTCGTCGTCACCCGACGGTGCAACCTGGCCTGCGGTTACTGCAACGAGTACGACCACGTGTCGCAGCCCGTGGCGACCGAGGCCCTCCTAGCGCGGGTCAATCGGCTTGCCGACATGGGAACGAGCATCGTCACGATCAGCGGCGGAGAACCGCTTCTCCATCCCGAGCTCGAGCTTGTCGTGTCCGAGATTCGACGCCGCGGGATGGTCGCCACTGTCATCACGAACGGCTTTCCGTTGACGGAAAGGTGGATCACGCGCCTGAACGAGGCGGGACTCGACTATCTCCAGATCTCGATCGACAACGTGAAGCCCGACGACGTGTCGAGGAAGAGCCTTGATCTCCTCGACCGCAAACTCGTCCTGCTGGCCAAGACGGCCAACTTCACGGTCAACGTGAACAGCGTGGTCGGAGCCGGCGTGGAAAACCCGGAGGAGGCGCTGGTCGTCGCCGAACGCGCCCGAGAGCTCGGGTTCTCCCCGACGATCGGAGTCATCCACGACGGCCGCGGCCAGCTGCGACCGCTGAACGATCGGCAGCGGGCGGTCTACCGAGCGATCAGGCGGCGAAGCGGAATCGGCTTCGGGCTCCTCGATCGCTTCGAGAGCAACCTGGCGGAGGGAAGACCCACGAAGTGGCGGTGCCGCGCCGGCGCGCGCTACTTCTATCTCGACGAGCACGGAGTCGTCCACTGGTGCTCCCAGCAGCGGGGCAGGCCGGGAATACCGCTCGAGCGCTACTCGCGCGAAGACATGAGGCGCGAGTACCTCCGGGAGAAGGCATGTGCGCCCATGTGCACGATCCAGTGCGTACACCGGGCCTCGCTCATGGACGAGTGGCGGCACCCCCAGTCCCGCACCGTCGCGCATGACGGAGCGGAGATCGCGGCTTCGCGCCGGTAGAGGCTCACCCCCGCCGGGGTGTCGGCGTCGACCGAGAGCGGTTTGACCCGGCGCAACCGTTGACGACCCCCGCAGGCCGTAGCTTCGCACGGCATCGCAAAATCACTGGACGTCCGTCTGCAGTTCAATCTCTGAAGCTACTATTAGGTCGAAGCTAGATTCGGAGAGTGAAACTGATCGTGGAGAAGTACCTTCTCATCCCCCTGGACGACACCGTCGTCTTCCCGAACATGACGGTCACCTTGCCGCTCGAGACCGGCGAGGAGTCACGTGTCCTGCTCGTCCCGCGCCACGAGGGTGTGTACGCGAAGGTCGGCACGATCGCGGACGTCGTCGAGAGCGGCCGCCTGCCCGGCGGCGTGCGCGTCGTGACGCTCACCGGGCTGCACCGCGCGCTGCTCCGCGCCGCTCAGACCGGCACCGGAGGGCGCCTTTACGTCGAGGTCGAAGAGCGGCCCGACGAGACGCCGCCGCCGATCAGGACCCGCGACCTCGAAACCGAGTACCGAGCAGTCGTCGAGGAGATCCTCGAGTTGCGCGAGGCCGACCCGCGGATCCGGGAGTTCCTGCGCTCGGTGACGGAGCCGGGCGCGCTTGCAGACACGGCCGCCTACTCGCCCGACCTCACGTTCGAGCAGCGTGTTCGCCTGCTCGAGACGCTCGACGTGGTCGATCGGCTGGAGCTCGCGCTCTCGCTGCAGCGCGAGCGCCTCGCTGAGCTCCAGGTGCGGCGGCGCATTCGCGACGATGTCGAGTCAGGCGCGCAGGCGCAGCAGCGCGAGTACTTCCTGCGCAAGCAGCTCGACTCGATCCGGAAGGAGCTCGGCGAGGACGAGGCGTCGGTGGTCGACGAGTACCGCCGGAAGATCGCCGAGGCACCGATGCCTGACGAGGTACGGGAGCAGGCGGAGCGGGAGCTCGCTCGGCTTGAGCGGATGGGCGAGGCATCCGGCGAGGCGTCGATGATTCGCACCTACCTCGACTGGCTGCTCGCCGTGCCGTGGGGCGCGACCTCCGAAGAGCGGCTCGATTCGAAGCTTGCGCGCGAGATTCTCGATGCCGACCACGCCGGGCTCGAGGACGTGAAGGCGCGAATCGTCGAGTACCTCGCGGTCCGCAAGCTGCGGCAGGAGCGAGGCATCGCAGAGGACAAGCGTTCGGGCGCGATTCTCACGCTCATCGGCCCGCCCGGTACCGGCAAGACGTCGATCGGGGAGTCGATCGCGCGCGCGCTGAACCGCGAATTCGTACGGATGTCGCTCGGTGGCGTCCGGGACGAAGCCGAGATCCGCGGCCACCGCCGCACCTACATCGGCGCGCTCCCCGGGCGGCTCGTGCGCGCCCTCCGCGACGCCGGGACGATGAACCCGGTCATCATGCTCGACGAGGTCGACAAGGTCGGCGCCGACTGGCGCGGCGATCCTTCGGCTGCGCTCCTGGAGGTGCTCGATCCGGCGCAGAACCACTCCTTCCGCGATCACTACCTCGATGTCGAGCTCGACCTTTCGCAGGTCGTGTTCATCGCGACCGCGAACGTCGCGGAAACGATCCCCGGGCCCCTGCTCGACCGGATGGAGGTCATCCGTTTCGACGGCTACACCGTCGACGAGAAGGTCGCGATCGCGCGCGGCTACCTGTGGCCGCGGCAGCGTGAGCGCAACGGCCTGCGCGAGGACGAGGTCGAGATCACCGACGAGCTGATTCAGATGGTCGTGGCCGAGTACACGCGCGAGGCAGGGGTGCGCCAGCTCGAGCGCGAGCTCGGGAAGCTGCTGCGAAAGACGGCGACGCAGATCGCCTCCGGCGACGCTGCTCCGCCGATCGCGGTCGACGAGGCGCTCGTGCGCGAGGCGCTCGGGCGCCAGCGCTTCTGGCAGGAGTCGGCGGAGCGCACCGCCGTGCCCGGCGTCGCAACCGGCCTTGCCGTCACTGGGACGGGGGGCGAAGTTCTCTTCATCGAGGCGACGCGCATGGACGGTGAGGACCGGCTGACGTTGACCGGTCAGCTCGGCGACGTGATGAAGGAGTCGGCGCAGATCGCGCTGTCATGGGTGCGCGCACACGCCGACGAGCTCGACCTCCGTCCCGACGACCTCCGCGGCCACTCGTTCCACCTCCACGTGCCGGCGGGGGCGATTCCGAAGGACGGCCCGAGCGCGGGCATCGCGATGACGACCGCTCTCGCGTCGCTGCTGACGAGACGGCCCGTCAAGCACACCGTCGGAATGACCGGCGAAGTGACGCTCCAGGGACGCGTCCTCCCGATCGGAGGCCTGAAGCAGAAGGTCCTCGCCGCGCACGCGGCCGGATTGACCGAGGTCGTCATCCCGGAGCGCAACCGTGCCGACCTCGAGGACGTCCCCGAGGACGTCCGCGAGGCGATCACGTTCCATCCGGTCCTCAGCATCGACGAGGTTCTCGAGCTCGCGCTCGAGCCGGCGCAGGACCATGCGTTGCAGGCGGCGTGACCCGGTTCCCGAGGCGGTCCGCCGCGCGGCGGACCTCCTCGAACGGCGCTGGACGCTCTCGATCCTCTACGCGTCGGTGGAAGGGTCAGCGCGCTTCAATGAATTCCGCGAGGCGCTCGGGCGCGTCCCACCCGCGACGCTGGCGACGCGCCTGGGGGAGCTCGTCGACGCCGGGCTGCTTGAGCGGTGCGTCCTCGATACGCGTCCGCCCGCAGTCGAGTACCGGCTGACGACGCTCGGCAGGCGGTTCGAGCCGGTCGTCCGCGCGCTCGCGCGCTGTACGCGCCCGTAGCGCTGCCGCGACGCTCATCGACGCCGAGTCACCGTTCTCGCTCCCCGCTGATCCGAGCGCGTCGCCACCATCGCTCGCGTCTCAACGCGTGCTGCACCCGTGATTGTCTCGTTTGGCTACGCCGTCGCCGTCCCGCAGCGGCTCGGAGGCTCGACGCTCGGCGCCTTGCATCCACTGAGTCCTGCTCCGAGGAGAATGTCCATGTGCGGTCGACGATGATGGGAGAAAACCATGCAGATCACCCGGAACAGCGTTGAGACGGCGGCAGGGCCGAGCGAGTGGTTCACCGGCGCGGTCTACATCGACGCGGTCGCTACGCCGTCGGACGGTTCGCGCCTGAACGCGAGCAGCGTTCACTTCACGCCGGGCGCGCGAACGGCGTGGCACACGCACCCGAAGGGCCAGACGATCTACGTCACCGAGGGCGTCGGTCTCGCGCAGCGGCGTGACGGGCCGATCGAAGTCATTCGCGCCGGCGATCGTGTCTTCTTCGAGCCGGGCGAGAATCACTGGCACGGCGCCGCGCCCAACCGCTTCATGACCCACCTCGCAATGGTCGAGGTCGACGACGAAGGCAACAGCGCGACGTGGAGCTCCCACGTGAGCGACGACGAGTACGGGGCGGTGCCGCCGGTCGAAAACTGAGGCAACACCGCTCGCTGCAGGTCGTGCTGGATCGCGCGCTCATCGTCGGAGACGCGGCGAACGGAAGCCGCGCCGCTTGCACGCGCTCGCGGAGCCGGAGCCGGTCCGCAGTCGGGAAGACGTCGACCTCGATGACTTCTCGCGCGTCGGCCGGTCGTAACGCGAGAACCGATACGACGAAAGGACGAAGGATGCGCAAGCTCGTGGTCAACACGTTTACGACGCTCGACGGTGTCATGCAGGCACCCGGCGGGCCGGAAGAAGACCCGACGGGCGGGTTCGAGCACGGCGGCTGGTCGGCTGGGTACTGGGACGAGCCGATGGGCCAGTGGATGGGCGAGTTCATGGGCGCACCGTTCGACCTGCTGCTCGGCCGCAAGACGTACGAGATCTTCGCGGCACACTGGCCGCACGCGAGGGACGAGCCGGGAGCGGAGCAGCTGAACGCCGCGACCAAGTACGTCGCGTCGCGAACGCTGCGCTCGCTCGACTGGGAGAACTCGCAGCTTCTCGAGGGCGACGTCGCGGACACGATCGCGCGCCTCAAAGAACAGGACGGACCAGACCTGCAGGTGCACGGGAGCTCGGACCTGCTTCAGACGCTCTTGCGACACGACCTGATCGACGAGTTCCGCGTCTGGATCTTCCCGGTCGTGCTCGGCAGCGGGAAGCGCCTGTTCGGCGACGGCACGCTCCCCGCCGGTCTCGAGCTCGTCGAATCGAAGACGTCGACGACGGGCGTCGTCTCCCTCACATACAGCCGCGCGGGTGAACCGCGATACGGGTCGTTCGCGCTGGAAGAGCCCACCGAGGCGGAGCTCGAGCGGCGCAGGCGGCTTCACGCCTAACGGCGTCTAGCGCTGGAGCTTGGGCTACCGTCCGACTCGACGCGCCGCCACGATCGCGACATCCGCATCCCGCGCGATGAGTTTCGACTCGCGCAACCGTCTATCGAAGCGAGCGGCCGGCCCCGGGAGCCGGTCCCGGCTAGCGTCGGTCGTCGCTCGGCATCGCGGCAGGTGCGATGTTGCGGTTGACGCGGAAGACGTTATCGGGGTCGTACGTGGCCTTGACCTGCGCCAGCCGTTCGAGGCTGTCGCGGTAGGCGGCGCGGAGGCGTGCATCGTCGTCGGCGGTCTGGAGATTGATGTAGTTGCCGCCGGTCGAATAGGGATTGAGCGCCTCCCAGGCGCTGCGCGCCCACGCATGGTCGCTCTGGTGGTCGGGCACACCGGGGTCCCAGCAGCCCGCGGCGGCAACGATCGCGTCCGCGTCGCGATTGCCGAACGGCGTGCTCATGGCGTCGTGGTCCGCGAGGGCACCGCCGAGTTGGAGGATCCAGAGCATCGACATCGGCGAGGCCATCCCGGCACCCTGCGCTCGGAACGTCTCGAGCAGCTCGCCCGACAACCGAGGAAGGAATTCCGACTTCCAGTAGTTGTGCATGCCCTTCGGCTGCGTAGCGTCGAACATCGACTGCTGCTCGACGTACGGCTTCTTCCTGATGAGGTCGGCGATCGGGTGACCGAGCGCCCGAAGCGGTGCAAGGTCACGGGAGGCGCGAGACGGGGCGCCGGTGTGGCAGGCGACGACGAGGACGACCGGCTTGCCGTGCCAGCGCTCGGAGATCTGGGGTAATGCCGGCGCGAACCGAATGACCGCTCCGAGCGCCAGTTCCCGCGGAGCCGCCTCGGCCGCCTCGCGGTAGGCGGGGAGTACGTCCGCCGCGTCTTCGGCCTCCCAGACGATGACGCCTGCCGTGACCTCCGGCCCGATCCGGTGCAAGCGGAACGTGAAGCGCGTCACGACCCCGAAGTTGCCGCCGCCGCCGCGCAGCGCCCAGAAGAGGTCTTCGTGCTCGTCGCGGGCGGCGCGACGAATCGCGCCGTCAGCGGTTACGATCTCGACCTCCTCAAGGTTGTCGACGGTCCAGCCGAAGCGGCGGGTCAGGTAGCCGAAGCCGCCTCCGAGCGTCAAGCCCGCGACGCCGGTCTGCGAGACGAACCCGAGCACGGTCGCGAGTCCGTGCCTCTGGGTCGCGCGGTCGACATCGCCCAGCAAGCAGCCCGGGCCAACGCGGACCAGCCTCCGGTCGGCGTCCACCTCGACCGTCTTCATCCGCGACATGTCGAGCGTGAGGCCGCCGTCGGCGAGCGACGTTCCGGCGATGTTGTGCCCCCCGCCCTTGATCGAGAACAGGATCCCGTTTGCGGACGCGAACCGGATCGCTTCGCGTACATCGTCAGCCGAGAGCGGCTGAACGACGAGCGCGGGTCGCTTCGAGGCCATTGCGTTCCAGATCCGCGTGGCCTCCTCAAAGCGCGGGTCGCCCCGCCGAAGTGCGCGACCGTCGAACGTCGCCGAAAAGGCGTCGAGCGTGTGCGAGTCGATCTCGACGACGCCCCCGTCGAGCCCGGTCATCTGCATGGTCACCGCCTCGATAGACTCCGATTTGGAGGTTATAACTCCGAATCGGAGTCATTGTCAAGCGAGCCCGCTTGTGCCTCCGAGCGCGAGCTCGCGGCATTCGAGCGCTAGCTCATGGACGAGCTGCCCGCGAACGCGAGCGCGACGGCCTCGTCCACGCCGAGCCTTAACCCGTTCGCCCAGGTGCGTTCTGCGTCGCTGCCGAGCGCCGCTTCGGCGGAGACGCGGACCCGCTCTGCGCGCGCCCGATACACGCGCGAGAAGTCGCCGCCGGTTCGCTCGTTGAGAGCGTACGCGGCGG
>DATAAZ010000052.1:0-3511 GCA_036259875.1 Gaiellaceae bacterium
GACGACGCGGCGACAGCGACGCTCGCCGCGATCGAGCGCGGCCGGCCGGGGATCTACAACGTCGTCGACGACGACCCGGCGCCGGTCCGCGAGTGGCTGCCGTACCTCGCCGAGGTCGCAGGCGCGAAGCCGCCCCGTCGCGTTCCGACGTGGCTCGCCAAGCGCTTCGTCGGCGAGCACGGCGTCGCGATGATGACGCAGACGCGCGGCTCGTCGAACGCCAAGGCCAAGCGCGAGCTCGGCTGGCAGCCGGAGTACGCGTCGTGGCGCGACGGCTTCCGCGCGGTGCTCCGGCAGGAAGCGCCGCGCGCGCGAGCCGCCTAGCACTGATCGCCGCTGTTCGACGGCTTCGGGGGTGCGAGCCCCCGGAGCCGTCGTGCATCCATGTCATCGAGCAACGGCCGCGAGACCTCTTCCCGCGCACGCATCCCGCACGCACCTCGCAGTTGCGGGTTCTGAGTCCCGTCGCTCCCGTCTCGTCGTTTGGCTGCGAGCGCCACACCCGTTGCCTTTGCAGATGCAGCCCAGAATTTGCGGGCACTAACAGCAGCACGGCGCTCCGCGGCGCGAATCGTGAGGCGCCTGCACGTCGCGGCGCCCGCGATCCCGGACGGTCACGAACTCCGGGACGACGACCTAATGCGCTCGCACACTGACCGACGCCCTGGCGGGCCGGAGGCGGCGGTCGCCGCGCTATCGGGACTGCCGGGAGCGGTCCAAGAGTCGACCCGTCGCTTCGCCGCGTCCTTGAGCACCGTGAGAAACTCGACGGTCGCAGGTGCCAGGAAGCGCGTCGGCACGCGAACTGCAGCGACGCGCATTGTCGGCGTGTCTCCTGCGAGAGGCCGGACGGCAACTCCTGGATGCACCGGGTTCAGGAGGAGCCGGGGAAGGAGCGAAATCCCTTCCCCCGCCGCTACGAGTGCCTGGTTCATGTGGCAGTCGTTCACCCTGAAGGCGACGTCTGGCTCAAACCCTTCGGTAGCACACATCCGACCGATGAGCTTGAGCGACGGGCTCTCGGGCCCGAAGTCGGGCAGAACCCAGTTCTCGTGCGCAAGATCCGCGGGGCGCAATCGCGCCTTGCGAGCGAGTCGGCTGTCTCGGGGAAGCACGACGTCCCACGGCACGTCCAACAGGTGATGAAACTCGAGCCCCGCCCCGATGTCGTCGCCAGCCGCCGGATAATCGAACACGACGGCGACGTCCAGATCCCCGCGGCGCAGGCGCCGGACGAGCGCGCTCGGCATGCCTGCCTCGACGATCGTCACCCGCACAGCAGGATGGCGCTCCCTGAACTGGCTCAGTGCGTCGACCACGAACGACGTCCCTGCGCTCGAGAAGGTGCCGAGAGAGACGCTTCCGCCGTCTGCGCGACTGATGGCCTCGACTTCCGACCTCGCCGAGGACAGCTGCGCGAAGACATCCTCGGCGTGGCGGACGAGCGCGTCGCCGGCGTCCGTCAGGCGTACGGGCCGGCATTCGCGTTCCACTAGCACGGCATCAAGCTCGCGCTCGAGCGCAGCCACGATCCGCGAGACCGCCGGTTGTGTGTAGTTCAGGCGTTCAGCGGCCGCCGAGAACGAGCCCGCCTCGGCGACGGCTCGGAGCACCCGCAGTTGCTTCAGCTCGGTCATACCGCGACGGCATCAATTCTATGACAACTCTGTCTTGCAGGAATGAAGCCGCGCCGGTCAAGCTTCGCGTCCACGGACGAGGAGTGACATGAGCACGATCGAGAAGCAGACGAGAAACGAGCCGTACGTCCTGACCAGGGATTCCGGGCTTTACGACGTCTGGTTTCCCAGCACCCCGGACGCGCCCGGCCGGTATCGCGCGAAGGTCGCTGGTGCGCAGACCGAAGGTCGACTCTCGCAGGTCCACCTCGTCGAACCGCGAGGAGCAGCGCCGCCGGTCCATTTCCACCACGACGCGGACGAGACGATCTACGTGATCGATGGTCAGATCAACGTCTTTCGCGGCGACGAGCGGATCGACGCCGGACCAGGGGCGTTCCTCTTCGTACCGAAGGGCGCGGTCCATACGTGGCTTGTCCGCTCTGAGCAGGCCGAGCTCTTCCTGTCCCTCGCACCCGCGGGGCTCGAAGGCTTCTTCGCCGAGGTCGGCTCGGCAGTGATTCCCGGCGAGCCGATGCCGAGCGAGACGGACGTCGATTTCCAGGAGATGAATCGAAGGGCCGAGGCATATGGCGTCGAGTTCGTGGGCCCACCGCCGACGCTACACGACTGAGTGTCAGCGCGACCTGTAGCGATTCCGCGTCAATCGTCATCGAGCGTCGCGACCTTCCGGATCACCTGATACGCCGTAGGGCGCGGGTTCGAGTCCCGTCGCCCGGGCTCTTCACACCTCACGCTCGGGCGCAGACGGAGCGTCTTGGTCTCGGCCGCTCTCCCGCGCGCCGGCGCTTCCGTTAGGCGCGAATTCCCGTTCCACTTCGTCGATCCACTCAAGGAGTGCCCGCAGCAGCCGCTTTCCGAGCGACTGCACGAGCACAAGCTGGCGCTCGCGGTGCGGGAGCGTCGGTGCCCGGCGCTCGGCCTCCTCGAGCAACTCCCACTGCTCGGCAATCTCGTCGCGGAGGGGCCGCAGGCTCTCGACCACCGCCGCAGCATCGTCGGCGAACTCGCTCGCCAGCATCCGTACGGCCGCCTCGTTCTGGATCCGCGGGAACGCGGTCGGAAGAGCGACCCACTCCCGGAGCGCAGCCACTCCCGTCTCGGTCAGCGAGTAGTGCGTCCGCTCGCGAGTTCTGCCGGGCTGCTTCTCAGAGCGGAGGTAGCCGAGCCGCTCGAGCCGCTTCGGCTCCGCGTACATCTTGCTCGCCGCGCCGCTCCAGTGGACGCGCTGGCCACGACGCGCCATCCGCACCAGGTCGTGGGGCGCGGCGCCGCCGCGTCCGACGAGGACGAGGACGACGTACGAAAGCGGATTCAGGCCGCCGCTTGACATCACTCCCCTTGGGAGTTATAAACTCCCAAAGAGACTCTAGCAGGAGGTACGGCCAATGGCTCTCGCGACCTCGACGGAAGCGCGGCGCGCGTACTGGTCGCTCGGAGACCTCTGGATCGTCCACCTGAGCGGCGAGGAGACCGAAGGCTGCTTCTCGCTGCTCGAGACGGTTTGGGCGCCCGCGTCCCCGGCGCCACTGCACGTCCACCGCGCGACGCACGAGCTCTACTACGTCTTCGAAGGAGAGCTGACAGTGCAGCTGCCGGGCCGCGCCGTCCGCCGGGGCCCCGGTGGCTGGGCGTTCTGCCCGCGCGGCGTGCCGCACACCTACGACGTGACGTCTTCCACGCCCGCGCGGCTCCTCCACGTGGGCAGCCCCGCCGGCTTCGACGAGTTCGTCGCCGCCGCCGGCGAGCCGGCTCGCGAGCTGACCCTCCCGCCCGAGCCGGACATCGAGCGCGCGGTCGCGCTTACGCCCGAGTACGGCATCGACGTTCTCGGCGGGCCCGGAGAGGTGCCGGCCGGAGCGGTTCCGCCCGAG
>DATAAZ010000053.1:0-11952 GCA_036259875.1 Gaiellaceae bacterium
CGGACGAGGCGCAGGTGGACCGGCTCTTCGCCGGCGCCGGCGACCTCGACGCGTGCGCCGCTGTCGCGGGCGCCTGGCCGTCCGAGGACGTGCCCGTGTGGGAGCTGCCGCTGGAGCGCTGGGAGGCGACGCTCGCGGCGAACCTGCGGGCGACGTTCCTCACCGCACGCGGGTTCCTGCGCGTCGTCACGAGGCGCGGCCACGGGAGCCTCGTCCTCGTCGGCTCGACCGCCGGCCTCTTCGGCGAGGCCGGCCACGCCGACTACGCGGCGGCCAAGGGTGCCGTCCTCACGGGCCTCCTGCTCTCGCTGAAGAACGAGGTCGTGCGCGTCGCCCCCCGGGCGCGCGTCAACGCGGTCGCGCCCGGCTGGACGGTGTCGCCGATGACGCGCGAGTCGCTGGACGAGACGCGCGTCGCGCAGGTGACGCGGACGATGGCGCTCCGCAAGGTCGCCACGGTCGACGACGTCGCGCGCCAGGTCGTCGTGCTCGCGTCCGACGAGCTCTCTGGACACGTGACGGGACAGGTCGTTACGGTCGCCGGCGGGATGGAGGGACGCGTGCTGCACGAATGAGCGTCGTGCACTGGGACGACGTCGAGCCGCGGACGCGGCCGACGGCGACGTGACCGGGGTCAGACCCCGGTCATGGCTGCCTCGGCCGGGGGACGCCGGGCGCGTCCCGGCGGACACGGTGTGGCACCATGTCCGGCGCGCGGAGAGGTGTCCGAGTTGGCCTAAGGAGCGCGACTGGAAATCGCGTACCCGGCGAAAGCTGGGTCGCGGGTTCGAATCCCGCCCTCTCCGCCTTCGCCTCATTTGTGCGTCCGGGGCGGTGACCCACGCCTACGGGTGAATCACGCGGCCCTCCATGCCGCCCGCGACGACGACGACCTGGCCGGTGACGTGGCCCGAGATCTCGTCGGATGCGAGGGCGACGATCTGACGGGCGACGTCCTCGGGCTGGGCGACCTTCCGAAGCGCCATCGTCCGTGAAACGCGCCGCACCAGGTCGGGGTCGGCGAGCGTCGAGCGCGTCATCGGGGACTCGGTCCAGCCGGGACAGACGGCGTTCACGCGGGCGCGAGGCGCGACGCGCACGAGCTCGTTCTTGAGGCTGAGGAGGAGACCGCCGGCTAGCGCCGACTTCGCGGCCGCGTAGTCGGCGTGGCCGGCCTCGCCGAAGATGCCGGCGGTCGAACCGACGAGCACGAGGCTTCCGTGACCGGAGCGCGCGACCTCCCGCAGGAACGCGCGTGCGGTGAGGAACGTGGCGGTCAGGTTCGCGTCGAGCGTCGCACGCCAGCGCTCGACGGGCAGCTCCCAGACCGGAACGTCCTCCTCGGGCCAGACGCCCGCGACTGCTGCGCACACGTCGAGGCCGCCGAGCGCGTCGATCGCCTCGACGAAGGCGCGCTCAACTTCGTCTTCGCGGGTCAGGTCGGCCTGGACGGCCGGTACGCCCCCGAGCTCGCTCGCGAGCGCGGCGGCGCGCTCCCGGCCGCGGTGGTAGTGCAAGACGACGCGGCACCCTTCGGCGGCGAACGCGCGAACCGTCGCCGCGCCGATCCCGCCCGACGCGCCGGTGACGAGCACCGTCTTCCCGTCGAGCCCGGTCTCCACGGCGGCAGTATCCGCGGTTTGGCGCCCGGGGCGCCGGGAAGAAGAGGCGCGTATGACGGCCGTCATCGTTGTGCTCGTGCTGACCGGGATCGTCGCCGGCCTCGTCGCGGCGATCGGGGCGGGGCTCTTCGCGCTCATCGTCGTCCCGGTCGGGCTTGCGATCGCGGTCTGGCTCGCGCTCGCCGGGGGGACACGGACGGGCCCGCGCGAGGTCGCCGAGCGCGAAGCGTCGCAGCCGGACCTCCTGGGGCCCGGCGGCCAGGACGACCCGACGCGCTAGCGGCGACAACTCAGCACGGCCGGCCTCCGCCCCGGGGCGTGCTCGCACCGGACCGTCGACGCGAGCGTGTCTTGCCCGCCCGCGTCTACGCGAGCGGCGTCGCGCCGAGTTGCCCCCGAAGCTCGTCGAGCGAGTCGAAGACCGCGCCGGCGCCCGCGCCGCGAAGCTCGTCCTCCGAGAATCCCCCCGTCACGACGCACAGCGTCTGAATCCCGGCGCGGCGGGCCGCCTCGACGTCCCACGGCGTGTCGCCCACCATGACCGCGTCGCGCGTGCGAGCCTTCGCGAGCGCCGCCTCGACGAGATCGGGCTCGGGCTTCGTCGCGGCCACGTCGTCCTTCGTCGTCCAGCCGTCCGCCACGTCGCGCGCGCCGTCGAGGAGCTCCAGGAAGTGCTCGAGGTGCCGCTCGATCGACGAGCTCGCGAGCACGACGCGGTGGCCGCGCTGCGCGAGGTCGCGAACGAGTTCGCCCGCCCCGGCCAGCGTCGAGACCTCGCCGATCAGCTCGTCGAAGCGCCGCTCCCACTCGTCGCGAAGCGCGTCCCCGAGCCGCTCCTCGATCTCCTCTCCGGCAACCGCCGCCACGTACTTGTCGCCTCCCATCCCGACGTGGCGATGGAGGCGCCAGAGCGGGAGGACGATTCCCTGCGATCGGAAAGCGCGGTACCAGGCGAGCGCGTGGTGGTAGTTCGTGTCGACGAGCGTCCCGTCGACGTCGAGTATCACGGCCCGAGCCATGCGGGCACCGTATACGCATGACCCGCCGCAAGAGCTCGTACCGCTCGCTCGCATCGCTCCAGCGCGACAACCGCGCCTGCCGCGCGTGCGCCGAGGCCGGATACCCCCTGGGCTCGCTGCCCGTCTTCGAGGGACACGCCGGTCAGCGGGCGCTCATCATCGGACAGGCGCCCGGCGCGCTCGAGGGCGAGGAGTGCCGCCCGTGGCGCGGCCGGGCCGGTCGGACGCTGCGGCGCTGGCTCGGCCTCGACGAGGACGAGTTCTACGCGACGTTCTACTGCGCCTCGGTGACGCGCTGCTACCCGGGCAAGCATCCTTCGGGCCGCGGCGATCGTCCTGCTACGCCACGCGAAGTCGCGCTCTGCCGCTTCTGGCGCGAGTGGGAGCTTCGCCTACTGCGCCCCGACCTCGTCGTCCCGATCGGCGGGCTGGCGGCCAGGCAGCTCCTCGGGCTCGCGCGCGTCGGCGAGTACGTCGGTCGAACCTACCGGCTCGGCGATGCGCTCGCCGTCCCGCTCCCGCACCCGTCGGGTGCGAGCGGGTGGCTGAACGATCCGGCGAACCGCGCGCAGCTCGACCTCGCGCTCGCGATCCTCCGTCGCGAGCTTGTGGCGCTTCGCTAGTCGGTACCGACGCGCCGCCAGAGCGGCAGTGCGAACCAGAGGAGCGCGAAAAGGCCCGCCGCGATCCCGGCGACGAGCGCAGCGGCCCCGCCCTTGAAGAGGACGTCCGCGATCAGGAAGAGCACGGCCGTCATGGAGAGGGCGAGAAAGAGAGTCCCAGCAATCGCGAAGGCGTTCGAAGCCTTCAGCATCCACTCCTTGTCGCGCGCCCGCCACTCGATTCGGTGGAGCGCCGTCGGGGCGATCAGGAGCATCGTCGCGATCGTCGTCGTGACAACCGCGGCGAAGTAGACGTCCCGCTGAACGGCCGTCATCTGCGGGAACCGTTGCGAGAACGGGACGATGAGGAGGAACGCGAACAGGACCTGCACCCCGGGCAGCGCGACGCGGAGCTCGTTAAGGAGCTCGATGAGCTCCCGGTCGAGCCGTTCCTTTTCGTCCTCGCCCATGTAAGGAGTCCGTTACCCCGTCGCGGCGTCCGCCGCACTTCCGATAGCGTCCCGAGCCGCGCCCGTGAGGCGCGTTCGTTCGGTGCCGCTGCGGCAGCTCAGGCGCCGAACTGCGTCCGCTCGTCGCCCAGCCGGGCGGGCGCCGTCGTGCAATCGACCGAAGGAGGTCTATGCGTACGCCGGGTCGTTTGTTGTGCCGGGGAGGAGTGCTCTTCTGCTCGCTCGTCGCCTTCTCGCCGGAGGCGTCGGCGGCGGTGGACGCGCCCGCTCCGATCGTGGAGGAGATCCGGTCGCTTCGCGGGGAGACGTGGCGATGGCAGCGCCTCATGCGCGTTCCGCTCTCGCCGACGCGGTACCACGCGGAACGATCGCGGAGCGAGGGCTTCCGGCGCTGGGTGCTCGCGCACTGGCGCCGTGAGGCGATGCGGGCCCGGCGCGCGGCGCTTAGCCCACCTCGCCTCTCCGCCTGGCTCTGCATCCACCGGCACGAAGGACCCTGGAACGCACGGACGGGGAACGGCTACTACGGAGGGCTGCAGATGGACCTCGCCTTCCAGCGTCGCTGGGGCCCCGATCTCCTGCGAGCAAAGGGAACGGCGAACCGCTGGCGGCCGATCGAGCAGATCTGGGTCGCCGAGCGCGCGTACCGAAGCGGCCTCGGATTCTCCCCGTGGCCGAACACGGCTCGCTACTGCGGGCTCGCGTAGGGCCGGGGCACCCCCGGCCCGGTGGGCGGTCGACAGCCGCCGCCAAACCGGGGCCGGCGCCGTCGCGCCGGCCCCGGGCGCGTCCTACGACGTAGGGGCGGAGCCCTCGGGCGCGGTCGGCGCTGCCGAACCGGGCGTGTGGAGGAGGTTTTCGACGCCCTTGACGCCGGAGACCTTCCGCGCCGCCTTCTCGAGGTCCTTGATCATGTCCTCCTCGACCTCTCCGCGCAGATAGACGACGCCGTCGACGACGTTCACGTCGACCTGGCCCTTCGGGGCCTCGGCGTCGCGGAAGATCTCCGTCTCGACCTTCCGTGCGAGCGTCACGTCGTCGAAATCCTTCTCCTCCTCGCGCGCGTGCTTCACCTTCTGCGTGACCCCGTACGCGTCGGCGGCAACGCCCCGCCCGGCCTGCTCTGCCCGCCGGGCGCCGCGCCGGAAGAACCCGGCGGTGCGGTCGACGAGCATCTTGCGCCGCCGGTTGCCCTGCTGCGGGTCGAAGAAGAACATGAAACCCGCCCCGATGCCGGCCCAAATCGCGCTGAGTCGCTTCATCGTCACTCCCTCGTGTCCGTTCTCTTCCGGTCTAGCGGTTACCCCGCGAGCACCCCACCAAACCGGACGCCCACACGCATGGGCGCGTCGGTGCGTGGGTAGGCGAACACGCCGTGTCGCTCTTCCTGCTCCCGCTGCTCGTCCTTCTCATGCTCATGCTCTTCGCGGCGCTCGCCGCGCGGCGAGCCGCGCGCCGACGCCGCGAGCTCGAGGAGGAGGAACGGCGCCTCATGGAGGCCGCCCGCGAGCAAGGTGCGATCGCGCCCGACGCGGTCTCGCCCTTCGGGCTCCTCCCGTTCGGCGGCCTCTTCGAGAGCCTGCTTGGCGCGCCCGGCTCGTGGTCGCGCTCCTACGTGTTCGACGAGCGGACGGGGGAGTGGGTCGACATCAGCGACGTTCAGCCCGAGGCGCCCGGCGACGAGCGGGAGCGCGAGCCCGAGGCCACGACCGAGGAGGGGCGACGGCCGACCGAGCGGCGTCGCCGGGCGCGTCCCCGGCGCCCCGCCGAGGCGGCCAACCCGCTCAGCAGCCTGCTCGGCGGCGGGATGCTCGGTGGCCAGGACGGAAGCGGCGACTTCGAGGTCGAACCACCCGACGAGCTCGTCACGTTCGCGGACGTCGGCGGCATGGAGGCGCTGAAGCAAGAACTCCGCGACACGGTCGGCCTCGTGCTGAAGCACCCAGACGACGCCGAGCGCTACGGGATCGACTGGAACGGCATCCTCCTGCACGGCCCCCCCGGCGTCGGGAAGACCTTCTTCGCGCACGCGATTGCGGGTGAGTACGGGCTCAACTTCATCCACGTATCGACCGGCGACCTCGTCTCGTCGCTCGTCGGCGGCTCCGCGCGGAACATCGACAAGGCCTTCGAGACGGCGCTGCAGAACCTCCCGTGCCTGCTCTTCTTCGACGAGTTCGATTCCGTCGCGCAGCGGCGCGACGCCACGCCGGACCAGGAGTCGCGCCGGACCGTCAACCAACTCCTCACCTCGCTCGAAGCACACCGTCAGGAGCGCGAGCTCCTCGTCATGGCCGCGACCAACTCGATCGAGCACCTCGATCCGGCGGTCATCCGGCCGGGGCGCTTCGACCGGCACATCCGAATCGACCTGCCGGACGCCCAGGCGCGCCGCTCGATCTTCCGGGCCGAGCTGGATGACCGCCCGGCGGCGGGAGACATCGAGCTCGACGAGCTCGTTCGCCGCACCGAGGGCATGACGCCGGCCGCGATCGCGAAGATCGTCGACACGGCCGCGCTTGACGTCTTCCGCGAAGCCGCGCAGACGGGCGAGCAGCTCGAGCTCGACAGCGAGCACCTCCTGCGGGCGATCGAGCGCTACGGAGGGCAAGACCGGCCGACGGTCGAGCACTGGACATGGGACTCGCTCATCCTCCCGCCGGCGATCAAGGCGCAGCTTCAGCAGCTCCAGGCGGTCATCGAGGATCCCGAGTCGGCGCGGAGGTTCGGCGTCGATCCGCCGACGGGGCTCCTGCTCGCCGGTCCGCCGGGAACCGGGAAGACGACGGTCGCCAAGGTGCTCGCCGCCCAGGCGCGCTCTTCGTTCTACCCCATCTCGGGAGCGGACGTGATGAGCAAATGGGTGGGCGAGTCGGAACGGAACATCCGGCAGCTCTTCGAGCGCGCGCGCGAGAACCGGCCCTCGATCGTCTTCATCGACGAGATCGACGCGATCGCGGGGCGGCGCGGGCAGATCGAGGTGCATGACAGCCACGTCAACCAGCTCCTCGCCGAGATCGACGGCGTCGCGGGTCAGCGCGGCGTCTTCATCATCGGAGCGACCAACCGCCCCGACCAGCTCGATCCGGCGCTTCTGCGTGGCGGGCGCCTCTCGCGCACGATCGTCCTCGGGCTCCCCGACGAGGCGGGTCGGCTCGCGATGCTGCGCCTCCATTCGGCACGGATGCCGACGTTGGCCGTTCGGCTGGACGAGATCGCTCGCGAGACGGAGGGGTTCTCTCCCGCCGATCTCAAGGCGCTCTGCCAGGAGGCGGCACTCGCCGCGATGGCAAGAGCGGCGAAGGAGGCGGGGAACGGGGCAGGCGCGGAGCCCGCGTCTGCCGTCACGCACGAGGACTTCGAGGAGGCGGTCCGGCGGCTGCGGGAAGGCTCCGTCGCCGAGGCGGCCACGTTCTGAGAGGAGGCACGATGCTCGCGCGCGTCATCTCCACGCGGGTGCACGGAATCGTCGACTACGTCACGGGAGCGACGCTCGTCGCCGCGCCCGAGCTCTTTCGGCTGAAGGGCGTCCCCCGATCGGCACGCGTCCCGCGGCTTCTCGGTACGGGCGCGACGGGGTACAGCCTGCTAACCGACTACGAGCTCGGCGCCGTCCGGCTTCTCCCGATGCGGGCGCACCTCGCGCTCGACGCGGCGGGGGGCGCGCTGCTCGCGCTCTCGCCTTGGCTGCTCGGAACGGCGCGCCGCGGCAGGCGTCATTGGCTCCCCCACGCGCTCGTCGGAGCCGGCGAGATCGCGTTCGCGCTCGTCACGAAGTCCGAGCCCGAGGGAGAGGCGGGCGGAGACGAAGCGTTCGCGTCGTCGGGCGTGGCGGCCTCGGGCCCGACGACGCCATCGTCCGAAGAGCGAGCTTAGGCGGCCGCGCGCGTCCCGAGCTCGGTCTCGACAGCGACCGCGGCCGGGTTCGTCGCCGCCACGCAGGCCTCGGGGAGCGCCGCGCACCCGACCCACCGCACCTCTGGGCGGAGGGCGAGGACGACGGCGCCGCCGAGGAGCGTCGCGAGCCCGTCGACCAAGACGGCACCGCCCGCGCCGAGCCAGGCGGCGAGCACCGCCGTCACGAGCCCACCGAGGGGCAGCATCCCGACGAACGCCGCCGCCCAGATCGCCATCGCGCGGGCCCGCATCTCGTCGCTGCTCGTCGCCTGGACGACGACCGTCGAGAGGCCGATGAAGAGAACGGCCGCGAAGCCGCCCGCCAACGCGAGCGCGAGCGAGAGGGGGACGGAGGCCGAGATCCCCACGGCGGCGATCGCGACCGCCGCGACGAAGTAGCCGACGAGGAGCGGTCCGCCCTTGTTCGGCCGCCGCGAGAGCGCGAGCAGCGCGAGCGAGCCGAGGATCGAGCCGAGCCCCATGGCGGCCGTGAGGGCGCCGAGCGTCCCGCCGCCGGCGTCGAGTTGCTCGCGGACGATCGCGGGGAGCATGAACGCGACCGCGGGCGTGGCGAAGAGACCGGCGAAGAGCGTCAAGACCATGAGCGAGGCGATGCTGCGCCGGCCGAAGACGTAGCGAAGGCCGTCCGTGATCGCGCCGCCTAGCTTCGCCGCCGCGTCGCCCCCGCGGGTGTGCGACGACGGCAGGAGCGCGAGCGTCGCGAGGACGATCGGGAAGCCCGCGGCGTTGACGGCGAAGATCCAGGTCGGGCTGCCGGTGGCGAGCAGCACGCCCGCGACGGCGGGGCCGATGAAGCGCGCTACATGGAGGGAGAGGCTGTTGATCGCGACGGCGCTCTCGAGCTCCGACTTCGGAACTGTCGAGGCCAGCATCCCCTGGAAAGCCGGGAAGCTGAGCGCCCCGAGCACGCCGCCGGCGAGCGCGAGGGCGCCCATGAGCGGGACCGTGAGCGCGTCGGCGGCTGCCAGGAGCGCAAGCGTCAGCGGCACGAGCGTGCTCATGCCCTGGAACGCGAGCAGGAGCTTGCGCTGGTCGTAGCGGTCGGCGAGCGCCCCGGCCGGGAGCGCGAGGAGGAGGTTGGGGATCGTGCTCAGGAATCCGATGACGCCGAGTGCCGCCGCCGAGCCGCCGACGAGCAGGACGACGTAGCCGTACGCGGCGCCTTCCACGGATTTCGCGGTGAGCGAGATGAGGACCCCGGCCGAGTAGAGGCGGAAACGCGGGTGGCGGAGCGCGCCGAGCGCGCGCCCAAGTCCGGTCGCGGAGAGCCGAGTCTCCGGCGAGGTAGGGACCTCGCGCCCCTCGAGCGCCGCGATGCCGCCCCGGACTGCGTACGCCTCGAATCCTCGATCCTTCAGCCAGTGCGCCACACGGACGCTCGTCGCCTCGCGCAGTCAAGTGCAGGCGAGAATGATCGGCGTCCCGCGCGGGAGCGTCCCGACGAGCGAGGGGATCTCGTCGGGCGGGATGCGCCGCGCGCCTTCGACCACGGCGCTCGCGTCCTCGTGTCGTCGCACATCGACGAGGAGTGCGCCCGCCGCGACGAGTTCGCGGACGGCGTCGACGTCGAGCCGAAGCGACGTCGGGCGAACCGCGGACAACACGTGGTAGCGGCGAGTCGGCTGGGCCACGGGCGAAAGCCTACGGCCCCGCAAGAGCGACGCGACCCCGTCGCGATCGCCGTCGGAGACGGTGTCGTCGATCATGCCGGTCGACCGGGAATCGAGCCGGTAGCTCGAGCGACGCCGAACGCCGCCGCTACGTCAGGTGGTGAGCGCCCTCCGGATCCCGCCGTCGTCGAGCGCTGCGGTCTCGACGACGTCTGGGCGTTCGGCGGCCCTTGTCCACGCGAAGGGGGGCGATCACCTCCTTCGGTCCTCGTCTCGCCTCGAGCGAAACGGCGCCCGGCGGAGCGCTACGCGATGACGGCCGGGAACGCGCGTCCGGCTCGAGCGCCGCCTGTGCGCGGCCCGGAGCGCGCGACTGCCCAGCCGACCGCGATCAGGACGACGCCCATCGCCGCGAACGCCCAGTCGTAGACCTCGGGGTTGTCGACGTGCATCCGGATGTGGTGCGCGCCGATCGCGAGGTGAAACACGAGCTGGTCGACGACGTTGAAAATGCCCCAGCCGACGAGCGCGAGGCCGAGCAGCGGCCTCGCCTCGACGCGCCGCCCGACGAGGAGCGCGATTCCGGCGAGCAAGACACCGAGCGTCGCCGTGTGGAAGATCCCGTCGGCGAGCGTATTGTCCTTCAGGCCCTGGACCGTCTCGTCGTTCGTCTTGCGCGACCAGAGGTGATGCCACTGCAAGAGCTGGTGAAGCACGAACCCGTCCAGCAGACCCCCCGCACCTACGCCGATGACGACGTACCCGGCCCGCTCGCGCATCGGCACGATCCGAGGCTACCGAGAGGCCTCTTCGTCCAAACCTCTCAGGGGAGACGAGCTCCCGCCTCCTGTTCGGCGCCGACGAATTCGAGGACCGCACGCGCAAACTCGTCGGGGCGGTCCGCCATCGGCACGTGGCCGGCTCCCTCGACGACGACGAGGCGGGCGCCGGGAATCGCTCGCTCGTAGTGACCGGCTAGGCGAACGGGAACGAGCGGGTCGCGCTCACCCCAGACGAGGAGAGTAGGCGACGCGATCGCGGAGAGCTCGGTGCGGAGTGCGTCATCGCCGAGGAGCTGCGCGCCGGTGCGGGCGAGCGTGCGTACGCCGGCACGCAGCGAGTCGAGAAAGAGGACGCGGAGGAATCGCGGGCGCGCGTGCCGAACCGCGAGGGCGAGCGGCAGCGCGTATTGAACCGGGCGCCGGCGCTCGAGGAGACCGGCAGGCGCCGCGAGCACCAGCCGATCGACTGCGTCGGGCCAGAGCGCCGCGACCCTGGCGCAGACGGCTCCACCGAGCGAGTGCCCGACGAGATGCGGCCGCTCGAGCCCGATTTGCTCGCTGACCGCCCGGACGTACGAGGGGGCGTCGGCGAGGATGAATGTCCGGCCGCGGGCCGAGCCGAACCCCGGCAAGTCGACCAGGTACACCCGAAGCGCCGACGCGAGCGGCTCGACCACCGGCTCCCACCATCGCCACGAACCGGCGAGCCCGTGCACGAGGACGGCCGGAGGTCCTTCGCCCGCGACGCGGTAGCGCACCCGGACTCCGCCGACCGTGCACTCCCGCTTCTCGAGCACGAGAGAGCAGGTGTCCCGTCGCTCCGTCCCGGAAACGGGACTCGGGTGGTCGACCGCCTCCTATACCGCGGTGCGCCGGCGCGGCTGGCCGGCCGCTTCCGCACCGTGCGCGGGATCCCTGTGTACGAGCGGTATTCGGATCATGCGCGAGGGCCGGCGATCGTCTTCCTCCATGGGATCGGGGTCTCGAGCCGCTACTTCCTGCCCACCGCTGGGCGCCTGGCCGACCGCTGCAGCGTCTACGCGCCCGACTTGCCCGGCTTCGGGCGAAGCGGCCGCCTACCCGGGCGGCCGACCGTCCGCTTGCTCGCCGACGTTGTCGAAGCGTGGTTGGACGCCGCCGGCCTAGCGCCGCCCGACGCGCTCGTCGCGAACTCGTTCGGATGCCAACTCGCCGTCGATCTCGCCGCCCGCCGCCCCGAGCGGGTTCAGCGGCTCGTGCTGGTCGGCCCGACGGTGGACGCCCGCGCGCGCTCGCTTGCGCGCCAGGCGATGCGGCTTGCGCTCGATAGCGTCCGTGAGCCCTTGGGCCTCTGGGCGATCGAGGCGCTCGACTATGCCGTGCACGTCTCGAAGAGCGGCCTCGCCGGCTTCGTCGAGATGGTGCGCGACCCGGTCGAGCAGAAGCTGCCCCGCGTGCAGGCGGTGACGCTCGTCGTCCGAGGCGCGCGCGACGCGATCGTGCCGCGCGCGTGGGCGCGGGACGTCGCTTCGGCGCTCCCGCGCGGCCGTCTCGTCGAAGTCGCCGGCGCGCCGCACGCCGTGAACTACGCGGCGCCCGAGGCGCTCGCGCGCCTAACGCTCGAATTCGTGCGGCAATCGCGCGATGACTGACCGGCCCGGCCCGCGGCGCTGACGGCGGGCGCCACGTTCGCGGTACGCGCCGACGCCGCGCGGTCGGGCGGTCTCGGGCCGATTCGGTCGCGAAGGAGGCCGCGCACGTGATGGTCGTTCGTGCAGATAAACGGCGTCGCGACCGCGACGCTCGTCGCGGTCGAGCGGGGCCGCCGGCGGATCTACAACAAGTCGACGACGAGCCGGCCGGTCGGGCCGCCGTCGCCGCCGCGCCGGCGGGGGCCGATGCGGCGGCGGAGCGGTAGCGAAACGCGGCCGGGGGCGGTACGCCCCCGGC
>DATAAZ010000054.1:0-14494 GCA_036259875.1 Gaiellaceae bacterium
AACCCCCGCCAGCTCGAGGAGATGTGGATGGACGCGTTCGACTGGGTCTACCGCGAGCACGACTACGCCGTCTTCACGATGACCATCCATCCCGACGTGAGCGGACGCCCGCAGGTCCTGCTCATGCACGAGCGGATCATCGAGCACATCAACTCGCACGACGGCGTCCGCTGGGCGACGTTCGACGAGATCGCCGACGACTTCGCGCGGAGGAGCCCCCGCGCCGGCTGAGCCGTCAGCGGGTCGCGCCGACGAGCGCGCCGCCCGCGACGACGAGGGCGGCGGCGAGGAGGAGGCGGAGCCCGACGCCCTCCACCCGGGGCAGAAAGGCGGCGGCCAAGAGAACGCCCCAGAGCGACTGCGTGGCGTTGAGCGGCGCGACGACCGTGACCTCGCCCGCGTCGAGCGCGAGGACGAGCGCGATGTAGGCGAGCCCGAGGCAGACGCCCGCGGGGACGAACGCCGCGCCGGCGGATCGGACGAGCCGCGCGGGCGGCTCGCGGCGGACGACCGCCAGGAAGGCGAGGAGGACGAGCGCTGCGGCCGCGAGCGAGACAGCCGCCGCCAAGAGCGGCTGCGTCCCGCTCTCGACGGAGGCCCAGCGGACGGCGTTGTCGCGCACCGCGAACAGCCCTGCGGCCGCGAGCGCGAGCGCCGCCCCGGCGAGCCGGAAGCCGGGCGGGCGGTCCGGCTCGCGGGCGAGGAGCGCGCCGCCGAGGAAAATGGCGACCGTCCCGACGGCAAGCGCGGCGGTGAGCGCCTCGTCGAGGAAGGCGATCGCGAGCGCCGCTGAGAGAATCGGCGCCGTTCCGACGAGCACGGCCGTCCGGGCCGCGCCGATGTCGCGGATCGCGCGGACGAAGAGAATCTGCGACGCGCCCGGGACGATCGCGCCGACGAGCGCGAACGCCCAGAGGCCCCCGGGGTCCGCGCCCTCGACTGCGACGACCGGGGCGGCGGCGAGCACGGCGACGAGGGAGCCGACGAGCGCGACGGCGAGCGCGCCCGCCTCCGCGTCGGGCCGGCGCCGGAGGCCGAGGCGGATGGTGACGGCGAGCGCGCCGAAGAGCACGGCGGCGGTGGTCGCGAGGACGACGACGGCCACGCGAGCACCGGGACGGAGGCGGAGCCGGCGCCCCGCCTCCGCCGCTGCGTCCTAGACTCCGACTCCCGCGCGCTCGGGGACGCTCTCCAGGTACGCGAGCGCGTCCTCGAGCGAGACGACGTCGGCGTACTTCGCCTGGATGTCGAAGAGGTTCGCCTCGTGCGGTGCCTCCGCGCGGTCGCCCACGCACTCGCGCGGGACGAGCGTGGGGAACCCGTGCTGGAGAAGGTCGACGGCGGTCGCCCGGATACACCCGCTCGTCGTCGCCCCGCAGAGGACGACGGTATCCACTCCCTGCGAGACGAGGATCGCGGCGAGGTTCGTGCCGAAGAACGCCGAGGCGCCCTTCTTCACGATCACCGTCTCGTCCTCGCGGCGCTCGAGGCGGGGGTCGACCTCAACCCAGCGTCCGCCGAGCTGGAGGTCGGCGAGCGCGGGCGCCTTCTGGATCCAGAGAGCCCCGTCCTTCAGGCTCGACTCGAAGCCGATCGTCGTGAAGACGACGGCGAGCCCTTTCGCCCGCGCGGCGTCGAGGAGCCGCCTGGTCGCGTCGATCTCGTCGCTCATGTCGGCTCCGAGGGCGCACTCAGGATCGGTGAAGCCGCAGCTGAAGTCGACGACGAGCAAGGCGGGCCGCTCGCCTACGACGAGGCTCTCGCCCAGGCGCGCGCGCTCGTAGACCTCCCGCGCCTGCTCGTCCGTCATGCGAGCGCCCTCGCCGCCGGCGTCAGCTGCTCGCCGGAGCGCGCCCGCTTGACGAAGCGGCCCGCACCCGGCTCTGCCACGAGCTCGTCGTCCTCGACGATGACCTGGCCGCGCACGAGGACGACCTCGGGCGCCCCCCGCACCTCGGTCCCCTCGAAGAGGTTGTAGTTCACCCGCGAGTGTTGGGTCTCGGCGGAGATCGTCAACGGCTTCTCGGGGTCCCAGACGACGACGTCGGCGTCGCTCCCGACGGCGATCGTCCCCTTCCGCGGGTAGAGCCCGAACCGCTTCGCGACGTTCGTCGAGGTCAGCTCCACGAACCGGTTCAGGGAGATGCGGCCGCTGCGAACGCCGAAGTGGTGCAGCATGTGGAGCCGGTTCTCGATGCCCGGCCCGCCGTTCGGCACCTTCTCGAATTCGCGGCCGTTGACCGCCTTCTGGTCTGGCCAGTTGAACGGGCAGTGGTCGGTCGAGAGGACGGAGAGGTCGTCCGTGACCAGCGCCTTCCAGAGGTGCTCCTGCTGCTCCTTTGGGCGCGGCGGCGGCGTGTAGATGTACTTCGCGCCCTCCCAGTCGGGCTGCTCGAGCGCGCTCTCGTCGACGAAGAGGTACTGCGTGCACGTCTCGCCCCAGACGTCCCATCCCTTCTCCCGCGCGAGCGCGATCGGCTCGACGGCGGGCTGACAGGAGACGTGGACGACGTACAGCGGACACCCGGCGACGCGCGCCAGCTGGATCGCCCGGTTCGTCGCCTCGGCCTCCGTCTCCATCGGGCGCGTCCGCGCGTGCCAGATCGGATCCGTCTTCCCCTCCGCCACCGCCTTCTTGACGATCACGTCGATAGCGTCGCCGTTCTCGGCATGCACCATCACGAGGCCGCCCGTCTCGCTCGCGACCTCCATCGTCTTGAAGAGCGTCTCGTCGTCGACCATGACCGCGCCCTTGTACGCCATGAAGAGCTTGTACGACGTGATGCCCTCGTCCGGCAGCTTCGCGAGCGCGTCGAGCCCACCGCCGCCCTCGAGGTCCGTGACGCCGATGTGGAAGCCCACGTCGATCACGGGCTTCGCGCGCTCGATCTTCTCGAAGTAGTTGTCGAGCGCCTCGGGGAACGGCGTGCCGGGCGCCTGCATGCAGAAGTCGACGAGCGACGTCGTCCCCCCGTAGGCGGCCGCGACGGTGCCCGAGGTGAAGTCGTCGCACGTCGTCGTGCCGCCGAAGAACATCTCGATGTGGGTGTGGGGGTCGATGGCACCCGGGAGCACGTACTTCCCGCTCGCGTCGATGACCTTGTCGGCCTGGATGTCGAGGGACTCCCCGATCAGCGAGACCGTCTCGCCGTCGATGTAGACGTCGCCGACGTAGTCGTCGGCCGCCGTAACGATCCGGCCGCCCTTGATCAGTACGGACATGGCTGACCTCCTTTGTCTGACTTTCGAGCCTAACCCTCACCCGGCCTCGGCGGCAAGGGTCTCGTCGACGTCGAGCCCGGCGGCGAGAGCGAGCTGGAGGAGGACGCGCGCTTTCGGGCCGGCGAGGTCGCCCGCGAAGACGGCGCCGGCGTCGGCGAGGTCCTTGCCGCCGCCCCGCCCGTAGACCGGCTCGACCCGGCCGGCGGCGCAGCGGGAGCAGACGACGACGGGCACGCCCGCCTGCACGGCCGCCTCGACGCCGGGGAGCACGCGCTCGTTCGCGTTGCCGCGGCCCGTCCCTTCGAGCACGATCGCCCGGCTCCCCGCCTGGCGGGAGGCGCGCAAGAGGGTGTCGTCGGCGCCCGCGTAGAGGCGGATCAGGTCGACGCGCGGCAGCGCCGCGGACGGCCGGGGAAGCGGCCGGCTCCGCTCGGGGCGGCGCCGGAAGAGAACGCGCGTCCCGTCGACATGGCCGAGCGGCCCGTAGCCGGGAGAGGCGAACGCGCGAAGCGCGCTCGTATGCACCTTCCGGGCCTCGCGAGCGGCGTGCACCTCGCCGTCGAAAACGACGAGGGCGCCGCGCCCGCGCGCCTCGAGGGTCAGGCCGACCCGGATCGCGTTTCGCAGGTTGCGGGGGCCGTCCGAGTCGGGCTCGTCGGCCGCGCGCTGGGCTCCCGTGAGGAGCACGGGCTTGTCCGAGTCGAGCAGGCGGTCGACGAGGTAGACGCTCTCCTCCATCGTGTCCGTCCCGTGTGTGACGACGACGCCCGCGACGTCGTCTCGGCGGCAGTGCTCGCGCACGCGGTCGGAGAGCGCGAGCGCGAGGTCGCCGTGCACGTCGAAGCTCGGGACGCGCGCGAAGTCGTCGAGGTCGAGCGGAGGGCCGTCGCGCCAGCCGAGCATGTCGACGAGCTCCTCCCCGGTGACGGCCGGAACCAGCTTCCCCGTGGCGGAGTCGGGGCGCATGCCGATCGTGCCGCCCGTGGAGACGACGACGATCTTCACCGGCCGTGCTACCGGGGCTCGGAAGCAGGCACGCCGACGGGCTCGGGGTGCGGAATCTCCGTCGTGACCTCCGCGAGCTCTCGCCGCGAGCGAAGCTGCCTCGCCCGCCGTCTAAGGATGATCGCGGCGGCCGCGAGGAACATCACCACCGCGAGCAGCGAGACGGCCGTCGTCGCCGTCCCGAGCGCGTAGAGGTCCGGTCGGATGACGGAGCCGACCGTGAGCGCGAAGATCTCGAGCGGCAGCGTGTTCTCCCCCGCGGCGAGGAGCGCAGTCCGGTCGTACTCGTTCCAGGCGAGCGTGAACCCGAAGAGGAAGGAGCCGAGGAGCCCGGTCCAGACGAGCGGGAGCGTCACCTCGCGGAACGTACGCAGGCTGCCGGCTCCGAGGTCGCGCGACGCCTCCTCGACGGCATCGTCGTAGCGGTTCCAGACGGCAACCATGATGAGGAAGCCGAACGGGAGCCCCCAGACGACGTTGGTGCCGAGCGCGGTCTCCCAGAGGCCCGTCCGCTCCCCCATGTACCGCCAGAAGAACGCCGTGCCAAGGCTGAGGAGGATCCCCGGCGTCATGAGCGCCAGCATCACGAGGTAGAAGAGCGCGCCGTCCGCGCGGAAGCGCCGTCGATAGCCCATCGAGAGGGTGAGGGCGAGGATCGCGACGACGATGCCGGCCACCGCGGCCAGCTCGAGCGAGCGAATCGCGGTCTCGCGAATGCTGTCCGCGCGCGGCCCGCTGACGAGCTGGTCCCACCAGTGCACGCCGAGGCCTCGCATCGGGAAGGTCACCGCGCCTTGCGGCCCCTGGAAGGAAAGCGCGGCCATCACGATCATCGGCCCGTAGAGGAAGAGCAGGAAGATGAGGAAGTAGACGGCGAGGATTCGCCTCGTCCAGCGGCCGCGCTTCATCAGAGCTCCTCCCGCAGGTTCGAGAACCGGAGCAGGACGAAGACCCCGAGGAACATCGCGACGACGAGGAACACGGCCGACGCGGCCGCCTGCGGGAACTGCACCGACGCGACCTGCGTCTGAACGATCGTGCCGACGGACGCCACCTGCCCGCCCCCGATGATGCGGACGGTCGCGAACTCGCCCATCGTGAGGATGAAGACGAAGATCGACCCGATGACGACCCCGGGCATCGCCTGTGGGAGGATGACCTCGCGGAACGTCTTGAACGAGTTGGCACCCAGGTCGCGCGCCGCCTCGAGGGAGCTCCGGTCGATCTGCGCGAGCATGAAGAAGAGGGGCGCGATCATGAAGAGGATGTAGAGCTGGAGCATCGCCACCGTGACGGCGAAGTCCGAGAAGAGAAGGATGTCGAGCGGCTCGCCGATCAGCCCGACCTCCTGCAGCGCCGTGTTGAGCGCCCCCTCGCGACCCATCATCGGAATCCAGGCCACCGCCCGGATGAGATAGCTCGTCCAGAACGGGGCGAGCGCGACGATGAAGAGCGCGATCTGCATCCGCAGGCTCGTCACGCTGATGGCGAGGAAGTACGCAACCGGGAAGCCGAGCAGGAGCGCGGCCGCCACGATCACGAGCGAGTGCCAGAAGCTGTCCCAGAGCTGGCTCCAGTAGACGTTCGAGCGGAACAGGAACTCGTAGTTCTCGAGCGTCCAGGCCGCCTCGAAGCCGCTGACCGTGCGGGTCCAGAAGCTGACCAGGACGATCATGACAACCGGGATGAGCAGGTAGAAGAGGAGCCAGACCGCGCCCGGCGTGGTCCACGCGACCGTGATGAGGCCGCGACGCCCGCGCGCCGCGGCGCGCGCCCGCTCGCCGAGCGCCGCCGTCTCCTGCGTCGGCTCGGCGAGGATCTGCTCGGCCTGCTCGATCTCCTGAGTGCGGAGGCCGCCGTCCCCTCTCAGCCCGCCCTCACGCTCGGAGGGGCTGGACATCCTCCTCCTTCCAGGAGAGCCGTACCGTGGACCCCTCCCGGCCCTGGAACTCGGGGTAGCGGTCGCCGGACACCTTCGCGAGCAGCCGCTTGCCGCCCGCGGAGAGGTGGAGCTTCACGAGGTCGCCGAGGTACTCCACGACGTCGATCGAGCCCGCGATCTGGTTCGGCCCCTCGGCGGCCGCGGCGTCCGTCTGCACCTGAATCGCCGCGGCTCGCACGGACACCGCCGCGGGCCTTCCGACCTCGAAGCCGTCCGCCGGCGCGCGCACGTCGATCTCGACGTCCTCGCCCTCCAGCCGGAGGCGCTCGCCGTCGCGCGACGCGACCGTGCCGTGAAAGATGTTGTTGTCGCCCATGAACGTCGCCACCCGAACGTTCTCGGGCCTCGTCGAGATCGTGTACGGGTCGGCCATCTGCTCGATGCGGCCGTCGTGCATGACGACGACCCTGTCGGCGACGGAGAGCGCCTCCTCCTGATCGTGCGTGACGTGAATGAACATGAGGCCGGTCTGCCGCTGGAGGCTGCGGAGCTCCACGCGCATCCGGAGGCGGAGGAGCCGGTCGAGGTCGCCGAGCGGCTCGTCGAGCAGGAGCGCCTTCGGCTCCATGACGAGGACGCGGGCGAGCGCCACGCGCTGCTGCTGCCCACCCGAGAGGGCGCTCGGCTTGCGGTCGGCCATCTCGCCGAGCCCGACCATCTCGAGCGCCTCGCGCGCCCGCTCGCGGCGAGCCTCCTTCCCGATCCCGTGCATCTTCAGCCCGAACTCGACGTTCTCCCGCACGCTCCGATGGGGGAAGAGGGCGAAGTGCTGGAAGACGGTCGTCGTCGGGCGCTTGTCCGGCGGGAGTCCGAGCAGGCTCTGGCCGTCCATGACGATGTCGCCGCTGGTCGGCTCCTCGTGCCCGCCGATCATCCGGAGGGTCGTCGTCTTCCCACAGCCGGAGGCGCCGAGGAGGACGACGTACTCGCCGTGCTGGATGTGCAAGTCGATGGCGTCCACGGCGACGACCTCCTCGCCGAAGCGCTTCGTCAGGCTCCGGAGCTCGAGCCCGCCCGCGGCCGAAGGCTTCGAGGGGGCCGCCTCGGCGGCCCCCTCGTGATGCGTCAGCACCTGCTCGCGAGCCATGCGCGCGAGATCCTAACTACGCCGCTAGGAACTCGTTCCAGCGCTGCACCTGGTACTGCTGCTCGTCCATGAGCGAGTTCCAGGAGCTGTAGACGCAGGCGCGGTCGACGAACGCTCCGCCGTCGCGGACCGAACCGATCGGGATGCCCGCGGTCTCCTGCCCGAACGGGTTCGGAATCGGCCGCTTGGCTGGCTTGCCCTCGATCCAGTACTCCCATTCGAAGGGCTCGACGAACTCGCGGCTCGTCTCCTGGACGACGTTGTAGTAGCCCTGCCTCATCATGATCGCGCCGGCCTCGCCCTGGTGCCACCAGTTGATGTAGTCGAGCGCCGCCTGGTACTTCGACGGATCCTCGGTCACGTGCCGCATGATCCCCATGCCGCCCGCCCAGCCGCGGAAGCCGCCCGCCGGAGCCGCGTAGCGCGTCGGATGGCCGCTCGACTGGAGCAGCGCGACGGCCGGCGACCACATCGACTCGATCACGACCTCGCCGGACTGCATGAGCGTCACCGACTCGTCGAACGTCGTCCAGAACGCCCGGAAGTGGCCGCGGCCCTTGAGGTCGAGGAGGAGCTTGATCAAGCCGTCGATCTCCTCCTGCGTCATGTTCCCGAGGTCCTCGAACTCCATCATCCCCGCCTGGACGGCGGCGTTCGCGACGTCCTGCATGCCGATCGACGGGTCGTTGAGCACGGCGACGCGGCCGCGCCACTCCGGGTTCAGGAGCTCGTCCCAGTTGACCTGGTTCGGCTCCTTCTGGATGACTTCGCCGTTGTAGCCCATCGAATCCATGTTGAAGTTGCCGCCGACCATGGTCACGAGTCCGGGCTCGTCGCCCGACACCTCGCCGGTCGCCGGGTCGGCCCACGACGTGAGCTCGCCGTCCTCGGTCAAGTACATCTTCCGGAAGGGCGCATCCCCGTCGCCGAGCTGGCAGTCGGGGTTCTCCTCGTTTTCCGCGACCTTCCCCGTCTTGTAGAGCCCGGTGAGCTGGTCCCAGCGCTCGATCTGGTCGGTCGGGATCGGGACCATGTTGCCGCTCGGCCAGATCTGGTCGATGTCGTTGAAGTAGCCGGAAAAGATGTCGAGCGAATCCGGCTGCGTCACGACCTTGTTCCGCCCGGTAACGGTGTCGGTCACGTCGAAGGCGAGCGTGAAGCCAAGCGCCTTCTCGGCCGCCTCCCGGATCGGGTCGATGAGGTCGACGCCGAGGCCCGTAACTCGAAGCGTGCCGGTGAACTTCTCCGCCTCCTGTGTGCCCGCCTCCTGCGCGGCGCCCCCGCCATCACCATCGCCGTCCCCGCCGCACGCAGCGAGGAGCCCCCCGAAGCTGAGCGCGCCCGCCCCCGCCAGGCCTCCCTTCACGAACCCGCGCCGGGTGATGCGCTCCCTCTCCATCCTCTCGAACCAGTCCCGCTCACTCACGGGAGCCCTCCTTTCTGCTCGCCGACCGCCGGCGAGTGGGGGTACGGACGGCCCGCGGCGCCGGTTTTCGCGACGAACCGATGCGTGCCGCTACCCGACATCTGAAGTTGTCTGTATACGATCTTGCGTCGCACGAGTCAATAGGGATCGGCCCAAAGTCGGACATCGCGCCGACGGGGTGGAGCACGCGCCGCAGCGAGGCCATCTGCACCGTAAGACGCGCCTTCGCCCCGTTCGTTAGGGAACCCGTCAGGCGGACGCGATGGGATGACGGCGGAAGAAGTCGGCGACCGTGCGATTGTGCTCCTCCGCGTTGTCGAAGATCGTCGAGTGGCCCGAGCCGCGGATGACATGCTTCTCCGCCCCCGGGATCCCGCGGTAGATGGCTTCCTGGCCGGCGCCGGCGGGGCCCTGGTCCCAGGGCGTCATGACGTCCTCGTCACCGCCGAGGACGAGCGCCGGCGCCGTGATCTTCGGGAGCCACCCGGTCACGTCCATGTCGCAGAGCGCCTGGCAGGCGGCCGTGAAGACCTCGAGGTCGTTCGACTCGCGCAGGATGCGCTGGGTGTTGTCGATCGCCGCCGGGGCGTCCTCCCGCTCGAGGAACGCCTTCGAGAACGCCTCCCAGGCGATCAGCTCCGCGAGCGTTCGGCTGCCCGGCCCCTCGGGATCGAGGCGTGCGACGTCGATCCAGTTCCGGAAGACGAGGCGGCCGGCACGGCCGAGCTTCGCGGCGGCGCAGTTGATCACGACCGACGCGGTCCGCTCGGGGTACTTTCCGGCGAAGACGATGGCGATCGCGCCGCCCATCGAGGTTCCGTGGACGTGCGCCCGCTCGATCTCGAGGGCGTCCATGAGCCCCGCGAGGTCGTCGGCCCAGACCTCCATGTCGTAGTGCTGCCTGGGCCGGTCCGACTGACCGTAGCCGCGCATGTCGTAGTCGACGACACGGAAGTGCCGCGAGAGCTCCGGCGTCGCCAGGTCGAAGTTGAAGTGCCCGAAGCCGGCACCGTGAATCTGGACGACGGGCTCTCCCTCCCCGGAGAGGCGGTACCAGAGGTTGACTCCGTTGACCTCCACCGTGCCTTCCAGAGCGACCTCCCTTCGCGCCTCGATTATCGCACGATGTCTGACTTCGACCGATCGATGGTCAGCGCTCGATCGTGATCTCCGTCCGCACGGGCGCCGAGGCGAAGAACTCCTCGCGAAACTCGTCCTCGCTCCACGCGCGCTTCGGGAGCACCCGGCGCAGGAGCTCGAAGCGGGCCGAGCTTCCCGTGAACGGGTACGGCTCGAGGCGGACGCGCCAGGCGCCGAGCGGCTCGAGGCGGAGGCCGTCCAGCTCGGCCGCCTCCCCGCCCTCGACGTCGCGCATGCAGAAGTAGAGCGAGAGCCGGTCGAACGCCTGCAGGAGCTCGTAGTCGGCCCACCGCCGCTCCTCGTCGACGCCGACCTCGGCCGCCCGACGGCCGTAGTCCGCCTCCTGCTCGGCGACGAAGGCGTCGACCTGCTCCTTCATCTCGCCGGCGAACGTGAGCTCGAGCCCGGGGTCGCGCCCGTAGCGGTGGCGGTAGATGCCCGCTCCGTGCATGGAGACGAGCAGGCCGGCGTAGGGGTCGTGGTCGGTGACCGCCGCGATCGCCGCCCGGTAGAAGGCGAGGTGCGAGAGGACCTGGACATCGAGGAAGTTCCGCGGTCGCTCGCCTCCCGGCTCGAGCCCCGGCATTCGCTCCCAGACCGCCCAGCCGTCGTCGTGCCGCCGCGCCGCGATCTCGACGGAGGCGAACCGCTCGCCCTGCTGGGTCCACGCGCGGGCGAGCTGGCCGGAGAGCTCTGCGTGGTCGGTCTGGAGGACGATCTGCCAGGCGTCGCCCGCGTCCCTGACGATCATCTCGCCTCCTCGCGAGCGCGCCGTCGCGCCCAGGGAACGAGGCCGCCCTCGGACACCAGCTCGAGCGTGAACGGGTCGATCGCGCCCGCCTGGAACGTTCGCCCGTCCACCTCGACCTCGCCCGTGTCGGTGTCGACGCGGACGTGCGAGCCGGGCGCGGCCGCGTCCGCCGCCCCCGGGCACGTCACGATCGGCAGCCCGAGGTTGATGCAGTTGCGGCGGAAGATGCGGGCGAAGCTCTTCCCGAGCACGCAACGGACCCCCGAGGCCTTCATGGCCTGCGGGACGTGCTCGCGCGAGGAGCCGATCCCGAAGTTGGCGCCCGTGACGATGACCGTCTCGCCGACGAGCTGCTCGCGGAGCGACGGGTCGTAGCCCTCGAAGAGGTACTGCGTCATCTGCTCGGGATCCTCGATGTTGAGCTGGGCGCCGGGGTACATGACGTCGGTGTCGACGTCGTCTTCCGGGATGACGACCGCCTTCCCCTCGACGATCACGAGGGCACGCCCTCCAGGAGGTCCGCCGGGTCGACGACCTCGCCCGCCACGGCTGCGGCAGCCGCCACCCACGCGTTCGCGAGGTGCACCGCAGCCTGGGGTGAGCCCATCCGCCCGCGGAAGTTGCGGTTCGTCGTCGTGATCGCCGTCTCGCCCGCTCCGAGGAGGCCCATGTGGCCGCCGAAGCACGCTCCGCACGTCGGGGTGGAGACGATCGCCCCTGCCTCGACGAACGCGTCGAGGAGGCCCTCGCGCATCGCCTCCCGGTAGATGCGCTGGGTGGCGGGGACGACGATCGCCCGGCAGTCCGGATGCACCCTTCTCCCCGCGAGGATGTCCGCGGTCTGGCGCAGGTCGGTCATCGTCCCGTTCGCGCAGTTGCCGATGTAGACCTGATCGATCCTCCTCCCCCGGACCTCCTCGAGGGGGACGACGTTGCCGGGAAGGTGCGGGAGGGCGACGAGCGGAGGCACGTCCGCGAGGTCGATCCTGACCCGGCGCACGAACGATGCGTCCCGGTCCGACCGCTCCGCCGTCCACGCGCGCTCGGTCCTTCCCTCGAGGTACTCCGCGGCGACGTCGTCGGCCGGGAAGAGCCCCGCTTCCGCGCCCGCCTCGACGGCCATGTTCGCGACCGCGAGCCGCTCGTCGACGGAGAGGGCCTCGGCCGCCTCGCCGACGAACTCGAGCACGCCGTTCGTGCCTCCACCGACGCCGATCTCCGCAAGGACGGCGAGAATCAAGTCCTTGCCGGTCACGAACGGCCGCTTCTCGCCGACGTACTCCACTTCGATCGTCCCGGGGACGGTCTGCCAGAACTCGCCGAAGGCGAGGCAGGCGGCGATGTCGGTGGAGCCGAGGCCGCTGCCGAAGGCGCCCAGGGCACCGTACGTGCACGTGTGCGAGTCGCCCCCGGCGATCACCGAGCCGGGGACGACCCAGCCCTCCTCGCAGAGGAGCGTGTGCTCGATCCCACCGCGCCCCTGCCCGTAGTACGTGACGCCCTGCGCGGCGCTCCACTCCTTCAGCCGTCGCTGCACCTCGGCGGAGCGGACGTCTTTTGCCGGCGTGAAGTGGTCGCTGACCATGACGACCTTGGCCGGGTCGAAGACGCGCTCGATCGCCATCTTCTCCATCTGGCGGAACGCAACGGGCCCGGTGACGTCGTTCGCCATGACGACGTCGCAGCGGACCATCACGACGTCGCCGGGGGCGAGGTCGTCGGCGTCGGCGTGCGCGAGGAGGATCTTCTCAGCGAGCGTGTGCGGCAGCGAGCTCCTCCAGGTAGTCGAGCGCCTCCTCGAGGGAGACGACGTCGCCGTACTTCGCGTCGATGTCATAGAGGCTGGCCTCGTGCGCCCGCGGGTTGCGGTCGCCGACCGCCTCGCGCGGGACGAGCGGCCGGTAGCCGTGCTGGAGGGCGTCGACGACGGTCGCGCGCACGCAACCCGACGTCGACGCGCCCGTGACGACGACGCTGTCGCAGCCCGCCGCGACGAGCAGGCTCCCGAGGGTCGTCCCGAAGAAGGCGGACGCGAAGAGCTTCGTGAGGACGGGGGCGCCCGGCCACGGGGCGATCCGCGGGTCGATCTCCACCCAGCCCGTCCCTGCCTCCAGCGTCAGGAGTGCGGGGACCTTGTCGATGAACGCGGCGGCAGCCTGCTTGCCCCCCTCGTCGTACGCGACCGTCGTGTAGACGACCGGGATCTGCGCGCGGCGGGCCTCGTCGAGGAGCCGGGCGATCGCGCCGACGACGTCGTCGAGGTCGCATGCAAGCGGGCTCCGCGGATCGGTGAAAGCGACGTTCATGTCCACGACGAGGAGCGCCGGCCGATCCCCGAAGCCCGCCCGGCCGTGGAAGCCGGCGTGCTCGCTCACCGCGCCTCGCTGAGGGTCATCTGCCGGTCTCCGACGTCGCGGACGCGCTGGAGCGCGTCCTCGGCCGACTCCATCGGCGCCCAGGGAAGCGGCTCGGGGGGGAGCGGCGGCTCGTGGCCGGTCTCCTCGCGCGCGCGTGCGCGGATCTCGTCGAGCGGCGGGCCGAAGTCGAAGTCGAGAAGCTCTCCGCGCTCCTCCCGCATGCGGGCCCGGAGCTTCTCGGTCGCCTCCGCGTCGCCGACGACGACGCCGTAGTCCCGTTCCGCCTTCTCGCGCGAGACGAGGCCCTTGGCGACGTCCGCCTCGACGCGCTCCACGGGGCGGTCGAGCGGGTCCTTCCAGCCCCCGCCCCCGGCGGTCCGGTAGACGAGGACGTCGCCGGGGCGCACCTGCACCTCGTCGCACTTCGACGGCAGCAGCTCCTCCGTCCCGTCGACGCGGCGGAGGATCTTCTCCGAGCGGCTGCCGGGCTTCCCGCCGATGATCCCCCAGGGGTACGTGAGCCACCGGTCGTCGTGGATCGAGACCTCACCCGGCTCGAGGTACACGTACCGCTTCTCGATCCCGTTGCCGCCGCGGTGGAAGCCGGCGCCGCCGGAGTCGGTGAGGGTCGTGTAGCCGTCGATCCGCACGGGATAGTACGCCTCGAGGTACTCGGTGGGGATGTTCTGGAAGAGCGGCCACCAGGAGTGGCCGTCCGGCCCGTCGCCGATCGGGCGCCCGGGCAGGCCGCCGTAGGAGATCTCCATCAGGTAGAAGAACGTGCCTCTCCCGTCCCAGCCCGAGTAGAGCATGTACGGGCTCGTGCCGTAGCCCGCCGCGGTCGTGTGCTCGGGGCTCTTCCGGGCGAGGGCACCGCCGAGCACGTCGAAGAGGCGCGTGAGCGCGTGCGTCCGCGAGCCGAGCGCCGAGGGGAACTTCGGGTGCAGGAGACTTCCGTCGGGAATGACGACGTGGAGGAGGGGATAGAAGCCGTCGTTGAAGAGGATCTGGGGGTCGAAGACCATGATCAGGTAGACCCCGATGAACATCTTGAACATCGCTTCCGAGAGGTAGAAGTTCACCGGGCCCATCGCCTGCGGGTCGGTCCCCGACCAGTCGAAGTAGGCGTGCTCGCCCTCGCGCCAGATCGTCAGCTTCATCTTGTACGGGCCGTGGCCGAGGCCGTCGTCGTCGATCCAGTCCTCGAACGACTGCGGCTCCTCCGGGATGGCCGCGAGGATGAGCTTCGCCATCGCGTTATACGTGCGGTCGAGGAGTGCCTGGCACGCGGCGAGGTAGGTGTCCTTGCCGAAGCGCTCGCACAGCTCGTGCACGCGCTTCTCGCCCGTCCGGCAGCCCGCGATGATGCCCAGGAGGTCCGCCCGGTTCATCTCGGGCATGCGGACGTTGTTGAGGATGACGTCGAGCACGTCCTGGCTCAGGACGCCCTCGCGGAAGATCTTCACCGGCGGGATGCTGAGCCCCTCGCCGAAGATGGGGGTGGCGCCGGTAGGCAGCGAGCCGGGCAGCGGCCCGCCCACGTCCATCTGGTGGCCGAACATGC
>DATAAZ010000055.1:0-37569 GCA_036259875.1 Gaiellaceae bacterium
CCGGTCGACGCGGATAGGGAGCGCGTGATTCGCGCCGCCGGCGACGGCGCGCTGCGCGTCGTCGCGCTCTCGCACACGTCGCTCGTCTCTGGCGCCGAGGCGGTGCTCCTGCGCGTGCTCCGCGCCGAAGGCATCGCCCACGGATGGTCGCCGGACCTCAAGCTCCCCGCAGGCCCGCGCGCTGCGGGCGTGCCCGTCGCACTCGCCCGGAGCGTGGTTGCGGCGCGGCGCCTCCGCCGCGCCGCCGCCGGCGCAGACCTCGTCCTCGCGAACAGCATCCTCGCGCTCCCCGCGCTTCGCTTCGCGCGCCTTCGCGTACCAGCGGCCTGGCTCGTGCACGACGTCGTCCACCGCCGCGACTGGCTCGCGTACCTCCGCGTTTTTGGCGGCGGCGTCGACGAGGCGATCGCGGTGTCGGAGGCGGCCGCGGCGCCGGTACGCGAGGCGGGGATCCCGGCCCGCGTCGTTCGCCACGGCGTCCCGTGGCCGGTCGACCCGGCGCCGGCAAGACGGGACGGCGTCCCGATCGTCGGGTGCACCGCGCTCCTCACCTCGTGGAAGGGCCAGGACGTCCTCCTCGAGGCGGCCGCACGCCTGCGGCGGCGCGACGTCCGCGTCGAGCTCGTCGGCGGGACGTTCCCGAAGGATGCCGAGTACGTACAGCGGCTTCGCGGGCGGGCGGCTGAGCCCGACCTGGCCGGCCGCGTTTCGTTCCTCGGCCACGTCGACGACGTTCTTGCGCGGGTCCGGACGTGGTCGATCGGGGTTTCGGCGAGCGTCGACCCCGAAGCTGGGCCGCTCTCGATCCTCGAGTACATGAGCGTCGGCGTCCCGGTCGTCGCGACCGCGCACGGCGGCTCGGTGGAGATCCTCGACGGCGCCGGGCTGCTCGTGCCGCCCGGAGACGCGGGGGCGCTCGCCGAGGCGATCGAGCGTCTGCTCGACGATGCGGCCCTGCACCGGTGCTGCTCGGAAGCTGGCCCCAGGGCGATCGAGTCGGGCCGCTTCACCGAAGAGAACTTCCGCCGCTCCGTCCTCGCGACGCTGCGGGCGAGCGCAGCGCGCTGATCCGTTCCCGAGACCATTTGTACGCTTCCGGCGATGACCGCGACAGCCGCGCGAGACCCGCGGCGCCGTCTCCGCGAGCTCGCCTACCGTGTGTCACCCGTCCGCTCGCGGCTCGACGCTGCCGGAGTTGCGCTCACGTTCGACGACGGTCCGGATCCGGTGTTCACGCCACGGGTTCTGGACGTGCTCGCCGACGAGCAGGTTCGCGCGACGTTCTTCGTCGTCGGCAAGCGCGTCGTCCGCCATCCGGAGCTCGTGCGGCGCATCGTCGCCGAGGGCCATGCGATCGGCTCGCACTCCTTCTCCCATGTTGACGCCGGGATGCTTTCGTGGCTCCAGCTCCTTCACGATTACCGGGCCGGGCGACGCGCCGTCGAGCAAGCAGTCGGGCGTCGCGTCCGCCTTTTTCGGCCGCCTCAGGGCCACTACAGCGGGCGAAGCGCGATCGCAGTCCGGATCGCCGGGCTCCGCCCGTGGCTGTGGACGATTGACGCGGAGGACTGGCGGCCCGGGACAACCCCCGACGAGGTCGTCGCGCGCGCGCGCAGCCTCGCCGCGGGCGACGTCCTCCTCCTCCACGACGCGATGGAGCTTCCGCTCGCACCGGAGGCGGAGGACCGCTCCGCCACGGTCACTGCGCTCCTCGAGCTGATCGAGCCGGTTCGCGAGCGGGGCCTCGAGTTCGTGACGCTCACGGATCCGCCGGCGCGCTACGGCCCTCGCGGCGCTCCAGCCGCAATCGAACGCTAACGTCCCGGCCCGTGGCGGGCGAGATAACGCTGGAGCCCCGGCCGCCGTACTCGCTCGCCGAGTCCGTCCGCCTGCGAAGCGACGCGACACGGTTCTTCCGTGACGGCGTGCTTACGCTCGTCTACGAGGCGGGCGGCGCGCCCGCGTTCGCGCGCGTTCGGCAGCGATCCGACGGCTCGCTCGCCGTGCTCGTGGACACGTGCTCTCGCCGCGCCGCGCTCGCGCACCTGCGGTTCATGCTGGCCGTCGACGACGATCACGCGCCCTTCCTCGATCGCTTCGCGGGCGATCCGCTCCTCGGTCCGGCCGTGCGCTCGCACCGCGGCCTTCGGCCGCTCCGAGTCGCAACGGTGACGCACGCGCTCCTGAAGGCGGTATGCGGCCAGCTCATCCAGGCGCAGGCGGCACGGCGGCTCGAAGCGGGCCTCCTCCGTCTCGCGTCGCCGCCGCACGCGGGGCTACGGCTTCCGCCGACCCGCGCAACGTTCGCCGGATTCGCGCCCGCCGAGCTCGAGCGCCACGGGCTGGTGAGCCGCAAGGCGAACGCGCTCGTCCGGCTCTCCCGAGAGCTCGATCTCGAGCGGTTCCGGACCGTCACGAGCGCGCAGCTCGCCGTCCGGATCCAGCGGGAGCGCGGGCTCGGTCCGTGGTCGGCCGCGATGGTCGCGCTCCACGGTCTCGGCCGCTTCGACCTCGGTCTCGTCGGTGACCTCGGCCTCATCAAGCTCTGCACGTCGCTTCGCGGTCGCCCCGCCGACGCGGACGACACCCGCGAGCTGCTCGCGCCGTACGGCGAGTGGGCCGGGCTCGCGAGCGTCTACCTGCTCGCCGGAACCGGGCGCGGGTACGGCGGCGGCGTGGCGCCGGCCTGGCCGCGACGCCGTTCCTGATCATTGCCGCTCACGCAGCGTCGGGAAGAGGATGACGTCGCGGATCGTCTCCCGGCCGGTGAAGAGCATCGCAAGCCGGTCGATTCCGAGCCCGAGTCCGCCCGTGGGCGGCATCCCGTGCGCGAGCGCCTCGACGTAGTCGAGGTCGCCCGCTTCTGCCGTCTCGTCGCCCGCCTCTCGCTCGCCGGCCTGCATGCGGAACCGCTCGGCCTGCTCGTCGGGGTCGTTGAGCTCCGTGAAGGCGTTCCCGAGCTCCATTCCGCCGGCGAAGTACTCGAAGCGCTCGACGAGCCCGGAATCGTGGTCGGTCGTCCGCGCGAACGGCGAGAGCTCGACCGGGTAGTCGTACAGAATCGTCGGCTGGACGAGGTTCGGCTCGACGAAGTGGCTAAGTGCGTGGTCGACGAGCTGCACCCAGGTGCGGTCGCGGCTCGTGTCGACGCCGCGGCCTTCGAGGAGGCCGCGAAGCTCGCGTTCGTCGGGCGACCAGACGCCTTCGCGAGCGAGCGCGTCGACGAGCGGAACGCGCTCCCACGGCGCAGCGAGGTCGAGCTCGCGGTCGCGAAACGTCACCCGGGTCCGGCCGAGCACGTCGCGCGCGACGGTCTCGACGAGCTCCTCGATCCGGGCCATCGTGTCCCGGTAGTCCGCGTACGCCTCGTACCACTCGAGCATCGTGAACTCGGGCTGGTGCTTGTACGAGATGCCTTCGTTCCGGAAGTCCTTGCCGAGCTCGTACACGCGCTCGAGCCCCCCGACGATGAGGCGCTTGAGATAGAGCTCGGTCGCGATGCGAAGGTAGAGGTCGACGTCGAGCTCGTTGTGGTGCGTCATGAACGGCTCGGCGAACGCCCCGCCGTACCGGGGCTGCAAGACCGGCGTCTCCACCTCGACGAAGCCGTGTGAGTCGAGGTAGGTGCGGATCGCCGAAACGAGTCGCGTCCGTACGAGGAAGTCGGCCCGCGTCTCCTCGTTCACGAGCAGGTCGAGGTAGCGCTTGCGGTACCTCGTCTCGGCGTCCAGGAGGCCGTGGAACGTGTCGGGAAGCGGACGCTTCGTCTTCGCAAGGACCTCGAGCCGCTCGACCGCGAGCGACGGCTCGCCGCGCTTCGTCTTGGCGGGCACGCCCTCGACCCCGATGACGTCCCCGAGGTCGACGTCCACGCGGCCTGTCCGCTCGGCGGCGCATACGAGCTGGATCCGGCCCGAGAGGTCGACGAGGTCGAGGAAGACGAGCTTGCCGTGCCCACGGCGGCCCATCACGCGCCCGGCCAACCTCCGTCGCTCGGAAACCTCCCGCCCGGGCTCGAGCCGTTCCGCTTCCCGCCGGACCGCGGCGATCTCGTCCCGGTCGGGGAAGCGCTTCGCGAGCGGCACGACCGCGCGAGTCTAGTTCGCGGCGCGGCCGAGGCCGCCCGTCGCGTCGTCGTCCTCGTCGACGGGCCGGCCGTAGGCGTCGGTCTCGGTTGGATACTCGAGCGGGTCCGGCTCGGCGGGCGGCTCTAGCGCCGAGGCTGCCCCGGGCGGCCGCCGGCGAGGCGGCCCCACCGGAACGAGCGCGGGCTCGTCGTCGCCCCACGGAGGCTCGGGAGGAGGATCGCTCCGGCGAAGCAGGCGACGAGCGGCCGTCCAGAGCCGCCGGATCCGGCGGCGCGCGCCCATACGGCCACTGTACCCGCGAGCCGTGTCCTGAGGACTCGGGCGAGCCACGCGGGGGGTTGACTTCCGGGACGTGGCCGGGACGAGCTCACCCGCGGTCGCTCGCTACGGATCGGCGTGCGGCCGCTCCCTCGGGCGCGCGAAGCGCGTGACTCTAGGCGGCCTTGACGTCGATGATCTTGTACTTGAGCGAGCCGCGCGGGGCGGCGACCTCGACCGTCTCTCCCTTCTTGCGGCCGAGAATCGCCTTGCCGACGGGGGACTCGTTGGAGAGCTTGCGCTCCGCGGGGTTCGCCTCCGCCGAGCCGACGATCACGTACTCGATTGTCTCGTTCGCGTCGATGTCCTTGAGGCGGACACGAGTGCCGACTGCGACGACGCCCTTCGGGGTGTCCTCGCCCGCCTCGATCAGCCGGGCACGCGAAAGCCGCTCCTCGAGCTGGGCGATCCGCTGCTCGAGCATCGCCTGTTCGTTCTTCGCGTCGTCGTACTCGGAGTTCTCCGAGATGTCGCCGAATTCGCGCGCCTGCTTGATGCGCTCGGCGACCTCCCGGCGCTTCTGCGTCGTCAGGTACGCGATCTCGTCCTTGAGCTTCTCCAAGCCCTCGGGCGTCAGCAGAACTTCCTTCACGCCTTCCTCCAGAGACCCCTCACTCGGAACCGCGGCGCGGGGGTAAGCGCCGTGAGCCGGCGAATGATAGCGGTCTTGTCAAGAGCCGCCGCCGTTTCGCTGGGCTACGATTTCCTGCCCGTATGCAGGTGGATCTTGCGTCCCCGTGGCGGATCGGACCCGTTGCGATCCCGACCCGGATCGTCCTCGCGCCGATGGCGGGCGTGAGCGTCCAGGCGTTCCGACGGCAGGGTCGCCGCTTCGGCGCGGGGCTCGTCTGCTCGGAGATGGTGAGCTGCGCCGGCCTCCAGCACGGAAACGAGCGGACGCTGGGCTACCTCCGGATCGCCGCCGACGAGCACCCGCTCGCAGTCCAGATCTTCGGCGCCGAGCCGACCGTCATGGCGGAGGCTGCACGCATGGTCGAGGGCGCCGGCGCCGACCTGGTCGACATCAACTTCGGCTGTCCGGTGAAGAAGGTGACCAAGACGGGCGCCGGAGCAACCGCCCTGGCCGACCCCGAGCGAGCCTGCCGGATCGTGGCCGCAGTCGCGAACGCCGTCTCGGTTCCCGTGAGCGTGAAGATGCGGCGCGGGCTCGAGGACGGATCGCGCGCGGCGCTCTCGCTCGGCCCGCGGCTCGCCGAGGCGGGCGCCGCCTCGCTGACACTCCACCCCCGCTCGGCGCGGCAGATGTACACGGGCGAGGCAGATCACGCGCTGACCGCCGAGCTCGTCGAGCTCGTCGACGTCCCGGTGATCGCGTCGGGCGACGTCACGTCGCGCGCCCGCGCGCGCGCCGTCATGGCGGCGACGGGGTGCGCGGCCGTCATGGTCGGACGCGCCGCACAGGGGAACCCATGGGCGATCGCCGAGATCGCCGGCCGGAACGGCCACGAGCCGAGCCGTGCGGAGATCGTGGCGGAGCTCCTCCTCTTCGTCCGCGAGACGGTCCGCGAGCTCGGCGAAGAGCGAGCGACCGGCTTCCTCAAGAAGTTCTACGGCTGGTACCTCGGCCGCGGGCGCTTTCCGAAGCCCTTCAAGCAAGAGCTCGTCCAGCTCCGCACCGTCGCCGAGGTCGAGGCGCGGTTGCTGGCCGTCGAGCCCCGAGCGGCAAGCGTCCTCGCCGGCCTCGAAGACGAGCTTCCCGCACGCGACGAGGTCCTGCTCGACCTTCCGATCTCCGCCTACGGCGGCGGCTAGGCGGGACGGAGATACCCCGCGGCGCGCGAAATGGCAGCCGCTGCGGCCCCGTTATCCTCAAGGGGTGGCTACGGTTCTGACCGGCGAGCGGCGGATCGTCTCCGTCCTGATCGCCGACGTCGTCAATTCGACCGGGATCGCCGAGCGGCTCGGCCCCGAGCGCTCGAAGTTCCTGATGGACGAGGTGCTCCGGATCATGACGGAGCACGTCGAGCGCTACGCCGGCACCGTCGCGCAGCGCGCCGGCGACGAGATCTTCGCGGTCTTCGGCGCCCCCGTCGCGCACGAGGACGACTCGGAGCGCGCCGTGCGGGCCGCGCTCGCAATCCAGCGTGCGATCGCCCGCTACGCCGGCGAGGTTCGCGATGCATACGGGGTCGACCTCGCCGTCCGCGTCGGCGTCAACACGGGCCCGGTCGTGATCGCGAGCGGGAACGGCGACGCCGACCTCAGCGAGCGCTGGAACGCACTCGGCGACACCGTCAACGTGGCGTCGCGGCTGCAGGAGCTGGCGCCGCCCGGCGAGGTGGCCGTCGGCCCCATGACGGCACGCCAGGTGGACGGGTGGTTCGAGCTCGAGCGGCTCGGCGAGCAGGCGCTGCAAGGCAAGGCGGCTCCCGTCACGACATACCGCGTCTGCGGGGTCCGCGAATCCGAGCGCGGGGTGCCGGCAGCCGAAGGCCCACTCGTCGGCCGCGACTTCGAGCTCACGGTGCTCGAGCGCGCGATGGACGGCCTTCGGGAGGGACGCGGCGTCATCCTCTCCGTCACCGGCGAAGCGGGGATCGGGAAGACGCGGCTCGCCGCCGAGGTGCGGCGGCGGTACGACCGTGACATCCACTTCGTCGAGGGCCGGGCCGTTTCGTATGCGCAAACGTTTCCCTACTCACCGATCCGCGACCTCCTCCGCGAGTGGCTCGGGGTCGGGGCGGCAACGCCCGAGACGCGCGTCCGTCTCGAGCTGAAGGCGCAGATCGCCGAGGTGTTCGGCGATCAGGCCGACGAGGCGTATCCGTTCCTCGCGAGCGTGCTCGGCCTCGCGCTCGAGCCCGATGCGGCGGAGCGGATCCGCGAGCTGAACCGGGAGAGCATCCAGCACCAGACGTTCGAGGTCTTCGCAGAGCTCCTTTGCCGGCTCTCGAGCGAGCAGCCGCTCTGCGTGATCCTCGAGGATCTCCACTGGGCGGACGAGTCGACGCTCGAGCTCCTCGAGGAGACGCTCCGGGTCACCGAGGAGGCGGCGGTCGGGCTCGTCTTCCTGTACCGGACGGAGCGCCAGCACCGGTCGTGGCGGCTCGGCGAGCGGGCTCGTCAGCTCTTCCCACACCGCTACCGCGAGATCGAGCTTCGACCGCTACCCGCGGATGCGAGCCGGGCGCTCGTCGGTTCGACCGCGGAGGGGAACCTCCCCGACTCGGTCGCCGACGTCCTCGTCGAGCGCGCGGGCGGGAACCCGTTCTTCCTCCAGGAGGCCTTCCGCGACCTCGTCGAGCGCGGCGCGCTGCGCCGCGTCGACGGCTCCTGGGAGCTCGCCGTCCGCCCCGACGAGGTATCGGTCCCCGCCCTCGTCCAGGGGGCGGTGCAGGCCCGGCTCGACCGGCTCGATCCGTCGGCGCGCGAGGTGCTGAGCCTCGCAGCCGTGATCGGACGGACGTTCGGCCTCGCGCTCCTCGAGGAACTCGTTCCGCACGCCCGCCTCCTCCCCGCCCTCACGGAGCTGCAGCGGCTCGACCTCGTCGTCGAGACGCGCCGCAGGCCGACACCCGAGTACCGCTTCCGCCACGGCCTCGTGCAGGAGGTCGCGTACTCGACGCTCGTCGAGTCGACCCGCAAGAAGCTGCACAAGCGCGTCGGCGAGGCGCTCGAACGCCTCCAGGCGGACTCGCCCGAGGAGGTGTACGACCTCCTCGCGCGCCACTTCAGCGAGGCGGACGAGGCGGAGAAGGCGGTGGAGTACCTCCTGAAGGCGGGAGACGCGGCACGCAAGCTCTACGCGGACCAGGAGGCGATCGAGCACTACGCGCGCGCGAGGTCGTTTCTCGCGCGGATGGGCGACGATCGCCGCGCCCGCGAGACCCTCTTCAAGATGGCGCTCGCGCACCACCTCGCGTTCGACTTCGCGAAGGCAGAAGAGGTCTACGACGAGGCGTTCTCGTGCCGGGTCGAAGAGCGGCCGCAGCCCGCGCCGACCGAACGGCTCACGACTGCCGTCCTACCACCCGACGAGCTTTCCCCCGGCGACGTCTATACGACCGAGGGCGGGCAGTTCGTCTCGCATCTCTTCCAGGGGTTGCTGGCGGTCGACCGCGAGCTGAACGTCGTTCCCGTGATGGCCGACAACATGCGCGTCTCGAGTGACGGCCTCACTTACCTCTTCCGCCTCCGGGAGGGAGCCCGCTGGAGCGACGGTGAGCCCGTGACCGCGGAAGATTTCGTGTTCGCCTGGCGGAGCCTGCGGGAGGAGGAGGCGATCACGGCCTTCCTCCTCGACGACATCGCCGCGGCCGAGGCGCTCGACGACCGCACGCTCGAGGTCCGGCTCCACGAGCCGCGGAGCTACTTCCCGTACATCCTCGCCTCGATGTGGTCGTTCCCGCGGCCGAAGCACAAGTGCGAGGAGCTCGGCGCCGACTGGCGCAAGCCGGAGAACCTGGTCGGGAACGGGCCGTTCACGCTCCGGGAGCTGACGGACGAGGGCGCCGTCCTCGCCGCGAACCCGCACTGGCCCGGTGAGCGCGGCAACGTCGGCGAGGTCGCGATCGAGTTCATGCGCGCGAAGAACCGCGAGCCGGTCGACGAATGGAAGGGCGGACGCTTCGACGTCCTGCAGGTCTCGGACCCGAGCATCGAGGAGGCGCCGGACACGCTCGCGACCCTCGTCGCCGAGCTCTCGGTCACGTACGTTGGCTTCCGGCCGGATCGCCCGCCGTTCTCGAACGAGCTTGTCCGCAAGGCGTTCTCGCACGCGATCGACCGGGAGGGGCTCTACGGCGGGCCCGAGCTCCTCGTGCGCGCGGCGTCGCGCGGCGGCGCGATCCCGCCGGCGATGCCGGGCCACTCGCACCGCATCGCGCCCGACTACGACCCGGAGCTGGCGCGGCGGCTCCTCGCCGACGCGGGGTACCCGGACGGCCGCGGGCTGCCGGAGCTCCGGATGATCGTCGGCGGGACGATCCTCGCGGTGCCCGACGTGCCCGAGCAGCTCGTCGAGCAGTGGCGCGAGCTCGGCGCGCGCGTGACCGTGAACGCGGAGCCGATCCACCTGTGGGCCTCCGACATGACCGAGGAGCAGCTCTGGGTGAGCGGCTGGACAGCCGACTACCCGGACCCAAACGGGTTCTTCCGCGGCCTCTTCGAGGCCACAGGCTGGCCGTTCTACACCGACGACGACATCATGGAGCTCCTGACGCGCGCCCGTTCGCTTCGTGACCAGGGCGAGCGGATGCGGCTCTACCACGAGGTCGATCGCCTCTGGGTCGCGGAGCACGCGGCGATCCTGCCGCTCTTCTACGGCCGCACGATGCTCGTCCGCCGCCCCTGGGTCGACGGTCTCTGGGCGAACCCGCTCACGAAGCTCCAGCTCGACCAGGTCATCGTCCGCAGAGACGGCGCATAGCGACACGCTCACGGAGCATGCGGTCGTCTATGGAAGGGCGGGAATTGTTCCGGTGGGCGATTCCTCCGCCGATCATGCGGCACATTCCTGGTTGCGCTCCCAGACGAGGCGGAGGCCCTCGAGGGTCAGCAGCGAGTCGACGCGCTCGATCGTTCGCGCGTGCGGGGCGATCAGCTCGGCGAGCCCGCCCGTCGCGATGACGCGTGCGCCGTCGCCGAGCTCGGCCCGCATCCGGTCGACGATGCCGTCGACCTGGCCCGCGAAGCCGAACACGACCCCGGACTGGAGCGCGGCCGTCGTGCTCGTCCCGATCGTTCGCGCGGGCTCCACATAGTCGACCTGCGTCAGCCGCGCAGCGCGCGTAAAGAGCGCTTCCATCGAGACCTCGATCCCCGGCGCGAGTACCCCGCCGACGTACTCGCCCGCCTCGGAGACGGCGTCGAAGTTGGTCGACGTCCCGAAATCGACCACGATGCACGGCGCGCCGTAGCGCTCTCTGGCCGCGACCGCGTTGACGATGCGGTCGGGCCCCACCTCCCGCGGGTCGTCGTAGCGGATCGGGATACCGGTCCTCGTGCCCGGTCCGACGAGCAGAAACGGCGCCTCGGCGTAGCGCTCCGCGAAGTCGGCGTACGCGCGCGCGAGGGGTGGGACGGTCGTCGAGAGGCAGACCCCGCTCACGTCCTCGAAGTCGAGATCGCGTAGCTCGAGCAGGCGCGCCACGAGCGCGCCGAGCTCGTCACCGGTTCGCTCGGCTTCCGTCGCGACGCGCCAATGCTCGACGAGGCGCTCGCCGTCGAAGAGCCCGAAGACCGTCTGCGTGTTGCCGACGTCGACGGCCAGCAGCACGGACGGGTGCTACGGCGTTTCGTCTTCGCCGGTAAGGCGCTCGCCCAGCTTCTCGGCGAGGGCCTCGGGCGTGAGCGCCGGCTCCTCGCCCTCGCCGCGGAGCTCCTCGATCGTGACGTCCGTCGACGTGTAGACCTCGGCGCGCGGGATCATCCTGGTCGGCCGGTTCTTGTCCCAGACCCAGACGTCCTCCATCGCGACGTGGAAGAACGGGTAGCTCGTCTGCGGCAGGACCTTGAGATCGAGGCGATTGCAGAGGTACGTCGAGTCCTGCGTCACGACGCAGTACCGGAAGAGACCGAAGACGGCCGTGTACTCCTTCTTCAGGCGTAGCTCGAGCTCGGCCTCGTACTCGTCGAGCTCGTCGAGGTGCGACATGCAGGGATTCTATCCGGTGGCGTCCAGCAGCTCGGCCACGCGGCGGCCGTCGGGAAGCGCGAGCTGCGGGTCGAGGTCGGCGAGCGGCTCGAGCACGAACCGCCGCTCCGCGAGCCGCGGGTGCGGGACGACGAGACCGGGCTCGTTGATCGTCTCGTCCCCGTAGAGGAGAAGGTCGAGGTCGATCGTGCGAGGGCCGAAGCGCGGGCCGGTTCGCTCGCGCCCGAGCGCCCGCTCGACGGCGAGGAGCCGCTCCAGGAGTTCGCGCGCGGGGAGGTGTGTCTCGATTGCGACGGCGCCGTTTAGAAAGCGCGGCTGGTCGAGGTACCCGACGGGGTCCGTCTCGCGGAACGGCGAGACGCGGAGAACGCGAATTCCGGGTTGGCCCCCGAGAAGCTCCACCGCGCGCTCGAGGTAGGAGCGTCGTTCGCCGAGGTTGCCGCCGAGCCCTACGTACGCGAGCACGCGACCGCCCTTCACGCCGTAAATCTTTCCGTGCCGAGCGTGGACGGGGCGGCTGTTCCAACTACGATGAAACAATGCGCTCCTAGCGCACCTTCGAACGTGGCCAGCGTCTTCACATGAGGGGTCTGACATCGTGGCGGCCGGCGGTGCCGACCGCCGCCCTGGCCGCGTTCGTGGGGCTGCTCGCGCTCGCCGCGCCTCCCGCGGGGGCCGCCCAGCCACGCCGAGAGCTTCCGGCGCTGCTTCCGCCCGGCAACGACGGCCTCGCACGCGCCCTGATCGACGGGCGCCTGAGCGAGGCCGAGTACGCGCTCGAGCGAACCATGGCGCTCTACCGCCCCGCGCGGGCGCGGCGTCTCTTCGGCGACATCCGGCATCCGGGCCCGCGCGAGGGAACCGTGATCTTGCGCGACCTTGCCGCCCGCATCGCGCAGCTCGACCCGGCCGAGCGCGCGCGTGCCGAGCGCATCCTCGCGCGTCCGACCGACCGCCATGACGAGATCCACGGCTACCGGACGCGCGCTCGACGCGTCTGCGACGTGCGCATGTGCTTCTGGTGGGTGACCGAGACATCGGATGCACCGCGGCTCGGGGATCGAAACCGCAACCGGATTCCCGACTGGGTGGACAGGACGCGGGCCGTCTTCCGCGCGGTGTGGGCGACGGAGGTCGGCGCGTTCCGCTTCAGCCGCCCGCTCTCCGATCTTCGGTCGAAGAACCACGGTCCCAATCGGAAGCTCGACGTCTACGTCGCGGACGTCGGCTCGATCGGCCTCTACGGCTACTGCACGAGCGACGATCCGGCGCGCGCGCGACGCCGGTCCGTCTCCGCGTACTGCGTGGTCGACGACGACTTCGCCCGGAGCCAGTTCGAGGGCGCTGCGACCGGACTCCGGGCGCTCAAAGTGACGGCGGCGCACGAGTTCTTCCACGCGGTCCAGTTCGCGTACGACTGGCTCGAGGACCTCTGGCTGATGGAAGGTTCAGCGGCGTGGATCGAGGACGAGGTCTACGACCGGATCGACGACAACCTTCAGTACCTGCGGACGAGCCCCGTGAGCACGCGCTTCTTCTTCCTCCCGCTCGACTACTACAACCCCGACCCGAGCGAGATCGACGCGGGCTTCAAGTACGGCGCTTGGATCTTCTTCCGCTACCTCTCGGAGCGCTACGGACGCGACGTCGTCCGGTCGGTCTGGCGCCGGGCTGACGCGCGCCGCGGCGCGCCCGACGAGTATTCGATCCAGGCCGTCGAGTCCGCGCTCTTCCTACGCGGCGACGAGTTCGGCTCCGTGTTCGCGGACTTCGGCGTCGCGAACGTCCATCCCTCGACCACCTACGCCGAGGGCGCGCGCTACCCGACGCCGCGCCCGACGCGGACGCACGCGGTCGGCCCCGCCGGGGTCGCCCGCTCCGCTTGGACGATGTACCACCTCTCGAACGACTACCTCGCATTCGTGCCGCGGGACCTGCCGCCCGAGGCAACGCTCAGCTTGACGCTCGACCTGCCGCCGCCCGAGACGTCGCCCGCCGCGAGCGCGCTGGTCGAGAACGCGGACGGGACGGTCGTCCGCGTCCCGGCGGCGTTCGACGTGATGGCGGAGACCTGGCGAATCGATGTGGCTGGGTTCGGATCGACCCGGCGCGTCGTGCTCGTCCTTACCAATGGGAGCACGCGGTACAGGTGTTGGCAACGCTCGGTCTACTCGTGTCGCGGACGCCCGCTCGACGACGTCGACTTCCACTACCAGGCCGCGGTCTCCTAGGTCGTCGCAAGACGACTTCGGGCGTGTTGACCGACCAGTCGGCGCCTCAGTGTCAGCGCCGCATCCGCTCGACCGTCGCGGCCGTGTGCTCGACCGGCGCCTCGAGCTCGACCTCGGGCTTTCGGACACGGACGCGGACGCGCGAGACCGGGAAGCGCGCGAGGAGCTCGTCGGCCACCGCCGCAGCAATCGCCTCGATCAGGTTGAACCGGCGCCGCTCCGAAACCGAGCGGACGCACGCGACGACTTTCGTGTAGTCGACCGTGTCCGCGAGCTGGTCGCTCCGGACGCCCGCGTCGTGGGCCGCGAGCTCGACGTCAAAGACGAACGTCTGCCCCTCTCGCTGCTCGCGTTCGGTCGCTCCGTGGAACCCACGCAGCACGAGCCCCCGGACCTCGATCAGGACTTCGGTCACGAGGCGCGTGGTCCGGCGCGCTCGACCGCAGCCGCTGCCGCCAACGCCTCGACGTGCTCGCGTGCCTCGTGCACGCGGAAGAGCGACGCGCCCCGCGTATAAGCGACGACGGCGACCGCGACCCCGGCCGAAAGCGGTCCGGTCAGCGCGTCCGGGTCACCGAGAATGCGTCCGAGGAAGCGCTTGCGGGATGCGCCCACGAGGACGGGCCGGCCGAGCGCGGCGATTTCGCCCAGCCGCGCGACAAGCTCCAAGTTGTGCTCCACCGTCTTCCCGAACCCGATCCCGGGATCAACGCAGATCCGATCCTCGCGAACGCCCGCGGAGGTCGCGAACCGGAGGCGCTCCTCGAGGAACGACGCCACCTCGGAGACGACGTCGTCGTAGCGGGGATCGATCTGCATGGTGCGCGGCTCGCCGCGCATGTGCATCAGGCACAGGTAGGCGCGCGCCTCCGCGACGACGTGAACCAGCTCGGGGTCAGCGCGAAGCGCAGTCACGTCGTTCACGAGGACGGCGCCGAGCTCGAGCGCGCGCTGCGCGACCGCCGCCTTCGAGGTGTCGATCGAGACGGGGAGCTCCCCGGCCACCGCTTCCAGGACCGGGACGACGCGCCGCAGCTCCTCGTCGACGGAGACGCCCTCCGAGCCGGGCCGCGTCGACTCGCCCCCCACGTCGACGAGTGCGGCGCCCTCGCCGATCATCCGGCGCGCGGCCGCAATCGCGTCGTCGGGGCGGTAATTGACGCCGGCGTCGAAGAACGAATCGGGCGTAACGTTGACCACTCCGACGACGGCCGGTCGGGGGAACGCGGCCTCGAGCGGAACGCCTCGATCTTTACTTCCGGCCGGAAAATGGGTAGAAACCTTCACTTCCACCTCTCTACCCCTGGAGCGCGGTCCGGTGAGTTCTGCGGCACGCACCGCCGTCTTGTTCGATCCGTACCCGATGTGGCTCGACGCCGTCGAGCGCGTCCTCGAGAAGATCGGCGTCTCTGTCGTCGGCAAGACGACCGACCCCGACGCGGCGGTCGAACTCGTCGAGCGCGTCAGCCCCGACCTCCTCGTCGCCGAGACTGCGGGCGACGGCCGCGCGGGCGGGGTCGCAGCCGTCCGGCGCGCGCGTGCGGCCGCGCCCACGCTCCGAATCGTCGCCCTCTCGTCGAGCGCCCAGCCCGACGAGATCGACGCGGCCTTGGCGGCCGGAGCGTCGGCCTATGTCGTGAAGACGACCCACCCGGAGGATCTCGCGTCGGCCGTCCGCCAGACGTTCGCCGCCTCGATGTTCTTCCCCGGGATGCGCAGGCCCGCGAGTCAGCGCGCGCCAACTCCGCCCGAGGCCGGCTCGCTCACGCGTCGGGAGCTCGAGATCCTCGGCCTGGTCGCCGAGGGCAACACGAACGCGAAGATCGCCCGCTCGCTCTGGGTGACGGAGCAGACCGTGAAGTTTCATCTTTCGAACATCTACCGCAAGCTCGGGGTCGCGAACCGAACGGAAGCAAGCCGCTGGGCCCAGGTGCACGGTCTCCTACTGGGCGCGCGCGAGCGGGCGGCGCGCTGACGCGCGACGGCCGGGCTACGCGGGGGTTGGGGCGAGGAGCCCCGTGAGCGACGCGACCTCGAAGAAGACCTCGCGGAGCACGTCGATCGACTGCTCCTTCCGGACGAACGCGTTCGCGCCGGCGGCAGACGCGTGCGCGCCGTTCAAGGCTCGCGTTCCGGTGAGCAGGATCACCTTCGATCCCAGGCCCGCTGCACGGATCCGGCGAGTCGCCTCGAGGCCGTCGAGCACAGGCATCCGGATGTCCATCAGGATCAAGTCGGGCTGGAGCTCCGAGGCGAGCTGCACAGCGTCGTCGCCGTTGTCCACGATCGCGACGACGTCGATGCGCTCGTCCTCGCACAGCGATGCGCGGAGCGACTCGGCGAAGAGGCGGTGGTCGTCCGCGATGAGCACGCGGATGACGGCGCTGGTGGGAGGGGCAGGCGCCAAGCGGCAAACCTATGCATTCAGCCGTATCCGCGCCTAGTCCAGTCTTCCGCCCACGACCCTAGGCGAACGGGGAGGTCGCCGCCCGCGCCTCGCGCGCGGAAGCGCTGTACGCTAGCCCTTCGAGGGCTCGGGTGGCGGCGGCTGCATCGTCGCGCCGGGGAGCGGGAACGGGCGCGGCCGCGGCTCGGTACGGGGCTTGCGCTCCGGCTCCTTGTCGGGCTCGGGCTTCGCCTCTTCGTCATCTGCGAAGACGCTCTCGGGCGGCTCGCCGGCGAGGAGCCGCTCGAAGTGATCCTTGTCGATCGTCTCGCGCTCGATCAGGAGCTCGGTGATCCGGTGGAGCTCGTCGATGTGCTCGCGCAGGACGTTGACGGCGCGCTCGTGCGCCTCCTCGATCACGCGGCGGATCTCGTCGTCGATCTCGCGCGCGATCTCCTCGGAGTAGTCGGGCTCGGCCCCCATATCGCGCCCGAGGAACGGCATGTCGTGGTTTCGGCCCAGAACGCGCGGGCCGAGCTTCTCGCTCATCCCGTAGCGCATGATCATGTGCTTCGCCGTCGCCGTAACCTTCTCGAGGTCGTTCGCGGCGCCGGTCGTTACCTCGTGGAAGACGAGCTCCTCGGCCCCGCGGCCGCCGAGGGTCATCGCCATCTGGTCCATGAGCGCCGAGCGTGTGGTCAGAAACTTGTCCTCGGCCGGGAGCGAGATCGTGTAGCCGAGCGCCTGGCCGCGGCTGATGATCGAGATCTTGTGGACTGGGTCGCAGTTCGGGAGATAGTGACCGACGAGCGCGTGCCCCATCTCGTGGTAGGCCGTGACCTTCCGCTCGTGCTCCGACAGGAGACGGGTCTTCTTCTCCGGCCCAGCGATCACGCGCATGATCCCCTCCTCGAGCTCCTGCCCGCCGATCGTCTTCCTTCCGCGGCGGGCGGCGAGAAGCGCGGCCTCGTTGACGAGGTTCGCGAGGTCGGCACCGGTGAACCCGGGTGTCCCGGCTGCGAGCGTGTCGAGATCGATGTCCGTGTCGATCGGCTTCCCCTTCGTGTGCACCTCGAGGATCTTGCGGCGGCCGTTCCGGTCGGGCCGGTCGACGACGATCTGTCGGTCGAAGCGGCCGGGGCGAAGGAGCGCGGGATCGAGGATGTCGGGCCGGTTCGTCGCCGCGATCAGGATGATGTTGTCCTTCATCTCGAAGCCGTCCATCTCGACGAGCAGCTGGTTCAGCGTCTGCTCGCGCTCGTCGTGGCCGCCTCCGAGACCGGCGCCGCGGTGCCGACCGACCGCGTCGATCTCGTCCATGAAGATGATGCATGGGCTCGCCTGCTTGGCCTGCTCGAACAGGTCCCGAACCCGCGAGGCGCCGACGCCGACGAACATCTCGACGAAGTCGGACCCCGAGATCGAGAAGAACGGCACCCCCGCCTCGCCGGCAACCGAGCGTGCGAGGAGGGTCTTGCCGGTCCCGGGCGGGCCGTAGAGGAGGACGCCCTTCGGGATCCGTGCGCCGAGCGCCTGGAACTTCTTCGGATTCTCGAGAAACTCCTTGATCTCCTGGAGCTCCTCGACCGCCTCGTCGACGCCCGCGACGTCCTTGAACGTGATCTTCGGCGAGTCGGGCGCCATCCGCTTCGCGCGGCTCTTGCCGAAGCTCATCACTTTCGAGCCACCGCCCTGTACCTGGTTCATCAGGAAGATCCAGAAGCCGAAGAAGAGGACGAACGGGAGGAGGTACGTGAGAAACGACCACCACGCCGACTCGCCGGTCCCCTTCGAGTCGAACGCCACGTCGTTCACCTCGAGCTTGCGCTGGAACGCGGCCTGCGACTCGTCGCTCGGGTAGTTCGTCTTGATCTTCTCGCCGCCGACCGTCGCCTCGATCGACCGGTTCTTCGGGGTGAAGACGAGCTCGCTGACCGAGCTCGGGTCGTCGTTGACGACCTGGATCAGCTGGCTGTATTCGATCTTCCGGCGCTCGTCGCGATTCGGCAGCAGTGTCTGCGACGCCAGGTAGACGAGCAGCACGATCAGGATGAGCGGGAAGAGTGCGGAACGGAAAAAGCGGCTCAAAGGGGCTCCTGTCCTCTGTCCAAGCGTACCACCGGGGTAGTCGGCGGCCGGTCGGGAGACGGATTAGGCGGTCTCAAAGGGATCGGGTTACGCGGTCTCAGCTTGCGCTACGAGCTCGTCCCGCAACACCCCGATGTAGGGGAGGTTTCGGTACCGCTCGGCGAAGTCGAGGCCGTAGCCGATCACGAAGCGGTTCGGGATCTCGAACCCCACGTAGCGGCAATCGACGTCGTTCGCGCGGCGCTCTGGCTTCGTGAGGAGCGCGCAGACCTCGAGCGACGCCGGGTGACGCGCCTCGAGGTTCCGCAGCAGGTACGAGAGCGTGAGCCCCGAGTCGACGATGTCCTCGACGATGAGAACGTTCCGGCCTTCGACCGAGACGTCGAGGTCCTTGAGAATGCGGACGACGCCCGAGGAGTCGACACCGGCGCCATAGCTCGAGATGGCCATGAAGTCGACCTCGCACGGAAGCTCGATGCGGCGCATCAGGTCGGCCATGAAGAAGATCGCGCCCTTCAGGACGCCGACGAGAAGGAGGTCGCGCTCGCGATAGTCGCGCGTGACATCGGCGCCGAGCTCGGCAATCCGCGCCTGCAGCGTCTCCTCATCGATCAGAATATCGGCAACGCCCGCGGCCAGCTCATCGACGACCGTCGAGCTGCGGGCGGCGCTCTCGGCAACCGGCTCGGTCACGCTTCCTCCCTCCTTCGCGCGCTCACGGCATGTTCCCAGCCCGGGGCTGCGGTGATCCCCGGAACGGCGACCACCTCGTCCCCGCGAACGACGAGCGGCCACGCCTCTCGCTCCGACCGGGGGACCTTCGCGTCAACGAAGAGGTCCTGGACTTTCTTGCGTCGCTTCGCCAGCCGGTCGCCGGCGCGCCACCCCCGCACCTTGAGCCCGGGCATGCGCGCCTCGATCTCCCACGAGCCCCACCGAACAGGCCCGTCGAGCGGGACCGGGGCGGCCTCGAGCCAGACGCGGTCGTACTCCCGGACGGCCACGGTTCCCGCTCCGAGATCCACCCGCTTGGAGCCGTGTTGCGCGGCGACGAGCTCGACGAGCGCGCGGCGGGTCCCGGCGGGGAGCTGGGGCGGCTCGGTGAGTGCCTTCAGCACGTTCTCCTCGGCGGCCGGGTGCAGGCGGCGGAGTGCGGGAACGATCTGGCGGCGGATGAGACCCCGGATCGTGTCGGCGTTGGACGAATCGAGTCTGAACGGCAGAGACTCCGCGCGACAGTAGGCCGCAGTCTCCTCGCGCCAAACGGTCAAGAGCGGCCGCACGACGCGGTCGTCGCGGCGAACGCGGATCCCGGTCGTCGTGCCGCTCGTCGCGAGGCGATACACGATCGTCTCGACCTGGTCGGACGCCGTGTGGCCGGTTGCACGCAGGCGGTCGGTCGCGAACGAGTACCGGACGTCGCGCAGCTCCGCCTCCCTCGCCGTCGTCGCGGGCGCCTCGACCACGTCCGCTCCGAGGACCTCGCGGCAGAAGCGCGCGTCCTCCTCGGATTCGGACCCGCGAAGACGGTGGTTCACGTGGAGCGCCGAGACGCGGTAGCCGAGGACGCCGAGCGCGTGGTGGAGGCAGGTCGAGTCGGCGCCGCCCGACACGAGGCAGAGGACGTCTCCGCCGGGCGGGACGAGGTCGTGGCGCCGGACGTGTTCCTCGATCCGAGCCCGAAGCGCGGCGGTGTCCATACCGCATTGTACGGCCCGGTTTCCGGGCCGGTCACGGCCGGCCGCTACAGGAGCGGAGCGACGTCGCAGCCCTGCTTCGCGAGCCCGGGCCGCGCAGCGACGAGGATCTCGCGGGCGAAGTTGGCGAGCCCGTAGGCGCGATGCATGTGCTCGCCCGCACGCCGCTGCTCCTTGTCCGCGAGGACGACGGCCGCGCCGTACTCCGTGAACATCGCATTCATGAGGCGCTGTGCCTGCCGGAGCGCCGGGTCGCGCGGCTTCCCGTAGACGATCCGCCTCGCGGCCGCGCGCGCCTGCGTAGCGACCTCGTCCGCCTCGATGTCGCCGCTTCGGTAGCTCTCCGCCCACATGCCGAGCGCCGTCATGTTCGTCGTCGCCGTCTTGATGAAGCGCCTGTCGGTCGCGCTGCACGAATGCCCGAACGCCTCACCCGGACCGAGCCCGCGCACGCCGAAGCCGATCGCAAAGGCGAGGACGACCGCTGATGCAATGACCCCGATCCGGCGCAAACCCAACTCAGGATCGGGGGAGGCGTAGCGCGTCGCAATCGCTCGGCCGGGTGTCCCTTCGGCCTAGCCGAAGATGACGGAGCGGTACGTGATCGTGCGCCGCATCCCGAGCGACTCGTAGAGCGCGAGCGCCGCCTCGTTCTCCGGCCGCACGAACAGGCACACGACCGGCGTCCGCGAGAGGAGCAGGCGGCAGAGATCGGCCAGCGCGCGCTTTCCGTAGCCGCGTCCACGGAGCTCGGGCTCGACCCACACCTGCTGGAGCTGAACAGCCCTGTCCGTCCATGCGGAGGCCTCCGCCTTGAAGAGGATGTGGCCGTCCTCGCGCCAGATCCAGCTCCGACCGTGCTCGATCTGCGACCGCGTCCGCCACTCGAAGAGCGCCGGGTCGCGGGCATACGCGTCGACCCCGACCTCCTCACGGTAGGCCGCAGCCGCCGCCGGGACGAGCAGCTCGAGGTCGTCGAGCGTCGCGGCGCGGATGCCGCTCTCTCCGGGCGGCGGCGTCTCGTCGAGGACGTAGACAGGCTGGCCTGGACGGTCGTCGAGCGGCTCTGGAAGCCGGTTGCGTAGCTCCTCCCAGAGCTCCGTGACCGCCGCCTCGGCGCCGACGATCATGCGCGGGTCACCCTCGGCGGCAACGTCCGCGAAGCAGCCGGTGCCGTTGCCCGACGGGACGACGTTCGCGCCCACGTGGCAGATCGCGCTCACCTTCCCGTCCGTTTCGAGCGCCGCGAAGCGGCCGAGCCCCCGGCGCGCGACGTCCTCGAGGAAGACCCGCTCGACCGGGTCCTCGGCGCAGAACGCGAGGATCTGCGCGAGGTCCGGCCGCCGAACGAGCCGTGGCACGGGCAGACGATAGCCCGCTCGCCGCGGGGAGCCGTTTAGGGTGCGTTCGTGCCGATCCACGTGCGTGCGAGCGCGGGCGACTACGCGGAGGCGTGCCTGCTCCCGGGCGACCCGCTCCGCGCCAAGTACATCGCCGAGACGTTCCTCGACGGCGCCGAGCAGAAGAACGCGGAGCGCGGGATGCTCGGCTACACCGGGACGTACCGAGGCCGGCCCGTGTCCGTACAGGCGACCGGGATGGGATGCCCGTCGGCCGCGATCATCGTGGAGGAGCTCGTCCGGCTCGGCGCGAAGCGGCTGCTCCGCATCGGGACGTGCGGAGGGCTCCAGCCCGATCTCGAGCTCGGCGATCTCATCGTGGCGGTCTCGGCCGTGCCCGCTGACTCGACGGCGCAGCACCTCGTCGGGGAGCCGCACGCGCCGACCGCCGATTGGGAGCTCGTCCACGGCGCCGTCCACGCCGCCCGGGGACTGGGGAAGCCTGTCCGCGTCGGCCCGATCGTCTCGAGCGACCTCTTCTACAACCCGGACGACGGGCAGTACCAGCGCTGGTCGGACCGCGGGATCCTTGCGGTCGAGATGGAGGCGGCCGTCCTGTTCACGCTGGGCGCCCTCCGGAAGGTGCAGGCGGGCTGTCTCCTCACCGTGAGCGACGTCGTCGTCGAGGGCGAGTTCGTCCGGATCTCGGACGACGAGATGCGCGCCGCCGTCGACCAGATGACGGAGCTCGCGCTCGGAACCGTGACCGCCGCCGGCCATTAGCACCGTCTTCCTAGTGAACCCGGCGTCGGCGAACGGCTCGACCGGCCGTCGGTGGCCCGAGATCGCGCACCGGGCGGCGGCGGCGGGCCTCGCGGGCGAGACGCTCTTCAGCACGCGTCCGGGCGAGATCGCCGACCTGGCGGCGCGGGCCGCGGGCGAGGGCGCACGCCTCCTCGTTGCCGTGGGGGGCGACGGCACGGTCAACGAGACGGTCAACGGCCTCCTTCATACCGGCGCAAGCGACGTCGAGCTCGCCGTCGTGTCGCGCGGCACGGGGACGGACTTCGTCCGGTCGCTCGGGATCCCCGGCGACGTCGATCGCGCGGTCGCCGTCGCGCGCGATGGGCGGGTCCGCGTCGTCGACGTGGGGCGGGCGCGCTACCGAGCCTGGGACGGCTCGCCGGCCGAGTCGTACTTCGCGAACTTCGCGGGCGCCGGGATCAGCGGCGCGATCGCGCGCCGGGCGAACGCGTCGTCGAAGGCGCTCGGCGGCCGTCTCTCGTTCATGTGGGCGACCGTCGCCGTCTTCGCCGGCTGGGAGAGCGCGCCCGCCGTCGTGACGGTCGACGGCGAGCGCCGGTCCGGCCGAATGTTCGAGATCCTCGCGATGAACGGCGAGTACACCGCCGGCGGGATGCGCATGGCGCCCGGCGCCTGCGCCGACGACGGCCTCCTCGACGTCGTGCTCGTCGGCGACGTGACGAAGGCGGATTTCGTGCTGACGTTCCCGAAGGTGTACCGCGGCCGTCACCTCGGGCATCCGAAGATCGAGCTGCTGCGCGGCGCCGCCGTCACCGTCGAGACCGACGAGGCGCTCCCCATCGCGCTGGACGGCGAGCAGCCGGGCACGACGCCGGTGACGTTCGAGGTGGTTCCGCAGGCGCTTCACGTCCGCGTTCCCGGCTAGCTCGTGCGGGCTGCCCGTGGCGGCGTTCTTGCCTCCCCGCCGCCGTCCCGGCTCGGTCTTACGACGGCGGCGAGGGCGGCGAGCCGCCGCTCGCGGAGCCGCCGCTCCGCGGGCCCGAACGGCCGCGCGGCGGCGAGACTTGCCGCTTCCCGGCGGTGGCTCCCGGCGACTTCGTCGCCGGTGTCCTCGCCTTCGTCGTCGCCGGCCGCGCCCGGGTGCCCGCCTCGATCTTCGCCAGGCGCTGCTCGAGCTTGTCGACGCGGCGCCGCAGCTCTTGGACCTCATCGGAGGCCGCGAGACCGACCCGGCCGAGCGTCTTCCGGGTCGCCTCATCCACCTTGCCCTTCCCGGCCATCGCGCGGCCGAGCGCGTCCGTCACGCGTGGGTTTCGCCCGAGCTCGTCCATGAGCCTCGTGACCGCATCCTCGCCGCGGCCCGCCAGGCGGCCCAGCACGCCACCGTCAGCTCCGCGCTTTTCGTCCGCCATCTCGTCTCCTCCTCTCGACTGACCCGGACGATACCCGCGCGCGAGAGCCGGGAAGCGCCGCAGCCGACGTGCCAGAGTTCGCCGCTGTGGAGGGCTTCCAGTTCGCGACCGAGCTGCGCGTCCGCTTCAGCGAGACGGACGCCCAGGGGATCGCGAACAACGCGGTGTACCTCAACTGGTTCGAGGTCGCGCGCGTCGCGTACCTCGCGCGCTTCCGGGGCGGCTACCGCGAGATGATCGAGCAGGGGTTCGAGGCGCTCACACTCGAAACGCACGTTCGCTACCGGGCGCCGTCCCGTTTCGACGACCTCCTCCGCATTCACGCGCGAGTGGCCGGGCTTCGGGGCGCGCGTTTCCGCTTCGAGTACGTCCTCGAGCGTGCCGGGGAGACGGGCGAGACCGTCGCGGACGGCTGGACATCGCACGCGACGGTCGACGCGCGGACGCTGCGGCCGGTCCGCGTCCCGTCGTGGCTCGTCGAGGCGATCGAGGCAGCCGAGAGCGACTAGGGACCCGAAGGCACCGAGGAGGCGGGCGCAGTCGTCGTCGGCGCCGTCGTCGTCCCGACGGGCGGCTGCGGCGGCGGCGGCCGCGTCGGCTCGCTCGGGGGCGGCGCCGCCGGGTCGGGCGCGGCGGCTGCCGGCTCCTCCTCGGGGACCGGAATCGTGCCCATCCGGACGATCCTCGGCTCCGACTGGTACGTCGTGTACCAGGTCTCGTCGTAGAGGACCTTCCCGCCCTCGTAGACGATCCGCTTGACGGCGATCGCGCGCGACGGCTCGCCCGCGTCGACGACGACCTCTTCTCCCACGAGCAGCGTGGGGTCCGGATGGCTCTCGACCTCGGGCGGCCCGGTCACCCGGAGCGGTCCCGCTTCGGTCACGACGCGGCGGTTCGCGGGCGCCCCGAGGAGTGTGATCGTGATCCCTGCGTCGGTCGCCTGGCCGCGCACCACGAGCCAGTTGTCCGTGTCGTTCTCGAGCCGGAGGTCGATGTCCGGGTAGACGACGGTCGCGTCGCGCCCCGCTGGATACCGGTTGATGTAGAGGCTGTGTGCGGTGCGGTCGGTGATTTTCACGCCCGCCTCCCAGGCGGCGTTGAAGACCGTTGTCGCGACTTGCGAGACGCCGCCTCCGAGCTCGTCCTTGTACTCCCCGTCGACGATCGTGGGCGCCTCGCGGAATCCCCGCTTGGCCGTGCGGGGCCCGACCACCCGGTTGAACGAGAACGTCTGGCCCGGAGCGACCGTCGTCCCGTCGATCAGCGCGGTGGCCCGCCGCAGATTCTGGATCCTGTCGTAGGTTCCGGCGTAGGCTGTCGTGTAGGACGCGAGCACGTTCGTGACCTTCATCGCGCGCGCGACCTTCGTCGTGATGCGAGGCTGCACCGGTGCGACCACGAGCTCCGCCTCGCGACGGTTCCGCGAGAGCGCGGCCGCGAGGAGGGCGCGCGCCGTCGCGTCGACGTCGAGGCGGCGCCCGCTCGCGCTCGGGACGACGCGGACGCGTTCGCTCGCCCCGATCGCGAACGACGCCTCCTTCGGCCGGCGGTTGACGGCGCGCGCCAGAGCGGCGAAGTAGCGCTCGGCGCCGGGGCCGGCGATCCGGAGGCGGTCGCGACCGTTCGCAGGGAGCTGGAGCAGAGAGGCCATCTCGCGCGGCTGCACCAGCCAGTGCGCATCCTTCCAGCCGAAGCGCACGGGGCGCGACAGCGCAGTCTCCACCTGCGCGCGCACGGGCTCGAGCTCCTCCGCCGTCACAGCCGGCGGGCCGACCTTGACCGGGAGCGCGACGGGCCGTCGCTCGAAGCTCGCGAGCGCCGCGACGATGACGTCCGCCGCCGCACGGCGTTCGAGCGTGCGGCCGTTTTCGTCGCGGACGATCGAGGGCTCGAGCCCGTGGAGGACGATCGCGGCGTCCCGGCCCGGCCGGTCGACGCGGCCGGCGATCCGGTCGAGCTCGTAGGCGAGACGCGGCTCGTAGACGTCCGCCGTGGGAGCGACGTCGGCGCCGAAAAGCCTGACGTAGACGCGCCTGAGGCCGCGGAACGGCATCCGCCAGGTGCCCGCCGTCTGCGCTTCCACCGCAGCCGCCTCCCAGTCGACGCGCGCGTCGAGATCGCGCGGCCGAAGCGGGAAGCGCTTGCCCCCGGCGGTGAAGACCACCGGAACCTTCGCCGCTTCCGCCGCCTGCCGCTCGAGCGATTCGGCCGCCTCGGGCACGCTCTTGCCCGCGACGTTGACGCCGCCGACCCGAACGCCGGCGGCGATGTTCGACGAGGAGCCGGCGAAGACGACCCCGACGGCCAGGATCGCGAAGGCCAGGAGCCCCGAGCCCCAGACGAGAACCGTGCGCCAGGCGACCGAGCGGAGGAGCGAGCGACGCTGCGGCGCGCGCGGGCGGCGACGCTCGCGTACCGGCCGGACATCGACCTCGGCGCGCATTACGAGGGCTCGATGGAACGTCGCATGAATCGACCCATCTAGGTAAGACGGACGCGCTGGAAAAGCACGCCCGTCGGAAGCATCGGCGTCGCAAGCGGCGCCTTGGGGCGCAATCTAACAGCCCTTCAGGCGGGCACGGCCGAACGCCGGGGCGGCCGCGGCGGGCCTAGACTAGACGCCCGTATGGACTTCGAGCTCACGCCGGAGCAGCGGGAGGTCCAGGCGACCGTCCGCCAGTTCGTCGAGGACCGCGTGCTCCCTAACGCGGTCGAGAACGACATCAACCACCACCTCGACATGTCCGTGATCGACGGCATGGCCGAGCTCGGCCTGCTCGGGATCGTCGTCCCCGAGGAGTACGGCGGGGCCGAGATGGATTTCGTGTCGGAGGCCCTGGCATGCGAGGAAATCGAGCGCGGCGAAGCGGCCTTCCGCACGCTCATCTCGGTGCACGTCGGCCTGAACTCACTCGCGCTCCTCCGGTACGCCGACGAGGAGCAGAAGGAGCGTTACCTCGTCCCGCAGGCGCGCGGCCAGAAGCTCGCCTGCTTCGGCCTCACGGAGCCCGCGGCCGGCTCCGACGTCGCGAGCATGAAGACGACGGCGCGGCGCGACGGCGACGTGTACGTCCTGAACGGACAGAAGAACTGGATCTCGTACGCGACTGTCGCCGACCATGCGCTCGTCTTCGCGAAGACGGATCCGGAAGCGCGCCACAGAGGCATCTCGGCGTTCGTCGTCGAGACCGACTGGCCCGGCGTCTCGGCGGCGGAGACGGAACACAAGCTCGGGGTCTGGGCCGGATCGACCGGCGAGCTCTTCTTCGAGAACGTGGAGGTGCCCGCGGCGAACCGCGTCGGCGACGAAGGCCGGGGATTCGAGATCGCCATGTACGGCCTCGACCAGGGCCGCTTCACGGTCGCCGCCGGCGCCTGTGGCGTCATCCGCGCCTGCCTGGAGAAATCGGTCGCGTACGCGCGCGAGCGCCAGACCTTCGGCGAGCCGATCGGCCGGCACCAGTTCGTCCAGGACATGATCGCCGAGATGGTCCTCGGGTACGAGACGTCGAAGCTGCTCGTCATGCAGGCGGCATGGCTAAAGGACAAGGGCATCCGCAACACGCGCGAGACGAGCCTCGCGAAGTGGCACGCGACCGAGTCGGCCTTCCGCGCCGCGCACCTCGCGATCCAGGTGCACGGGGCATACGGCTACGCCGCCGAGTACGGAATCGAGCGGTACTTCCGGAACGCCCGTGCCCCGATCATCTACGAGGGCACGACGCAGATTCACAAGATGATGCAGGCCGAGCACGCGCTCGGGTACCGCAACCTGAACGGCCGCGACGGCGACGTGTCGCCGCTCGCGGCATGGGCGCCTGGCCTGCTTGCGCGCTAGGGCGGGTTACGGCCGCGGGGCCGGTCATGCCCGGCGCTGCACGTCTCGCCACTAGCCGCGTTTCGCGGCGTCGGCCGGGAAGAACGCCTCGAACGGCGCATCCCGGCCGAGCGTCGGGACGTCGCCGGCGAAGACGCCGACAAGGCCCTCTTCCGGTCGCTCCGTGACGTCGGGCGCCACCTTCGACGAGAGGAGCAGGACGCGTGCCGGCTCGTCGGAATGGTTCTCGAGCGCGTGAAGCCCCTCCCGGCCGCGCGGGAAGAACGCGAGGTCTCCGGGAGCGAGGCGCCGCTCGTCGCCGGCCGAGCGGACGGTCGGAGTCCCGGCGAGCACGACGGCAAGCTCCTCGTTTCCGTGGTGAAGATGGTACGGCCCTCGGTGCCCGGGCCGGAGCTCGAGCAGGATGCCGCCGACCAGCTTGCTGCCCAGCCGGTGGCCGATGTGGCGGATGCGGACGGACCGCCTCTCGACGTCCCAGTCGTCCGTATAGAGGTTCACCGCTGCCCTCCTCTGCGTCGCTCGCCGTATCGTGCGCAACGTGCGACTCCTTCCGGCGCTTCCCGCGCTCGCCGCCGCGCTCGTTCTCGCTCCGGCGGTAGCCACCCCCGCGGCGTCCGCCCCGCCCGAGCACGGCCTGTTCGTCCCGGGCGTCTCACTCGGGGGCGTCGAGCTCGGGATGACGAAGCGCGAGGTCCTGCGCGCCTGGGGGCCGCGGCACGGCGTCTGCCGAGGCTGCGCGCGCGAGACCTGGTACTTCAACTACCGCCGCTTCGAGCCGGAGGGCGCCGGGGTCGTCTTTCGGCGCCACCGGGTCGAACACCTCTTCACGCTCTGGCAGCCGGACGGCTGGCGAACGGTCGACGGGCTCGCGCTCGGCGCCGATGAAGACGAGGTCGGCGAGGGCCTCGTCGTCCTGGATGAGCGCGCCTGCCGGGGGTACACGGCCGTCCTCGCCTCCGGGCCTTCGGCGGTCAGCGCGTTCTACGTGTACCGCGGGCGCGTCTGGGGCTTCGGGCTCATCCCCCCCGGCCGGAACCCGTGTCTGTAGCGACGACGAGGCCGAGCGCGGCAGGAAGCGCGCGCAGATCCGGGAGCGCGTCCCCCCGACCCGGATAGCGGCGCTCTCGGTCGAGGAGGAAGGCGCGCATCCCGAGCGCGCGTGCGCCCGCGACGTCGTCGTCGGGCGAGTCGCCGACCATTGCCGCCTCCTCGGGCTCGGCCTCGAGGAGCTCGAGCACGGCGCGGAAGATCGACGGGCTCGGCTTCACCTTCCCGTGCCAGCCCGACGAGATCCACGCATCCACGTCGAGACGGAAGTGGCGGATGAAGGCCTCGAGGTCACGGCTCGTGTTCGAGACGAGCGCGAGCTTCAAGCCGTGGGCGCGTAGGGCGTCGAGGGCAGGCAGCACGTCCTCGTACAGCTCGAAGTTCTCCGACCGCTCCCAGCCGCGCGTGATCTCGAGAGCGATCTCGCGCACGTCGGGCCCGTCCGCGCCCATGCCGCGCAGGATGTCCTCGGTGAACCGGATCCAGATTTCCTCGTCGTGGTCGAGCTCGGGATGGCGCTGCAGGTCCTCGAGCGCGGCAACGCGCGCGTCCGGATAACGGTCGGGGTCGAGCGAGAGACCGAAGCGCGCGGCGGCGTCACGGTACCCGGGGCCGCCGAGGAGCGGGCCGGGCTTGGCAAGCGTGAAGTCGACGTCGAAGAGAACCGCGCGTAGGGGCCGCTCATGACCGCCCCGCGGCCCCGAAGCACTCACACTCCCGCGGGCCAGCGATAGGCCGCCGGCTGGCGGTTCGCGAGCGAGGGAAGCGAGCGCCTGATTCGCTCGAGGTGCGAGCGATCGAGCTCCGCTGCGATCACCGTATCGTCGTCGGGCGCAAGCGCGAGGACGACCCCCCACGGGTCGACGATCAGCGAACGCCCGTAACTCGCCTTGCCTCCCTCGTGCGTTCCCCAGGCGTTCGCCGCGGCCATGTAGCACTGGTTCTCGACCGCACGGGCACGAACGAGAAGCTCCCAGTGATCCTTCCCCGTATAGAGCGTGAACGCGGCGGGAAGCGCAAGGAGCTCGGCTCCCTCGAGCGCGAGGATGCGGAAGAGCTCGGGGAAGCGAAGGTCGTAGCAGACGCTCAATCCGAGCCGCCACCCTTCCGCCTCGCAGACGAGCGTCTCCTCGCCCGGCTCCTCCGCCTCCGACTCCCGGTAGACGTGACCGCCGACCTCGACATCGAACATGTGGATCTTCCGGTAGACGGCGACGAGCTCGCCGGAGGGTTCGAAGAGCGGGCAGGTGTTGGAGAGCTTCTCGCGCCCCTCGCGGATCTCGGTGATCGACCCGCCGACGAGCGTGACGCCGTGCTGTCTCGCCCAGCCGGCCATCGCCTCGACGGACTCGCCGCCCTCGAGCGGCTCCGCGTTCGCGCGTAGGGTCTCCGCCGACCCGATCGCGTTCCACTTCTCGGGCAGGACGACGATGTCCGCGCCGGTCGCCGCAGCCCGCGCGACGAGGCGCTCTGCCTTCTCGAGGTTGTCCGCCTTCACCGTGCCTGAGTTCAGCTGCACGCAGGCGACGCGAATCCGGTCGGCCATACTCGGAGGATAGCCTTCGGGAATGGAGGGACTCACCCGGGGCGAGGACGGCGTCGTCCGCTGCTGGTGGGGTGACTCGGCGCCCGAGTACCGGGCGTACCACGACGCCGAGTGGGGCTTCCCGGTCGCCGACGACCGGCGCCTCTTCGAGAAGCTCTGCCTCGAAGGGTTCCAATCGGGACTCTCCTGGCTGACCATCCTTCGCAAGCGCGACGGGTTCAGACGCGCGTTCGCGGATTTCGACTTCCGCCGGATCGCGCGGTTCCAGCCGCGGGACGTCGAGCGGCTCCTCGCCGATCCGGGAATCGTCCGCCACCGCGGCAAGATCGAGGCGACGCTCAACAACGCACGGCGTGCCGTCGAGCTCGTCGACGGGGAGGGATCGCTCGCCGCGTACGTGTGGCAATTCGAGCCCGATCCGGCAACCCGCCCGAAGCGGCTCACGCGCGAGACGCTCTTCGAGCTCGGCGAGACGACGGAGTCACGGGCGCTCGCGAAGGACCTGAAGCGCCGGGGCTGGCGCTTCGTCGGCCCGACGACTGCCTACGCGTTCATGCAGGCGATGGGCCTCGTCAACGATCACCTACACGGCTGCGACGCCCGTGCACCTGCGGAGCAAGCCCGCGCCGCGTTCTCGGCACCGACGTCGTGAGCGCGCCGCGGACGCCGGCTGGGATCCTCGCCGAGGCCCGGACGATCGCGCTCGTCGGCGCGTCGCCACGGCCGACGCGCCCGAGCAACTCCGTCATGCGCTACCTCCTCGAAGCTGGCTACCGCGTCATGCCGGTTCGGCCGCTCGTGCGCGAGGTCTTGGGCGTCCCGTGCGTCCCGTCGCTCGCCGACATCGAGGAGCCGATCGACCTGGTCGACGTGTTCCGCCGCGCCGAGTTCTGCCCCGACGTCACCCGCCAAGCGGTCGCGGTCGGTGCGAAGGCGGTCTGGCTGCAGCTCGGAATCGTGTCCCCGGAATCGCGCCGGATCGCCGAGCAGGCAGGCGTCGACTACGTCGAGGACGAGTGCACGGCGATCGTCCATCGCACGTTTGCCGCCGGGCACCGCCGGCGGTAAGCGTCGTGAACGAGGGGGCCAACGGGGGAACGCTGAGGTTCCCCCGCTCCCATCGGGGTGCCCGGATTTGAACCGGGGACCTCGCCGACCCGAACGGCGCGCGCTACCAGACTGCGCCACACCCCGAGGCGAATAGGGTAGCCGGAATGGCGACCCGCGACGAGATCGTCGCGTTCGCGGACGAGCTCCTGGAGGTCTCGTCGTACCCCGACTACGGCCCGATCGGCCTGCAGGTCGCGGGCACCGCCGAGGTCACGAGGATCGTCTGCGGCGTGTCGGCATCTCGCGAGCTCTTCGAGCGCGCCACGGCGGCCGGCGCCCAGATGGTGCTCGTCCATCACGGGCTCTTCTGGGAGAAGGATCCGCGCGAGATCGGCCCCGTGATGCGCGAGCGGCTGCGCGCGCTCTTCGAGGGCGATCTCAGCCTCGTCGCGTACCACCTGGCGCTCGATGCGCACGTCGAGATCGGGAACAACGCGTACCTCGCCCGCGAGCTCGGCGTCCCGCAGGAGCGGCGCTTCGCGGACGTCGGGTGGGGCGGTGACCTCGCCGACTCCGTCGCGATCACCGATTTCACGAACCGGGTCCACGCGCTCGTCGGCCGGCTGCCGCTCGTCTTCCCCTACGGCCCCGAGGAGATGAGTCGCGTGGCGATCTGCTCGGGCGGCGCCGCGCGGCAGCTCGCGCAGGCGATCGACGAAGGGTACGACTGCTTCGTCACCGGCGAAGCCGCCGAGCCGACGAAGCACCTCGCGAAGGAGGCCGGGATCCATTTCGTCGCCGCCGGGCATTACGCCACCGAGACGTCGGGCGTGCAGGCGCTCGCGAAGCGGATCGGCGAGCGATTCGGCGTCGAGTGGGGGTTCATCGACCTCCCGAACCCCGTGTGAGCACGACGTCCGAGGCGTCGTTGCCGCGCGCACGGCGCGCGACTATCCTGTGGTCGATGGATTCGAAGGCGGCCCGCCTTTGAGCCGGCACCTCACATTCGAAGCCCGACATGCCCGCCTGCGCGACCGCGGCGGGCTTTTTCGTCGTCGACCGAAAGGAGCGTTCGTGCCGAACCACCTGACGCCCGAGGAGCTGTCGAAGGAGCTCGGGATCGACCGGCAGGAGGTCATCCGGCTCTGCGTCGAGGAGTCGATCCCCATCTACCAGGGGAAGATCGACCGGAGCCTCTTCGAGGCGCACCTTCAGGCGTCGGGCAGCGGCAGCCGGACGCAGGCGAGCTGAGCCCGCAGGATCGGGCGACGGCCGGCCTCGGCCACCGGCCCAGCAGCCCTATGACCGGGCCGCGGCGCGCTTCCGGCCGCTCGACGCGCCTTTCGCGCGGCTCGGCTTGCCGGGCTCGCGCTGCGCCTTCGCCTGCGCGACGCTCTTCTTGAGCGCCTCCATGAGGTCGACCACGGGCGCCGGAGCGACGGGCTCCGGACGCGTGATCTCCTCGCCCGCGAGCTTCGCCTCGAGCATGACGCGGAGCTCGCCGCGATACTCGTTTCGGTAGTCGCCCGGGTCGTACTCGCCCGCCAAGCTCTCGACGAGCTGGACGGCCATCGCGAGCTCCGCGTCCGCGAGCTCTGTCTCCCCGACCGCCTCGTCGATTTCGGCGCGCGAGCGGATGTCCTCGGCGAAGAAGAGGGTCTCGAGCGCGAGCGAGTCGCCGAGCGGCCGGATCAGGCAGAGGTTCTCCTTGCCCCAGAGCACGAACTTGCCGATTCCTCCAAGCCCGGTTTGCTTCATCGCCTCCAGGAGCAGCACGTACGGCCGCCGCTGCGCGATCGCGCTCGCCGGCGCAAGGTAATACGTGCGGTCGAAGTAAATCGGGTCAACCTCGGCGGCCGGGACGAAGCGGACGATGTCGATCGACTGCGAGCGCTCGGGCGCGACGGCATCGAGGTCCTCCTCCTCCACCATGACGAACTGCCCCTTCGAGAACTCCCAGCCCTTAACGAGCTCGTCCGCCTCGACGTCGCGCTCGTGTTTGGGGCAGTAGCGCTTCTGCTTGATCGGCGTGCCGCACTCGCGGTGCAGCGTCCGAAACGCGATGTCCTGGCGCTGCTGGGCGACCGAGAGCCCGATCGGGATGTTGACCAGGCCGAAGTTGATCGATCCGTTCCAAATCGTCCGCATAAGCTGAGCCTAACGAAAGCCCGCATCTGTTCTGCGTGGCACGGCGCTTCCCTCTACCGGCCCGCCCGATAACGCGTACGTTGGGCTCATGGCCGACGCGCACCAGCACGTCGCCGAAGAGTCGCTCGAGCGCCTCGCGGTAAGCGCGACGAACCACTGCCTGGTCGGCTGCCTGATCGGCGAGGCAGCGGGCATCTCGATCGCGACCGCGCTCGGCTGGGGCGACGCGGCCTCGATCGCCTTGGCCGTCGGGCTCGCGTTCCTCTTCGGTTACAGCCTCACCTCGCTGCCGCTCGTACGCGCCCGTCTGCCGCTCGCGGCGGTCGTTCCGATCGCGCTCGCAGCCGACACGGTGTCGATCGCGATCATGGAGTTCATCGACAACCTGTTCGTGCTCCTCGTTCCGGGGACGATGGAGGCGGGTCTCACGGACGCCCGCTTGTGGCTTCCGCTTCTCGGGGGATTCGTGATCGCGTGGCCGTTCGCGTTCGCGGTGAATCGGGCCATGATCCGGCGTGGCAAGGGCCACGCCGTCGTCCACGCCCATCACGGCGATTCCGGCCATTAGCGCGGCTCTTCCCCCGGAAATCGTCGGAGGAGTCTGCTAGCCTCGCGCGCTCGCACAGCAGCCAAGCCACGCCGGACCGCGTCGGGCTGGCGCTCGCCGCTGCCGAGGCGGGTGTCGGATTCGGGCGCGCCCATCGACCGCGTGTCGAAGGAGGCCACGTGACCGAAGCGATCGAGCTACTGGAGCGACCGCGCCGCGACCTCGCCGCCGACGACCTCTGGCGCCGCTCGCTCGCCCGCTCGCGTGAGCGACGCGCGCGCGCCGCCGCAGGTGAGAGCACTCCACGCAGCATCCTCTCCGCGGCGATCCTCGACCTCGACGCTCCGGCCGAGTACCGGCGTCTTGCTCGCCTCGCGCAGCGCCGCGACCTCTCGGACGCCGAAATCTGGGAGCTCTCGCTCGCGTGCGCGCGGGCGAAGCGGCTCGCTGCGAGAAGAGGAGTCCTCCCCCAGGCACGCGTCGCGAGCGCTTCGCTGGTCGTGGCAGCCGTCGCCGCGCTCGCGCCGGCGCAAGGAGGTGCCCATCCGCGCGCGTCGACGCCCGGCGCCGGGCAGGTCGACGAGCGCCTGCTCAAGGTCGGAAGCCGCGGGACCGTCGTCAAAGCGGTGCAGCGAGCGCTCGGGATCCCCGCCGACGGGATCTTCGGCCCGCAGACCCGTGCCGCGGTGCGCGCGTTCCAGGCCGAGCGCGGCCTGCTCGTGGACGGGATCGTGGGGCCGGAGACGCGCGCCGCTCTCTTCGGAAACGGCAGCGGCGGCAAGGAGCTGGTGCGCGCCTGGTGGGTCGCACCGGTCCAGCGCGCGCTCGGCGTCCCCGCCGACGGGATCTACGGGCCGCAGACGCGGGCGGCTGTCCGCGCGTACCAGGCGCGTCACGGGCTGGTCGTCGACGGCGTCGTCGGGCCGCAGACGCTCGGCCACCTCGGCATCACGAGGTCGTCATCGAGCGATTCGCGGACCGGCTCGTCGAGCCGTTCGCACGACGACCGTGGAAGCGGGCCGGCGTCGATCACGCGGTCGCTCTGGGACGAGCTCTCGCTCGCCGATCGGATGGGTCTCAGCCTCGTCTCAGGCCACCGTCCGGGCGCGACGATCGGCGGAGGCGGAAGTCCGTCCGATCACGCGGCGTACCCGAGCCGCGCGATCGACATCGGCGGGTCGCCGGCAGCGATGCGCCGCTTCGCCTTGGCCGTCGCTGGGCGCCCGGGGATCGACTACGTGATCTACTCGCCGCTCGGGATGTGGGGAAGCTGGAACGGCAGCTGGCGGCCCGTCACCGGAGACACGCGCGCCTCGCATTTCTCGCACGTCCACGTGAGCGCTTCGGGCTAGCCGCGACGACCTCTTCGGGCGAGCGCGAGCGGCCCCGGAGCGCCACTCGATCAGCGACTCAAAGCCGCCGCGCGCCGACGTACGTGTCGGCGTACCACCCGGTCATCGACGAGATCTTCACCACGTCACCGGTATGCGGCGAGTGGATGAACTGACCTCCACCGATGTAGATCCCGTTGTGGCCGAGCCCGTTGAAGAAGACGAGGTCGCCCGGAGCGAGCTGCGAGCGTGAGACGGGCGTTCCGTAGCCGTACTGCATGGCCGCGTTGTGCGGAAGCGACACGCCGACCTGCGAGTAGACGTACATGACAAAGCCCGAGCAGTCGAAGCCCGTGCTCGGCGACGCGCCACCCCAGCGGTATGGCACACCGAGGTACTGCATGGCGATCCCGACGACGCCGCCGTGTCGGGGCGGCGGCGCCGCTTCCGACGTCGCCTCGGAGCTGACGTAGTCGCCGGAGCTTGTGGTCGCCCCGCCGCCTCCGCCGCTCGACGACTCGGGGGGCGCGGCCGCGAGCCGGGCGCGGGCACGCTGCTCGGCCTCCGCCTGGCGGCGTGCCTCGGCCGCCTCGATCCGCTCGATCTCGTCCCGGATCGATGCGAGAAGCGCGCGCCGCTCGGCGAGCTGCGCCTCGATCTCGCGCCGCTTCGCGTCGAGCTCGGCAACGAGGTCTTCCTGCTCGGCGCGCGCCTTGCGGAGCTGCGCTTCGCGGCGTTTCACCTCGTTCCTGAAGGCACGGATCTCGCGGACGACGCGCGCGTCGTCGGCCGAGACACGGTCGACCGTCTCGGCACGCGCAAGGAAGTCGTCGAGGTTGTCGGCGCCGAGCAGGATCTCGAGGACGGTCGTGTCGCCTCGCTTGTAGAGTGCGACGAGCCGATTCTCGAGTGAGCGCTGGGCGCGGCGTAGGCTCGACCGCGCAATTGCGACGTGGCGCTGATTCCGACGCTGGTCGGCCTGGATCTTGTCGAGGCGAACTTGCGCGGCGTTGTACTCCTCGACCGCGAGACCGACGTTCGCGTCGAGCTGGTGGATCTCCGCCATCACCGCGTCCGCTTCAGCGCGGCGCGACTGGAGCGGATCGGCCTCGGCGACGGGCGCCGCGACGAGCGTCGCGAGCGCCGCGAGGACGACGACGAGCGACCAAGCCGTCGTTAGTCGCACCGGTCGCGTCACGCTTCGACCAGGGGCCCCGTGGGGCGGGCAGGGGGCACTGCTCGCCGACACAAGGGCGGGATGCTAGCAATGGTCGAAGACGCGGTGCAACCACCGTCGGAATCGCCCGAATAGTGCAGTAAGCAGCACCTTTGAGTGCCTCCGAGGTGCGCAGCGACGCGGCCGACCGTGCTAGCGTGCCGCCTCGTGCCGGCCGGCGAACGCGTCCGAACGCGCGCACGCGCGCGACTCGCGCTCGCCCTCGTCGCGGTCTCCGCGCTCCTCGGCACGGCGGACGGCCGCGCCGTGGAAAGCGCCGACACGGCACGCGAGACGCAGCGCCTCCGCTCCGCGAACGAGATCGTGGCCGCGGAGTCGCAGGCGGTCGTCGTCGAGCTCTACGCGCTCGAGTCGGAGCTCGCCCGCGGCGAGGCCCGGGTCGCGGCGCTTCGCGCGGGGCTCGCGGAGGTCGAGTCGCAGAAGGAGCGCGCGCGCGGCGACCTCGCGCGCGTGCGTCGTGCGCTCCGCGAGGCGGACCGTCGGCTCGCAGGCCGCATCCGCCAGCTTTACATCACGGGCGACCCGGACGTCCTCTCGATTCTCCTCGGCGCGGAGTCGCTCGGCGACGCGATCTCGAAGTTCGAGAACCTCGGGCGGTTCGCACGCCAGGATCGCGCCGTCGTCGCGAACGTGAAGGCCGCCCGCCGCGAGGTCGGCCGCGCGCTGCGCGCTCTCGCAGCGCGGGAGCTCGAGCTTCGCGAGCTCGCGTCCGCCGCCGCCGCCGCGCAGGCGCAGCTCCTCGCCGCACGAAGCGAGCGGCGCGCGTACCTCGACCGCCTCCTCACCGAGCGGCGCGTGAACGAGGCGCAGCTCGGACGGCTCGCACGGCGCGCCGACGAGGCCGAAGAGGCGTCCGAGACGATGGAGAGCGAGGCGACGGCGGGCGCGGCCGACGAGGCGACACCCGCAGTCGCCGTCTCGGCCCCGCCGCCGCCGTCCGCGGCGCCCGCGGCGAGCGCCGGCCGGATCACCGTCGTCGCGACCGGCTACTCGCTCGCGGGGACGACCGCGACGGGAATCCCCGCGGGCTGGGGGATCGTCGCCGTCGACCCGTCCGTGATTCCGCTCGGCACGCGCCTGACGATCCCCGGCTACGGCGAAGGCGTGGCCGCCGACACCGGAGCCGGGGTCCAGGGCGCGAAGATCGATCTCTGGTTCCCTACGCGCGCGCAGGCTTTGGCGTGGGGCCGCCGAACACTGACTATCACTTTGCACTAACGGCCACTAGAATTCGATCGCCTCGCGGCCAGGAGGAGACATGTGGGCAACACCCGCCCGGGACGGCGACCGAGCGGAGAGGGATCAGGACCAACCGCGCGTCCTGCTCGTCGACGACCACGACCTGTTTCGGACAGGGCTCGTCAACCTCCTGACCGAGCAGGACGCGCGGTTGGTCCTGATCCCTCTCCGCTCGGTCGCCGTCCCGGGCGTAAACTCGCGCGCCCAGAACTCCTCGACCGGCACGTGCGTCCCCGGGGTGGGCGAGTCGGGCACGAACGAGCGGCGGATCGTGTCCGGATCGACGACCAGGCTGCAGCTCACGGTGCCGTCCAACATCGCGTTCGTCACGTTCGGCGGGAGTGGGTCGCCGTTCGGGTCGAAGTCGCCTTGCCCGACCTGCCAGCGCGAGAAGATGTCGGTCCGGTACTTCGTCTCGCCCTGGGCGGTCTTGATCCGGTACATGTAGGGCGCGCCCTCGAACCGTGCGAAGCCCGGCTGAGGTGCGCTCTCCCAGATGCCGCCGGCCTGCCGCGCGAGCGGGATGACCGGGCGGGCCGGGTCGATGCCGGTGCCGTCGTTCGCGATGTAGCCGCGCCTGGGGCGCGCGAACACGACGTCGACCGCCCGGGCTGCGCTTCGCCGTGTGGGCGCCCAACGCCCAGG
>DATAAZ010000056.1:0-8830 GCA_036259875.1 Gaiellaceae bacterium
CGCGCCTCCGATGTGTGGAGGCGCGGGCCGCTCGTACCCGTCTGGCTCGGCTAGGCCGGGCGGCCGGTGAGCGCCCCCGCCCCGCCCGGAGCGAGGCCGCCGCGCCGCGGCGCCGCCGCGATCCGCGCGGACGTCCGGCAGCCTTCCATGTTCAGCGTGTCGGGCACCTGGACGCGCAACGTGCCGGCACGCCTCGGCCTGAGATGCGTCGTCGCGACGCCGCTCGCGTTCGTCCTGACCGACCTCTCGAGGCCTCCGCCGACGAGGCGGACGCGGACCGCGGGGGCGCCCTGAGCCCAGACGCGAACGCGAACGGTGAACATCGTGTGCCGCCGCGCGCGGAGGCGTCCGGTCGTCCGGACGGTGCAGTCCATCGCCTCGACCTGCGTCTGCGGGTTCAGCCGGTCGAGGCTGAGCGCCCGCGTCGCCCACGGCTCAGCGAGGCGCCAGATGTTCAGCCCCTCGCCGATATGCGTGTCGTAGATCAGGTCGTTGTACCAGTAGCTCGACCAGTTCCCGCTCAGGTCACAGCAGGGGAACGGCCCTCCGGGCGGCACCGGCCGGGGCGGCGGATCGCTCCAGGCGACCTCCTGCGGCGCTGACGGGGACGTGAAGTCGATCACGCCCGTCCCCGCCTGGTAGCTCCCGTGCACGAGGACGTGCCGGTCGAGGAAGGGAGCGACGTTGTAGTTGTGGAGCGTGCAGTTCTCGCTCGAGGTCTGCGGGCGCGGCAGCGTCCAGGTCCCGAGCAAGCTGCCGTCCGAGGCGCGGTAGAAGAAGAAGCTCCTCTTCAACGGGTCGTCGGTCGCCTCGCATTCGGCTATGACGCCGCCGCCGGGCTCCCAGCCGAAGATGATGATCTCGCCGTTCCAGGAGAACGACGCCGAGTGGCCGACGGTGACGGTCGGGACGACGCGCTGGTAGAGCAGCGCGGGATCCTCGAGCGTGCCTCCGCTGGCGCCGCCGATGCTCCAGACGCTCATCCCCGGGCCGCCGGCGCAGGCGACCAGGTTCTTCTCGATGAAGACGCTCGTGTCGTGGCACTGCCACGCGACCGACGCGGTTCCGACCGTGACCGAACCCGTCAGGAGCTCGTGCCTGAGGACGCGCGCCGTCGCCGGCGCCGAGAGTGGGACCTCGACAATCGAGATGCCCGCGCACGAGCCCGTCCCGGCGCCCGCGTTCGCCGGCGGGTTCGTCCCGCCGCTCGACGGGCTGTTGTAGATGAGGAGTCGGTTGTTCGCCGGGTCGGGCACTGCGGTCGCCGTGTGCGACCCGCAGAGCGTTGCGACCTGGGCGACGAGCGTCGGGTTCGCCGGGTTCGAGATGTCGAAGACGTGCAAACCCTCGAATCCCGGGGCGACGGGGACGCCGTCACAGGTCAGCGTCGCGCCGAAGAGACCGGGCGTACCCGCGCCGGTGTTCCACGAACGGACGAGGATGTTCCGATAGACGACCACGTCGCCCTGGTTGCCCTCGCAGGCCGTGAACGAGACCTGACTCGGCGCGCTCGGGTCCGAGATGTCGCGGATGTTGAATCCACCCCACGTCCCTTGGTATGCGAACCTGCCCTGGAACGCGATGTCGCTGTGGAACTGGGCGTACGGGACGCCCGTCCCGACCGCGAGTCGCGGTTCCTCGATGTGCCCGAGCGGCACCAGGTTCGGCGATCGCGGGTCAGCCGTGTGGCCCGCCCATGCGACCCCCGGGAGCGCGAGAGCCGCAAGGGCGAAGGCCAGAACAAGACGGGCGTGCTTCTGCATGCGAGACCTCCGTCCGGAAAAGGGGAGCCGATGCTAATCGATACCCCCCTTCGACGCCAGACCGCTCACAAGGTTGGTCGGTCCCTCGACTAACCTTCCGCCCGCCCGTGCGCGACCTCGCCCGAAACGCCGTCGACGCCGCGACCACGGCGGGCGCCGACTACGCGGACGCGCGCGCGGTGACGCGCCGCTCGCAGACGGTCGCGACGCGAAACGGCGAGGTGGAGTCCGTCTCGGACGCCGAGAGCGCCGGGATCGGGGTTCGCGTGCTCGTCCGGGGCGCCTGGGGTTTCGCGTGCGACCCTAGGCTCGACGAGGAGGGAGCGCGCGAGGCCGCCCGGCGGGCGGTCTCCTTCGCCGGCGCGAGCGCCTCGCGCCTGAAGCGGAACGTCGAGCTCGTCCCGACGCCCGGCGCAAGGGGCGAGTACCGGACGGACGCGCGCCGGAATCCGGTCGACGTCCCGCTCGAGGAGAAGATCGAGCTCTGCCTGCGCGCGGACGACGCCCTTGCCGCTCCCGGGATCGCAGTCCGGCAGGTCTCCGTGAGAGCGCAGTGCGAGCGCCGCGCCCTCGCCTCGTCGGAGGGTGCGGACGTCGTGCAGGACCTTTGGGAGTCCGGCGGCGGCATCGACGCGCTCGCGATCGCGGACGGGCGGGCCCAGACGCGAAGCTACCCGTCGAGTCACGGCGGCTCGAGCGCGCAGGCGGGGTGGGAGTACGTCGAGGCGCTCGGCCTCGACCGGCACGCGCCGCGAGTCGCGGAGGAGGCGCAGGCACTTCTGCGTGCGGATCCTTGCCCTGCTCGAATGACCACGGTCGTGATCGACGCCGAGCAGATGCAGCTCCAGGTGCACGAGTCGGTCGGCCATCCGACCGAGCTCGATCGCGTGTTCGGCACGGAGGCCGCCTATGCCGGCACGAGCTTTCTCCGCGCCGAGGACGCGGGTCGGTTCCGGTACGGCTCCGAGGTCATGAACGTCACTGCGGATCCGACCACGCCGGGTGGGCTGGGGACGTTCGCCTGGGACGACGAAGGCGTCCCCGCGCGGCGCGAGCCGGTCGTCGAGGCCGGCGTGCTGCGTGCGTTCATGTCTTCCCGCGAGACGGCCGCGCTGCTCGGCACGGGCGCGGGCGGGTCCATGCGCGCCGACGGCTGGAGCCGCATGCCGCTCGTGCGCATGACCAACCTCCACCTGGAGCCGGGCGAGGGCACGCTCGAGGACCTGCTCGCCGACGTCGACGAGGGCGTCTACCTCGCGACGAACAAGAGCTGGTCGATCGACGACAAGCGCCTGAATTTCCAGTTCGGGACCGAGATCGCGTGGGAGATCAGACGCGGCAGGCTCGGGAGGATGCTCCGCGACGCGACGTACACCGGCGTGACCCCGATCTTCTGGGGATCGCTCGACGGCGTCGCCGGTCGGGACGAATGGCAGCTGCACGGGCTCACGAACTGCGGCAAGGGCCAGCCGGGCCAGCACGCGCACGTCTCGCACGGCGCGGCACCCGCCCGCTTCCGCAACGTCCAGGTCGGCGTGCGCTCTTGAGGGACGCGCCCGCGGCCCTCGAGCTCGCCGAGCGCGCGTGCCGCGCCGTCGCGGGCGGCGAGGCCGACGTCCTCGCCCACCGCGAGCGGTCTGGGTTCGCGCGCTTCGCCGCGTCCGTCGTCCACCAGCCGACTCTCGTCGACGATGCCTCCGTGACCATCCGCGTCGTCCGGGACGGGAAGGTCGGCGCCGTCTCGACGAACCGAACGGACGACGAAGGCCTCCGCGCCGCGGCTCGCCGCGCCGCCGAGGCGGCCGACCGCGGCCGGGTCGATCCCTCCTTCCCTGGACTGCCGCCGCCCGCTCCGCTCCCGGACGTCAAGGGGTTCGACGAGGCGGTCGCGGCGCTCACGCCCGAGGAGCAGGCTGAGCGCTCGTGGAGGGCGATCGAAGCGGCGGGCAATCTGAACCTGTACGGCTACTTCACGAGTGCGGTCAGCGAGCTCGCGGTGGCTTCGACGACCGGCGTCACCGTCTCGCAGGCGCTCACCGACGCGACCGTCGTCGCGCTCGCCGCCGACGACGAGACTTCCGGCTACGCCGACGCTACGGCGTGGCGGCTCTCGGACCTCGATCCGGCCGCGGCGGCGCGGGCAGCCGCCGAGACGGCCGAGCGCACGCGAGGGGCCCGCGAGCTCGGGCCCGGAACGTACCGCGCGGTCCTTGCGCCCGACGCCTTCGGCGACCTTCTCTGGTACTTCGGGTTCAGCTCGCTCGGGGCGCTCGCGTTCCTCGAAGGGCGCTCCTTCTTCTCCGGACGGCTGGGCCATCGCGTCTTCGATCCGAGCTTCTCGCTCGTCGACGACGCGCTCGACCCCGACGGGCTCCCGAAGGCGTTCGACTTCGAGGGAGTTCCGAAGCAGCGGGTCGAGCTCGTCGCGGGCGGCGTCGCCCGGGACGTCGTCTGGGACAGCCGAACCGGGGCGCGGGCGGGGAAGTCCTCGACCGGGCATGCGCTCGCGGCCCCGGCGCAGGCGCATGGGCCGCTCGCGCTCAATCTCGCCGTGGCGGGCGGCGACGCGACTCCCGAGGACCTCGCCGAGCGCGTCGGCGACGGGATCTACGTGTCGCGGCTCCACTACCTGAGCGTCGTCGACGCGCGGGAGGCGATCTTCACGGGGATGACGCGGGACGGGACGTTCCGCGTAGAGCGCGGCCGCATCACGGAGCCGCTCGTCAACCTGCGGTTCACCACGTCCTTTCCGGCGCTCGCCGAGCGGCTGCTCGGCCTCTCGCGCGAGCGCAAGCTCGTCAATCAGAGCGACTTCTACGGCGAGCGCTATCCGTACGGGGCGCTCGTCCCGGCCGTCGCAACCGAGCACTTCACGATCGTCGGGACGGGGTCGCGTCCCGGGCTGTAGGCCGGCGGCCGGGTTCCCCGGCCGGGCATGCCGGCCTCTCCGGACGGCGGTCGAAGCACGGCCGCGAGGGACCGCGCCCACCGCGACGGCCCCGAGCACGACGAGGCGCGACCGCTATCGCAGGAGGTAGAAGAGTCCGATCGAGGTCGCGGTGAAGACGAGCGCGACCACGATCGTGAGCCGGGTCAGGTTCCGCTCCACGATGTGCTGACCACCCTGCGAGGCGGGTGTGAAACCGAGCCCGCCGAACCCGGTGTCGCGCCCCGAATGCATGAGCACGAGCACGACCAGGAAGATCGAGACGAGGACGTGGGCCGCGGCGAGAATCCCGAGCACACCGTCAGGATAGCGGCGCGAGGGCCGCGCCACGGAGCCGGCTCGCCGCTACGCCGGCCCGTTGGGGCAGGGCGGCGATGCGTCGAGGATCGCGTTGACCAGCTCCGATGCGATTCGGTCCTTCGTCACGTAGCCGGAGCCGCCCGCCGCGCGAGCCTTCGCGACGTCGGAGGGCGCGTTGGAGCCGGTCAGGAAGAGGACGCACGTGTCCGGAAGCTCGCGCCGGATCCGTTCCGCGGCCGCGAAGCCGTCCATGACCGGCATGCTGATGTCCATCAGGACGACGTCCGGCTTGATCGCGCTCGCGAGCTCGGTCGCCTCCTCGCCGTTCGCCGCCCGCCCGACGACGTCGATGCGCCGCTCGATGCTCAGGAACGCCTCGACGCTCTCCGCGAAAAGATCGTGATCGTCGGCGATCAGAACCCTGAGGTGACCCCTCGACCCCATCAGGCAAGTTTACCCAGGGTTTGGAAGGAAAAGTCAATCCGGCGCCGCTACCACAGGATTTACCGCTCCGAGGACTGAATCGCGAGCCCTCGTTCGACGCCGACGTGCTCCACCTGGAGCGTCGTGTGGTCGATTCCGAAGCGGTGGCGAAGCATTCGCTCGAGGTCGAGCCGGATCCGGTGGCAGTCCGCGTCCGGGTCGACGAGCACGTGGGCCGAGAGGGCCGGGAAGCCGCTCGTGACCGTCCAGACGTGGAGGTCGTGCGCCTCGACGACGCCCGGGTGGGCTGCGAGCGCCTGCCCCACGTCGCCCGGCGGTGCCGACTCAGGCGCTCCTTCGAGGAAGATTCGGCCGGATTCCTTGAGGAGCGACCAGGCGGCCGCCAGCATCAGCACGACCACGATGAGCGACGCCAGCGGGTCGAAGCGGTTCCAACCGGTCGCGAGGATGAGCGCGGCCGCGGCGCCGGTGCCGGCGAACGCGGCGAGGTCGGTGAGGATGTGGAGATACGCGCCTCGGACGTTCAGGCTGTCGCGGCGCGCGCGGGCGAGGAGCGCGACGACGAGGAGGTTGACGGCAATCCCGGCGGCCGCGACGACGCCGACCGCGACCGCGTCGACGTCCGGCGGGTCGACGAGGCGGTCGACGGCCTCGTAGAGGATCCAGATCGAAATCAGGACGAGCGTGATGCCGTTCGCCTGCGCGGCCAGGATCTCGGCGCGGGCGAACCCGAACGTCCACCGGCCGCGGGCCGGCTGCGCGGCAGCCCACGAGGCGACAAGCGCGAGGGCGAGCGCCGCCGCGTCCGTGAGCATGTGGCCGGCGTCGGCGATGAGGGCGAGGGACCCGGCCACGACGCCGACGACGACCTCGGCCACCATGAACGAAGCGAGCACGGCCAACGCGACCGAGAGGAGCCTCCGATCGCCGGCCCGCGTTGCATCGGCGTCACGGTGAGGCGGGCGCGCGTCGAGCTCCACCGAACCTATTCTGCCTCCGCGTCTTGGACGTCCTGCTCGTCTACCACCGGCCTTCGAGCTTCATCGAGATCGATGCCCGTCTGCTCCGAGAGCGCTGGGCCGTCCGCGAGTGGCGCCAGTCGCACCCGTTCGCGCGCCCGCTCGCGCTGCTTGCCGCCGTCCGCCGGAGCCGGCTCGTCCTTGGCTGGTTCGCCTCCTGGCACACGCTCCTTCCAATCACGTTCGCCTGGCTCCTGGGCAGGCCGTCGGTCGTCGTCGTGGGCGGCTTCGATCTCGCGAGGCTTCCCGACGTCCGCTACGGGAACCAGCGCGGCGGCATCCGCCGCGTCGTGACCGGCTGGGTCCTCGCGCGCGCGACCCGACTGATCGCGATCTCCCACTTCAGTCTGCGGGAGCTCCAGGCGCACGCGTCGGCACAGGCCGAAGGGGCGGTCGTCGTGCACCTCGGCGTCCCGGACCCGTACGGGGCGCTCCCGCCCGGCGATCGCGAGCGCCTGGTCGTCACGGTCGGCGTCGTGGACGAGCGAAACATCGAGCGGAAGGGGCATCGCCTGTTCGTGGAGGCCGCGCGCGAGCTCCCCGACGTCCGCTTCGTGGTCGCGGGCCGCTGGGACGACGTCACCGCGGCCGAGAACATCCGCGCCACCGCGAGTCCCAACGTCGAGCTCGCGGGGTGGCTTCCGGATGACGAGCTTCGAACGCTCCTTTCCCGTGCTTCGGTCTACGCGCAGCCCTCGCGTCACGAGGGGTTCGGGCTCGCCGTTGCCGAGGGGATGCTCGCGGGCTGCGTTCCCGTCGTCACACGCGCCGGCGCGCTCCCGGAGGTCGTCGGGGACGCGGGAATCGTCGTCGACGAGCGAACGCCCGCGTCGTTCGCCGCCGGCGTTCGCGAGGCGCTCGCGTGGGGAGACGAGGCGCGACGCCGGGCGCGAGACCGCATCCTGACCGAGTTCCCGCTCGAGCGTCGCCGTCGCGCTCTCGCCTCGGTACTCGACGAGCTCATCGGCGACGGAACGCCGACGCCAGGCGATCCGCGCAGGTGAGTCGGCGCTACGCGGCGGGCCGCCAGCGACGCGCCTCGCGATCGAGGCGATCCTCCGCGCGGGCGCGCGTGATGATCTCGTCCGACGGCCCGTAGCGCGCGCGGGCACGCGCGGCGCGAGCCTCGGTCCAGAGCTCTTCGATCCGCCGGCCGAGCGCAGCTGCTTCGGCCGACTTCGCTGCGTCGAATCCCTCGGCGAGGTCCTCCCATAGCGCGGTCCGACGCGCCGAAGCGGCCTCGAGGTCCTTGCGAATCTCGGCTAGAGATCTCACGTTCGTTGAAACGAGCGAGCGTCGCCGGACATTCCCGGGGCGCAGCACGAGAGCCGGAGGCGGGATTCGAACCCGCGACATCACCCTTACAAGGGGTGCGCTCTACCAGCTGAGCTACTCCGGCCGCTTTCCGAATCGTACCGGCCCCGGGGGCCGGGCAGGCCCGGCCTACAGGAGGACCTGACGGGACTGCTGGTGCGTCAGCACCTTGCGCTTCACGCGCTGGAGCGCGTTGTCGATCGTCTTCGTGTCACAGCCGAGCTCAGTTGCCATCTCCTCGTAGGATGACCCCTCGAGGTAGAGCCGGAGCGCGTCGGCCTCGAGCCGCGACAGACCAGTGCCGAGGCAGAAGACGAGGCTCTGGAGCTCCTCGGTCGAGATCACGCAGATGGCGGGGTCGTCGACGCCGGGGCCGGGGAGGGCGTCGCCGAGCGTGCACTCCCCCTCGTCCTGGCCGGCGGGCGTGTGGCTGAACGACACATACTGGTTGAGCGGCTGGTGCTTGAAGCGGGTCGCCGTCTTGATCGCGGTGATGATCTGCCGTGTCACGCACAGCTCGGCGAAGCTGCGAAACGACGTCTCCTTGTCGGCGCGAAAGTCGCGGACCGCCTTGTAGAGGCCGATCAGCCCCTCCTGGATCAGATCGTCGGACTCGCCGCCGGCCAGGAAGTACGAGCTCGCCTTCAGCCGGACGAACCCCGTGTAGCGGCGGATCAGGACGTCGAGCGCCTCTTGGTTGCCGTTCCGCGCCTTGATGACCAGCTGGAGATCCTCAAGCTCTCGTTGAGCCTTCTGCGCGGACTGCGGGGCGGTGGCAGTGCGAGCCGGCATCGTTATCTCCCTGGTATCCGCGGGAAAGAGCCGAAGCCGCCCGGTCGGTCGAGCGGCCAACCCTCACCCTGAAGTTGAGGCGGAAGATAGCAGCCACGTGCAGAAGTTACAACCCCTTTGCAAGGGACCGCTGTTGTTAGGAACGTATGTTCGGTGCGGCTACTGGCGTCCGCGGCGGAGCTGCTCGAGCCGTGCCCGCGTCTCGGCGTCCACCGCGTCGCCCAGGCGCGCGCCGCCGCTCTCCCTGTGGC
>DATAAZ010000057.1:0-17767 GCA_036259875.1 Gaiellaceae bacterium
CGCACGCCGAGGCGTGAAGCGGAACACGGTCTGGCCCGACGCATTCGTCCTGCGCGCCAGATTCACGCCTGCGCCCCTCAGGCGCACCACCGCGCCGACGACCGGCTGGCCGCCGAGCACAGTGAGCCTGTCCCTAAGGACCGCCGGCCGCCCGGCCTGGAGCCGCGTGACGCGCGTCGGCCCGCCGCAGCGGATAACGCGCTCCTGCGTCTGCGGGTTGAAGCGCGGGAGCTGCCACGCGTTCGTCCTCCACGGCACGTCGAGCGTGAAGACGTCGAAGCCGCGGTCGATGTCGTTCGCGTAGACGTAGTCGTTGTACCAGTACGTCGTCCAGGTGTTGGTGTTCGTCATCCCGGCCGTCCCGGGCTCGATCTCGAAGTAGGCCATCTCGGACGGGGACGCCAGGTTCGTCCAGTTGATCACGCTCGTCCCGCCGTAGTACCAGGACGACGGGAGCACGTAGCGGTCGTTGATCGGGATGAAGTTCATGATGTGTGCCGTGCAGGTCTGGGTCGGGAAGGGCTGCACGCGCGGGATCTTGAACGACGCGATCGGGAACGTCGGGCTCGAGACGCGGTGGAGCCAGAACGCGCCCCGGTTCGGCGGATCCTCGCTCGAGCATTCCGGCGTGACGCCGCCGCCGGCCTCGTCGCCGAACACCATGTACTTGCCGTCCCAGGTGAACGTCGCGCTATGCCAGAGACAGAGCGGGTTCGGGGACGGCGCACCCGGGGGCGCCGGGTCGGGCGTCCGGCGAGCGCAGAAGTCGATCGCCGGGTTGACGAGCCGGTGCGAGACCGTCGGGGCGGCCGGGCTGGAGATGTCGATGACGACGCCCTCCGTCAGGCACGCGCCCGCCGCGATCCCGAGCTCCAGGAACACCGAGATGTCGTGGCAGCCCTTGAACCCGGCGATCCCCTGGAACCCGGGGCCGGCGAGGTTCATGCGCGGCTCGGCAATCACCCGAGCAGCGGCGGGGTTGCTCAAAGGAACCTCGACGATCGAGATCTTGTCGTGGCCCTCGGCACCCGTCGCCGTTATGCGTTCACACGTATTGCCCCACGGCGTCGGCGTCGCGCTGAGGAACGCGGCCGGGTACGACGAGATGTAGAGGAGGACGCGGTTGTTCGCGAGGTCGGGCACCAAGGTGTGCGTGTGCGACCCGCAGTCGGTCGCGACGTGCGCGACCTCCCTCGGCGCGGCCGGGTTCGAGATGTCAAAGATGTCGATGCCCTCGAAGCCGGTTCCCGTGGTTACCGCGGTCCGTGTGGCGCACGCCGGGGACGTCTGCGCAGTGTCGACCGAGCGGAAGACCAGGTTCCGCCAGACCGAGATGTCGCCCTGGCCGGCCGGCGAAGCGACCGTCGGCGGTGACGCCGTGCACGTCGCTGTCCCGCGCAAGACGGGTGCCGCCGGGTTCGTGATGTCGAAGACCCGGAATCCGGCGTAGTCGCCCGTGATGGCCAGGTTCCCCCAGAAGGCCATGTCGGACTGCGTCGTGACACCTCTATCGCTGTTGTAGAGGTGTGTCAGTCCGCTCGAGCGAAGTTGTGCGCTCGCCGCGGTCGGGAAGATCAGCATCGCCGCAAGACCGAGCGGAAGCGCTAGGCGGGCCAGCCATCGCATGGGCGTCTACCTCCGGGTTCGGGGACTGAAAGGGGCACGATCGTAAACCACGGAAGCGCGCTGCGTCTAGCGGAAAAATCTCCCTCTTCGAGCCCGATGTCGACCCCGGTCCCGCTCGTCAGCCACCCCGATTTCGCCCGCCTCCACCCCACGGGAGCTCACCCCGAGCGGCCGGAGCGGCTAGCCTCGCTCCTCGCAGCGTTCCCTCAGTTCGTCCGCGCGCGCGCGGCGACGCGGGCCGAACTCGAGACGTGCCACGAGCCAGAGTACGTGGACCGAGTGCACGCCCTCGCCGCCGCGGGCGAGGCGGTCTTCGTCGATCCGGACACGCTGCTGACGCAGACAAGCTGGGACGCGGCGCTCCTGGCCGCCGGGGCGACCATTCAAGCGATCGAGCGCAGCGGCTTCGCGCTCGTGCGACCGCCTGGGCACCATGCGCTCGCCGACCGCGCGATGGGGTTCTGCCTCTTCGGCAACGCGGCGATCGGGGCGCGCTTCGCGCAACGGGAACTCGGTCTGCGCCGCGTCGCGATCCTCGACTGGGACGTCCACCACGGGAACGGGACGCAGGCGATCTTCTGGGACGACCCGACCGTTCTCTTCGTGTCGCTCCACCAATGGCCCTGGTATCCCGGAAGCGGCGGGCCCGGCGAGGGGAACGAGACGACCGTCAACGTGCCGCTCCCGGCCGGGTGCGGCGACGCGGAGTACCTGCATGCGATGACCGGGGTCGTGGAGCCGGCCGTGGCGTCGTTCGAGCCGGACCTCCTGGTCGTGTCCGCCGGTTACGACGCGGCGGCGGGCGACCCGCTCGGCGGGATGCGAGTGAGCGCGGACGGGTTCCGGGAGCTCGCCACGCGTGCCCGGCGACTCTGCGACCGAACCGCGCTCGTCCTCGAGGGCGGCTACGACGTCGACCAACTGCCCGACCTGGTCGGCGCGACCCTGGCCGGGATCGCCGCGTGATCCGGCACAGGTAGGTGACGCGCGTGTTCGAAAACGCCGCAATCACGCACGCTTTCGCGCTCTAAGGTCGAGAACGGAACCGAGCCCGCGACCGCCACGGTCGGAAAGGAGGTGCGATGCGAAGCTATGAAGCTCCGAATCTCGATCCTCTCGGCCGTGGTCCTCGCGCTCGGCGCCGGCCTTGCCGGTCCGGCGGGTGCGCAGATGACCGGCGGTGAGGCCTCGATCGAAGACGTGTTGGCGACCGAGGAGGTGCCCTCCCACCTCGAGCGGGAATGCGGCGCGCGCCCATCTCCCGCCCAGCCGACCGCGGCGCTCGTGGCGAATCGCCTCACGCGAGCCGCCGAGCGGGCGGACGACGGTTGCGCCGCGTGGTACAGGTGTCGACGACTGGATGTCGCGCGGGTCCAGCGGACGTTCCTCGGACTCGGCGTGGCGTTCAAGTTCTGGCATTGGAAGCGCTGGTGCTGGGACTCCCCGCGCGTCTGGGTCACGGGCATGGGGACGTACGTGACGAATGTCGACCCGAACATGCAGTACCGCGGCGTGGTCGGCTCGTGGGAGCACCACGACACCTGGTGCTGCTTCAGCGCGACGAGCGGCCACGTCTCGTTCCGGCAAGGTCGCTTCGACAACTGCGTGCTCAAGTACGGCTGCATCGGGACGTGGTATCCGTGGGTGCGAATTCACGCGCACGGTGACGGCTCGTACCACTACCGCACGGGCTCGTAGATGACGCCCTGGCGACCGGAGGACGAGGAGCGGGTGAACCCGACGGTCCGGTGGCTCTTCCGCGGCCTCTGGACTGTGCTCCTCGCGATCGTCATCGTCCTCGTGACCGGTGCGCTCCTAAACGCGCTCACGTGACGGGAGGGACCCCCGCTTCGCCGGGGTCCCTCCCGTCAGCCGCCCGCGAGCGCAGCAGCCGCGCGCTCGAGCGAAGCGAGTCCGCGCCGCGCGCCCCGGACGGCGCGGAGCGAGTCGCGCGGCTGCGTCGCGAACGCCGCCGCGACAGCGGGCCAGTCCACCTCGCCGGCCGGAGTCACGGCGCGCGCTAGGCGGCCGAGCCGGCGGCCCGGAGCGTCGGAGATGGCCTTTACGGCGCCGGCCAGGCGGCCGCTCATCGCGAGCACGCCGCTCTCCATGTCGACCGCGTCCGCGCCCGTTCGCGCCGCGAGCGCGGCGCGCTCGCCGGGGTCGTCCACGACGCGTCCCGCGGCGCAGAGCACGCCGGTCCGCGCTCCGGGCAGGAGAAGCGGCTCGCCCGCCCACAACGACGTGCCGCCCTCGTCCACGACCTCGCGTACCGACAGGAGCGCGCCCGGCTCGAAGTCACCGCCGAGCGCGCCGGCGAGCCCGAACGAGACGAGCCGCCCGTCCGGGAGGGGCGCGGCCGCCCCGAGCCCGACGCGGACGACCCGCGCCCCCGCCCGCCTCGCCGCGCGCTCCTCGGCGGCGAGGGCGCAGACGAGAATCAGTTCATCGTCCAGGCGAGGCTGCGCGCCGTCTCGCGGAGGCTCTCGCTCGTCGCGAGCGTAGCCGCAGGCTCGAACCCCGAGTGGATCGCGCAGTGGTCACAACGATGGTCGTTCCCCGGCCCGTAGCGGTCCCACTCCATCCCGTCGAGAAGCGCCTGATAGGTCGGGAAGATCCCGTCGGTGAGGAGGTAACACGGCCCATTCCACCCGTATGGGTTGCGCGTGACCGAGCCCCAGGGAGCGCAGGAGAGCGACCGCTCGCCGGTGAGGAAGTCCTGGTAGACGGGGCTCGCGAGCCACTTGTAGCCGTTCTTCCGCACCGCGGCCCGGATGGCGCGGAACTTCTCCTCGTGCTCGGCGCGTGTCATCGTGAGCTCTGGGTCGATCTGCGAGTACTGGTACCCCGGCGCGACGAGCATCCCGTCGATCCCGACCTCGTTCGTCAGGTACCGCATCATCTCGATCACGTCCTCGACGGACGTCTCCTTGAAGATCGTCGTGTTCGTGGTGACCCGGAAGCCGGCGGTCCGTGCCTCGCGGATCGCGTTCACCGCAATCTCCCAGAGCCCCGGGTAGTCGCAGATGTAGTCGTGGATCTCCTGCATGCCGTCGAGGTGCACGACGAACGTGAGGCGCGGGTTCGGCTTGAAGCTCGAGAGCATCTCGACGAGCCGCAGCGCGTTCGTGCAGAGCTGGATGTTCCGCTTCATCTCGAGGAGGCCGCCGACGACGTCCTCGATCCCCTTGAAGATGAGCGGCTCCCCGCCGCAGATCGAGATGACGGGCGCCGGGCACTGGCGCGCCGTGTCGAGGCACTCCTCGACGGTGAGACGCGCCTTGTTCGACTCGTACTCGCGGATCTTTCCGCAGCCGATGCACGCGATGTTGCAGCCGAGCGTCGGCTCGAGCATCACGACGAGCGGGTACCGCTCGTTGCCGCGCTGCGACGCGACGTACCGGCCGATCTGGATCGTGCTCCGGAGCGGAAACTTCATCGTCCTCCCTTCCTGGGGTCGTTCGACGCTTCGGCGACGGCGCGCGCGAGGGCCGGCTCGACGGGGCCCGGCCGGTATCCGAGCAGATTCTCAGCTTTTTTGGAAGAGAAGTACATCGGGAGGCGCGCGAGGCGGACCTCGTCGCGGTTCGCGAGGCGAGCGTGCGCGGCAGCCACAACGAGAGCGTAGGGGACGCGCAGGCGTGGACGCGGACGGCGTGCGAGGTCGGCGATCGCCGCGAAGAGCTCTGCGAGCGGCAGGTTGACGCCGCCGAGCAGGTAGCGCTCGCCCGCCCGCCCGCGCTCGAGCGCGAGCGAGTGGCCGCGCGCGATGTCGCGTACGTCGACGACGTTCAGGCCCGTCGTCGCGACGTAGGCGCGGATTCGGCCGCGCGCGACGCCCGCGATCATGCGGCCGGTCGGCGTGGGTTTGCGGTCGCCGTCGCCGACGGGCGTGGTCGGGTTGACGACGAGCGCGTCGAGCCCTCCGCGCGCGGCGGCGAGAACGAGGCGCTCGGCGGCGAGCTTCGTACGCTTGTACGGGACGGCGAGCTCCTCGACCGGCGGAGCGTCGGCCTCCGTCGCGTCGCGGCCCGGGACGGGGCCGCATGTGCCGGCGGTGCTCGTGAAAACAAGCCGCGCGATGCCTGCTTCCCTGCAGGCGTCGATCACGTTCCGCGTTCCGTCGACGTTGACGCGCTCGATCGTCTGCGGATCGGCGTCGTAGCTGTAGAGGGCGGCGACGTGGACAACGGCGTCGCAACCCGAGAACGCCTCGCCGAGCGCCCCGGGGTCGAGAAGCTCGACGCGCTCGGCGCGCACCTCGTTCCCGGCGTTGCACAGCTCGCGGGCGACGTGCGCGCCGACGAACCCACTTGCCCCGGTGACGTAGACCTTCACGCGGCCGCGAGCGCGCGCCGCGCGCGCGCGAGCGCGAGGACCGGCCACACGATCCGGTACAGGTGATAGCGGATCAGGAAGTCGCGCGGGAAGCCGGTTCCGGTGAAGTACTCCTCGTCCCAGTCTCCGTCCGCGCGCTGGCTCTCGGCGAGCCAGCCGATCGCGCGCGCAGCCGCAGCGGACCCCGCCTCGCCCGCGGCGACGAGCCCGAGGAGCCCCCAGGCCGTCTGCGACGCGGTCGAGACGCCGCGCCCGCGCCATGCGCGGCCGGCGTCCCCGACGTCGTACGAGCGGCAGTCCTCGCCGAAGCCGCCGTCGCCGTTCTGGACGCGCTCGAGCCACGTGACCGCGCGCCGCATCGCCGAGTGCGTCGGCGCGACGCCCGCCGCCTGGAGCGCGGGCAGCGCCGCGCCCGTCCCGTAGACGTAGTTGACGCCCCAGCGGCCGTACCACGATCCGTCCGGCTCCTGCATGCGGAGCAGGTAGTCGACACCGAGGCGAACCGGCGCCTCGTACCCACGCTCGCGTGCGAGGAGCTCGACCACGTGGGCCGTCACGTCGACGCTCGGCGGGTCGATCACGGCGCCGAAGTCGAAGAACGGGATCCGGTAGAGCCAGTGGCTCGTGTTGTCGGCGTCGAAGGCACCCCAGCCCCCGTCGGACGACTGCATCCCGGCGAGCCATCGGCACGCGCGCTCGACGGCGGGCCCCCCGACGCCAAGCTCCTCGAGCCCGAGCGCGAGGACCGCCGTGTCGTCGATGTCGGGATAGAGGTCGTTGTCGTACTCGAACGCCCACCCGGCGGGCTCGAGGCCCGGGCGGCGGACCGCCCAGTCGCCCCGCGCCCGGATCTCCTCGCCCAGCAGCCAATCGACCGCCCGTGCGAGCGTAGGGTCGTCGCCTGGCACGCGCGCCGTCGCGAGCGCGAGGACCGCGATCGCCGTGTCCCAGACCGGCGATTGGCACGCCTCGGGGCGAACCCGGTCGCCCTCCTCGACCAGGAAGCGCTTCCACCCGCCGATGCCGCGCCTGAGGTACGGCGAGTCGGGACCGTGCCCGCGGCAGGCGAGCGCGACGAGCGACCACACCCACGGCGGCTGGATCCCGCCCCACGAGCCGTCGAGCTCCTGACGGTCGAGGATCCAGCGCTCGGCGACGGCGAGCGCCCGCTCGCGAACCGCTCCGAGCGGGCGCTCGCTGTACCGAGCGAGCGCGCGGTCGAGGGCGTTCCAGGGTGTCCTGGGGCGGGGCCTCGGGCCGAGGTCGAGCTCGCGACACGCTCGCTCGGGTGGCACGGGCCGAACGGGGCGGTAGTGCATGACGACCGAAAGCGCCACCATGGTCTGCCGCGCCCAGCAGGCGAAGCTGTAGACCGAGAGCGGGGAGCTCGGCGGGAGGAGGACGATCTCCGGCGGCACGAGCTGGATCTCGTCCCAGCGCCAGAGGCCGAGGAGCGCGAGCCAGATCCGTGTGAAGACGCGTGCCGCCCCGATCCCGCCGCGCTCGGTGACGAAGCGGCGTGCCTCTGCGAGGCAGGGATCACCGGGCTCGACGCCCGCGAGCCGCAGCGCAGCGTACGCCTCGATCGTGGCATCGAGGTTCGGCTCGCCGCCCCAATAGATCGCCCACGTGCCGTCTGGTCGCTGCCGCGCGAGCAGCTCGTTCGAGCAACCGCGAAGCGTCTCGTCGTCGAGCGTCCGGAGAAAGTGGTGCACGAAGACGTGCTGAGCCGTCATGGTCACGTTCGACTCGAGCTCGCCGACCCACCAACCGCCCGGCTGTTGCAACTCGAGCAGGCGGTTCACGCCCGCGTCCAGCGCGCGGTCGAGATCCGTGGCGACGGCGACGCTCATGAGTCGTTCAGCGGGCCCGGTCGGCGCGACGGCGGGAGTGGTTCACGCACGCGCGTGAACCTCCCCCGGGGGACCCCCGGGTAGCGGCTCCCCCGCCTTCAGCGTACGGCTTGAGCGCGCGCGCGTGGTGGACGAACCGCGACGCGTCCGCGACGTGTGCGTCGCGAGACGTCACGCTGCGACCCGGGCGGCCGTTCCGGCGAGGAGGCGCGCGGCGCGCCGACCGCTTCGGACGGCGCTCTCCATCGTCGCGGGCCAGCCCGTGTCGGTCCACGCCCCCGCGCGCACGACGTTCTCGCGCGCCGTCCTCGGCCCCGGCCGCAGACGCGCCGTCCCGGGCCGTCCCGCGAACGTCGCGGCCGGCTCGCGGCTCACCCGCGACCAGATGAGCTCGGCTCGGCCCAGCCGTTCCGTCAGCTCGGAGGCGACCAGCTCGACGAGCTCGCGTCCGCGCAGCGCAGCAAGATCGGGCGCACCGCTCGCGACGACGGTCAGGTATTGACCGCGCCCCGGCTCGTGACCGGTCAGCCGGCCCCGGTCGAACACCCAGTGGGCGGGGCTTCCCAGGAGCGCCGCGAGCGGCGCGCGGAGGAGCAGACGATCGAAGAGGAGGTGGACGCTCACGATCGGCGACTCGCCCAGGCGGGGCTCGGCTTCGCCGAGCAGAAGAGCGGACTCGGAAGGCGGCACCGCGACCACGAACGCGTCGGCCGCCACCCGCTCTCCGTCCGCGAGGATGGCTGCGTCCTCGGCCAGCGCCGTGACGCGGGCGCGCGTCCGCACCACCGCGCCACGACGCGCGAGGGCCGCGGCCGCCGCCTCTCCGTGCATCCACCCGAGCGGCGCCGCGGGCAGGACGACGTCGCTCGCCTCGCGGTCGGCGAGCAGCGCCGTTTGCACGGTGAAGAGCGCGAGTGCCGCGCTCGCCTCCGCGCTCGGCAGGTTGAGTGCCGGCCGCATGAAGACATCCCAGAAGCGCTCGATGACCGATTCGGATTGGCCGAGCCGCCGAAGCAGCGCCGCGAACGTCTCATCGTCGTGCTCGACGGGGTTGAGCCGCGCGAGCGTCCGCATGACGCGGGCGACCGCGAGCCGGTCGGCGAGCGAGAGATGCCGGTAGCGGAGGAGTCCGCCGACCCCCGGCGCGATCGCCGCGGTGCGGCCGTCGGGCGCGATGACCGGAAGCGCGAGCGGCAAGCGACGGACGGCGCCTGCCTGTCCGATCCGCGCGAGGAACGCCCGGTACGCGGTGAAGCAGCCGAGCGCGATGTGCTGGCCGTTGTCGGGCGGCGGCGACGGATCGCCGTCGCGCTCGGGAAGCGTCTGGACGGCGCCGCCGAGCGTCGGCCGAGCCTCGAGAAGCGAGGCAGGATGTCCCGCGTCGACGAGCTCGAGCGCGGCGGCAAGGCCCGCGAGCCCACCGCCGACGACGACGACCTTCATTTCACCTCCGCCATGCCGTCTCGCGATGGGCGAAGCCCTGTCACCGCCCGAACCTTTCCGACGGCGGAGAGCTGCGGGCGGCACGTGAAGACGTCGTAGCCGCGCGCGCGCATCTGGACGAGCAGACCCCGATACACCCCCGCGAACGTGCGAACGCAGAGAGCGCTTCGCCGGTCGAGGAGCGGGAGCAGTTGCAGCCCGCGAGCGAGGAGCGTCTCCGCGCGGGCCGCCTGGTGCTCCATGAGCGCGAGCCACGCCGGCCCGACTCGCCCCGTCATGATGTCGACCTCGGAGACGCCGAACCGGGCGAGCTCGTCCTGCGGGAGGTACACCCGGCCGAGCCGCCAGTCCTCCGGGACGTCGCGCATGATGTTGATCTGCTGAAGCGCGACTCCGAGCGTCTCCGCGAGCGGCGGCGCGGTCGCGCGGTCGCTCGGCCCGTAGATCGAGGCGCAGGCGATCCCGACCGAGCCGGCGACGCAGCGGCAGTACTCGCGCAGCTCCTCCCAGGTCGCGTAGCGGCCGCGCTCCACGTCCATGAGCCCTCCCCGTACGAGGTCCGCGAGCGTCCCGGTCGGGACGTCGAAGCGGACGAGGGCGTCCGCGAGCGCGACGAGCACGGGATCGTCGCCGGGCGCGGCGGGGAGCGCCGCAGCGTCGCGAGCCAACGCCTCGAGCCGTCGCCGGCGCTCGGCCGACGCGAGCGCCGGGTCGTCGGCCGCGTCGTCGACTCGCCGCGCGAAGGCGTAGAGCGCCGCGACCGCGTTCCGCTTCTCGCGGGGAAGGAGCATGATCCCCCACCCGAAGTTCCCGGCCGCGCGGCGCGTCGTCCGAAGCGCCTCGGCGTAGGCGTCGGCGACGTTCACAGACGCGCGAGCTCCGCGGCCGCGAGCCGCGCGAACGTCAGGCGGCCGGGCGCGGGACGCCGCGTGAAGACGTCCCACCCGGCCCGCTCGAGCGCGGCAAGCGCGGCGAGGCCGCCGCGCGCGAAGAGAGCGACCGAGCGACCCGCCCGCCCGCCGAGCGCCTCGGCCAGCTCGAATCCGCGCTCGAGGAGCGGCCGAGCGCGGCCCGCCTCGAACGCGAGGAGCGCCGCGACGCGCTCGCTTCGCGGGCCGGCGAGGTCCTCGTCGTCGACGGCGAAGCGACGCAGATCCTCCCGCGGCAGGTAGACCCGGCCGAGCGCGAGGTCGCGCGGCGGGTCCTGGATGAAGTTGACTAGCTGGAGACCCGTGCAGACGTCGTCGCTCCGGGCGACGAGCCCCGAGTCGTCGGCGCGGCCGTAGACGCCGAGCACGAGCCGTCCGACGGGCTCGGCCGAATACGTGCAATACCAGCGCACCTCGTCCCAGGTCTCGTAGCGCGCCTTGCGCTGATCGATCCGGTTCGCCTCGATCAGCCGCGCGAACGGCTCGCGAGGGAGGTCGCACGCGGCGATCGTCGCGTGAAGCCGGCGCATGATCGCCGTCCGCGGCGGGCCGTCGAGCTCCCGCTCGAGCGCGTCGAGCAGGCGCTCGCGGTTGCCCGAGGCCTCGTCCCCGAGGTTGTCGACGAGCCGCGCGAACCCGTAGATGGCGCGCAGGTGAGGCCGCGCCGCACGCGGCGCGAGCAGCGAGGCGACGGGGAAGTTTTCGCCCGCTGCGCGCGCATCGATCGCCGCGAGCGAGACCTCGGGCGCGTCCAGGAGAGCTGCGGGCGGCATGATCGGATTCTCCCATGGAGAGGCGACGCTTCGGCAAGACGGCCCTCGGCCTTCCCGTCGTCGGGCTCGGCACCTGGCTCACACTCGACGTCGACTCGAACGGCGAGCCGCGCGCCCGGGAGGTCGTCGCCCGGGTTCTCGCCCGCGGCGGGTGTGTCTTCGACTCCTCGCCGATGTACGGCCGCGCCGAGGAGGTTCTCGGACGCGCGCTCGCCGATCGACGGGACGACGCGTTCATCGCGACGAAGATCTGGACTCGCTCGCCCGCTGAGGCGCGCCGCCAGCTCGCGGACCAGCTTCGCTTCTACGACGGCCGCGTGGATCTCGAGCAAGTCCACAACCTCCTCGCGTGGCGGGAGCACCTGCCGTGGCTGGAGCAAGAGCGGGAGGCCGGACGAGTCTCGGTCCTCGGCGCGACGCACTACGACCCGGCGGCATTCGACGAGCTGGAGCGTGTCATGCGAACCGGGCGGATCGACGCGATCCAGGTCCCGTACAACCCTGCCGAACGCGAGGCGGAGCGGCGGATTCTGCCGCTCGCGGCAGAGCTCGAGCTCGGCGTCCTCGTCATGCGGCCGCTGGGCGAGGGCGCGCTCCTTCCGGGCCCGGATCCGCGCGAGCTCGCGCCGCTCGGGGTTTCGACCTGGGCGCAGGCGCTCCTGAAGTGGGCCCTCTCCGACCCGCGCATCCACGTCGTCATCCCGGCGACGTCGAACCCCGCACACGCGTGCGAGAACGCCGCCGCCGGGGAGCCGCCTTGGTTCGGCGACGACGAGCGGCGGCTCGTCGAGCGTCTTGCAGGTCGGTGAGCCGCCTCAGTCCGGCGGGTGCTCGGCGTCGACCCAGTGCGGCCCGCCCCATGAGAGGTCGAACTCGAAGTCGTGGAGAACGTGCGCCCAGATCAGCCACGCGACCCAGCGGGTCGAGCCGTAGAAGAAGCTCGCGCGATAGATCGCCAGGAGGACATCCTCGGGAAGGCGCCGGCCGAGCCAGCGCCAGACGCCGTCGGCAGGGACGATCACCTCGCGAAAGTACGAACGCGTCAGCACGCGCCAGGCGATCAGCCCGTAGACGACCCAGACGCCGTCCCACACCCAGCCGAGACCGCTGAAGTACGCTCCCGCGTCCGTGAACCGGTCCGTGTGCCCCGCGTAGGCCCACGCGTCGAGGTGGACGAACGTCGTCGAGAACGGGAAGAAGAGCATCGTCCCGACCGTGTCGCCCACGTCGGTGAGCGCATGGGCCCACTGGCCGATCGCGAAGCTGAGCGCCCAGACCTTGCTCCGTGTCAGGAGCAAGATCAGGCCGGCGACGACGAGGCCGAACGTCAGCGAGTGCGTGAAGCCGAGGCCCGGCCAGCCGCGGTGAAACTGGACGGGGTCGTCGGCGCGAAGGTCGATTCCGAAGACGTCGATCCCGTAGACGAACCACTTGGACGCGAGATCGGGCGCGTAGGACCCGAGGAGGAGCGGGAGGATCGCCACCCGCCCGGCGAGGTGCCGCTGGATCGCGTACGGCTCGAGATCGTGCGCGGCCCAGCTCAATCGAGTCGCCGCACGAGCGCCGGGAGCCCGCAGACGACGAGGAGGAGGAACCCAGCGCCGACGGGCCACGTGATCAGAAACTCGGGGATGAAGACGCCGAGCGTGACGTAGACGGCCGCGGCAACCGCGTAGAGGAGGAGCTCCTTCATTCCAGCTCGGCGAGGACCGCGTCCGTGTGCTCGCCGAGCGCCGGAACGGCCCCCGCGGCCGAACGCTCGCCGCCGACCACGAACGGGCTCCCGATGACCGGGATCGGCCCCGCCGGCGAGGCGGCCTCGACGATCAGGCGGTTGTGCTCGAGCTGCGGATGCGCCATGACGTCGCCGACGTCGTTGACCCGGCCGCACGGGATCCCGGCCACCTCGAGCCGGTCGATCCACTCGTCGAGGTTCCGCGTGGAGAACGCCTCTTCCAGCTTCGGCTCGAGCTCGTCGCGAGCTGACACACGACCTTCGTTCGTCGCGTAGCGCCTCTCCGCGAGCAGCTCGGGGCGCTCCAGCACGCGCGCGCAGAGCGCCTCCCAGTGCACCGGCGAGAGGACGGCGACGCTGACGAGCCGCGCGTCGCGCGTCGGGAACGGGCCGTACGGACAGAAGAGCGGGTGGCGCATCCCCGTTCGCGCGGGCAGCTTGCGCCGGTGCCACCAGAGGTGCGGGAAATAGCCCAGCCAGTCAACCGTGACGTCGAAGAGCGACACGGAGACGCGTTCACCCCTCCCGGTCGCAGCGCGGCGCGCGAGCGCCGCGCACACCGCAATCGCCGCGTACGAGCCGGCTGCGAGATCGCACACCGAGATGCCCACCCGCGCGGGCTCCTCGCCGGAGCCGGTCACCGAGACGAGCCCCGCCTCGCCTTGCATGACGAGGTCGTATGCGTTCTTGTGCGCGTACGGGCCGTCGGGCCCGTAGCCCGAGATCTCGGCGTAGACGAGGTCGGACCGGATTCGGCGCAGCGTCGGCTCGTCGAGGCCGACGCGCTCGGCCCACCCGGGCGTGAGATTCTGGAGAAAGACGTCGCTCCGCGCGACCAGCCGCTCGAGCGCTCGGCGTTCCGCCGGGTCGGTCACGTCGAGCGCGACGCTCCGCTTGCCGCGGTTCACCCACACGAAGCCGCTGGAAACCCCGCGCGCGATCGTGTCCCAGCCGCGCGTCACGTCGCCGCGGCCAGGCTGCTCGACCTTGATGACCTCGGCGCCGAGATCGGCGAGGAGGCGCGTGCAGAGCGGCCCGGCGAGGCCGGTCTCGCAGGCGAGGACGCGGGTGCCCTCGAGGAGCACCCGTGTACCGTAATTCGGCTAGGTCTTAGACGAGCAGGCGAACCTCGACGACATCGCCGCGGCGTATCTCGGTGCCCCCGTTTGCGTGCGTTCGCACGACGGCGTCCTCGTCCGGCGCCTCGAGCAGGCAGTACGCCCCGCCGTCTTTCGTGAGGAACATGTTGATTCCCTTGACCCCGTTCTCGTCCGGCTGGCCGGACCGCAGGCGCTCGGCGAACGCCTGCTCGAGCTCGGGGGTCACCTCGAACTTCTCGTGATGGTCGATGTAGGTCGGCACGGTCCTCCCTTTCTACGCGTCCTGCAGTTGCTCGATCGGATCGGGGCCGGGGTCGCGCCCGCTCGCGACGAGCGCGAGCCGCCCGAGGTAGTGGGCCCACCCCTCGGCGTGCTCGTCGCGCTGCTCGTCGCCGGGAAGGCCGAGATGCGTCAGGCGGACGATCGTCCCGTCGCCGTCGGGGACGAGCTCGATCTCGACCGTGGTCGATCCCGGTGGAACGGGGTGCCCTCCCTCCCATCCCCAGGTGAAGACGACGCGGGTCGGCGGCGACACCTCGACGTACTCGCCGGACGCGATGATCCGCTCGTTGATGACAACGCGGTAGACGCCGCCCGGACGCGGCTCGAGCGTCGCCGTCCTCCCCTTCCACTGCGTCATGCGAGCGGGGTCGGTAAAGAACCGGAACACCGTTTCGGGGCTCGCGTCGATCCTGATCTCCTGCCGGAGTGCCTCAGCCACGCGCTGCGCCGCGGCGCATCCTCCTTTCCTCTCGCTCGGCGGCCGTCTTGAGCCGCTCGAGACCTTCGGCCCAGAAGCCGTCGACGAACGCCCGTACCTCGGCGAGGCCCTCGGGGCGCGCGCGGTAGAGCCGGCGCGCACCGTCTCGCCGCTCGGTGAGGAGACCCGCCTCGCGGAGGACGCTCAGGTGCTGCGAAACGGCCGGGCGCGTCACCTCGAAGTGCGACGCGATCTGCCCGGCCGAGAGTTCCTCCTGGGACACCAAGGTGAGGATCCGCCGCCGATGCGGCTCGGCGATCGCGCGAAGCGCGGCTTCCACGGACGTCGAGTTTAAGTGCTTGCTTACGTTAGCGTCAACTGACGGTTCCGCAGAGGAGCCGAACGGAGAACCGTTGTACGGGGCGAACGAGGAAAGGAGGAGTGATGGCGGAGCTCTCTGAGAACGCGCGCACGCTGCTCAGCAACCCGAACTACCTCTACGTCGCCACCGTCAACCCGAACGGCTCGCCGCAGGTGACGCCGGTCTGGTCGGACGTCGCCGACGGTCGCGTCCGCTTCAACACAGCGATCGGGCGCGTAAAGGAGCGGAATCTTCGCCGGGACCCGCGCATTGGGCTGTCGATCACAGCGAGCGAAGACCCGTGGGACAAGGTCGACATCCGCGGCCGCGCCGTCGAGTTCATCGAGGGCGAGGAGGCCGACCGGCACATCGACGACCTGTCCGAGAAGTACACCGGGAAGCGGCCGTACCCCTGGCGCCGGCCGGGCGAGCGCCGCGTCATCGTCGACGTGGAGCCGGAGCGCGTGTACGAGTCTTGAGCGAGCTGCTCTACCTGTCGCGCGTGGAGGTCGCTGCGCTCCTCCCCGAGATCCCCGAGCAGCTCGACCTCGTCGAGGCGGCCTACCGCGCGCTCGCTGCGGGGCGGGTCGAGCTCCCGCCCAAGCCGGGAGTGCACCCGCGCAAGGACTCGTTCGTCCACGCGATGCCCGCCTACCTCGCCGACGAGGACGTCGTGGCGCTCAAGTGGGTGGCCGGCTACCCGGCGAACAAGAGGCGGGGGCTCCCGTACATCTCAGGCCTCGTCGTCGTGAACGATGCGGAGACCGGGCTTCCGACGGCCGTGCTCGACGGCGCCGAGATCACAGCCGCCCGCACCGCGGCGGCGAGCGGCGTCTGCGTCCGGCGCTGGGCGCCGGAGGGCTGGCGCTGCGCAGCGATCCTCGGGTGTGGCGAGCAGGGCGTCTATCACGCGCGGCTCCTGCGCGCCCTCAATCCCGGCGTTCGGATTCGCGCGTACGACCCCCATCCGGAACGGGTCGCGCGGCTCGGGAGCGACGTCGAGGCCGCGGCGAGCGAGCGCGAGGCGGTCGCGGCGGCAGACCTCGTCGTGACGGCGGCGCCGATCGTCACGGAGCCTGACCCGCCGCTCGGGCCGGACGCCTTCGGCGCGCGCTGGCTCGTTCTCCCGATCGACTTCGACGCGCTCGTCCGCCGCGACACGGTCGAGGCGGCCGACCTCTTCCTCGTCGATGACGTGGAGCAGTTCGAGTCCTACCGCGGCCAGGGGCACTTCCGAGACTGGCCGGCGCCCGGGGGGACGGTCGGCGAAGGGCTCGAGCGCGGCACGCTCGGCGAGCGCGTCGCGTGCGTGAACCTCGGGATCGGCGCGCTCGACGCGGCCTTCGCGGCGCGGGTCGTCGCCGCAGCGCGCGAGCGCGGCGCGGGAATCGCGCTGCCGCGCTAGGACGAGCCGACGCCGGGTGCGTGCGACGTCGGACGACGCTCCGTCGTGCTCACGAGCGCCGTCGCTCCCAGAGCGCGAGTGCGGCGAGCGAGACCGCGTCCGACAGCTCGTCGAGCGCCCGCTCGGCCGGGATGCGATCCAGCTCGATCTCCTCGTCGGCGTCGGCGGCCAGCCTCTCGACCGCGGGCGCGAGCCCGGCCGCCTCGTAGACGTGGACGAACTCGGTCGAGTAGGCGGGCGCGGCCCAGAAGGCGCCGATCCGGCGCCACCGCTCCGCCGCCAGGCCGCACTCCTCGGCGAGCTCGCGACGAACGGCGGCGTCGGGGCCTTCGTCGAGCTCGATCTTCCCGGACGGGAGCTCGGTCGTGACGTCGGACGCTCCGCCGCGGTGCTGGCGGACGACGAGGAGCCCCTCGCCGTCTAGCGCGACGATGGCAACCGACTCCGGGTGCTGGACGAGCACGGCGCCAGTCTAGGATCGCTTGGTGGACCCCAAGGCGATCGCCGAGCGCCTCTGGCCCGGCCGCAACGCGGAGATCGAGGAGCTCGGCGGCGGGATCACGAACCGGAACTTCAAGGTGACCGTGGACGCGGATGCGTTCGTCCTTCGCGTCGGCGGGAAGGACACCGAGCTCCTCGGGATCGATCGCTCCGTCGAGCACGGCGCCTCGCTCGTCGCCGCCGAACTCGGGATCGGCCCCGAAGTCTCCCGGTTCGTCGAGGCAGAGGGCTGGCTGGTGACGCGCTTCGTCGACGGGCGTCCGCTTCCGCCCGACGAGATGCGCCGGCCTGAGAACATCGAGCGGGCCGCTCGGGCGCTTCGCCGACTGCACGACGGGCCTTCGATCCCCGGGCGCTTCGACTCGTTCCGCGTCGTCGAGGGCTACCGTGAGACGGCCGAGGCGAACGGCGTGCACGTGCCCGACGTGTACGGGTGGGCAAAGGAGATCGCCGACAGGATTGAGCGCACTCGCGGGGCCGAGCCCGAGCGACCCTGCCACAACGACCTCCTGAACGCGAACTTCATCGACGAAGGCGACCGGCTTCGGATCGTCGACTGGGAGTACGCGGGCATGGGCGACCGGTTCTTCGATCTCGCCAACTTCTCGGTGAACCACGAGCTTGCAGAGGCCGACAACGAGGCGCTTCTCGCCGCGTATTTCGGGGAGATCCGCAGCGGGGACGTCGAGGCGCTTCGCCTTATGCGGTTCATGTCCGACTTTCGCGAGGCGATGTGGGGGGTCGTCCAGCAGGGGATCTCGGAGCTCGACTTCGACTTCGTCGCATACGCGCACGAGCACTTCGCGCGGCTCGAGCGTACGGCCGCCGACCGGCGCTTCCGCGAGGCGCTCGCCTAGGTCGCGGCCGCGCGGCGGCGTAGGATCGCGACCGAGAGCGCCGCGACAAGGACGGCCGCCGCGAGCAGCGGCGCGGCGAGCGCGCCCCACGAGACGCCGTCATCGCCCCGCGCCCGAGCCGGGTACGCGCGCGGAGCCCGCGCCGT
>DATAAZ010000058.1:0-15206 GCA_036259875.1 Gaiellaceae bacterium
TAGATGTCGAACGCGCGCTCGCCGCGCGACGTCTGCTCGACCACCATCGGGATCAGGGGACTCATCGTGTTGGCGCCTCCTCGCTGCCTGGTGTCCAGATGTTCATCTTGGAGCCGGCCTTCTCCTTCTCCGGCGTCCACAGTTTCTCGCGCGCCCGGGCGAGGTCGACGGGAATCCGCGTGACGCCCGCCGCGACCGCGTCGAGCGCGCTCCGCAGGCGAAGGTCGCGCCGCAGCGACTCGAACGTCCCGTGCTCGCGGAGCGCGCGGACCGTCTCGTCGGGGTCGTCCCCCACCCCTTCGGCCTGGTCGCGGACGAACGCCTCGACCTCCTCGTCGGACGTCTCCAGGCCGAGCTGATCGGCGACTGCCTCGAGAACGAGCTCGCGTCGAACGGCGCGCTCGCCCTCGGCGCGCAGCCGCTCCACGACCTGCTCCTGCGTTTGCCCCGACATCGCGAGGTACGTCTCGACCGAGATGCCCCGACGCTCGAGCGACCGAGCCATACCCGCCCACAGCTCCGCTGCGCGGCGTTCGACGAGCGGGGCCGGGACCTCGAGCCGCGACGCCTCGACGAGGGCGTCGACCGCGTTCTCGCGGAAGACGGCCTCGGCCTCGCCTTCGACGTCCTCGCGCAGGCGCCGCTCGACGTCGGCGCGAAGGTCGGCAAGCGTCTCGAACTCGCTCGCCGCGCGGGCGAGGTCGTCGTCGAGCGGCGGGAGAACCCTCTCCTTCACCTCCTTGACCGTGACTTCGACGTCCATTGTCTCCGCTTCCTCGACGGAGACGCCGACGCGCTTGCTCTCGCCGGCAGACATCCCGACGAGCGCGCTCTCGATCTCGTCGACGAGGCGCCCGGTTCCGACCTCGGCGACGTAGTCGCGCTGCGTTCCCGCCCGCTCGCCCACGAGGTCGAGCACCACCGTGTCGCCTTCGCGCACCGGCCGCTCCGCGGGCGCGAGCTCGGCGACGGTCGCTCGTACGGCGTCGAGCTCGCGCTCGACGAGCTCGGCGGGCACTTCCGGCTCGGGCGCCGCGACCTCGAGCCCCCTCCAGTCGACGAGCTCCGGCCTCGGCATGACGTCCACGGTCGCGGTGAAGCGGAAGGCGCCGCCGTCGGGCGGTGCCGCGCCGAGCTCCACGTCGGGGGACGCCACCGGCCGAATCCCCGACGAGGCCGCCGCGCTCCAGAACCAGCTTTCCAAATGGCTGCGGACCGCTTCCTGCCAGAGCGCGTCCTTGCCGACGCGCGCCATCACGACCGGAAGCGGGATCTTCCCCTTCCGGAAGCCCGGAATGCGGGCCGTCTCGGCGATGTCGCTCGCCGCGTGCTCGATCGCGTGGCGGACGTCCGCCTCGGGGACTTCGACCTCGAGCCGGACGCGGTTTTCGGGAAGCTGCTCGACGCTCGTCCGCACCGAGCGGCCATTGTGCCAGCGTGCCCCCGCGTCCCGCGGGAGACCGCAAGACGCGGGCCGCAACCGGAATCCGTACAGTTCGGAACTGCGGCGGAGGGCAGTTGCGAACGCTCGTCCAGATCCTCGACTACATCAACCTCGCGGCGTTCACGCTCGCCGCCGTCCTGGCGCTCTGGCACTGGCGCGCCGGGCATGGCGGCCGCGCCTCGCTGTGGGCGGCGGGCACGTTCGTCTCGCTCGCGATCGTGGTCGACGTCAGGCTCCTCCTTCCTGACGAGCCCTCGAACACGCTCGAGCTCGTCGCCAACCGGACGCTGATCGCGCTCCTGGTGTTGTTCCCGTACCTGCTCTACCAGTTCGCGAGCGCGTTCGAGCCGCGGAGCCGCGGGCTCGAGCGCTTCCTCGTCGTGATGACGGCGGCCCTCGTCGTCTGGACGTATGCGCTTCCGGACGTCCCGCAGCAAGGCGAGCCGAGGCCGACTTGGTTCACGGCCTACCTCGTTGCGTTCCTCCTCCACTGGACGATCCTCGCGGCCCTCGTCTCGATTCGCTTCCTTCGCGCCGGCCGCCGGCAGCCGACCGTGACGCGGCGGCGGATCGAGCTGCTCGGCCTTGCGGCCGCCGCGATCACGGTCGCGCTCGTGCTCGCCGTCGCCGGACCCGAGGAAGGGTCGGCGGGCGCGCTGATCGTCGCTCTGCTCGCGCTCGTGAGCGCGGTCGCGTTCGTGCTCGGGCTCGCTCCGCCCCGGATCCTCCGGATGGTGTGGCGCCGCCCCGAGGCGGAGCGGCTTCAGGACGCGATCACGCGCCTCATGAGCGCGACGACCGAGGAAGAGGTCGCACGCGAAGTCCTGCCACCGATGGCGCGGATCGTCGGCGCTCGGGCCGCGGCGCTCCGAAGCCGCGAGGGGCGCGTGATCGGCGCACACGGAGCATCCGACGAGCTGCTCGCGGCCTTGGACGGCGCGCCCGAAGACCGTCACTCGCTCGACGGCGAGATCATCGAGGTGGACGTGCCCGAGGGGTCGCTGCTCGTCTGGACGAGCCCGTATGCACCGTACTTCGGCGCAGACGAGCTCGAGCTCTTGCGCACGCTCGGCGTCCTTACCGGCCTCGCGCTCGACCGGTCACGCCTCTTCGCGCAGGAGCGAGAGGCGCGTCGGGTTCTCGAGCGCGCGGACGAGCTGAAGACGAATTTCGTCGCGCTCGCCGCGCACGAGCTCCGAACGCCCGTCGCGACGATCGACGGGATCATCCAGACCCTCGACCGCCACGCCAACCTTCCGGGCGACCAGCGCGAGCTGCTCCAGCGGACGCTGACGCATCAGGGCACGCATCTGCGAACGCTCGTCGATCAGCTGCTCGACCTCTCGCGGCTCGACGCCGATGCGGTCCGAATCGAGCCGAAGCCCATCCAGCTTCGCGAGCACGTCGAGCACGTCGTCCGGGCCGCCGCGGGCGAGCGGGCGCACGAGGTCGGCATCGAGGTCGAGCCGGAGACGCGCGCGGTCGCCGATCCGACCGCGCTCGAGCGCGTGATCGCCAACCTCGTGATCAACGCGCTTCGGCACGGCGCGCCTCCGTACACGGTTCGGGCGGAGCAGCGCGACCGTCATCTGCGGGTGGCCGTCGAGGATCGCGGCCCGGGCGTGCCTGCCGAGCTCGTGCCCGACCTCTTCGAGCGGTTCACGCGCGGGCGCGCGACGCGCCAGCGCGTGCCCGGCACCGGGCTGGGGCTCGCGATCGCCCGCTCGTACGCGACCGCGCACGGCGGCGACCTGATCTACAGCGACGCCGAGCCGACCGGAGCGCGCTTCGAGCTGGTCCTTCCGAACCACGCGAACGCGAAGGCGCACTGAGGCGCGCCGAGGCCGCGCGCTAGGTGCGTGCCGTTCGCCCGAGGCGCCGCACCGTAGCCCGCGTGTGCGGCGAGCGGATGGCTGTCCGGAGCAGGCCGAGCGCTTCCTCGACGACGTCCGTGCGGACGACCTCGAGCTAGCGGACCCGCGAACGGAAAGGGCGTCCCTGCGACGCCCTTTTCCGCTTGTCTCGGCGACGCTTACTCACAGTTCACGTTCGGATTCACCTGCGCGAACATCCCGTTCGGGTTCGGCTCCCAGAGCCACACATGCAGCTCGTAGTGGGCCGGCTGGCCCGGGAAGTGTCCAGCCATCGGGCCGACGAAGGGCTGTCCGAAGAGCGAGGGGCGGTCGTCGGTGGTCGTCAGGTTCTGGTCGGCGTCGGCGATGAAGTACTCGACGCCCACGAGGCGGAGCTTCCCGTTCGGCTTCAATTCATAGAGGAGAAGCTCAGGCCGCCTCGGGTCGAGGACGGTGTCCGCGAGGAGGCTCATCTTCCCGTAGTGGATCCCCTCGCCCGGGATGCAGGGACTCTCGCGCACGTAGCCCGCCCGGCTCGCCTGCTGCAGAGAATGGAACCGCGCACTCGCCGCCTTCGCCGCCTGCAGGTCGCGCGGAAGCGGCTGAGCCCCCGCGCAAACGGCGCCCACAAGGGCGAGAGCTGCGACGACCAAGAGAGTCAGCACGCCGCTCGCAGTTCGCGTCGAGCCCGTCGTGGCCGCAGTAGGGACTCGTCTCAACGCAACCCCTCCTTCGATAGCCGCAGAACGAGACTATCGTCACACACCGGCCCGCGCTCTCCAAACGGCGCAGTCGGAGACGACAACTACTCCTCGACGAAGTCGGCGCCGACGACTCGAACTCGTGAAGCGGCGTCGCCTCGAGCCGACGGACGTCGGCCAGGCATGAAAGCGTGGCCGTTTTTGCGCGGCGCCGTGCGGGAGGGGATCAGTTCCGCGCACGAAACAAGCGGCGTCATTCGGACGGCCCTGTGTCCACCGCAGGCGGCGAGAAGATCCGTCCATTTGGGGGGTTCCTTCCGTCTCAGTGGAGGGTGCCCTCCTCTCGCTGCGCGCTAGAAGGTGGCGTACGGGCCGCGTTCCCTGCGGCGGAACGTCGCCCGTCCCCAGGAGCCCGGCGGCTTTCGACCCCCGCCGCTCGGGCTCCTATGGGTAGGGGTGAAGATCCCTATGAAGGTCGGCGGGAACCGCCCGCCTAAGGCCGTAGCTTGGTGCCGCGGCGGGAGTTGCAACGCCGACAGAGCACGGAGGGTTCCGAGCGGATCGCCCCCTAGCGCGAGTGGTCGGCACAACAACTGGACGCGCGCCGGCGCGTAGCGTCTCGACTCGTAGCTCGAGCAGCGGCTGCCCGATCGATAAGCCCGCCGCAGTCGAGACAGGGTCGGGTCACGGCAATACCCCGGCTCGAAGTGCTGTTGTTGCGTATGAGCCGCGTGGGTTACGGTCGCCCGGACGTCGTAGCGCGATAGGGAGGCCCCCATGCACGCAATCGTTACGTCAAGCACGATCCACGACTATGAGCAGGCAAGGAAGACCTTGCAGGAGGAGGGCATACCGCGCATATCGCAAGCGCCAGGCTTCGTCGGCGCGTACTTCGCACGGGTGGGCGAGAACGGCGGCCGTGGGATGATCGTGTTCGAATCCGAAGAGGCGGCGCAGGCGTTAGCGGAGCAACTGAAGACGAACCCGCCTGGCGGTGAGGCGATCACGATCGAACGCATCGAGGTCGGCGAAGTCACCGGGCGCGCTTGACCGCCTCGGCGGCTCTTAACCCCATCGTTCAGAGCCATCCGACGAGCTCCACCGGCTCGGGCTTGAACGCGTGCCGGTCGACCGCCATCGCGAGCGCGACGACGGCGTCGATCTTCGAGGAGCGGTCGGCCTTGTCGAGTCGCCAGCCCCGGCGCGTGCGCTTCGCGACGGCGTTGCGGACATGTGTGTTCAGCTCGACGTCGTCCGGGTGGAGGAGCCGGCGCTGGACGACGGCGTCGTAGAGGCGCTCAGAGGCGGCGATCATCCGCGAGTCCGACTGCAGGAACGTCGCGGACCGCGATCCCGCGCTGCTCCCAACTCCGCTGCGATCCCGCCCGCGCGCCAGCGGGGACGACCGCTTCCACGACCGTGAATCGCTCCGCAAGCTCGCCGACGAACGCCGCCACCTCGACGACGGCCTCTTCATGCAAATCACCTCCTCTCCGCGCAACCTTTTCGCACTTCCGCCGGCGGACGGTCGCGGCTGCGGGACGAAACCGCGTCGCCTGGGTGAGCGAGCCACGAGCGTGGAAAGGCCCGCCGGGAGGCGGGCCTTTCCCATTCCTCCGACGCTTACAAGCAAATCGCTTGACGCGCTCGCTCGAGCGTCAGCGGAGGATCCGGACCGTGCGCGGGTCGCAACCGTCCTTCAAGGAGCTCGGCAGCGTGGGTGATGCTGACATCGGGGTGGACGCCGATAACGACGGCTGCCTCCGGCTCGCAGCCACGCTCGCGCAGGGCTTCGAAAACGCTTCACGACCAGGCTCGCAGCATCGTCACCGTCGAGTGCCAGGAACTCGTCTTGAGAAAGCTCGAGGGCGCCGTCGTCCGCGAGGCCGCTTCCTTCCCGCGGCTCGGAACTTGTCCGCGAGGTCGGGCACCTGCCTTGTCCGCGCGGGAAGGGGCCTACAAGGTTGCCGCAACGCGTTCGAGCCACCCCGGGAAACGCCGCGTGTGGAGTGTGCTAATGGCCCCGGCACGGACCGCGCTTCCGGGCGATCGTCGCCGGGCGAGAAGTAGGCGATGTGCTGGTCGCCGTACGAGTCGAAGCGGTACCAGTAACCGCTAGGGCGATGGACGATCGTGTCGTTGCGGCCCTGATCCTGAATTCGAACTCGGCGGGATCCATCTCGGCGCCAACGACCGCTTGACACCGAGTTTCTCTGCGTCGGCACGAGGCGGGGCACGGGTTAACCGTTCGGGCACCTTGTGGGCACGCGAGTCCGCCGCGCGCGCCAAAAGACGCTGCAAATCATCGGAGTGCGGGCGAGAGGACTCGAACCTCCAAGGGCTTTCGCCCACCGGGACCTAAACCCGGCGCGTCTTCCAGTTCCGCCACGCCCGCAGCCCCGAAATTGTAGGCCGGCGCTGGCTCGGCCCGTGGCCGCGATACGAAACGCGAGACGGGTGGTACACGCGAATCGTGGCGCTCTTCCGAAAGGACAAGAAGGCTCGCGGCCCTCAGGTGCGCGAGTGGTCGACGAGTCCCTCGCCGACCGATGCGGGCGTGCCGGACGAGGCGCCGACGCCGCAGCCGGAGCGCGCCGAGCCGAAGCTTCGCGACCCCGGGATGCTCGATCTCTCGAGGCGCGACTACCTGGCGATCGTTATCCGGGCCGGCAAGGAGGCAATCGACGACGCGATCCCCGACAGCGCCGCCGCGCTCGCCTACTACGCGTTCCTCGCGATCCCCGCAACCCTTCTCCTCGCCGTCGGCTTCTTCAGCGTCTTCGGCAGCGCCCAGGCGGTGAACACGATCATGGACAAGCTCGGAACCGTCGTCCCTCGCGAGGCGATCGCGCTCCTGGACGAGAGCCTCACGCGCATCACGGAAAGGAACAGCGGCGGCCTCGTCATGGTCGTGCTCGGGTTCGTCCTCGCGCTTTGGACGGCGACGGGGGCGATGAACGGGCTGATGCGGGCGCTCAACCGGGCGTACGACCGGAAGGAGACACGGAATTTCCTGAAACAGCGCCTGACGGCGCTCGGGATGCTCGGGTTCATGCTGCTCGCCTTCGCCCTCTCGTTCGGCCTGCTCGTCCTGGGACCGGCCCTCTCGGGCTGGATCGGCGGAGCGATCGACGCCGAGACGGTGTTCAAGTGGATCTGGTGGACGGTTCAGTGGCCCGTTCTGATCCTCGGCCTCCTCCTCGCGTTCGCGGGGATCCTGTTCCTCGGGCCGAACGTCGACCACCCGCGCTGGCAGTTTCTGACGCCGGGCGCCGTGGTCGCGGTCTTCGTCTGGCTCATCGCTTCCGGCGCGTTCGCCGTCTACGTGAGCCTCTTCGGCTCGTACAACAAGGCGTGGGGCACGCTCGCGGCCGTCATCATCATGCTCACGTGGCTCTGGCTCTCTGGCCTCGCGCTTCTCTTCGGCGCCGAGATCAACGCGGAAGCGGAGCGGAGCCGCGAGCTGCGCCGAGGGGAGCCCGCCGAGGGACAGCTCACCGCTCCGGCGAAGGCCTAGGCAGCCGCGGACGGCGGACGCCCCGCACCTACAATGACCGCCGGGCCCCGTAGCTCAGCGGATAGAGCGGCAGACTTCGAATCTGCGTGCGGAGGTTCGACTCCTCCCGGGGCCATCGGGCGACCCACGTGGACGTCTCGCGGTTCGTTCGTCGGCCCGCTCGCCTGCCGTTTCGCCCCATAGGTACGTGGGCGGAGTGCCCGCTCCCGACACGCGCGCCGTCGCATACCGCGGCGAATGGAGATAATGACGCTCTGTGGCTCGCGGCGGTGCCTCTGGGACGTCGGCGGTTGATGACGGGCCGGCCGCTTCCGCTCCGGCGGGGACCCAGGCGCCCGCGTCGCCGCTCGCGCTCCAGGGGCGCCGGGTCACCGGATCCGTCGTAGGACGGCAAGTCGAGCTCGGCGCTATTCGGCAGGAGCTTGCTTCGGCGAAGGCTGGGCGGCTGACGGCGCTTACCCTCGAGGGCGAGCCCGGAATCGGGAAGACGCGGATTCTTCTCGCCGCCGCGGAGCTTGCGGCCGCCGAGGGCTTCGCGCCGCTTGCGGTAACCGCCGACGAGGAGATCCGAGGGCCGTTCCTGCTGGCGCGGAGCATCCTCGCCTCTGCAGCGGCAAACGAGTCGACCGACGGCAACGGGGCGCGGGAGCCGCTCCAGCGCGCCCTCGACGCCATCTCCGGCCGAGACGACCCAACCCTCGACGCCCTCTCGCCCGACCAGAAGCTCTTACGCGTGTTCGATCTCGCCGCTGTGGCGATTCGTGCCGTCACGGCCGGGGATCCCGTCGCGATTCTCGTCGACGACCTGCAATGGGCGGACGACGACAGCCTTCGGATGCTTCGCTATGTCATCCGAGCCGACGCCGACCTGCCGCTCTTCCTCGCGCTCGCGACACGCTCCGAGGAACTGGCCGTCGTGAGCGAAGCGACCACCCTGATCGCCGACATGGAGCGGATGGGGATGGTTCGACGCCTGAAGCTCGAGCGCTTCACGCAGGTGGAGACGACCGAGTTTCTGAAGCAGGTCCTCGGCGGGAACGTGAACGTCGCGGGCGCCGCGACGATCCATGCCCAGGCCGAGGGTGTCGCCTTCATCGTCGAGGAGTTGGCCCGGACCTACAGGGAGACGGGCCTGATCCAGGAGATCGATGGAATCTGGAGCCTCGCCCGAAACGCGGAGCGGCTGCTCCCGTCCGCCGTGCGCACCCTCATTCAGCGGCGCGCCGTCCGCCTGCCGGCGGACACCAAGGAGAATCTCGCGGACGCCGCGATTCTCGGCCGGACGTTCAGCCTCAAGGATCTGCGGGCCGTAAAGCTTCATCTCAAGGACGACGACAGCGGCTGCGACCCGGCGGTGCTCGCCGAGACGCTCGTGCCCGCAGTACGGGCCGGCCTCCTGGTCGAGCACACGGAAGCGTCGCCGGCCGACTACGGCTTCACGCATGACCAGGTCCGCGAATTCGCGTCCGCGACGCTCACGCCCGCACGCCGGCGCGCGCTCCATCTCGCTGTCATCGACATGCTCACGGCCGAGGGCGATTTGCCGCCTGCGAGCCTCTCGCTGCTCGCGCACCACGCCGTGGCCGCCGGCGACACCGACCGCGCGGCGCGCTTCTCGATCGCAGCCGCGAGGGTGGCACTCGAGGCGCGGGCAGCCGAGGAAGTCCTCCGCATCGTCGATCAGGCGCTGCCTGCCGCCTCGGCTGCGCACGACCGCGTCGCGCTGCTCATCGCCCAGGACGCGGCTCTCGACATGCTCCGCCGGCCAGCCGACCGCCTCGAGGGCCTCGCCGAGGTCGCCGCGCTAGCCGAGGCTCTCGGCGACTCTCATCTCGAGCTCGACGTGATGCTCCGCCGCGCCGCGGCCCTGCGCGTCTCCGAAGAGGAGGACATGGCTGCGGAGCTCGCGAGGGACGTCCGCAGGATCGCGGCAGAGCGCGGGGATCAGCGAGCCGAGCTCGCCGCGTGCCTAGAGCTCGGGCAAGATCTGCTTCGCAGTCCGCTCGGCGAGTCGTTCACCGCCCCGGCACGTGGCGTCGACCTCGACGGGGCCGGCGAGGCGTACGAGCGGGCGTCTGAGCTCGCCGACGAGCTCGGCGACCTGGCCGCGCTCGCCGCCGCGACGCGCGAGCTCGGGGTCATCTCGGTCGCGCGGGCACGAGCCTGGTATGTCGAGCGGGTCGAGCGGGGCGAGGATGCCGACATCATGCGACGCGTCGCACGCGGCGAGACGCCCGACGAGATCCTGCCCGACCTCCCGATCGCTCCCCTCATCCATGAGGGCGTCGCTCGCTACGAGCGCGCGATCGAGATGTTCGACCAGCTGGGCGACCGGCGGGGCCTCATGTCGGCGATCATCGCCAGGGCGTACCTCAACTTCGCGATCGACATCCACTTCCTTGGCGCGGCGAAGCGGATCGAAGAGATCCGGCGGCTCGCTACGCAGATGACGTCGTTCACCCGCGAGAGCGAACGCTTGACGGCCGAGGCACAGATGCTCTACGGCGTCCAAGTCTTCGCCCACGCGAAGGTGGTTCCCGACCTCGCGGTCTCGCGCGGCGAGGAGGCGCACCGGCACGCGCGAATGCTCGGTGATCGATCGCTCGAGTTCGCGTCGGCTGCGTGCCTCGCCATGACGCACCTCGAGCTGGATGACGTCACGGAGGCCGAGCGCTGGGTCAACCGCGCAGCCGACGCGGCGGCGGCGGCGCCGACTCCGCGGCGCGCGCGCCAGCTGGAGGTCGTGCGCGGCTATGCCCGAGCGGCCGTGGGTGACGCGGCGGCGATGCGAGGTCACCTCGAGCGAGCGGTGCGCCTGGCGACGGAGCAAGGGCGCCCCGCCGCGCGCTGCGAAACGCTCGCCGGGCTCGCGCTCGAGGCCGCGCGGCTCGGGTCCGAGCCCGCCGACGAGGAGCTGCTCGCGCTGGCCGAGCGAGCGGCGCAGGATGCGAAGGAGCTCGTTCGGATGCTCCCCGGCCATCCCCCCTGGGGGGCAGCTGCCGAGTCGGCGCTCGCCCAGATCGCCCTCGCGCGCGGGGCCGAGACCACTGCCGCCGAAGCCGCGCGGTCTGCGCTGCAAACGCTCGAGGCCGCGCACACCGAGGACCTCCACCTGCGAATCGTCATCCCGGCGGTCCGCGCGATCGTCGCCGCCGGGACTGCCGCTGAGCGGCAGGCGGCGCAGCGCGACCTGCAGCTGAGCGCCGCGCTGATCGCCCAGCGGATTACAGACGAGGAGATTCGGGTGCGCTGGTTTCGAGGACCGCTCGGACGAGACCTCTCGACGCTCGCGGGCACCCCGCCGGAGGCCCGCTTGCGCGAGCCGGCCGACGAGGACGGTGGCGCGGACCGGCTCGGCGAGGACGACACGGCCCTCCTTTGGCTCCTGATCGAGGGGTGGACGAACAGCGAGATCGCGCGCGAGCTCGGAGTGACCGAGGACGAGATAACCCGGCGGCTGATCGAGATGTACGCGAAGATCGGCGTCTCGTCGCGCGGCGAGGCAGCGGTGTTCGCGTTCCGGGAAAATGTCGTCTAGCGATGCTGCGCGCACGGGTTGACCGCCACCGCTGCGTCGGCGCGGGGAACTGCATCACGATCGCGCCGACGGCGTTCGACTGGCTCCACGGAGATCTGCTCAAGGCGACCGTCGTCGACGCCGCGACCGTCGAAGAGGAGCTCCTGCGCGAGGCAGCGTTGTCGTGCCCGACACAGGCGATCGAGATCGAAGAGGTCGAAGAGCTCCTCCCCTGGCAGCTCCGCGGCAAGGTGGGGCCCGCCCGGCGCGTGCTGAAGACGTTCGTCTTCACGGACATCGAGAAGTCGACGAACCTGGCGGAAGCCGTTGGCGATGAGGCCTGGTCCGAGCTCGTCCGCTGGCACGACGAGACGCTCCGGTCGCTGTTCGCCGCGCACAAGGGCGAGGAAGTGGTCGCGACGGGCGACGGCTTCTTCGTCGGCTTCGACAGCCCCGACGCAGCTGTTACGTGCGCCGTCGCGATCCAGCGGCGCCTGGCCGACCACCGGAAGCAGCACGGGTTCGCGCCGCGAGTTCGGATCGGGCTGCACGCCTCGGGCGCAGCGCAGGTCGGGAAGAACTTCCGTGGGAAGGGGGTTCACGAGGCGGCGCGGATCGCCGCGCTCGCGGACGGCGGCGAAATCCTCGCAAGCAAGGCGACGGTTGGAACTGGCTCGCGCTTCCCCATATCGGAGCCGCGCACCGTCACGCTGAAGGGGATCTCGGAACCGGTCGAAATCGTCTCGATCGACTGGCAGTGAGGCCCGGCGCGAGCGAACACGCCGACGGCACGCGCGACGAGAGAGAATGCCATCGATGACGGTGGGGCAGGAGGTGCGACGCTGGGACGCTGCGTTCGCCCGGCGGACCGGCGGAGGCGCCGGCGAGGGGCTGATCGCGATCCTCGCCGTCGCCGGTGCCAAGGACGTGATCTCGTTCGCCGGCGGCCTTCCGGACCCGGCCACGTTTCCCGCCCGGGAGGTCGCGACGATCCTCGGCGAACTCGCCGACGCCGGCGACCCGTCGCCGTTCCAGTACTCACCCACCCACGGTCTCCCCGGCCCGCGGGATTTCGTGGCGGGCCGGCTGGAGCGCCTGGAGGGCCAACGACCCCGGGACGACGAGCTCCTGCTGACGAGCGGGGCGATCGAAGCCCTGGAGCTGGTCGGAAAGGTGTTCGTCGACCGAGGCGACTGCGTGCTCGTGGAGGCGCCGACGTACCTGGGCGGCGTGATGGCGTTCCAGAGCTTCGAGGCGAACGTCGTGGGCGTCCCCGTCGACGACGAAGGGCTCGTCGTCGACGAGCTAGAGCGGCTGCTGGCCGGCGGGGTCGCCGCGAAGCTGCTCTACACGATCCCGGATTTCCAGAATCCCGCGGGGGTCACGCTCACGCCGGAGCGGCGAGACGCGCTGGTCGAGGTGGCGCGCCGCCACGGGCTCCTCATCGTCGAGGACGTGGCGTACCGCGAGCTCGCCTTCGGGGGCGATCGCCCACCGAGCCTTTGGACGCTCGCGCCCGACGTCGTCCTCCAGGCGGGCACGTTCTCGAAGACGTTCTTCCCGGGCGTCCGGCTCGGGTGGGCCGCGGGGCCCGCCGACGTCGTCGCAAAGCTTGTCTGGGCGAAGCAGAACACGGACCAGTGCGCGGGCGCGCTCGGCCAGCGGCTCCTCGAGGAATACGGGCGGCGCGGACTGCTCGACGAGCGGGTCGTGGCCGCGCGCTCGCTCTACTGTCGCCGCCGCGACGCACTGCTCCGCGCCCTCGAGACGCATTTCTCCGGCCGGGCGACGTGGACACGCCCGGAAGGCGGCTTCTTCGTCTGGATGGAGCTACCGCCTCCGTTCGACGCGCTCGAGGTCGCCGCCCGGGCGCGCGCGGCGGGGGTCGCGGTCGTCCCGGGCACGCCGTTCTTCTCGGAGCCGGGTCGTGGCGCGCGGAACCTCCGCTTCTCGTTTAGCGGCGTCGGCGAGGACGGGATCGCGGAAGGGATCCGCCGGCTCGCCGCGGTAGTCCGCTAAGCCGGCACGACGGCGATCTGGACGACAGCTCGCGGTTCCGAGCGTCGTCGCGGCGCGGTTCGCCGTCCCGGGAGCTGACGCGCGGACGGGAGCGCGTCCGGGCGGTGGCGAGGGAGGAGGCCCGATGGAACCGCGGCGCCCTGGCATCGCGCCCGTGGACGGGTCCCTCCTCCCGCGCGAGGATGTCACCGGCTCGACGCGCGCTGCTCGGTTGCGCGAGAGCGGCAGGACGGGGCCCCGCCCTGCCTGCCCGCGCGGGCTCTTACCCGACCCGCTCGCCCCGGTCCACCTCGCCGCGCCAGGCGCCGCTCTCGGCGCCGCGCCTCTCGATCATCTCCTTGAAGCGCTCGAGATCTCCGCGCACGCGCGCGTCGTCCGCGCCAACGGCGGCGCCCGCCTGTTCGATCGCGCCCTCGGGCTCCCAGTCCATCTGGACCATGATCCGCGTGGTGTTGTCGTCGACCCGGTGGAACGTGACGACGCCCGCGTTCCGCTTCCCGTCGATCGCGTTCCACGCGACGCGCTCGTCGGGGCGCTGCTCGGTGATCTCCGCCTTCCAGTCGTGTCGCTTGCCCGCGATCTCGGCGACCCAGTGGAGGTGCGTGTCGTCCACCTGCGTCACCGACTCGACGCCCTCCATGAAGAGCGGGAACTCCTCGAACTGCGTCCACTGGTTGTACGCGGTGGAAACCGGGACGTTGACCTCGATTGATTGTTCGATGGTGGGCATAGGCGCTCCGTTTCCGTCGTTTCCCTATCGGTGTCTCGCGTACCCGCGCAACGCGTAGCTGCAAACTACGGCCCCGTGCCGCTCTACGACCGGCTCGCCGAGCTTCCGCTCACCGTCGACTCGTTCACGCTGGACGGCCTCGAGAAGCAGGTCGTCCCCGAGTTTCTCCTGCGGCGAACCGTCGTCCGACTGCGCGGCGCCGGCCACGAGGGAGTCGGCGAGGACGTCACGTACGACGGAGACGACCAGCTCGGCCTCCAGCGCGGTAGCTCGGGGTTCCCGCTCACCGGCCGCTTCACGCTCGCGAGCTTCTCCGACTTGCTGGCGTCGGCCGATCTCTTTCCGACCGGCCCGTCCCGCGATGAGTTCCGCGACTACCGCCGGTGGGCGTTCGAGAGCGCCGCGCTCGATCTAGCGCTTCGGCAAGCGGGCCGCTCGCTCGCCGACGCCGTCGGCCGCGAGCCGCAGCCGGTCTCGTTCGTCGTCTCCATGCGCCTCGGCGAGCCGCCCTCGACGGCCCCGCTCCGCCGCCGCCTCGCCCTCTACCCGTGGCTTCGGTTCAAGCTCGACGCGACGAGCTCCTGGGACGACCTTCTGGTCGAGGAGATCGCATCGCTTGGTGTCGTGGACTCGATCGACCTCAAGGGAGCCTACACGGGCACGCCCGTCGACCAGCCTCCCGATCCGGTGCTGTACGAGCGCGTCGTCCGCGGCTTCCCGGAAGCTTGGATCGAGGACCCCGCCCTGACGCCGGAGACGGAGCCCATCCTCGCGGCCGCACGCGACCGGATCACATGGGACGCTCCGATCCACTCGGTCGCCGACATCGAGTCGCTTCCGTTCGCGCCGCGGACGGTCAACGTAAAACCGTCGCGCTTCGGGAGCCTGGGCGCGCTCTGCGCCGCCTACGACTACTGCGAGGCGCGCGGGATCGGCGCCTACGGGGGCGGCCAGTTCGAGCTCGGCCCGGGGCGCGGCCAGATCCAGTACCTCGCGTCGCTCTTCCACCCTGACGCGCCGAACGACGTCGCGCCGGCGCCCTACAACGACTCCGAGCCCGTGCCGGGGCTCCCTACGAGCCCGCTCGAGCCGCGCGTCGACCCCGTCGGCTTCCGCTGGGCGGGGTAGGCGGGCGCTGCAGCGGGAACAATCAGAGTATGGCCGAGCACCTCGTCCGGATCTGGTCGGACTACATCTGACCGTTCTGCTACGTCGGCCTCGAGCGGGCCGAGTGGCTCGCGCGCCGGTTCGGCGCGCAGATCGAGTGGCTCCCCTTCGACCTCCACCCGGAGTACCCGCCGGAGGGCGTCCCGCGCACGGACCTCGAGCGCCGCTACGGGCCGGGGATCCACGAGCGGACGAGGCAGGCGGTCGAGGCGGCCGGCCTACGCTACGGCCCGCCGTCCGTCATCCCGAGCTCGCGGA
>DATAAZ010000059.1:0-55949 GCA_036259875.1 Gaiellaceae bacterium
CTCGGATCGGCCGGTGGACAAGCGAAGTGGCAAACCGAATGAGCCGGTTTCGCAGCCGCCGCCACTCACGCGCAACGCACAACGAGGCCGAGGGCAGCGAGCGCCGCGACGATGCCCGCGAGAACGCCCCACCCCGGCCCCCAGGCGACCGCTGCGGCTGTCCCGGCGCCGAAGCCGAAAGAAAGCATCAGCGTGAAAACGACGCCCAGAAGCGTCAGATGGGCCGTCTGCAAGAAGCGCCCGCCTTTGGCCTTGGGGCCGCCGCCGCCAGGGATGCGAGCGGCTCCGCTCCTGTCTTCCGATTCGTCAGCCGTCCCGCGAGCGTAGCCGAGTCAGCGGCGCAGCCGAAGTACGGTCGAGGCAGCTCCGTGGCCTTGTCCGGGAGCGCCTGCGTCTCGTCGAAAAACGCCGCGCGGGCGACCCTCCCGGCCGGTCGGTGCAGTGCAAACGGCTCTCCTTACTCGCGTGCTGCACTCCGCCGCATGGTCGACGGCGTGTCGCTGTGCTCGTTCGTCAGCGGGCAACCGCTTGAGTGGGTCGACCGTACTGGACGAACGCCGCGGTGAGCGCCTCCACGGCGCTACCGAGTTCGCTTGGCTGCCGCGTACGTCCCCAGGAGCCGCGTGAACGTCGCGCGCTCGCTGAGCGCGGCGAGCGCCTCCACCATCTCGGGCAAGTGCGCCGGCGCCTCGACGTCCGCGTAGAAGACGTACTCCCAGGGCCGTCCCGGCCGAGGGCGTGACTCGAGCTTCGTCAGATTGAGGTGGCGCTCGGCGAACGCGCCGAGGCAACGGTAGAGCGAGCCAGCCACGTGGCCGACGCCGAAGACTAGAGACGACTTGTCCGGGTCCTCGAGCGGCCTCGGGTCGCGCGAGAGCGCGCCGAAGCGCGTGTAGTTGTCGGGGTAGGTCTGGATCCGGTCGGCGAGGACGTCCAGCCCGTACAGCTCGCCCGCTCGCCGGGAAGCGATCGCGGCCACGCGCTGGAGGCGGTTCTCGGCGATGCGCTTCGCCGCTCCGGCGGTGTTGTACTCGGCGCGCACGGTGACGTCGAGGGCGCTCAGGAACTCCTCGCACTGCGCGATCGCCTGCGGGTGCGAGACGATCTCGCGCACGTCGTCGATCGTCGACCCGGGCAGCGCGAGCAGGGCGTGGTCCACGCGCACCACCGTTTCGCCGACGAGATGGAGCCCGTGCCGGAGGAAGAGGTCGTACGTCTCGTTGATGCTCCCCGCCTGCGAGTTGTCCATCGGGACGAGGCCCCAGCCTGCGCGGCCGACTTCGACAGACTCGAACACCGTCCGGATCGACGGCCACGGACGGTGCTCCGCCGCCGGGAAGAGCGCGATCGCACCTTCCTCGGAGTACGCGCCGGGCTCCCCCTGGTACGCGACGACGTCCACCGGCCAAGTTTCGCCCGCCGCGCCGGCCGCAGCTAGCCCCACTCGACTCGCCAGACGCGAGGCCCTGGTAGCCGCATTACGCCTGCCGGTCAGCGCTCGCGCCGACCCGCGGCCACCTCACGGCACTCGTCGATCGGCAAATCGACCGTGCGCGACCCCTCCTCGAGCTCGACCGTGCACGTGTCCGCGAGCACGGTATAGCCGGTCACGACGCCGACGCCCGCGGGGGTCTCCACGCGCCGGCCGACGCGTGGTGCCCGATCGCGGAAGCTCTTGTAGAGCGGGTGCTCATAAGCGAGGCAGCAGCGCAGGCGGCCGCAGAGGCCGGTGATGCGTCCGGACGCGACGGCGAGGTCCTGATCCTTCGCCATCCGGAGCGTGATCGGCTTCTCGTGCGACGGGAACCGGCGGCAGCAGTGCTTCGTCCCGCAGAGGCCGTAATCGCCGCACAGCCGCGCGCACTCGCGCGGGCCGACCGCCCGAAGCTCGATCCGCCGGCCGAGCCGGCGGCCGAGCTCGGCCTGAAGGCGCCCGAAATCGGGGCGGGTATCCGCCTGGTAGGAGACGACCACACGCGACCCGTCGAACACGATCTCGACGGAGACGGGCTTCACCTCGAGCCCGTGCGCGTTGAGGAGCTCGCGGAAGATACGCATTGCCCGCTTCGCCTCGCCGCGGTTCTCCGCCGCCTTCTCCTGGTCGACCTCCGTGGCCCGCCGGATCACCTTCTTGAGGGGCGATGCGGGCGGCGCCTCGAGCGCGTGATTCGGCTTCACGACACGCCCTAACTCGTGGCCGTGCGCGGTCTGGCAGATGACGCTCTCGTTCCAGCGCAGCTCGAGACCGGCCGGGTCGAAGGAGTACACGCGCCCGCCGTCCGAGAAGACGACGCCGACGGCTTCCACCGTCATGCCACCGCCTCGCCCGTGACCCCCGTGAGCTCGCGCCGAAGGCGGACGAAGAGCGCCTCGAGCGCGAGTCCCGTCTGGATGTTGAACTCGAACGAGCGCCAGACGTCGCGAACCGCTTCGGCGGCCCGTTCGGCGCGCTCGGCAAGCTCCGGCCCGGCGTCCTGCGCGAGCTCGGCGAGCCGGTCGCAGTTCAGCGCCGCGTCCTGCGCGCCCGCGCCGACAACCACGAGGTCGCGGTACCAGCTCGCGAGCACGTCGAGCGCGTTCACGACCTCGTCGCGTTCGGCGCCCCGCTCGGCGCGGCGCGCCCGCTGCTCGGCGTCGCGCGCACTCTCTCCCTCGAGGCCGGCCGCCTCGGCCTGCGCGCGCGCCTCGCTGCCGCGCGCCCGCGCGAGCTCGCCAACCCGCCGGGCCGCGGTCGCAGGGTCGAACGCCGCATCGGCGTAGGCGGAGCGCGCGACCTCGAGAACGGTCGCGCGCCGCGTGCCCGCGTCGGCGTCGAGCAGGCGATCGGCCCGATCGAGCCGCCCGGCGGCCACGCGGGTCGCGATCTCGAGCGCCTGGCCCCCGAGCCCGCGTGCGGCGAGATGCGCCTTGACGGCGGCGCGCGAGAGGCGCCGGAAGGGAACGGGCTGACAGCGCGAGCGGATCGTCTCCGGCAGGGGCCCGAGCTCGTCGGCGACGAGGACGACGTGCGCGTAGTCGGGCGGCTCTTCGAGGTCCTTGAGGAGCGCGTCCGCGGCGTCCTCGTTCATGAGGTGCGCGCCGAAGATGAGATACGCGCGCCGCGCCGCCTCGAAGGGCCGCATGTGCAGATCGCGGCGAAGCTCGCGGATCGGGTCGATCCGGATCTGGTCGCCGAGCGGCTCGAGCAGGTAGACGTCCGGGTGAGCGCCGCGCGCGACCCGGTCGGGGTCGCCCACGAGCTCGCCGGCGAACGCGACCGCCGCACGCCGCTTGCCGACTCCGGGCGGCCCGTGGAAGAGGTAGGCGTGCGCAGGCCCTTCCGCGAGCGCGGCGCCGAGGAGGCGCTTCGCCTCGTCCTGCTCAGGAAAGGTCTCGAACCTCTTCACGCACGAACCTCGCGATCTCGTCGGGCCGGCGGCTCGCGTCGGCGGCGACGACCCGGTTCGGGAAGACCTCGGCGAGCTCCCGGTACGCCTCGTCGACACGGCTCGCGAACTCGTCACCCTCGCCCTCGAGGCGGTCGCTCTCGGCGCCCCGCCGCCTCGCGGCTTCGCGCGGCGGCAGCGCGAGGAGGAACGTCCGGTCGGGGAGGAGACCGCCCGTAACGAGGATGTTGAGCTGCAGCACACGGTCGACACCGAGCCCCCGCGCAAGGCCCTGGTAGGCGAGCGACGAGTCGATGTAGCGGTCGCAGACGACGTCGGCGCCGCGCTCGAGCGCAGGACGGATGACCGTGTCCACGAGCTGGGCGCGCGCCGCGGCGAAGAGGGCCGCCTCCGCCCACGGCGTCACATCCCCGCCGTGGAGAACGAGCTCGCGCACCCGCTCGCCGAGCTCCGTGCCGCCCGGCTCGCGTGTCGCGACGACCTCCCTCCCTTCGGCGCGGAGCTGCTCTGCGAGGAGCCGGGCCTGCGTCGTCTTTCCGGAACCGTCCACGCCTTCGAAGGTGACGAACATCAGTGCCGCGTCCGGCGATGCTGCCGAGGTCGTGGGTCGCGACTACCAAGCCATGACAAGGGCGAGGGCGCGCTCTCGCGCCGCGCGATCGCGGCCCATGGACCGGCGAGCAATGCGGGAGGCGGCACCTGCCGCCCTAGGATACGAGCCGGTGCGGGCCATAGTTACAGGCGGCGCCGGCTTCATCGGCTCGCACGTCGTCGACGCGCTCGTCGCCCGCGGAGACGACGTCCTCGTCCTGGACGACCTTTCGACCGGTCGTCCGGAGCGCGTGAACCCGCGCGCCCGGTTCGTCGAGGCCGACGTCCGTGACGCCGCCGCGGTCGACACGGCGTTCCACGAGGCGGGCGCGGAGGCGGCTTTCCACCTCGCCGCGCAGGCGGACGTCCGCGTGTCGGTCGAGGACCCGGGCCGGGACTGCGAGGTGAACGTCGTCGGCACGATCCGCATCCTCGAGGCGGCTCGCCGGCACGGCGCACAGGTGGTCTTCTCGTCGACGGGCGGTGCGATCTACGGCGAATGCGAAGAGCCCGCGCCCGAGACCGCTCCGCGGCAGCCGCTCTCCCCGTACGGAGCGTCGAAGCTCGCGGGCGAGGAGTACCTCGCCACCTACAACCGCCTCTACCGTACCTCGCACGTCTCGCTTCGGTACGGGAACGTCTACGGGCCACGTCAGGATCCGCACGGCGAAGCGGGCGTCGTCGCGATCTTCCTCGGGCGGCTCGCGCGGGGCGAGCCCGCGCGCATCTACGGTGACGGGCGCCAGACGCGCGACTACATCTACGTGGGCGATGTCGTCGCGGCGACGCTGGCTTCGCTCGGGCGCCCCGGTGGCGTCTTCAACGTCGGCACGGGACGCGAGACGTCGGTTCTCGAGCTCGCGGCGGCGTGCGCTCGCGTCACGGGCGTCGACCTCGAACCAACGTTCGCGCCCGCGCGGCTCGGCGAGCTCCAGCGAAGCGTCCTCGACCCCGGCCTCGCCGAGCGAGAGCTCGGCTTCCAGGCGGCGACGGACGTGGACGCCGGGCTCGCGGAAACGTGGCGCTGGGTGCAGGAAGGAGACGGAGCGGGCGGCGCGAACTAGGGCGCCCCGTGGATCACCCGACCTCCCTCCCACGCGAATACCCTTGGCGGACGACGGCGATGATCGCCGCCGGCCTGGCGGCGTTCGAGCTCGTGCTCCTCGTCATGCTGAGCCTCGCGTTCCTCGCGAGGCCGCTGCTCGACCGGGGCGACGGCGACCGCTCGGGCGCGCAGTCGGCTGCCTCGGCGCCGGCGCGCGCGCCCGCGGCCAAGGCGGCTTCCACCCCCGCCGCGACGAAGCCCGCCCCCGAGCCGACGCTCGCGCGCGAGGCGACGACGGTCATCGTGCTGAACGGAAACGGAAGCGCAGGCGCCGCGGCCGACAAGGCGGACCTCGTCCGTTCGCGCGGGTACGTCATCGCCGGCACGGCGAACGCGCCCCGCACCGACTTCGCGCGCTCCGTCGTGATGTTCCGCCCGGGCTACCGCACCGAGGCCGTCCGCCTGGCACGCGACTTCAAGGTGACGCGCGTGACGCCGCTCGACGGCCTCCAGGCCGCCGACCTCCAGGGCGCGCACCTCGCGCTGATCGTCGGCGCCTCGTAGGCGGCCCTGAGCCGGCGGCGCGGGACGCGGCCCCCCGCCGGCACGCGGGTAGCCTTGGCGCCGTGGTCGACCCGCTTTTGGTGCGCGCCTGCCGGCGTGAATCGGTCGAGCGGACGCCGGTCTGGTTCATGCGCCAGGCGGGCCGCTCGCTCCCCGAATACCGCGAGATCCGGAAGCGCTACGGCCTCTTCGACGTCTGCCGCCGGCCTGAGCTCTGCGCCGAGGTGACGCTCCAGCCGGTGCGACGCCATGGCGTCGACGCGGCCGTGATGTTCGCCGACATCATGCTCCCCGTCATCGGGATGGGCGTCGACGTCGAGCTCGTCGAGGGCGTCGGCCCCATCGTCGAGCGGCCCGTCCGATCGCTCGCGGACGTCGAGCGCCTGCGCGTTCCGGACCCCGCCGAGGCGGTCCCGTTCGTCCTCGAGGCGGTTCGGCTCGTCCGCGACGAGCTGCGTCCCGACCAAGCGGTCGTGGGGTTCTGCGGCGGGCCGTTCACCGTCGCGGGCTACCTGATCGAGGGGAAGCCGACACGCGAGTTCATCGAGACGAAGCGGTGCATGTACGGAGCGCCCGAGGTCTGGCACGCGCTGATGGAGAAACTCGCCGAGACGTTCGCTTCCTACGTGGGCGCGCAGGCGGCGGCGGGCGCGGACGTCGTCCAGATGTTCGACTCGTGGATCGGAACGCTCTCGCTCCCGGACTACCGGGAGTTCGCGGCGCCGTACTCGGCGCGGGTGCTGGTCGCCGTCGACGTCCCGACGATCCACTTCGGGACGGGGACGACGCACCTGCTCCCGGACATGGCGACAGCGGGCGGCGACGTCGTCGGCCTCGACTGGCGCGTCCCGATCGAGCGGGGCTGGGAGCTCGTCGGCGAGGACCGCGGCGTGCAGGGAAACCTCGATCCCGCGCTCCTCCTGGGGCCGTGGGAGCGAACCCGCGCGGCGGCGCTCCGAATCTTGGGTGCAGTCGACGGACGACCGGGCCACGTGTTCAACCTGGGGCACGGCGTGCTGCCGGGCACCGACCCGGCCGATCTCGCCCGCCTCGTCGAGCTGGTGCACGAGCGAACGGCGGTCGAGGTGCCCGCGTGACGGCCGCGCGGCGGCCGAACGCCTCGCGTCTGCCTTCCCCCGGGGGACCCCCCGTGTGTTCCCCCTCGCGAATCAGCGTACGACTGAATTGCGCGTGCGTGGGTGACGCACCGTCACGACTCGCGCGCGAACCGTCAACGGAGCGATGATCGCCGCCGTCATCGCGATGGCGTACGGGAGCCCCTCACGTCTCGAGGACATCCCCGCCTACTTCGCCGATATCCGCGGCGGTCGCCCCGTTCGCCCCGCGGCGGTGGACGAGCTCGTCGAGCGCTACCGCCGGATCGGAGGCGGCTCGCCGCTGAACGAGGTGACGGAAGCCCAGCGCGCGGCGCTCGAGCGGGAGCTCGGCATCCCCGTCTACGTCGGAATGAAGCACTGGGAGCCCCGGATCGCCGACGCGGTGGGGGCCGCGCTCGCGCAGGGTGCCGACACGCTCGTCGGCCTCGTCCTCGCACCCCACTACTCGCGAATGTCGATCGGTGGCTACCGCGAGCGACTCGAAGCCGCCGTCGACGGCAACGCGACCGTCCGCTTCATCGAGAGCTGGCACGACCACGAAGCATTCATCGACGTCGTCGCAGACCGCGTCCGCGGCACCGATGCGCACGTCGTCTTCACCGCCCACAGCCTGCCCGCGCGCATCCTCGATACCGGCGACCCGTACCGGGACGAGCTCCTCGAGACCTCGCGCCTCGCGGCCGAGCGCGCGGGGCTCCCCAGTGAGCGGTGGTCGTTCGCGTTCCAGAGCGCGAGCGAGACGGGCGAGCCGTGGCTCGGCCCGGACATCCTCGAGGAGCTCGACCGCCTCGACGCCGCGGGCGTCCGGAAGGTGCTCGTGGCTCCCGTCGGCTTCGTCGCCGACCACCTCGAGATACTCTGGGACATCGACGTCGAGGCGCGCGAGAGGGCTGCGGAGCTCGGCCTCGAACTCGATCGCATCCCCTCGCTGAACGACGATCCAACCTTCATCCGCGGGCTCGCGGACCTCGTCCGCCGCCACCTCGACGCTTGAGCACGCGTAGCTGTCCCGATTGGCCGAGTCTCGTCGAGGTCGCGCCCGACCTCCATTTCAAGCACTACAGCGTCGCAGAGGCCCGCCTCCCCGCAGAAGTGCTCGTGAGCCTGCCCGACATCCCGCTGGAGGCGGTCGCCGTCTGCGCCGACCTCGACCACAACGTCTTCAACCCGAACCACACGGATCCCCGGATCGCGGCCGCGCTCGCCGACACGTACTGGTACGACCTCCGCGAATGGACGGAGCGCGCGCCGCGCGCGTGACGGACCCCGCTACGATCGCCGCGTGGGGAAGGGCTACGCCGAAGGGCCGGCCGCCGAGGAGCGCCTCGCAGCGCTCGAGCGCGGCGACGGGCCGGCGACCGGGATCGCGGACGACACGCGTGAAGCCGTCTACGGCGCGACGCCGGACAACCCCGAGAAGCACTTCCTCGGCTGGCGCGACGAGGTCGATCCCGACGTGCTCTTCACCTCGGGAGAAGCGTGGGGCCTCTCCGTCGTGCGGCGGCGCCAGCCCGCAGACCACTGAGCTAGGCGTCCCTCGTCCGGGGGATGGGGTGACCCCGAACGGGGGACTCGGGTCACCCGTCCGAGTGAGCTCACGGCCGCAGGACGACCTTGATCGCCCCGTCCTGCTTCTTCTGGAAAATCTCGTAGCCCCGCGGTGCTGCGGTCAAGGGAACGACATGGGTCGCGAGATCCTCGCTCCCCAGCGGGTCTGCGTCGTCCTCGAGGAGCGGCAGGATCTCGTCGCTCCAGCGTCGCACGTTCGCCTGCCCCATCCGGATCGTGACCTGCCGGTCGAACAGGTCGCCGATGTTGAACATCTGGACGTAGCCGGCGTAGACGCCGGTGATCGAGAGCGTCCCGCCGCGGCGGACGGCGTCGTGGCTCCAGCGAAGGGCGTGGAAGCGGTCGGCCTGCAGCTTCGTCGCTTGCAGGAGGCGCTCGACGGCCGACCCCTCCGCCTCCATCCCGACCGCGTCGATCACCGAGTCGGCGCCGCGCCCGTCCGTGAGCTCGCGTACGACTTGCACGACGTCGCCCGCAGCGCCGAAGTCGACCGTCTCGACGCCGTGCCGCTGTGCCATCGCGAGCCGCTCGGGGACCTCGTCGACGCCGATCGCCCGTTCCGCGCCCAGGTGCAACGCGATCCGCGCACACATCTGCCCGATCGGCCCGAGCCCGAAGACGGCGAGCGTTCCGCCGGGCGGGATCTCCGCGTACTTGACCGCCTGCCATGCGGTCGGGAGGACGTCGGAGAGATAGAGGAAGCGCTCGTCGGGCGGCCCCTCGGCGACCTTGATCGGCCCGTAGTGGGCGAGCGGCACGCGCAGGAGCTCCGCCTGGCCGCCCGGCACGGCGCCGTAGAGGTGCGTATACCCGAACAGGCTCCCGCCCTTGCCGTAGCGACGGTTCTGGGTCGTCTCGCACTGCGACTGGAGCCCGCGCTCGCACATGAAGCACGCCCCGCAGGCGATGTTGAACGGGACGACGACGCGGTCGCCACGTCCGATGTGCGTGACGTCCGCGCCGACCTCCTCCACGACCCCCATTGGCTCGTGGCCGAGGATGTCGCCGGACCGCATCACGGGCCGCGGGAACTTCGCGTAGAGGTGGAGGTCGGAGCCGCAGATCGCCGTCGAGGTGACGCGGACGATCGCGTCGGTCGGCTCCTGGATCGCGGGGTCCGGGACGGTGTCGACCCGCACGTCCTCCTTGCCGTGCCAGACGACTGCTTTCAGAGCTTCTCCCGATCTCCCACGCCGGTCGCGATCTCCTCGACGCGTGCCGGGCCGCCCGTCGCCGGCGAGAGCGGCGGCGTCTCGGCCCCCGCGCCCTCGCGGATCCCAGCGAGCAGGTCGAGGAGCGCTTCGACCGCGGTGTGGCGCGGCTCCCAGCCGAGCTCTTCGCGCGCTCTCTTCGTGTCCATGATCGGCACGCCGAGGCCGAGATCGACCCAGCCCGGCGGCGTCGGCTGGAGGTGGAGGCGCCACGTCACGTCCGCGAGCCGCCGCGCGAGCCGGCCGGGCACCGGAACGGGACGCGCGCGCAGCGCACGGCCGAGCTCCTGCGGGTCGAGGACGGGATCGGCCGCGACGTTGAACGCGCCGCGGACGTCGCGCGTGACGGCGAGGCGGTACGCGTCCCCGACGTCGTGGGAGTGGACGGCCTGGAAGCGGAGGTTCGGGATGTCCGGAACCAGCGGAATGAGGCGCGGGTGGACGACCGGGTTGACGAGGAACGGACCCGCGAAGAGCCGGCGGATGCCGGAGGCGGCCTCGCGCTTGAAGATGAGCGCCGGGCGTAGACGGACGACCCGCACGCCGGGACGCTCGCGCTCGAAACGGTCGAGCCGCCGCTCCACCTCCGCCTTGTGGCGCCCGTAGAAGCTCGTCGGGATCCCGCCGGTCGGCCAGCTCTCGTCGACCGCGCGATCCTTCGGGCCGCGCGAGTACGCGCCGACGGAGGACGCGTAGACGAGGGCGGGCACGTTCGCATCCGCGACGGCGCGGAAAAGCCGCGTCGATCCCTCCACGTTGACGCGCCACAGGCGCGCCTGGTCGCGCGAGGGCTGGATGACCCAGGCGAGGTGGACGACGACGTCCGCGCCCCGGAAGAGCGGGACGAGGTCGTCCGACGCGATGTCCGCCTCCGCCCACTCGGTCTTTGGCACGTCGAGCTTCGGGAGACGGCGCGCGACACCGAGAATCGAGTCGACGGACGGGTCGCCCCCCAGCGCGGGCACGAGGCTCGTGCCGGCGTTTCCGGTCGCTCCGACGACGACGACGCGCATGCCACGCTGATAACCGCGCGGGTCAGCGCGAAACGTCAGCGCCTCAGCAGCGCTTCAGGTTCGCACGCCGGTTCGCGTACCGGCAGATGTCCGCGACCGTGCCCGACGCGGCGCGCAGCGTCGCGCGGTCACGCGTGTTCCCCCAGACGTGACTCGCCCGGCGCCAGTAACGATGCGCAGCGGTGTTTCGCCCCGGCCCGGTGTGGATCGTGACGGCCGAGCCGGCCGCCAAGGTGTACCTCCCGAAGCGGTAGACGTGACCCTGGGCGTCGCGAATCGTCCAGCCTCGGAGCGCGATTGGACGGCCGGCGAAGTTCCGCAGGCGAATCCACTCGCCGTTCAGGCTCCGCGCGGCCCTGCCGTCGACGCCGCGAGCGTCATACCGGATCGCCGCGATCCGGACGGCGGGGGTCGCGGACCCAGGCGGCCCGGGGGACGGAGCTGGAGCGGGTTGCGGGACACGTGGCGGTGCGGCCGTGTAGCCGACTCGTCGCACCTGGCCACTGCTCGCATAGGTCGTGTAGTAGAGCGCCTGCGTGGGGCCGAATGGTCCTGCCCACGGCCCGAAGCGCAGGTGGACGGCGCGGTTGAGCCCATTCGCGAAGTCGGGCACGGCGGTGGTGCCTGACGGCTCGAGGCGGCCGATCTTGTCGCACTCGAAGTCGCCGTACAGGTAGTCGCCGTCGTACTCGGCCGGCCAGATGCCGTTCGGGACGAAGGCGCCCCCGGTGATGACCGTGCAACCCGTCGCGTGCGGATACGAGAAGATCGGATTCGTCATCCCCGCGGGCGGCGCACCGCAACTGCTGGAGTTGAACGCGCACGGCCCTTCGCGGACGTTCCACCCGTAGTCGGCGCCGGCCTGCCCTAGGTCGACCTCCTCCCACGCGTTTTGGCCGACGTCGTTGATGAAGAACCGTGTCCCGGGAGCATTCGGGTCGAAGCCGAACCGAAACGGGTTGCGAAGGCCCCACGCGAACGTCTCCTGGCACCGCGCCGCCGTGGTTCCGCCGGTGGTGTTGCAACGTCCCGTCCCTGCGCCCTGGAACGGGTTGTCCGGCGGGATCCCCCCGTCCCTCGTGATGCGAAGGATCTTGCCGAGAAGGTTGGATTCCACCCGCGCATCGCTCCCGCTCCCTCCGTCGCCGACGCTGACGTAGAGGTAGCCGTCCTTGCCGAAGTTGAGGTCGCCGCCGTTGTGGTTCGTGCGGGACCGGATGTTGTCGATCAGGCGTTGCTCGCTCATCGGGTCGACGATGTTCGCGTCGGAGAGCGCGAAGCGGGACACCCGGTTGACGCAGCTTCCGCTCGGGAGCGAAGCGCTGTAGTACAGGTAGATCGCGCGGTTCGGCCCGACCCCGAAAGCGGGGTCGACCGCCACGCCGAGCAGTCCTTGCTCGGACCCCGAGCAAACGCTCAGGGTGAGCGCCGGCGTCGCAAGGAGCGTGCCGCCCGCGTACACGCGAAGCGCTCCGTTCTGCGTTGTAATGAGCATTCGCCCGTCGGGGGTGAACGCAAGTGCGGTCGGGTTCAAGACACCCGCGACTAGCGAGTCCGTGAAGCCGGCCGGGATCGAAGCGGCCGCAGCAGTGCCCCCGCCGAGCCCGAACGCGCTCGCGACGACCACCGTGCAAACGCACGTTCGGACGATCGGCCGCAGCATCCGGTCGAACTGTACTTCGGAATCCGGCGCGCGTTCGGATCGCGGGCTCCGCGGGAACGGGCGCAATTGCAAGCGACCAAGGAGGTCAGGTGTCCGTAGCAGGGTTCACCCGCGAGGAGCTCGAGTCCATCCACGAGCGGGCGACGAGCCACGCCCTCGAGGAGCCCGACGCGAGCGTCCGAGCCGCGCTCCAAACGTTCGGCGAGGCGGCTGCGAACCTCGCGGCGAAGCTTCCCGGCGCCGAGGCGCGAGACCCGTTCGAGAACCCCGAGTAGCGGGTAGGCGCCATTCCTGACCGCGACCCGAGGGGAGAAAATGACCGAGATCACGACACCGCGCGAGCTGTTCCTCCACGAGCTCGGCGACATCCTGTACGTGGAGGAGAAGCTCGAGCAGGAGGTTCTCCCGACGCTCATGCAGCAGGTGCGCGACACGAAGCTCCGGAAGGGCTTCGAGAAGCACCTCGAGCAGACGCGCCGGCACGTCGAGAACGTCGAGGAGGCGTTCGAGCGGCTGGGAGAACAGCCGCGCTCCGAGGAGTGCGTCGGCTTCGAGGGCCTGAAGCGAGAGCACGAGCAGCTCGCCGGGCAGACGTCCGGGCCGCTCATGGACCTCGTCGCCGCCGGGTCAGCCGCCCGGACGGAGCATTACGAGATCGTCGCGTACGAGGGGCTCCTCGCGAAGGCGCGCGCGCTGGGCGAGCGCGACGTCGCCGACCTGCTCGAGCAGAACCTGAAGGACGACAAGGAGACGGCGCGCCAGGTCGAGAGCATCGCCAAGGAGCTCTCGAGGGAGACCGCGAAGGAATTCAGCGAGGCGTAGCCGACCGCTTCTTCGCTCACGCCGGGCGGGTGGCAGCGGTCGCCCGCCCGGCGGTGAGCGTGACAAGCACGAGCCCGAGACCGGCCGACAGCGCGCCGGCTGCAAAGACGGCCGGATACCCCGCGAGCTCCGCCGCGATTCCGAGAACGAAGGCGCCGCTCGCAAGCGCGACGTCAACGAACGCGATCACCGCGCCGACCGCGGCGCTCCGCTCGGCGGCGCTCGAGCGCGCCATCGCGAGCACTGAGATCGCCGGGTAGGCAAACGCTTGTCCGACCGCGAAGATCGCCGTCCCGAGGAAGAGTCCTGCCTCGGTCTGCCACCCGGCGACGACGACGAGGCCGCCTGCGACGGCAGCGCAGGCGAACGACGCGGCGGCCTGCGGGCCGAGCCGGTCGGGAAGCTTCCGACCCACTACCCGGACGAGGATCACGACGGCCGCGAAGAGGAGGAACACGAGGCCCGGCCGTTCGAGGCCAATCTCGCGCGCGTGCAGCGCGGCGAAGGCGTTGAAACCGCCGAAGCCGATCAGCGCGAGCAGGAGGACGAGGCCGGGGAGAAGCGCCGAGCGCGGCGGCAGCCACCCGGCGGGAGGCGTCTGGTCGAAAACCGGGCGCGTCTCGCGGACGGCGAGCGCGAGCGCGGCCGCGACGACCGCTGCGGCGGCGGCAATCAGCCAGGCGTGTGCGAACCTCCCGTCTCCCACCGCGAGGTCGCCGGCGAGCGGGCCGAGCGCGAGGCCGAGGTACGAGCCGACCGTGATGAGGCTCATCCCCTCCCCCTGTCGATCGGAGGGTGTGAGGTCGGTCGCCATCGTGTATGCGGCGACGACGAACGCCGCCTCGGCCGCTCCGACGACGAGTCGCACCGGGACGATCGCGGCGAGCGGCGGCTCGGCGGCGAGAAAGAGGTAGCCGCCGAACATGACCGCGATCGAGATCAGGATGACGATTCGACGCCCGCGCCGGTCGGCAACCCGTCCGGCGACGGGCCCGGCGAGAATCGCGCCGATGCTCGCCACCCCCATCGTGATCCCGACGGCGAGGTCGCTGCGGCCCAGCTCGTCGCGGACGTAGAGCGGCAACGCGACGAGCAGGAGCCCCAACGCCGCGAACACGGCGAACGTCGCGCCCAGAACGAGCGCGAACTGCGGCGTCACGACGCGCGTCGGGGCCGTCGGAATCGAGATCGGCGCGGTCACCTCGGCGGAAGCGAGGCGGCGTGCTGGAAACCGCGCTCCACCCAGCGCGCGAGGTCGGCATCGCGGGCGGTCGCGGCGGGCCCCACGAGGAGCCACCCACGGATCTTGCCCCGGTTTCGCATCGTCATGAGGTGGACATGCTCGTGGGCGGTCGCCTCGTCGCTCTCCCCGGCGGGGATGCGAACGATCAGCTCCTCGCCACGGACGCCGACTGCGACGTTGCCGTTCACCGTGAAGCCAACGCCGCCGAACATCTTCCGCTCCGCGATCCCGCGTCGCAGGGCGAGGAGCTCGCGGATGCGCGCGGCGAGACGCTCGTCGTACGCCATGCGCGGCAGGATCGCATTTCTGCGAGTACGGCTAGCCGCACCGCGAGAGGCGGGGTTCTCGCCTGTCCAGTTCGGACACGATCGGAGAGGCTTCGCGCGATGACGCGCAGCGAAATCACGTTCCTGTTCACGGACATCCAGGACTCCACCGGGCTCGTCCGCGAGCTCGGCGACCGGTTCCAGACCGTCCTCGCCGACTCACGAGCCATCCTGCGGAGCGCCGTCGATGTGGCGGGCGGCCGCTCCGTCGATTGCCGGGCGGACGAGTTCTTCGCCGTGTTCTCCGATCCACGCGAAGCCGTCGTGGCTGCGCTCGCGGCCCAGCGGGCGCTGGTCGGCCACTCGTGGCCGGACGGGGCGGACGTGCGGATCCGCATGGGGCTCCACACGGGCATTGCGACCTCAGACGAGCAACGGGACTTCGTCGGCCTCGAGGTGCACCGCGCGGCTCGGATCGCCGCGGCGGGCCACGGCGGCCAGGTGGTGATGTCGGAGAAGACGGCGGCGCTCGCGGGGGCGCCCGTTCGCGACCTCGGCCTCTACCAGCTCGACGGGCTCCCAGAGCCAGAGCGCGTCTTCCAGCTCGTCGACGACGGGCTCCCCTCCGAGTTCCCGCCGCTCCGGTGCCGGCGCCGCTGCGACGGCCGACAGATCCGGGTCGCGCTCGCCGACGACTCCGTTCTCGTGCGCGAGGGAATCGCGCGGCTTCTGGAGGAGGCGGATATCGACGTCGTCGCACAGGCGGGCACGCCCGATGACCTGCTCCGCGAGGTCGAGACGCACGAGCCGGACGTCGCCGTCGTCGACATCCGAATGCCGCCGAGCGGCAGCGACGAGGGCGTGCGCGCGGCGAAGGAGATCCGGCGCCGCTTCCCAAAGGTCGGCGTGATCCTGCTCTCGCAACTGCTCGAGCCGACGTACGCGATCGAGCTGATCGGTGACGACGCGAACGGGGTGGGGTACCTGCAGAAGGACCGCGTCGGGGACGTCGCAGAGTTCACGGACGCGATTACCCGCGTGGCGGGCGGCGGCTCGGCGCTCGATCCCGCGCTCGTCGCGGAGCTGATCCCGACGTCCGCAAGCTCGTTGTCCGAGCGAGACCGCGAGATTCTCGGGCTGATCGCGCAGGGCCGCTCGAACGAGGCGATCGCGGAGCGGATGTTCGTGCCCGCCGCGGTCGCACAGCGCGAGGTCGCGAGCGTCCTCGAGAGGGTCGGGCTTCCGGCGGGGGCCGCCGAACGTGACCGCGTCCCGGCCGTGCTCACGCACCTCGTCGGGCGGCGTGCCGGCCTCGGGCGTGCTGCCGTCGAGTCCGCCGCGTAGGGCGTCTGCGGGGTTTACGCGGCGAACCGGGTCGGCGATAGGACGGCCGCCAGGAGCTCGTCGCAGATCCGGTCCTTCGGGACGTACGCGGCCGCGCCCGCCGCACAGGCGCGCGCGATCTCGGTCGGCGCGTCCGAGCCGCTTACGACGACGACTCGCAGGGAGGCGTGGTCGGCGCAGATCCGCCTCGTGGCCTCGATCCCGTCCATCCGCGGCATGCACAGGTCCATAAGGACAACGTCGGGCGCGAGCTCGCCGACGAGCGCGACCGCCTCGAGGCCATCGGCGGCGCACCCGACCACGGCGACGCGTTCGTCGCTCTCGAGAACGATCGACAGGATCCCGGCGAACGAGCGGTCGTCGTCCGCGATCAGTATTCGGAGGATCGGAGCGGCGTCGTCCGAGGTGGGCATGGCGTGCTCGGGTGCCGGTCGGCCCGCCAAGGGCGTCCGGCAGGTCGCGGTTGTCCTGGGTTTCCCTCGTAGAGGCTCGCCGGGTGCCAAACCTTTCGCAACCCGCGCAAAGATCACCCTTTCGGGTGCGCCTCGAGCGGCGCGCGTCGGCTTCGAGGCGGCGTGCTCCGGGCCTTCCAAACGATCCTCGTTCCGGCGTCCCAGCGCCGGCCGACCTCGCGTACACGAGGAGCCGTCGGTCGTCTCCTAGAACCCGAGCTGTCGCCGAAGGCTGCGTCACGGCCCGCGGCGAGACGTTCGAGATCGCAGTTCAAGGGATCGACCTCGCCCGCCGAGCGGCCGGCCTCCGGCTAGGCCCAGGGCATTCCCTTCCAGTCCGAGGGCGGCCCGGGTTTCCAAGGAGGGAACTCCGAGTACGCCTCGGCGGGTGATGTCGTCTCCGTCGCGACGCCCGCGCCGTGGCGGAGCGCGAGCTCGGAGCGCGGGTAGACAATCCCCTTCTCCGGCCATCCCTTTCGCGCGCCCGTCATGAAGATCAGGCACGGGCCGTCGCCCGTCGCGACAAACGCGTGGTCGGTGTTCGGCGGGCAGTGGACGAAGTCCCAGGCCCTGAGCGGCCGCTCCTCACCCTCGATCAACAGCAGGCACTCGCCGGCGAGGACGAGGAAGTCCTCCTGATTCGCCTCGCGGTGGTACCGGGTCGCCTGCCCCGGCTTGAGCACCGACAGGGTGAAGCCGACGTCGGGAAAGGGCGCGTCGTCGCCCTCGAAGATGCACGCATCTCCGAGCGCCTCGTTCGTCACCCATGCGGCATCCCGGACGTTGACGACGAACCAGCCGTCGGTGACCGGCGTCAGGCCGGCCGCGAGCGGCTCGAGACGTGCTTCTTCGACCAATCCTCCTCCGGTCCGCGCGCGCTCAGCCGCGCGCCGCCGACGTGGCTCCGCGGGTCGCGGCCGGGACTCCGATCAGCCGCGCCCGCCACCCGAAATACGCGGCGCCGTCGGCAAGCACGGCGGCCATGAAGACGAGCATCCCGACATCCTCGCCGGTCGGCTTGACGACCATGTTGAAGACATGAGGGAAAGGGATCTCGTGGCGCGTCATCGCCTTCGGTTTCTACACAGCTACGCGGACGCCCCGAATCCGGAGCGGCTCTCCGTCGTCGAGGATCGCCCGGATGGGCCGTATCGTCCGGCCGACGTGACGGAGCTTCGAGTCCGACTCACTCGTGAGGTGCGGAAGGATGCGATCCGCCTCCTCGACAGCTACGCGAGCCTGCTCGTTCTCCTGCTCGCGAACTTCTTCCTGCTCGAGCTCGTCGACGATCCGCGCTGGGGAGCGATCGGAAGCACGCTGCTGGCGGCGGCCGCGCTGGTCGTCGCGATCAGCGACCCGCAGGCCGGCCGGAGGATCACGCGGCGGCACGCCATCCAGGTCGCGGCCTGCGTCGCGCTCGCCCCGCTCGTCCTGCTCGTGAACTCGGCGTCGGTCGTCGGTCTCACGTACCTCCTCCCCGTCGTCCTGCTCGTGACCGCGACCCTTCCGGTGACGCTCACGCGCGTCCTGCGGCACCGCCGAATCACGGCCGAGACCGTTCTCGGAGCTCTCTGCTCGTACGTGCTGCTGGGGCTCCTGTTCGCGTTCCTGTACCTCGCGGTCAACGAGCTCCGCGACACGCCGTTCTTCGCCCAGCCCGGCCCGCACGTCCAGTCGGAGTACGTCTACTTCAGCTTCGTCGCGCTCACCACGCTGGGTTTCGGCGACCTCTCGCCGTCGGTCGGGCTTCCGCAGGCGCTGACCGTCCTCGAGGCGCTCTCGGGCCAGATTTTCCTCGTCACGCTGGTCGCGCGCCTCGTGACGCTATGGGTGCGCCAGTCGGGCAGCGACCGCGCGCCGTAATTGCCGGCAGGCCGTTTCCGGGGCGCGGACTGCGGGTTGAAGGTCGACCCGGGAAGACGCCGCGAGGCGGCGCTCCGCGGCGCGTTCGCTACGCCGGTGCACGGACGCGCGGAAGTCGGGAGCCGCCGCGCGAGAGGCGGCGGCTCCCGGTTGGTGGTTCTACGCCGGTGCCGCTGCCGGCTGCGGAGCGCGGAGGTCGTCGCTCCGGAGGACGATCAGCGTCGTGACCAGCGAGATGAGTGCGAATCCAGCTCCGACCCAGAACGCGATCTGGAATCCGCTCGTCAGCGCCTCCGGCGGAGGCGTCCCCGACTCGAGGAGGCCCTCCGTCCGGGTGTTGGCGACGGTCGCCAGGATGGCAAGCCCGAGCGCGCCGCCGATCTGCTGGCTCGTGTTGATGAGCCCGGACGCGAGGCCCGCCTCCTCACCCTGGACGCCTCCAAGCGCGGCGATCGAGACCGGCACGAACGAGTAGCCGAGCCCGACGCCGATCAGCAGGAAGCCGGGCAGGAGGTCGCGGACGTACGAGCCGTCCACCGACACCTGCGTGAAGTAGATGAGGCCGGCCCCGAGCAGCGTCATCCCGACCGTTAGCGCGGGCTTGACGCCGATCTTCGTGACGGTGGCCTGGGCGATCCCCGACGCCACGACCGCGGTCAGGGCGACGGCGAGGTACGCAAAGCCCGTCTCCATGGCCGTGAAGCCGAGAACCTGCTGCATGTAGAGCGAGAGCAGGAAGAACATCCCGAAGACCATCGTCCCGAGGCCGAACCCGATCAGGTTCGCTCCCGAGAGCGTCCGGCGGCGGAAGATCCCGAGCGGAACGAGCGGCGAGTGCGAGCGCTGCTCGATCCACAGGAAGATCGCCATCAGGACGCCCGAGCCGACGAGGGTGCCGATCGTCGCCAGCGAGCCCCAACCGTTGGTCGTCGACTGCGTCAGCGCGTAGACGAGGAGCATGAGGCTGCCCGTGACCGTGACGGCACCCCACGCGTCGAAGTGCCGCGCCAGACCGTCCGCGCGGCTCTCGGCGACATAGCGGGGGACAAGGGCGAGCGCCGCGAGCGCGATCGGGACGTTCACGAAGAAGATCCACTCCCAGCTGATGTAGTCAGTGAGGACGCCGCCGAGCAAGACGCCGATCGCGGCGCCCGAGCCGGCGATGCCGCCGAGAATCCCGAGCGCCTTGTTCCGCTCGGCTCCTTCCTGGAACGTCACGGAGACAATCGAGAAGACGGACGGAGCGAGGATCGCGCCGGCCGCGCCCTGCGCGATCCGGGTGGCGATCAGCATCGTGTCCGAGTTCGAGAGCCCGGCGAGCAGCGACGTGGCCGCGAAGAGCGCGAGCCCTACGACGAAGACGATCCGTCTCCCGAGCAGGTCACCGGCCCGGCCCCCGAGGAGGAGGAAGCCTCCGAACGTCAGCGCGTAGCCGGAAACCACCCACTGGAGGTTCTCGGGGCTGAAGTTGAGGTCGGTCTGAATCGACGGCAGCGCGACGTTCACGATCGACACGTCGAGGACGACCATGAGGTACGCGATGCCGAGAACTGCGAGCGCTTTCCAGCGCCTTGGATCTGCGGCTAGTGCTGGGTTCATGGCATCGACTCCTTGGGGGTTCGGCTGGTTAGGCCCTACTAACGAACGGGGCGGTGGAACATTCCCGCCTTAACGACGAACGGGATACATCTCGATCGACAGGCTGCCGCCCGGCGGTTGCCGCGGGAAGGGAGGCAGCGCGAGAAAGCGAGGTGCGGGTATCCGAACCCCGGGCGCGACGCGGATGACTTCTCGTCCTTTGCTCCGTCTAACCGTTCGAGGCGAGTGTTTCCGTACGCGCGCGCAAGTGGCGAAACTGCAGAGATGACATCGACCGGAGGTGAAGCGAATGCCGCACACCGCCCTGCTCGTCGGAACCCGTAAGGGCTGCTTCGTGCTCGAGAGCGACGGGGACCGCCGCAACTGGCGGGTTCGCGGCCCGTTCTGCGAGGGATGGCCCGTCTACCACGCGATCTTCGACGCTGATTCGGGCCTCGTCTACGCGGCGGCGGCGAGCGAGTGGCACGGCTCGGCGGTCTGGAGAAGCGGCGATCTCGGCGAGACGTGGGAGCACTCCAGCGAGGGGCTCGCGTACGGCGACGGCGAAAGCGACGGCGAGCTGAAGCTCTCGAAGGTGACAGGCCTCGCGGCCGCGCACGGCCGCGTGCTCGCCGGCGCGGAGGCGGTCGGCGTCTTCGAAAGCCGGGACAGCGGCGCGACGTGGTCGCTCCTCTCGACGCTCGACGGCCTGCCCGGCCGGGACAAGTGGAACGACCCTGCGAACCAGCCGCCGGGCCACCTCGGGATGCCGGCGATCCTGACCGACGACGACGACCCATCGCGCCTCTGGGTGATCGTCCAGGGCTTCGGGATCTTCGAGACGACCGACGGCGGCGCCTCGTGGGAGCCACGGAACCGCGGCCTGCGCGCCGACTGGCCGCTCGAGCATCCCGACGTCGTCGGCTACTGCGTGCACAAGCTCGTGCGCTCCCCGGTCGACGGCGAGCGCTTCTTCCAGCAGAACCACTGCGGCATGCACCGAAGCGACGACGGCGCGCAGTCGTGGACGGAGATCACGGAGGGCCTGCCGACCGACTTCGGCTTTGCGGCGGCCGTGCACCCGCACGACCGGAATACGTTCTACGTGATTCCGGTCGACCCGGGCCACGGCCGCGTGATGCCCGACGGCCGCGCAGCCGTCTGGCGTACCCGCGACGCGGGCTCCTCGTGGGAGCGGCTCGACCGGGGTCTCCCGCAGCAGAGCGCGTACCTGGGTGTCCTTCGCGAGGGGATGGCGATCGATGCGTACGACGTTCCCGGGCTCTACTTCGGCACGAGCACGGGCCAGGTGTTCGCGAGCGCCGACGAGGGTGAGACGTGGACGGAGGTCGCGAGCTATCTCCCCGGCATCTCGTCCGTCGAGGTCGCCCGCATCGAGTAGACGTGGCCGAGCTCTACCTGCCGTCCACGCTTCCACCGCTCTTCCCCGGCCTCCCGCGCCGGCTCCAGCTCGACGCCGGAACGGTCGCGGACGCCGTTACGCAGCTCGACGAGCGCTGGCCGGGTCTCCGCGACCGCCTCTGCGAAGACGGCGGCGACCTGCGGCGCCATATCCACGTCTACGTCGAAGGCGAGCGAGCCGCACTTGACACGCCGCTCGCGGCCGGCTCGCGGGTCGACGTGATCGCGGCGATCAGCGGCGGCTGATCCGACGCAGCAGCCGACTTCGTCGACAACGTCGAGGTCGGCCGCTGCATCGCTGGGCAGTGCGCAGTGCGAGCGCGAGCGGCTCAGCTACAACCGGTGTTCTGGCCGCAGTCGCGGCACGTGTAGCACGAGCCCGTCCTCACCATTCGTCCACCGCACTTGGCGCACTCGACTGCGTCCTCCCACGCGTTGAACAGCGCGGCCTGGCCCGGCGGGGGAACACTCCCGGGCTCGTCGGTCGAGGACTTCCCTTCCAGGATGTCCTGCGCCTGCGCCAACCGGGCGCGCACCTCCGGGCTCAGGATGCCGAGCTCCTGCTGGGTGTCCGCGTCCAGGAACTTCTTGCCCATCCAGCGGAAGACGTAGTCGACGATCGACTTCGCGACGCGGATGTCCGGGTCGTTCGTCTGGCCCGACGGCTCGAAGCGCATGTGGGCGAACTTCGAGACGTAGACCTCGAGCGGGACGCCGTACTGGAGGCCGAGCGAGACGGAGATCATGAACGAGTTCATGAGGCCGGCGAGGGTCGTCCCCTCCTTGGCGATGTCGACGAAGATGTCACCCGGCGTCCCGTCGTCGTAGAGGCCGACGTGGATGTAGCCCTCGTAGTCGCCGACCTGGAACTTACGGCCGATCTCGGTGCGATCGAGCGGCAGGCGCCGGCGCTCGAACTTCGGCGTCGGCGGAGGGGCGGCCTCCGTGGCCTCGGCCTTCTTCGAGAGCGGCTGGGCGACCTTGCAGTTGTCGCGGTAGATCGCGATCGCCTTGACGCCGAGGCGCCACGCGTCCGTGTAGAGCTCGCGGACGTCGTCGACAGTGACCGTCTCGGGCATGTTCACGGTCTTCGAGATCGCGCCCGAGATGAAGGGCTGGACGGCGCCCATCATCTTCACGTGGCCCATGTAGTGGATGGCACGCTCGCCGATCGCGCAATCGAAGATGGGATAGTGCTCGGCCTTCATGAAGGGCGCACCGATGACGGTGTTCCGGTCATCGACGTACGCGACGATCTGGTCGACCTCAGGCGGCGCGTAGCCGAGCTTCTCGAGCGCCATCGCGACCGTCTTGTTGACGATCGTGATCTCGCCGCCGCCGACGAGCTTCTTCGACTTGACGAGCGAGAAATCGGGCTCGACGCCGGTCGTGTCGCAATCCATCATGAAGCTGATCGTCCCGGTCGGCGCGAGGACGCTCGCCTGCGCGTTCCGGTACCCGCGCACCTCGCCGAGGTCGAGCGCCTCGTCCCATGCCCGGCGCGCCGCCGACAGCAGCTCGTTCGGCACCGAGTGCGCCTCCTCGATGTTCCCGACCGCCGCGCGGTGCTTGGCGATCACGCCCAGCATCGCGGCCGCGTTCGGCTGGTAGCCGGCGAAGGAGCCCATCCGCGCCGCGACCTCGGCCGACTTGCGGTAGGCGCGCCCCGTCATGAGCGCGGTCACGGCGGCGGCGTAAGCGCGCCCCTCGTCCGAGTCGTACGGAAGGCCGCGCGCCATCAGCAGGGCACCCAGGTTCGCGTAACCGAGCCCGAGCTGGCGGTAGGCCTTCGCGTTTCGCTCGATCTCCGGGGTCGGGTAGCTCGAGTAGCCGACCAGGATCTCCTGCGCGAGCAGCACCGTGTCGACGGCGTGCTCGAACATCTCGACGTTGAACTCGCCGTCCTCTCGGCGGAACTTCATGAGGTTGAGCGAGGCGAGGTTGCAGGCCGAGTCGTCGAGGTGCATGTACTCGGAGCACGGGTTCGACGCGTTGATCCGGCCCGAGTTCGGGCATGTGTGCCAGGCGTTGATCGTCGTGTCGTACTGGACGCCCGGGTCGGCGCAGCGCCACGCCGCGTCGGCCGCCTGCTGGAGGAGGTCGCGCGCAGGCACCGTCTTCACGACCGTCCCATCCGTCCGCGCGGTCATGTTCCAGTCCGCGTTCTGCTCGACCGCCTCCATGAAGGCGTCGGTGACACGGATCGAGTTGTTCGCGTTCTGGTACTGGATCGAGGCCCAGTCGGGCGAGTTGAGCGTCATGTCGTACCCGGCCGCCTCGAGGACGCGCGCCTTCTCCTCCTCGCGCGCCTTGCACCAGATGAACTCCTCGACATCCGGGTGATCGACGTCGAGGATCACCATCTTCGCGGCGCGCCGTGTCTTGCCGCCCGACTTGATCGTCCCCGCGGACGCGTCGGCGCCGCGCATGAAGGAGACGGGCCCGGAGGCGTAGCCGCCCTTCGAGAGCTGCTCGTGCGAGGAGCGGAGCTTCGAGAGGTTGATCCCCGAGCCCGAGCCGCCGCGGAAGATGATCCCCTCCCGGCGGATCCAGTCGAGGATCGAGTCCATCGAGTCGTCGATCGAGAGGATGAAGCACGCGGAGCACTGCGGGCGCTCCTCGAAGCCGACGTTGAACCAGACGGGCGAGTTGAACGAGGCGAGCTGGTTGACGAGAATCGCCTTCAGCTCGTCTTCGAACGTCTGCGCCTCCTCCTCGTCCGCGAAGTAGCCGCCATCGCGGCCCCAGGCGCCGATCGTCGAGACGACGCGGCCGATCATGTGGCGCACGCTCGACTCGCGCTCGGGCGAGGCCATGCGGCCGCGGAAGTACTTCTGGGCGACGATGTTCGTCGCCGTCTGCGACCAGAACTTCGGGAACTCGACGCCCTTCTGCTCGAAGACCGGCTTGTCCTTGCCGGGGATGTAGGCGTCGCGGATCTCCCACTCGATCTCGTCGAAGGGGTCGCGGCCGGGGATCGTGAAGTAGCGCCGGACGCCGGCCCGCTGGGCCGCGTCGGCGACCGCGTTCGCGAGGGCTTCCTCGGTGATCACAGGCGTCTTCTCGGTGCTTTCAACGGAAGCCATCGCTCCTCCCCAAGGGTATCTGTGCAGGGCCGCCTCGAAGAGCGGGGGACCTGAGGGTAGAGCGGGGGCCGGACGGAGCCGGGTTCCCGGATGAGCAGGGACTTCGTCGCGTGGACGCCGCCTGCGGAGCCGGACGACGGCGCCCGCGGCGAGGCCGGCGAGAACCCCGCTCGCCGTGCCGACGAGGCCTGCGTTAGCGACGACCTCGCCCACCGTTCGGAAGCAGCGCCCGTCGCATTCCGGGGCGCTCGTCGCCTCGATCCGGCGACGAAGGTCGCGACGAAGCCGAGCGCGAACGCGAGCACGGCGACGGCCGCGATCAGCGCCCGGCGCACACGGACGTTCGCCGGCGCGCTGCGCCGCTGCGCCTGAGCATGGCGTCACCTAAAGGAGGGATCGGCAGAGGCCGATTCCCTTCTGGTGACCCGCGTCGCGGTCGTGATCGTGAACCTGAACGGCGGCTCGCTGCTCTCGCGCGCGCTCGACGCGCTCTCCGTGCAGACGCTCGCGCCCGCGCGCGTAATCGTCGTCGACAACGCCTCGTTCGACGGCTCCGCGGACCGGCTCGAGGAGCGCCATCGGGGTACGGAGGTCATCCGGCTCGCCGACAACGTCGGCTTCGCGGCTGCGAACAACCTGGGCCTCGCAGCGGCCGACGACTGCGAATGGGTCGCGCTCCTCAACCCCGACGCGTTCCCGGACCGCGACTGGCTCGCGACGCTCGTCGCGGCCGCCGAGGCCAACCCGGAGTTCACGTTCTTCGGTTCGCGGCTGCTGCGCGCGGACATGCCCGGGGAGCTCGACGGCGCAGGCGACGTCCTCCACGTGAGCGGGATGGCATGGCGGCGACACCACGGCGAGCCCGCGACCGGGACGGCGCTGGAGCGCGAGGAGATCTTCTCGCCGTGCGCGGCCGCCGCGCTCTACCACCGCGACGCATTCATCGGGGTCGGCGGCTTCGACGAGTCGTATTTCTGCTACTTCGAGGACACGGACCTCGCGTATCGCCTCCGCCTCGCCGGGCACCGTTGCCTCTACGTCCCGGAGGCGGTCGTCCACCACGTCGGCTCGGCGATCGCAGGCGTCGAGAGCGACTTCACGATCTACCACTCGTTCCGGAACCTCGTCTGGACGTGGGTCAAGAACACGCCCCGCCCGCTCCTCTGGCTCTACCTACCGCAGCACCTGCTCGTGAACGGGCTCTTGCTGGCCGCGTTCGTGCTCCGCGGCCGGCCCGCCGTCATCCTGCGCGCGCAGCGCGACGCTCTTCGCGAGCTTCCGCGTGTCCTCCGTGAGCGGCGCGTCGTCCAGGAGATGCGCCGTGTCGACGCGCGTGAGCTGCAGTGCGTCATGGAGCGCGGCGCGGGTGGCTACGCGACGACGTTCGGGCGCGCCTGGCAGCGCCTCTTCCGTCCACCGCGGCGCCGTCCCGTCCCCGCTGAGGTCTCGGAGTGAGCCGGCCGCTCCCCGTCGCCGTCGTCGGCGCGGGCGCGATGGGGACGCACCACGCCCGGAACTACGCGGAGCTTCCCGCCGCCGACCTCCGAGCGATCGTCGACGTCGACGTCGAGCGCGCCGAGCGGCTGGCCGCCCGCTTCCGGTGTCGCGCGTACGCGTGTGTCGAGGAGTTCCTCGCGGAGGAGCCGTCGGTCGCCGCGGTGTCCGTCGCGGTCCCGACCGCGCTCCACGTCGGGGTCGCTTCCACGCTCCTCGCCGCCGCTCGCCACGTCCTCGTCGAGAAGCCGATCGCGGCGACCGTGGAGGAGGCGGAGGAGCTGGTCGGGCTCGCGCGCGCGAACGGCGTCGTTCTGGCGGTCGGCCACGTCGAGCGCTTCAACCCGGCCGTCCGGACGCTTCGCGAGCGCGTGCGCCGGCGTGAGCTCGGAGACGTCCTCTCGCTCCTCGCGCGCCGCGTCGGGCTCATGCCGCCACGCGTCCACGACGCGAACGTCCTCCTCGACCTCGCGATCCACGACGTGGACGTCTTCCGCTTCCTGCTCGACGCGGGCGACCCCGACGAGGTCTACTGCAACGCCGGCAAGGCGCTGAACGGCGACCTCTTCGACTTCGCAGACGTCTTCCTTCGCTTCGGCCGGGTCGGCTGCCTCCTCCAGGTGAACTGGCTGACGCCGGTGAAGGTCCGCTCGCTCGCCGTCACCGGGACGCGCGGGTACGCCGAGCTCGAGTACGTGCGGCAGGAGCTCGAGCTCTTCCCCGCGCAGCGCGTCCGGGAGACGGAGTCGTTTGCCCAGGTCGCGCGCTACAGCGAGGTGCGGCCCGAGCGGGTCGCGATCGACTCGGCGGAGCCCCTTCGCCGCGAGCTCGAGGGCTTCGTCGCCCATGCGCGGGGGCGCGCCGGCGAAATCGTGACGGGCGAGGAGGGAACCGCGTCGCTCGCCGTCGTCGAGACGATCGTCGCCGCCGCCGACGCCGCGCGCCGTTGATGGCGGGCCCGCTCGTCTCGATCCCGATCCTCTGCCACAACTACGGCCGCTTCCTCGCCGAGGCGATCGAGAGCGCGCTCGCGCAGACGTACGGCCAGGTCGAGGTGACCGTCTGGGACGACGGCTCGACGGACGCGACCGCCGAGGTCGCGGCGCGGTACGTCCCCGACGTCTCGGTCGTCTCGCAGGAGAACGCGGGAATCGCGTGGACGTGCAACCGTGCCGTCGAGGCGGCGCGCGGCGAGTGGTTCGCGTTCCTCTCCGCTGACGACCGCTTCGAGCCAACGTACGTCGAGGAGCTGCTCGGCGCGATCCTGCGCAGCCGCGGCGCCTCGTTCGCCTACTGCGACGCGCGGCTGTTCGGAGCGGCGTCAGGCGTTCAGCGGGCGCTTCCCTTCGACCCGCTCGTGCTCGTCCGCGCGAACTTCGTCAACGGCTGCGCGCTGACGCGCCGCGACGACTTTCTCGCGCTCGGCGGCTACGACCCGGCGCTCGACGGGCACGGCTACGAGGACTGGGACTTCTGGCTTCGGATGCTCGCGAGCGGCCGGCGCGGCACGCACGTGCCGAAGCCGCTCCTCCACTGGCGCCGCCACGAAAACGGGAGCCGGAACCCCACGCGCCCCGAGGACGCGGGCCGCGCTGCGGCGCTCGTCCGCGCGCGTCACCCGGAGCTCGTGGAGCGACTCGACGGCGTCGAGCGCGCGCCGTTCGCGCACCGGCTCGCGTACGACCCCCGCGTCCGCCGTTCGGCCCTCATCCGGCCGTACGCGGAGCGGGCGCTCTGGCGGGCCGTCGCCCGCCGCGCACTCAACGGCCGAGGATGAGCCGCAGGTCGCCGCGCGTGACCACGCGTGCGGCGTAGGCAGCGCCCGCGAAGGCGAGCGCCGCGGGCGCGAGCGCCGGCCAACCCGGGAAGCCGGCCGCCGCGAAGGCCGCGAACGTGAGCGCCATCGCGCCCGCCGCGGGGGCGAGGCGGAGGGCGCCTGCGCCGCGCAACGTGAACGGGTAGGCGCGATGGGCGAGCGCAAAGACGAGCGCGAAACCGACGAGCTCCGAGACGACCGTCGTCACGGCCGCGCCCGTGTAGCCGTACGCGGGGATTGCCCACGCGTTCAGCCCGATGTTGAGCGCGAGCCCGGCCGCGCTCGCGGCGATGAGCGCCCGTCGCTCGTTCAGCGCGACGAGCGCGACCGCGAAGGGAGCGTTCGCGAACGCGAGGACGAGCGCGAGCGCGAGGATGCGAAGCGGCCCCACCGCGTCGGCGAACAACTCGCCGGCGAGGAGCGCGACGAGCGGCTCCGCGAGCGCGAAGACGGCGATCGCAAGCGGCACCGCGACGAGGAGCAGGACGTCGAAGGCACGTCTCAGGACGAGCTCACCTTCCGGCGCCCTCGCGCTGACGAGACGCGTCAGGATCGGGAAGAGTGCCGCGAGGAAGAGCCCGGGGAGGATGAGCGCCTGCTCGAGGAAACGGTAGGCGACCGCATAGATCCCGAGGTCCTCGGCCGGGCGCAGAACGGAGAGCATGAGCGAGTCGACCTTGAAGTGGAGGAGCCCGAGCATGGTCACGACGCCGAGCGGAACGGCGTCCCGAAGGAGCGGCAGCGCTTGCGCCCACCCCGCTCGTACGTTCACGCGCCAGAAGCGCCGCGAGAGCGCGAACGCGAGGAGCGCCGACACGAGCGCGCCGACGGGCAGCGTCGCGACGAGCGCGTAGAAGCCGAGGTCGAGCGTGACGACGGCTCCGATGAGCGCGACCCCGACGAGCGCGCCGGCGAGGTCGACGAGGGCGGCGAGATCGAGGCGAAGGTGGAGCTGGAAGAACGCGGCTGGAAAGCCGGCGACCGCTCCGAGCACGACTCCGGCGGCCGCGGTCGCGAGCGCGACCTTGACGTGGTGCTCGTAGGGCAGGAACGGGACGAGCCCGAGGAAGAGCGCGAGGAGAACGGCGGATCCCGCGAGCCGGACGGCCAGCATCGTCCCGCCGAGTTCGTCGGCGCGCTCGGGCGCCTTCGCGAGCTCCCGCCCGAGCACGAGCGGGATCCCGAGGTCGCAGACGACGGCGAGCACGGGGACGAACGCGAAGACGATCGCGAGCTCGCCGTAGCCCTCGACGCCCAGGTAACCCGTCGTGAGGCGGAGCGTCGCGATCGCGGCAAGCGCGAGCGCGAGCTTGCCCGCAAGTTGAGCGCCCGTCGTCGCGAGGACTCGCTGTGGGACGTTCAGAGCGCCCTCCGGGCGACGCGCCAGTAGGCCTCGACGACGCGGTTGAGGGGGCCGGCGAGCGCCGGCATCGCGAGCATCGCCGGGTCGAGCGTCGGGGTGAGCCAGGCGGCGAGCTCACGGTCGCGGACGCGGCGCTCGGCCTGCGTCTCACGGCGGTGGCGGAGGAGCCAGCGCGCGTTTCGCGCCAGCCAGCTCCAGCCCGCGAGTTTCTGCCGTAGCCACCCCTCGCGGAACGCCAACGCAGCCGTCGCGAGCTCGGCCGCGCACAGGATCGGCGCGACCAGCACCAGGAGCCGGCCCGAGAAGGCCGAGAGGACGAAGATCAGCCGGTTGCGCTCCAGGTAGTAGCGCTTGTCGGCGTGCCGGTCGAACTCGTAGTCGTGGAAGACGTCGGCTCGCGGGTTCACGACGACGCGCAGGCCGCGCAGGCGCGCGCGCCACGCGAGCTCGAGGTCTTCCCCGTACAGGAAGAGCTTCTCGGTGAAGCCGCGGAGCTCACGGAACGTCTCCGTCCGAATCGCCAGCGCAGCGCCGCTCGCGAACGCGACCTCGCGCGGATCGCCGGCGCCGTTCACGCGCTCGCCGTAGCCGCCCGCCCACGCGAAGCCCGCAAGATGGAGGACGTTTCCGTCCGAGTTCAGCGCGTCGGGGTCGCGGAGGAGGCGCAGGCGTGCCATGGCGACGCCGACCGACGGGTCCGCGAGCGTCCCGGCGAGCACGTCGATAGCCCGGGGCGCGACGACGGTGTCGGGGTTCAGGAAGGCGAGCACCTCCCCGAGCGCGGGCTCGGCACCCGCGTTGCACCCGCCCGCGAAACCGAGGTTTCGCCCCGGTGAAACGACCCGGACGAGCTTCCGCCGCGCGGCGTCGGCGATCTCGTCGTCGGCGGCTCCGTTGTCGACCACGATCACCTCGAGGACGTCGCGCTGGCGCTCGAGCGAGTCGAGGCAGCGCGCGAGTGCCGCTCCGGAGCGGTAGGCGACGACGACGACGGAGACGCGCGAGGCCACGGCTACAGCGGCTGGTATCGGCTGCCGATACGAGGCGCATGAGGACGCCGGCGCCGGTCCACGACGCGCGCGCGCCTCGACCCTCCGAGCGCGTCCGCCTGTCGCCCGTGCCCGAGGCACGGTCGCGCCCGCGTCTGCGGCCTGCCGTGGGCCTGGTGGGACTCTTCGCGGCCGCGGCCGCCTACCACGCCGTCCAATCGACGCTGCACGTGACGCCGGCCGTCTTCACGGACGAGCTGCTGCACTCGAAGCTCGCGCAGTCCCTCGCAGCCGGCGACGGCTTCTCCATCCGCGGCGAGGGCCTCTGGTTCCCGGCCCCGCTCACCGCCGTCCTCCAGGCTCCCGTGTGGCTGCTCGGCGACGTGCAGACGGCGTATGCGCTCGCGAAAGTCCTGAACGCGCTCGTCATGAGCGCGGCCGTGTTCCCCGCGTACTGGCTCGCGCGGCAGCTCGTGCGGCCCTCGTTTGCGTTCCTCGCGGCTGCGGCGGCGGTCGCGGCGCCGGCGCTCGTCTACCACTCGTACCTCCTCTCGGAAGCGCTCGCGTACCCGGTCTTCCTCCTCGCGTTCGCCGTGCTCCTGCGGGCGCTCTCGCATCCCTCGACGCGGTGGGGGATCGCGGCGGTCGGCGTCTCGCTGCTCGCGGTCGGGACACGCGCGCAGTTCGTCGCCTTGCCGATCGTCTTCACCCTGCTCCTGCTTGCGCGGCCGCGAGAGTTGCGTCGTCACGCGGTTCCGCTCGTCGGCCTCGGCGCGCTCGCGGTTGCCGCGGTCGTCGGCGGCACGGCCGTGCTCGGCACGTACGAGGGCGTCACGGTCCTCGAGCTCCAGGTCGGCTCGACCGCGCGGTGGGCGGCGGCGACCGCCGCGCTCCTCCCGTTCGCGGCCGGCCTCTTCGTCGTTCCCGGAGCCCTCGTCGGTCTCGGCCTCCTCGCAGCACGGCCGCGGACGGTCGTCGAGCGAGGGTTCGCGTTCCTCGCGATCGGCGTCGGCGCGGTCATGTTCGTCCAGGCCGGGGCGATCGCGGCAGGCGACGCCCAGCGCCCGCTCGAGCGGTATGTCATCTACCTGGCGCCCCTCCTCGCGACCGCGTTCTTCGCGTACGTCGAGCGGAACGCCCCGTGGCGCCGCGCGTACGTCGGCATCGCCCTCGGGCTCGGCCTCGTCGCGTGGGTCATCCCGTTCGGGTCGCTCGCCGACTTCCGCTTCTCGTTCGATTCGCCCGTGCTTGCGGCCTACGGAACGCTCGCCGAGTGGCTCGGGAACGCCAACGCGGCCACCGTGTTCGGAGCCGCCGCGCTCGGAGGCGGCGCTGCGGTCGCCGTCCGTCGACTCACGGCGCGCGCCGCGCGCGCGTTCGGAGCGGCGGCCGTCGTCCTCCTCTTCGGCACCGGCGTCGCCGTGTACGCGGGCGACCACGCGATGACCGAGCGCGCGCGTGCCGCCTGGTCGGGCTCCCCGCCCGACTGGCTCGACGAGGCGCAGTACGGGCGCGCCGACTTCCTGACGCTTCCGGGCGGCTCGCCGCACTTCGCCTGGCTCACCGAGGCGTGGAACCGCGATTTCGGCCGGCCGCTCTGGTTCGACGGGAAGCGACCCGCGATCGACCCTTGGGCGGCCGGGGCGGCCTCCATCTCGGACGACGGAACGCTCCTCGTTGACGGCGAGCCCGCCCGGGCCGGGCTTCTCGTCGTGAACGACTACGCGAGCCAGATCGGGCTCGAGAGCCAGGTTCTCGCGCGCGCTCGGCGCGGGCTCGTGCTCGTCCGCGTGCCCGACGCGCCGCGCGTTCGCTGGCTGGCGCGCGGGCTCTTCTACGACCGATGGTCGAGCGGCGACCTTCGCCTGCGCGTCTGGCCGGACGGGCCGTCCACCGCGGGGACGTACCGCGTCACCGTCTCGATTCCGTACGGCGTCCCGGCACGCGAGATCGCCGCCGAGGTCGAGGGCGGCGCGCGCCGCGTCGTGCGGCTCGAGCCGGGACGCTCAGTCGCGCTCGCGTTGCCCGTCGGCAGCGGCCAGGCGACGCCGCCGCCGCTTCGGGTCACGTCCGATCGGGCGGAGTTCGTCGGCCGCGGCACGGCGAATCCTCGGCTCCTCGCCTTCCGCGTCGACCGGCTCGCGTTCACGCCGCGCGGGCGCGCCCGCTCGCTCAGCTTCTAGCAGCGCCACGCGTTGAGCCAGGACCGCGTTCTCGTCCGAGAGGCGTGAGATCACGGTCGAGTAGTGGAGGAGCACGAGGACGATGAACACGGCCGCGATCGCGAAGAGCGCCGACGGCGCGTAATGGATCCCAACGAGGCCGGCGATCGTGTCGAGCCCGGTCCGCCAGAGCGAGAGCGTGATGAGGACGGCCGCGGTCAGAATCCACATCAGCGCGTAGCGCTCGCGCAGGCGGCGCGTCCGGACGAGCTCGAGGACGGTGAAGAGGAGCGCGAACGAGATCGCGGCCGCGACGATCGAGACGCGAAGCGGGGTCACGGGCGCTCCGGTGAGAGGCTCGGCGCGCGGAAGAGGCCGACGAAGAGAGCGACGAGCACCTTCGCCATGTAGTAGACCGAGCGCGCGGCGGTGATCGAGGAGCGGCCGGCGGCGCGTTTGCGCATCGAAACCGGCACCTCGACAAGGCGAAGGCGCTCCTTGACGACCATCACGGTGGCCTCGACCTCGGGGTAGTCGTGCGGGTAGTCGGCCGCGAAGAGCTCGATCGCGCGTCGGTTCGCAGCGCGAAAGCCGGAGGTCGTGTCCGTGACGCGCTGGCCTGCGATGCGAGAGATCGCGCGCGCGAAGAGGCGGATGCCGAGCCGGCGCGCCGCCGGGGCTCGGTACTCGCCGCTCCCCGCGAAACGCGATCCGACCGCGAGGTCAGCCGCGCCTGCGAGGACCGGCTCGACCAGCGGCGCGAGCTCGCGCGCGTCGTGCTGGCCGTCGCCGTCGACCTGGACGGCGAGGTCGAACCCCTGGTCGCGCGCGTAGCGGTAGCCGGTTTGGACGGCGCCGCCGATCCCGAGGTTGAAGGGGAGCGAGACGACGCGCGCTCCGTGCGCGCGCGCGACGGCGGCCGTGTCGTCGGTCGAGCCGTCGTCCACGACGAGGATCTCGAACCGGGGTTCCGAGGCGCGGATCTCGTCGATCACCCGACCGACCGAGCCCGCTTCGTTGAAGGCGGGCACGATCGCGAGGTGCCGCGAGGCGGGCTCGGGCGTGCGCGGGGGGTCGAGCACGAGCTCGAAGAGGCTCACGCTGCAGAAATCGGCGCTGCGGGCCGGGCGCTTGAGCGGAATCCGGGCGGAGCGTCTCCGTGGACGGCACAGCCGGTCGACGTACGGCGGATGTCAACGACCCGCGAACGCCTGCCGGTACACCGCGAGCGTCCGAGCCGTCACCTCGTCCCACGCGCACGCGCGCGCAACGCGCGCGCGGCCCGCCGCCCCGAGCCGCTCGCGTAGCTCGCGGTCGCCGAGCAGCCGCTCGAGCGCGGCTCGGAGCGCCCGCGGGTCGCGCGGTGGGACGAGCAAGCCCGTCTCTTCGTGCCGGACGAGATCGACGAGGCCGCCGACCGCGGTCGCGACAACAGGGCGAGCGTGCGCCATCGCCTCCGCGCAGACCACGCCGAATCCCTCGCGTCGCGACGGACAAACAACGACCGCCGCCTCGTCGTAGAGCCGCGCGAGCTCCGCCGGCGAGAGGAACCCGAGCGTTCCCGGCACGAGACGCCGAAGCGGCCCGTCCCCGGCAACGACAAGCGGGATGCCGTCCGTCGCCGCGACGAGCTCCTCGACGCCTTTCTCGCGCGCCAGGCGAGCCGCGAAGAGGACGTGCGGCGGCTCGGCCGGCTCGCGCACGGCGGCAGGAAGGTCGATCCCGTTGGGGATCACGTGGACGTTTCGCGCGCCGAGCCGCTTCGCGTCCTCGGCGAGCGCCCGCGAGACGGCGATGACGCCGCGGGCCCGGCGAAGGAGCGGCCGCGCGAGCCAGGGAGCTCGGGCCGCGAGCGCCATGTCCGTCCCGTGGAGCGTCACGACGTACGGCTTCCGGGCGAGAAGCGCCGCGGCAGCGTTGTGGAGCCAGTGCACGTGGACGAGGTCGGCATCGCGCGCGGCGCGGCGAAGCGCGCGAGTCATCGTCACGAGGAGCGGCGGGCCGAGCCAGGGCCGGCGGCCAAGGCGCGGAACGACGCCCTCGCCGTACGCGAGCCCGAAGTGGCGAAACGACGCGGGCCCGACGACCTCCACGTGCATCCCTGCGCTGCGCAGCCGCTCGACTCCGGCCGCGACGAAGCGGCCGTAGTGATCCCGCGTATCGCGCGGGTACGTCGTCGTGAGGACGACGACCTTCAGTGCGAGGGAGTCACGAGCTGCGCGACGTCGGGCTCGCGCGCGTCGAGCGTTCGCCGCAGGCCCTCCTCGAGCGAGATCTCGGGCTCCCACCCGAGGAGCTGGCGCGCCCGCGTGATGTCCGGCTGGCGGACGTGCGGGTCGTCGACCGGAAGCGCCTCGAACACGATCTCACTCGCCGACCCCGTGACGCGGATGACGGTCTCGGCGAGCTCGAGGAGCGACATCTCGTCCGGGTTCCCGAGGTTCACGGGCAGATGCTCCAGGCTCGTGGCGAGCAGAAAGAGGCCGCGGATCAGGTCGTCGACGTAGCAGAAGCTCCGGGTCTGCGAGCCGTCGCCGAACACGGTGACCGGCTTCCCCTCGAGCGCCTGGCGGAGGAACGTCGGGATCGCGCGGCCGTCGTGCGGGCGCATCCTCGGGCCGTACGTGTTGAAGATGCGTGCGATACACGTGTCGAGGCCCTGCTGGCGGTGGTACGCCATCGTGAGCGCCTCCGCGTAGCGCTTCGCCTCGTCGTACACGCCGCGCGGCCCGATCGGGTTCACGTGCCCCCAGTACGTCTCGGGCTGCGGATGGACCTGTGGGTCGCCGTAGACCTCGCTCGTCGACGCGAGCAGGAAGCGCGCCCGCTTGAACTTCGCGAGCCCGAGCATGTTGTGCGTCCCGTACGACCCGACCTTGAGCGTATGGAGCGGCAGGCGCATGTAGTCGATCGGGCTGGCCGGGCTCGCGAGGTGGAAGACGTAGTCGACGGGCTCCTGGACGAAGAGCGGCTCGGTCAGATCGTGGTTCAGGAAGAGGAAGTCGGCGCCGTTTCGGACGTGCTCGACGTTCTGGAGCGAGCCGGTGTCGAGGTTGTCCACGCAGATGACGCGATGGCCCTGCGCGAGCAGGAAGTCGCAGAGGTGGGAGCCGAGGAACCCGGCACCTCCGGTCACGATCGACGTAGGCACCCCATCTCATCATAGGGACGCGGTCCGCCGCCCGCTCCCTTGGAGCCGGGCGGCGGGACGTGATAGGACACCGCCCTGCATGCGGACCTCTTGCCTTGCGGCGGCGGTCGCCCTCGCGCTCGCCGCGGGGCCGATGAGCGCGCATGCCGGGACTGCGAGCGTCTCACGCGACGCGCTGGCCTACGAGGCTGCGCCCGGTGAACGAAACGCCGTCACCGTGACGCGCGCGCCGACGGGCTACCGGATCGTCGACGCGGGGGCGGCGGTCGCGCCGGGCGCCGGCTGTCGCCCGACCGCGCCGAACGCGGTCGAGTGCACGACGCGCTCCGTGGAGCGCATCGTCGTCCGTGGAGGAGACGGCGACGACTTCGTCACCTTGAGCGTGACGACGCGCTCGGTCGTGAACGGCGGCGCCGGTGCCGACCGGCTCGAGGGCGGCGAGGGCCCCGACGACCTCCTCGGCGGTGACGGCGACGACGACCTGCTGGGCGGGGACGGAGCCGACTTTCTAACCGGCGGCGCGGGCGCGGACGCGATGAGCGGCGGCCCGAGCCTCATCGATCTCCTCGAGCTCGACACGGTCGTGTACGGCGACCGGACGCAGCCCGTCGCCGTCTCGCTCGACGGCGCCGCGAACGACGGGGGCGCGGGCGAGCGCGACGACGTCCTCGGCGACGTCGAGGCGGTGATCGGCGGACGGGCGGCAGATCGCCTCGTCGGCGACGCCCACGGAGTCGACGTCCTGCTCGGGGGTCGCGGTGACGACGCGCTCCACGGCCTGGGCGGCACGCTGGACGCGCTCCTCGGCGAGGCGGGGGCCGACCTGATCGCGGGCGGCCAGGGCTTCGACGGCGCCCTCGGCGGCGAGGGCGACGATCGCGTCGTCGGCGGTCGCGGGCGCGATTTCCTGGAGGGCGGCCCGGGCCTCGACGACGTGCTCGGCGGCGACGGGCGGGACGACCTCGTCGGCGGCCGAGGCCGCGACCGGATCGCCGGCGGCGGCGGCGCGGACCGCGTCTCCGCCGCGGACGGGATGCGGGACGCCGTCGTCGGCGGACCCGGGCGCGACCGCGCGCGCCTCGACTGCTCGCTCGACGCCGTCGTCGGCGTCGAGTGGGATCGCTGCGGCAACTCCGCCGCCGCCCCGCTGACGGGACGCATCGAGGCCGGCGCGGCAGAGACAGGAGCGCGCGGACGGGTGCGGTCCGCGCTCGCGCGTGTCCTCGTCCGCTAGGCGGTTCTGAGGCGCCGCCGGCCGAGGAGCGGCTCCCAGACGAGCGCGAGCGCGAGCCCCGCGAGGAGGCCGATCAGCGCGCCCACGAAGATGGCGCTCCTCGGGCTCTGCGCAGGGACACGCGACGCGCGCGCCTCGGTGATGACGGCCGCCCGTTCGACTTCCTCGGCAAGCGTGAGCAGCTGCTCGGTGTCGGTGCGGTCTTCGATGACGATTCCGCGCCGCTGCTCGGCGAGCCCCATCAGATTCAGGAGCGTCAGGCGCTCGAGCCTCGAGAGGCCGGGCTGCGCCATCGCGCGCTGGTGCGTCTCGATCCGCGCATCGATCTGCTCGAGTTCCCGGTTCTGCGCCGCAAGCCGCTCCTCGAGCGCGTCCACCTTCGCGTCCACGTACCCGGACACGTCGTCGACGACCGCCGCGGCGACGAGGTTCGCCGCCTCCGCCGTCCGCGGCCCCCACGGCCCACGAACCGAGACCTGGACGAGCGGGTTCTGCTGCTGCTGCCGCGCGGTCGTCTGGCCGGTCGCCGAGACCGTCTTGGTCGAGATCCCGCGCCTGAGCGCCCCGGGTCGGACGCCGATCTCGCGGGCGACGTCTTGCACGACCTCGTCGGAGCGAACGATCTCGTTCACGGTCGACGGATTCGTGGCGAGGCTCGGGATCTGGACGTTGCCGGTCGGCGAGACCGGCTGGCCGAGGTAGAGGGTCGTCCGCGCGACCCAGACGTCGCCGCCGCCGAGCGAGGTGAGGTAGCCGACGATCCCGCCGAGCGCGACCGCCGCGGCGACGAGCCACCACCGCATGCCGACCTTCCGGGCCAGCCCGGCGAAGTCGATCTCCCGTTCCTCCTCGACCTCGGGGACGCCACGAACCCGGACGGGCGCCTCGTCGGCGCGCCCGCGCGTCGTCTCCTGGTCGGTCGCCATCGGAGGCCGACTGTACCAGCCGAACGCTCCCTGCCCGACGCCTCTCCGGGGTGTCTCTGTCGCCTAGCTTGACAATGTCCGGACCGCGCGCTACGCTCGTGTTGTTTTCTTATTAGACAACGGAGACCTGCAATGTTGCGGATGATCGTCGTTCTTTCAGCCGTTCTCGCGATCCTGGTCGGCGCGTCGCCCGCGCTCGCCTGGACCTGGCCTGCGGAGGGGCCGGTGCTGGAGCAGTTTCGCTTCGGAGACAACCCGTACACCGCGGGGCACCATCGAGGCGTCGACGTCGCGGGCGCTCGCGGCGCACCCGTCCGCGCACCTGCTGCCGGGACGGTGACGTTCTCCGGCACCGTCCCCGGCGGAGGCCGCACCGTGACGATCCGGACGGCCGACGGGTACGCCGCGACGCTCGTTCATCTCGGGTCGTCAACGGTGCGAAGAGGCGACACGGTCGCCGAAGGGGCGGTCGTCGCTGCGATCGGCCCGAGCGGCGACGCGGAGCACGCGGTGCCGTACGTCCACCTGGGCATCCGAATCGCGGCCGAGCCCGAGGGCTACGTCGACCCGCTCTCGCTCCTCCCAGCACGGGACGCGCCCGCGCCTCCGCCGGCCCCCGGCCCCGAGGAGGCGACGGGCCCGGAGCCGAAGGCTCCCGCCGGGGAGGGAGGCACCGATGCAGCTCCCGCTCCCGCTTCCCCGCCTACCCTGGAAGTCCCGGCCGGGGCCGCTCAGCCTGTCGGGAGCGTTCGGCCGGCGCAGGCGGCGCAAGCACTGCCGGCGACGGCACCGCCCGCGACCGCGGCTGCGGCATCGGGCACGGCCACGGACGGAGGTCGCGGGGAGGCGGGCCGAAACCCGCCCGAGCAGCGTCACGAGCAGGCGGCGAACGAGCCCACCCCGCGCGCGAACGGCTTGACTCCGGCGCGGGCGCGCAACGTGGAAGGCGAAGCGTCTCGTGGGGTGCTCGTCGGCGCTGCGGGCTGGGCGGCACCCAGGCGGACGGAGCGCGGTGAAGCGCGACGGACGACCCCACGAGGCGCACTCGAGTCGGGACCCGCCGCCTCGCCTGACGCCGTGCGCACGGACGCCGGCACGGCTCCGGCGACGACCCGCGATGCGAAGCGCGGCCCGTCCGCCTCGCTCGCGTGGCTCGGCGCCACGCCGCTCGCGCTCGTCCTCGCGCTCGCGGTCGCGCTCGGCCGCCGGCGCGGCCGGCTCGCGCTACGACGGCGCGCGGGCGCGAACGCAGAGCCTGTAGCGGAGCGCCTCGACGTGCGGGCCGGCGAGTCGCTCGAGTGCCCGGAGGACGGGGATGAAGCTCGGCCGCCACTCGTCGCGCTCGACGGTGAAGCCGGCCCGCTCGAGCGCCGCAGTCAGCTGCGTCGCGGTTCGCACGGCGACGTGCGTCTCGTTGCGGGCCAGAACGAGGTCGCGTGCCTTCAGCCGTTCGATGGGGTGGCGGGCGTTCGGCGTATAGATCGAAACCGACCCACCCGGGACGAGAACGCGAGCGACTTCCTCGAGCATGCGCTCGAACGTCGGATCGTCGAGGTGCTCGACGAGGTCCGCGGCGACCGCCTTGTCGAACGAGCGATCGGGGAAGGGAAGCGCAGCGACGTCGGCGCGCTCGAAGCGAAGCCCGGGGAAGACTCCGGACGCGACGTCGATCGCCCGCGGCTCCGAGTCGACGCCGACGACGTCGCATCCGAACGTCGTCAGGAAGTGCGTGACGGCGCCGCCCGAGGAACCCAGGTCGAGAACGCGATCACCCGCTACCGGCTCGACGAGGTCGCGCACCGCCGAAAGCCGAAGCCGGGTCCACGGGGTCTGATCGAGGTACGCGCGGACCATGGCCGCAACGAATGCGTCGTCATACCCCGTCGGCGCGCGGCCGACGAGCCCGAGCCTCATCGCGCCGTGACCCGGAGGAGCGCGTAGCGGGCGTCCTCGTACGCGCGTTCGAGCCCGCCGACGACGGCGTGCGGGTACGCCCGCCGCTTGTCGACGACGAGCCAGTCGGCCGCGTAGGCGTCGAGGAGGCGGTGCCGCTCCTCGGTCGTGAGACCCGACCTCGGCGCGAAGAATCGGATGACGTCGCGCTGCCGACGGTACGGACGGTTCTCCTCGGTGTCGCCCACGTGCTCGGGCGGCGTTGCGGCTACGAACACAGGCGCGAACGCGGCGATCCGGTACGACGTCTCGACGGGCGCGAAGACGACGTCGTCCCGGTCGAGAGCCCGGAGCTCGGCGACGAGCCCGGGTGTGAGGCCGTGCGGGTCATCCGGGTTCGCAGGCTCGAGATCCGCGAGGCCCGCGACCCCGACGGGTGTCACGAAGGCAAGGGCCGCAGCCGCCGCCCACGGCGTCGCGTCGAAGCGGGGAAGGCGCCGCCGAAGGAGGAAGGCAGCGACGAGGCCGACGACCCCGCCCAGCCCGGCGACCCAAAGCGGCCAGCTCGGCCCGCCGCGCACGACCTCGTGCGTCGACTCGGCCGTGTATGCGATCTCGAGAGCAAGGCCGGCGGCGAGCGCCGCGACGACGCCGGCGAGCTTCAGCCGTCCGAGGACGACCGCGGCGCCTGCGACGGCGAAGGGGATGGGTAGGAACTGGGCAAGCCGCCGCGACTGTGAGATCGAGACGAGATCCGAGAGGCGGACGAAGAGCTCGGGGACGAGAAGGAGCGCAAGGACGACGAGCGTGCCGCCGACGGCGAACGCCGCCCATACCCGCCGGGCAGCCAGCGCGACAAGCGGAATCGCCGCGAGGCCGGCAACGACGACGGGGCCCGCGCGGGTGATCGCTTCCGGCGCGGCCCGGTATGCGTCTCCGATGACCTCGAGCTGTCCGCCGTAGTGGCGGAGCGCGCGCGCTTCTTCGCCGGCCGCCGGCTGGTACGACGCCGTGCTCGTTACGACGGGGAGGAGCCAGAGGAAGAAGAGGCCGGCCGGCACGAGCACGGCTGCGAAGGCGATACCGAGGCGCCCGGCCTGGGCGCGTCGATCGGGACCGATCGCAACGCGGAGCGCCGCAAACCCGGCCAGCGCAAGCGCGACGAAGATGACGTACGTCGGATGGACGACGGCGACCGCGAGCGACGCGGCTGCGAGCGGGATCACGAGCCGCCGGCCGGAGCCGCGGAGGAACGCGAACACGAGCGTTAGAAGCGCCGGAACGAGGACAACGCGCGTGATCGGGGAGGGTCCCGCGAGCGAGTCGAAGGACCCCGTCCCTGACCGCGAGAACCCGAGCTGTGCCACCTGGGCGGCAAGGACGCCGACGCCGCCCGCCCAGGAGCCGAACGCAGCCCTGCCGGCGGCGTAGGCGACCACGAACGCGATCGGGGAAAGCACCGTCGGGACGTGGAGGACGACGGCCGTGACGTCGACGCCGGCAACGCGCGCGGTCGCGGCGACGAGCCCGTGCCAAAGCGGAAACGCGTAGCCGGGGTGAAGGCCGCCGTCTCGAAACTCGTTCGCGACGTCGACGGAGCTCAAGGCGTCCGCCTCCTCGAGCTTGCGGGCTCTCGCGAGATGGAACAGGACGTCGCCGGTGCCCAGCCGGTCGGCGGCCCACCAGACAACGGCGCCGAAGACGAGTCCTGCGAGCGCCGCACCGGCACCCGCGACGACCTCGGACCGCGCCGCCCGCTCGACCGGTGTCCCGAGGGCGGGGACCGCGCCCGCGACGGCAGCCGCCGCGATCAGCGCGATCGTCGCGTTGAGCGAGAGGCCGAGCGCGAACGTGACCGCGAACGCGACGAAGGAGATCGCGAGGCTGAGGGCGAGCGAAGCCGTGAGCGCGACCGCCGGCACGGCCGGCCACGCGAGCGCGCGAAGGACGATCGCGCCCGGCACGACGAGGAGGCAGGCGACCGCGCCGAACAGCCGAAGCAGGAGCCCGAGACCCTCGTCGGGAAGCGCGTGCGCGGCCGCGAGGACGGCCGGAGCGACGAGGCAGACGCCGAGGAACCCCGGGCGCGACCCGCGCAGTCTCGTCGGCAGCGCCGCGCTCACCGAGGCCATGAGCGCTTCCTCGTCTCGTTCGCCCTACGGCAGCCGTGCATCCGCCTCCTCCGCGAGCTCGCCCGCGGCGACGCAGACGCCGCCTCGCGCGCGCACGGCGTCCACGAGGCGGAAGTACAGCGCGCCCCAACCAGGGAAAGCACGATCGTTGAACCATTCGCCGTGCCAGAGGACGGCGAACCCACCGCCGAGCTGGGCGGCGCGGTCCACGAGGCCGACGAGATGCCGTTCGGCGTCACGCGCGGACACGCCGAGGTAGCGGGCCTCCCCGAGCGTGACGTCCATCGCGGCGAGCGGAATCTCGACGAGGCGGAGCGGGCGGTCGCGGTCGAGATCCCACGGGCGGAACGGGTGCATGATCCCGGCCCGGAAACCGAGCGCGTCGGCGAAGCCGAGCGAGGTGTCGTATCCGAATCCCGCCCGCTCGAGCGCGGCAAGGTTCCGGATCGGGTCGGCGCGAAGATAATGGAAGCGCTGGCCGCGAACCGGCCCCGCGAGCGCCTCGAGCGCGCGCTTCTCGGCCGCGAGGCGCTCTTCGTCCTCAGCCGCCGTGTAGCTCGCGTGCAGACCGACCTCCGCGCCGCCGCTGAGGAGCGTCGAGACGAGGCGCGGCCGGAGGTGCTCGTAGGCCTCCGGGGCAGGGCCGTCCGCGCGGTGAGCGTGCCCCGCCATCACGAAGAACGTCGAGCGCACCCCGCGAGCCGCTTCGTCGCGCATGATCCGCTCGAACGTCCAGTTGGGGTCGGTTCCCCGGAGCTTGTGCACGGGCATCGTCGCAAGCGCGCGCGTCTCCGTGAGCGCGGTCGCGAGGCGCCCCGCCGCGACGGCCGCCTTGATGCGTGCGGCTCCGCCGCGGATACCGACGCGCGTCCAGCGCCACGGGACGTCCACGTCGTGCGTAAGCGCGACGGCAAACCGGCCGCCGCCCCAGCGCGGCGGCGCGATGCCGAGGCGGGAACGAAGGCGGTCGAGCGGCGGGTCGAGCGGGTCGAGCGACGAGGCATGCGCCGGGAAGCGACCGTGACGGTCGCGCGCGGACGGCGCGCCTGGGCGGTCACGCTCCTCCAGGCGCGCGAGGTGGAAGAACGCCTCCGCGACGTCGTCACGCTCCGGCCGCTCACCACGGTCGATGCGCTCCCAGGCCTCAGGGCGGTACGGGACATCGTCGCCGAAGCCGACGTCGGTCGCGCCGATCGTGTCCAGAACCCAGCGGGCGCGCCGCTCGACCGACGAGGGGATCAGCGGCGGCGACCTCGTGCGCGGCGACCGGCGCCGGCGATCGCCGGGCCCGGATCGAAACGGCCGAGCAAGGACCCGGTCCGCCGCCCGTCGACCGGTGCGCTCCGCACGTCCGCGCCGAGAAGTGCCCAGTACTCGACCCGGAGCGCCTCCGCCCGCGCGGCCTCGGCGAGCTGGGCGTCCCCCGACGAGGCGACGAGGAAGCGGCCGGGGGCCCGCTCGGCGGCGGCCAGAAAGCCCTCGGCGTACTCGCCGCCCACGGGGAAGACGGGAGACGGGCGCCCGAATCGCTCGCTCAAGGCACGCACGAACGCGAGAAACGGCTCGCGGCTGCGGACGGGATCCGGCCCGAGGGCCGGGAACGCGAACCGCGACCGGAAGCCGATCGCGTCCCGCCGGTGGTCGAGCGCGACGACGGGCGCGCCGGCGCGCGCGAGCGAGCGGATCGCCGCCAGCCCCGCCGGGGACGCGACGCCGCCGACGACCGCGGCCGGCATGGGCCTCGCCCTCAGGAAGCGGGCAAGCGCGTCCACGCCTCGATTCTAGGAGGGGCGTCGCGCGAGCCCGGTTCACAAACGGCCCGTCAACCCGCCCGCGGCCGCACGACGGCCCGGCCGCAGGCTCCGCCAGAGGATCACGAGGCCGCCGGGAAGCGACGTCGCGACCGTAACGGCGTAGAAGAGAAACCCGACCGCGAAGGCGGCGTCGGCGTCGACGCCGAACCGTCCCAGGAACGCGACGAAGAACGCCTCGCGGACGCCCAGCCCGTTGATCGTGAAGGGGACGAGCATGATCACGAAGAGGAGCGGGCCGAGGATCACGTAGACGAGCAGCGAGACGTCGAGGCCGACTGCTTCGCCGCAGAGCCAGATCGCGACGATGCGGGCGAGCTGCGTTCCCAGCGTGAGGGCGATCGTCGCGAGGAGGACGCCGCCGTGCTCGCGGTATCCGTGCAGCGCGGCATGGACGCGGTCGAGCGGCCGGTCGAGACGAATCCGCCGCGCGAGCGGGAAGACCCGCGCCGCGAGAAGCGTCCGCGTCCGGCGGGAGAAGAAGAAGACGCCGAGGACGGCGACCGTCGCGAGCCCCGCGAGCTCGAGCCAGACGAGGAGCTCGACGTCCTCATAGCGCCCCACGGCGATCGCGAGCCCGACGGCGACGAGCATGAGCGTCCCCGTTGCTCCGATCGCGCGCTCCATCACGACGGCGCCGGCCGCCTCCGCCTTCGCGCCGGGACGCCGCCGCGCGTGCTCGACGATGCGCACCGCGTCCCCGCCGAGCGCCGTCGGGAGCACCTGACCGGCGGCATAGCCGACGAAGTAGAGCTGCGTCAGCCAGCCGAGCGGCTCGTGGATCCCCTTCGAGGCGAGGAGGAGCTGCCACCGCCACGCCATCAGCCAGGTCGTGGCGACGAAGATCGCGAGCGCCGCCGCGAGGTAGCCACCCTCGCTCGATCGGACGAACTCGACCGTCCGCGAGAGGTCGATCTGGACGAGCAGGAATGCGAGCAGGCCACCGCTGACCACGAGCTGCGCCGCGACCCGGATCGCGCGCCGGACGCGCGGGCGACGAAGTGGCGAGCTTGCGACGGGCGGCCTCGGCGGCCTCGGGCCGGCCGCGGCCGCGTCCGTCTCGTCCATGGCGCCTGAGGCTAGCAACGCCCCCGGCGGCTCGTTCGGAGTCCCGACGCGGCGTGCCGCGAAAAGACGCGCAAGGGTGAACGCGGATCACATGGGCGTAACTCTCGACACGAACCGTGCCCGCACGACACCGAGACCGGGGTACGCTCGACGCGGGGAGCCGCTAACCGGGGGTCCCCGGGGGCACATTGCGGAAGCCTGGGACGGGCGGTCGCGCGGCCGGAGGCGTGGGCGCGCGCTTGTGCCTTCGGACGCCGCCTGCGAGACTGCCCGCGGAGTTGCCGGCGCCGGGCGCTCCGAGACCGGGGGAAGGAATGGACGCAGAGTTCGCAGAGCGCGTCAACCTGATCGCCGAGGACCGCTCGCACGGCGCCGGTTGGCTTGCCCGCCAGGCAGTGGAGGCGCTCGCGGCGGCGGTCGAGCGCGGTCACGATCCCGTCGAGGCCGCACGCGCGCTCGCCGACGCGCGGCCGTCGATCGGCGCGGTCGCGGGCGCCGTGGGGCGCGTCCTCGCGGCCGGGCGAACGCCCGAGCAGCTGCTCGGACAGTGTCGCGCGCTGATCGAGCGACGCGACCGCGCCGCGCACTCGATCGCCGCGCTGCTTCGTCCCGACCTCGAGGGCGTGGTCATGACGCACTCCGCGTCGGCAACGGTGCGCGAGGCGCTCGTCCACGGCCGCCCCGCCCGCGTGATCTGCACGGTCACCGAGCCGCACGAGGAAGGGCGGCCCTTCGCCGACGACCTCGCCGCCGAGGGCCTGACCGTCGAGCTCGTGGCCGACTCGGACGCCGGCCACGCGGTCACGACCGTCGACGTCCTGCTGTTCGGCGCCGACACCGTCTTCCGCGACGGGTCGCTCGTCAACAAGGCGGGAACGAACGAGCTCGCAAAGGCCGCGAACGAGGCCGGCGTGCCGGTCGTCGTCGCGTGTGAGACGTTCAAGCTCGCGCCGTTCGACGCGCCCGGCGACGCGAGCTCCGAGTGGGGCGACGTCCCGGCCGACGAGGAGCCGTTCGACCTGACGCCCGCCGAGCGCGTCGACCGCTACGTGACCGACGAAGGGATCTTCGCGCCGGACGAGATCGCGGCGCTGATCGATCGGACGCCGTTCCTCCGCGAAGGCTGGGACCTGCTCCGCGCCGAGCGCTCCCTCGGGGACGGGGGCGACCGCGGCGCGGCGGGCGACCGCTACCGACGGCGCTTCGGCGCGAGCCCGTAGACCCGCGTCGAGCCGGTCAGGTAGACCCGCTCGGCGTCGGCCACGATCGGCGAGTACTGCCCGACCCGTGGGCGTCTCCAGACGGGACGTCCCGTCCGGGCGTCGAGCGCGTACGTTCCCCTTCTTCCCGCCTTGATGTAGCGCTGCGCGCGCGACGTCGCGAGCCCCGCGGAGGTCGTCGAGAAGTAGACGAGCCCGGCCATCACGGTCGGGGCGCCGTGAATTGCTCCGGGCGCTTCCCAGCTCCAGACGGGGTCGCCGGTCGCCGCGTCGTAGGCCGAGAAGCGCCCGTCGTACGTCCCCACGTAGACGCGGTTCCGCCAGACCGCGGCCGCCGTATAGATGTACGTCCCCGCGGGCCGCGCCCAAAGGAGACGCCCCGACTTCGCTCCGAACGCGTACAGCGTCCCGTCCGCGTTCCCGATGTAGACCCGCCCGTACGCAACGGCCGGCGTTGCGTAGAAGTACTCGCGCCGGCCGAAGCGCGAGAACGAACTCGCGCGCCACTTGAGCGCGCCGGTCCACGCGTTGAGCGCGTAGACATGACCCTCGTTCGCGCCGATGAAGATCGTCCCCTCGGCGTAGGCCGCCGAGCTGTTGATCTCCTCGCCCGTGTCGTACTGCCAGCGAACCTTGCCGGTGCGGATGTCGAGCGCGTAGATCCTGTGGTTCCACGAGCCGACGTAGAGGAAGTTGCCGACGACAAGCGGGGACGACTCGACGACGTTGGTGTCGAACCGCCATTTGACGCGGCCCGTCTTCGCGTCCATTGCGATCACGAACCCGGGCTGCGATGGCCGGTTGTCGCGCTCGCAGGGGTTCGGGTTCATGACCGTCTGGTAGACGACCCCGTTCGCGACGGTCGGGCCCGCCGCGATGCAGCTGTCGAAGTCCTTGCGCCAGAGGACGCGTCCACGTTTCGCCGCGATCGCGAGGAAGTCGCCGTGCTGGTTCGCGACGAAGACGCGGCCGTCGGCCACGGCGGGCGGGAACTCGATGTACTCGCCCGTCTCGACCGTCCAGAGCGTTCGGAAGGGCGGCCGGTGCGTGAAGTCGGCCGCTGCATGCGTCCGGGCGAGGTCGAAGCCGTACGTCGGCCACGGAATCTCCTCGACGACGCGTTTCGGACGGGTCTCCTCGGCAGGCTCGGCGGTCGTCACGAACTCGACGGTCGGCGAGCCGCGGACGACCTTCTCCTCAGTCTGCTCGCGGTACCAGAGAGCAAGCGTGGTGCCGGCCGCTGCAAGGGCGACCAGGACGACTGCGATGAGGATTCGCTTCTTCACGCGGCGGCGCTGGCTAGCTGAGCGTTGATCACGGTACGGCGCTTGTCGGCTGTTCGGCGGCCGCCGTGGCGGTACGTTACCGAGGTCGTGCGCGCACCCGCGCCCGTTCCTTCGAGCGCGCGGACGACCGCGTCCGCCGGTCTCGCGAGAGGGATCACTCCCTCGCTCGCGCAGCGCGCGTAATGGCCGAGGCCGGCGCGCTCGTCGGGGCTCTTGGCGCGTTCCTCGCGATCTTCGGGCGCTCCCGCCCGGCGGTCGTCACGGGAATCGCGGCGCTCGGCGCCGCGGAGCTCGTGCTCGCCCGCGAGCTCGTCCCGTCCACGAGCAGCCTGGCGCTCGCGGCGCTCGGAGTCGCCGGCGCGCTCGCGATCGCCGCGCTCGCCGCGCTCTTCGTTCGCTTTCCGGGCGTCGTCCCGGCCGTAGTCGTAGGGGTCGCGCCATTTCGGCTGCCGTTCGAGGTGAGCGCGGAGAACCGCTTCCTCGTCGGGCTCGGGGAGGCGGGCGCCCTCGGCCGCCTGGTCCCGCTCTACGTCGTCCTCGCTGCGACTGCCGTCGCGCTCGTCTGGCGGGCGATCCGGGGCGACCCGCTTCCGGTGCTCCCCTGGGCGCTGACGCTCCCGGCGGCGCTCCTCGTCGCGCTCATGACGGCCTCGCTCGTTTGGGCCTACGACCCGGTCGCCGCAGAGGATCGCCTCGCGTTCTTCGTCGTTCCCTTCGCCGTTCTCCTCGCCGTCGTCTCCCGCGCCCCGTTCCGGCCCTGGCTCCCCCGCGTCCTCGCGGTCGAGGCGGTCGCGCTCGCATGCCTTTTCGCCGCCGTCGGGCTCGGCGAGGCCTGGGCGCGCGAGCTCCTCTTCTACGACCCGAAGGTCGCTGTCGCGAACGAGTACACGAGCTACTTCCGGGTTACGTCGCTCTTCTCCGACCCGTCGATCTACGGACGTCACGTCGTCGCTGCGATCGCCGTCCTCGTCGTCGCCCTCTGGCTGGCGCGAATCTCGTTCGCGCTCGGCGCTCTCCTCGTCGCGTTCCTCTGGGCGGGGCTCTACTTCTCGTACTCCCAGTCGAGCATGCTCGCGCTCGCCGCCGCGACCGTCGTCGTCACGTTCCTCGTCGCCGACGCCCGCGTTCGCCGCTGGCTTGCCGGCGCCGCCGTCGCCCTGGCGCTCGTCGGCGCCGTCACGTTCGCGACCCTGTTGCGGGACGAGCCGGCCGAGCGCGTGACGAGCGGCCGCTCCACGCTCGTCGAGGACACGTGGACGGTGTTCTCGAACCACCCGCTCGCCGGCGTCGGCGTCGCCTCGCAGCCGGCGGCCAGCCGAGACGAGGCGGCAGGCGCGCGCCGGGAGCGCCGCAACGTCTCGCACACCGCGCCGCTCACGATCGCGGCGGAGCTCGGCGCGCTCGGGGTCGTTCTCTACGTCGCCTTCCTGGCCGGCGTCGTGCGCGTGCTCTGGGCAGTCCGAGCGCGCGACGAGGCGCTCGGGCTCGCGCTGCTCGCGGTTGCCGTCGTCCTCTTCGTCCACTCTCTCGTCTACGGCGTGTTCTTCGACGACCCCGTCCTCTGGGCAACGCTCGGCATCGCGTGCGCGGCTGCGGTAGCGCGCGCGCCCGTTCGCGCGGTCGAGCCGCTGCGGGCGGAGTCCCGCCGCTCGGAACCGGCCCCGGCCGCTCGCTAGTGCGGGGGCGCCTCGCGTCGCTGCGAGACGCGGCAGGCCCCGCCGACACGTGGATCCTGCTCGCCGCGCTCGCCGCGCTCGTCCTCGTGAACGTTCCGGTTCTCGGGTCGGAGCCGTGGGATTTCCGCCCCGACCGCGTCGACCCGAGCGGCCCGTTCGCGTTCTTCGTGCGGGCGACGGACGGGGAATGGGATGTCGAGGCGGTGCGCGCCCCCGCGCTCCTGGCCGGCGTCGTCGTCGCGCTCGCGGCGGCGGCCGCGACGGTTGTCCGCCGCTGGCCTCGCTGGCTCCTGGTCGCGCTCACCGCGACGGTCCTCGCGCTTCTCCTCGTCCCGGCCGTCCTGCTCCAGGTCGGCCTGCGCCAGTCGACGGCGCCGTGGTTCTACACGAACGACTCGACGTACCAGATCGAGCTCGCCGGCGACCTCGTCCGCTCGGGTGCGGACCCGTACGGCCACGACTACCGCTTCTCCGGGCTCGAGCGCTTCTACACGCTCGATGGGCGGGCGACCGACGAAACGCGAGAGGACCAGGTGGCGCTCCGGCACTTCGCGTACTTCCCTGGCACGGCGCTCACGGCCGCCGCGTGGTCGGTGCTCCCGGAACCCTGGTCCGACTACCGCTTCTTCGTCCTCCTCGCGACGTTCGGGTCGTTCGCGGCCGCGCTCGCCTTTCCCGGCCCGCTCGTCTGGCGGCTGGTCGCGGGAGCCGCCGTCGCCGGGAGCCCCCTAGCCGTGCGAGCCGCGTGGTTCGGGACTGCGGACGCTCCGAGCCTCGCGCTGACGGTGCTCGCGTTCGCGCTCGTCGTTCGAGCCCGCTACGCATGGGCCGCCGCGTCGCTCGGCGCAGCCGTCCTCCTGAAGCAGTTCGCGCTCCTCGCGCTCCCGTTCCTTGCGGTAGTCGTCCTCCGGCGGGCGGCGCGTCCCGACGCCGCTCGCGCCGCCGCGCTCTTCGTGGGCGTCGTCGCGGCGGGCACGGTCCCCTTCCTCGCCTGGGATCCCGGCGCGTTCTGGGCGGACACCGTCGAGTACGGAGGACGGACGTACCGGATCGTCGGCTACGGGCTCTCGGGACTGCTCCTGAAGGCGGGCGCCCTCGAATCCCGGACGGGCCCGTACCCCTTCTTGCCGCTTCTCGCGCTCGTCTGGCTTCCCGTCACCGCCTGGCTCGTGTGGCGGCAGCTGCGTGCGCGCGCGCTGTGGCTCGCCCCGGCCGGGTTCGCGCTCTCGCACTTCGCGCTCGTCTTCATCGCGCGCGTCTTCCATGGCTCGTACCTCGTCTGGCCGCTGGCCGGGCTTGCGATCGCGGCGCTCCTCGCCGCGGTCGAGCGGACGCCGCCCGCCGGCGTCGACGGGGCGCCTCAGCGCGTGCCGGCGGTGCGGTCCCAGGTGCCCGGAACGCCGGAACGCAGGTAACGGGTGAGCGCGAGGACGGTCGCCCAGCTAACGAGCAGGTAGTAGTACGCGAGTGTCGCGCCGGGAACCGGCGCGCGCAGGCGGCCCGCGACCGCGAACCCGAGCCAGGCGAGCTGTGCGGCGAGCACGGTTCGGTAGACGGGCGTGCGGTGCGCGAGCACGAGACTCGACCCGAGAAGTGCCGCGTGGAGGAGACCGCTCGCGTAGCGGAGGGTGCGGTGCGAGAACCACTCGAGGCGGAAGAGCGGGCCCGCGCCGACGGGTGGCCCGCCCATGAGGAGGTGGTGCCAGGACCAGCGGAACATTCGCGCCTTGCGCGCGAACTCGTCCTCGAGGTCGTGCGCCGGCTTCTCGTAGGCAACGGCGTCGGGCTCGTACACCGCTCGGAGGCCGCGTTGGGCCATGAGGGCCGGGAGGGCGGCATCCTGCCCGTACGGCTGGGCGACGAAGTCCCGCCGCCGAACCGCGTAGATCGCCCCGTTCCCGCCCGTGATCGACCCGAGCGCGGACTCGCGCCCGCGCAGCCAGAGTTCGTAACGCCAGTAGACGCCTTCCCGGTTCGTGCCGTCCGCCTCCTGAAGCCGAAGCTGGCCCGTGACGTAGCCGACCTCGCCGTCCGCGAACGACCGGACGAGCTTCCGGAGGGCGTCGCGCTCCCAGCGCGTGTTCGCGTCGGTGAACGCGAGGATCTCGCCGCGTCCTTCCCTGTAGACGCGGTTGATCGTCGCGAGCTTGCCGCCCCGCGGGCAGCGGACGAGCCGGACGCGCGGCTCGCGCGCCGCGATCTCCTCGACAATCGCGTCCGTTGCGTCCTCACAGGCGTCGGACGCGACGACCACCTCGAGCCGGTCGGACGGGTAGTCGAGCGCGAGCAGGTTCTCCACGCGCCCGCCGATCACATCCTCTTCGTCGTGCGCCGGGACGATGACGGTCACGCCCGGAAGCACGTCGGCCTTGCGAACCGGCCGCGGGCGAAGGCGCGCGAGCGCCGCCGCCGCGAGCGGGTACCCCGCGTGCGCCCAGGCAAGGCCGGCCGCGCTCGCCCAGAACGCGACCCGCGCGATCACGGGGCAGGCGCCCGGTACGCGGGGAAGAAGCCGTCCGGAGCGGCGCTGCCCGAGAGCTCGCTGTAGGCGTCGGCGTCGTGGACGAGCTTCCCGACCCAGAATTCGCGGCCGGGCGCTCGCGAGAGCCGCTGCTTGAACGTCCAAAGCGAATCCGCGCGCCCGCCCAGCCCGCTCCCGAGGTGGAGTTCCGCGAAGCCGTGCGCCCGACCCCAGCGGGCCGCCTCGAGGAACAGGAGCTTGGAGGCGCCGAGCGCGTACCCCTCGCCCGTCGCCGCGCCGAGGTGATAGTGGAGCCACGGCGGCGAGGCGAGCAGGAGCTGCGAGGCGACGAGCTTGCCGTCGAGACGGGCGTCGAGCCGCACGACGCGCTCGACGAGCGAGCCCGCGAGCGCGTCCCAGTACGCCGGCGGGAAGAAGTAGAACTCGCCCGCGCGGCGCCGGCGCATCGCCGCCGCGTACAGGTGGGCGAAGTCGTCGAGGCGCACGGGCGGGCGCTCGGCGCTCACCTCGACGCCGGCCCGAAGCGCCTTCCGGACGCCGCGGCGGTGCATCGCGTGCATCGACGCGAGCAGATCCTCACTCGTCCCGAGCGGCCATGTCGCCGTGTCGGCGAGCCGCTCGCGCGAGACGGAAGCGGGCGCAAGCCTGTGGTTCTCGAGAAGCGGATGGAAGCGGATGAACGTCGTGACGACGCCGTTCGCCGCGCACCAGGCGTCGTACGCGGCGTAGAAGCGCTCGCCGTCACCCGCGCCTGCGGGGCCGCCGTACCCGTACGGCGTCGTGACGTCGCGAAGCCCTTCCGCGCCGGGCACGTCGCGGACGATCGCGGCGAACGCGACGCCGTCCGCGTGGAGGAGCGCCGGTCGGCCCGGCTCGAGGAGGCACGAGGCCTCGACGAAACGCCGCTGCAGGTAGACGTCCGCGACGCCGAGCCGCTGGAGCAGGTCGTCCCACTCGTCGGGTCCCACCTCCTCGAGTCGAGCCGCCGCGACGGAGGTCACGCCTGGCGCCCCTCGCGGGCGCGGCGCGCGCGCTCGACGTTCATCGCGTCGACGACGGGCGCCGGCTCGGCGCGGACGAGCTGACCGACCGTACGGGCGAGGATCTTCACGTCGAGCCAGAGCGACCAGTGCTCGAGGTACCAGGCGTCGTAGCGGAAGCGCTCCGGCCACGTCATCTCCTCGCGCCCGTGGATCTGCGACCAGCCCGTGAGGCCCGGGTTCACGGAGAGCCGTCGCCGTTCTTCCTCCTCGTAGTTGGCAGCCTGCTCGACGAGATCGGGGCGTGGGCCGACGAGGCTCATCTCGCCGCGCAGGACGTTCACGAGCTGCGGCGCCTCGTCGAGGCCGGTTCGGCGCAGGAACCGTCCCACCCGCGTGACACGAGGGTCGTTCTCGACGAGGCCATAAGGATCCTCGGTCAACGCGAGGCGGCGGCCGAGCTCGACGGCGTCGGGAACCATCGTGCGGAACTTGAGCATCGGGAACGGGACGCCGTCCTTGCCGGCGCGCGGCCGCACGAACAGGACGGGCCGGCCCGACTCGGCCGCGATCGCGATCGCGATGCCGACAAGGAGCGGCGAGAGGGCGGCAAGCGTAAGCGCCGCGACGACGGGGTCGGCGATCGCCTTCGCGCGCGCCTGCACCGGGTGGCGCTCGAACGCCGTCACGCGCGCTCCGCGATGACCTCGGCGTAGACGCGCTCGTGCTCCGCGGCGGCGGCCTCCCACGTGAGCGCGCCTCGGGCCGCCCTCGCCCCCTCCGCCGCCCGCGCGAGCGCCGCGGGATCGGAGAGGAGGTCGATGCACGCCGCCGCGAGCGCGTCGGGGTCGCCAGGGCGGACGACGCGGCCCGCCCCGAACTCGCGCACGATCGGCCCGAGCGAGCCGACGTCCGAGACGACCGCGGGCCGACCGAACCCGAGCGCGGTGGCCAGGACGCCGGAGGAGTCGAGCTCGCGATACGGGCAGACGACCGCGGCCGCCTCGTCGAAGAGCCGGGGCACCTCGGTCTCGGGCACGAACCCGAGCCGCCATTCGACACGCCCGTCGAGCCCGAGCTCGTCGGCGAGCGCGCGGAGTGGCTCCGCTGGCTCGAGGGGACGTCCGGCGACGACGAGCCGCGCGCCGGGGACCGCCCGCGTGATCGGCCCGAGCGCGCGCAGGAGCACGTCGACGCCCTTGTACGAGCGGAGGAGCCCGAAGAAGAGAAGCGTCGCGCCCCCCGGCTCGCTGGGCTCGTGCCCCGGCGGCGCGTCGAAGACGGGGTGCGTGACGCGCGCGAGGCGCGGGCGCCCGACACCCGCCACGACGAGCTCCTCGACCGCGCGCTCGGAGTGGACGATGACGCGGTCGGCCAGCCGGAGCGCCTCGAGCCACGCGGCCTCGTTCCACGAGCGGCGCGCGCGAACGTCGTGTGCCGTCACGACGACGGGATAGCGTCGCGCGAGCGAGCGAAGCCAGCGGACGTCGTAGCGCGGCACGCCGAGCCACTGCACGTGGACGACGTCGGGGGCGAGGAGGTCGAGTCGGCGCAGCGAGCGCCGCACGCTCGGCGCATACTCGGCGCCCTTCACGACGAGCGTGAGCGGGGAGCGCGCACGCCCCCGGAGGAGTCGGCCGCTCAGCGTGAGGAACGTCTCGTGGCGCCGGTAGTCATCGGGCTGGCGGCGCCGACCGAAGAGGTCCGGGGACACGAGGAGGTCGACGTAGTGCCCCCGGCGCGCGAGCGCGGTCGCGAGGCTGTGGTCGTACGGCGGCGTGAAGTTCGGCGGGTCGAGGAGCGCGATCCGCATGGTCGGCGCCTCAAGCTACCTTCGCGCGCAGGTAGGCGAGGCTCGCGAGCGCCGGCAGCGGATCGTCCGGCGCGAAGATCGCTCGCACCTTTTTCGGGCGCACGTACTCGCGTGCGAACGCGCGGACGTCGAGGTCGCCTCGCCGCAGGAGCTCGAGCGACGACCAGACGTCCTTCGCAAGGTAGATCCACGTCACCCCGTCTTCCGCGAACGTCGCCGCGGGCGCCACGTCCCCTCCAGTGAGGTCGTCGTACGCGATGTGCGCGATGTCGAACCTGCGAGTCATCGCGATCCCCGCCCACTGGGGCGGCCGTGTGTTCACCTCGAGGAGCTTCAGCTCCCCGTCGCGCGGGTCGTGCACGAGCTCCACCTGCGCGAAGCCGCGGTAACGCGCGGAGCCGAGGAGCCGCAAGCCCGTCTCGAGGACGGACGGCTCGTCGCGGAGCTCGAACACCGCGGCCGTTCCGAAGCGCGGCGGTCCCGCGCGCACCTTCCGCCCGACCACGTTCGCGAGCGGCTCGCCGCGCCGCCCGATGTAGGCGAAGAGCGAGAAGACCTTGTCCTGCGCGTCGGGGACGAGCTCCTGGACGACCGTCTCGAAGCCGCGCGCCCGCGCGACGCGCCAGCAGCGGACGGCCTCGTCGACGGTCTCGGCGACGAAGAGCTTGCGGCCGAAGACGGCGGCGAACTCCTGCCCTTCGACGGGCTTCACGAGGAACGGAGGCCGGAGATCGAGCCGCCGCACGGCCTGCTCGCTCGGCGCCGCGGCCGTGGGCGGTACTCCGACCGCCGCCCGCTCCGCCTCCGCGACGAGCAGCTCCTTCCGGCGCAAGCGGCGCACGATCTCCGGGTCGTCGGGGAGGGGCAGATCGGCGACCTCGCGGACGGCGTCCCAGTGGCGCAGGCAGAACGCGACGTGCGCGTCGCGCTCTGGGAAGAGAACGAGCCGTCCGCCGCCGGCTGCATGGCGGAGCGCCGCGAGAACACCCTCGTCGCCGGGAGCGACGACCGTGCGGCGCAGATAGCGCGACCTGATCCCGAACTCGTGCGGCTCGAGGGCGATCCCGGTCACCGCCTTCCCCGCCCGGCCGAGCGCCCGGGCGAGCGCGAGGCCGGCCCAGAGGAGTCCGAGGATCGCGACCGGCCGCTCCGGTGTCATCGCCGCGCGAAGACGACGGGCGCGGCGGCGACGAGCACCGCGAACATGAAGAAGTAGTACATCTGCATCGTGAGGTAGAAGACGTTCGCGGCCATCGTCCCGAGGAGTGCCGCGGTGAGCCCCCAGGCGAGCGGCCGGACGCGGGCGGCCGTGCTGTCCCCGGCCGCGGCGAGGCGGCGGCCGACGCCGCGAAGCGCGCCGAGCCGTCGGAACAGGTAGACGAGGTACGCGCCGAAGAGCGCCGTGCCCACGATGCCGGTCTCGGTGAGGAGCGCGACGTAGTACGAGTGCGGGCCCCAGTTCGTACGGCCGGTCAGGAGCTCGTAGTAGACGGAGAACGTGTTGAGCCCGAGGCCGAAGAACGGGTGCTCTTCGACCGCGGGACGGATGAGCGAGTAGAACTCGAAGTGGAGCCGGGTCGAGCGCCCGCTCGTCTGCGTCCGCGCCTCGAAGACGGTCTCGAAGAAGCCGGAACGCGCGGCGATGACGATCGCGACGACGCCGGCAAGCGCGCCGAGCGGGACGAGGAAGCGCGGCTTCAGGAAGAGGTGACGGTACGGAATCGCGAGCACGAGGAGACCGACCGCGATCCCGAGCAGGCCGCTGCGCGAGAGCGTCGTCAGCTCGACGAGCGCGAGGAAGGCGAGAAGCAGCGCGAGCGGGACGCGAAGCCGGTCACCGCGCCGGAGGCGCAGGTAGACCGGGAAGAGGACGAGGAGCGGGACGACGAGCATGACGCCGAGGTGGTTCGGGTCGAGCGTCAGCGCGTTCGTCCGGTACACGTCCTCTCCGGCGACCGAGCCGAGGTAGCTGATTCCCCGCCCCGCCTCGCTCGTGAGCGGGCCGAGAAAGACGGTGTCGAGCTCGCGACCCGTCCGCTCGATGTAGGCGAGCTCGAGGAGGCCGTACGCGGCGTTGGCCGTCAGTCCGGCCACGAACCAGCCGAGCGTCCGCCAGTAGAACCGCTCCGAGCGCCGGGCCAGGTGCGCGACCGCCGCGAGCAGAAAGGCGAAGTGGACGACGAACTTCGCGAGCCCCTTGGCGAAGAGGTCGCGGTC
>DATAAZ010000060.1:0-35824 GCA_036259875.1 Gaiellaceae bacterium
GGCCGGTCGATGTTCGACACGCTCTCCGACAAGCTCCAGGCGACGCTCGGCGACCTCCGCGGCCGCGGGCGGCTGTCCGAGGAGGACGTCTCGCGGGCCGCCCGCGAGATTCGGCTCGCCCTGCTCGAGGCGGACGTGAACTTCGCCGTCGTCAAGGAGTTCGTGGCCCGCGTCAAGGAGCGCGCCCTCGGCGAGGACGTCGCGAAGAGCCTCACGCCCGGCCAGCAGATCGTGAAGATCGTCCACGAGGAATTGACGGCGCTCATGGGCGCGGGCGGGTCGAAGCTCGCGTTCGCCGGCCGCCCGCCGACCGTCGTCCTCCTCGCGGGCCTCCAGGGCTCGGGGAAGACGACGGCGGCCGCGAAGCTCGCGCTCCTCCTGCGCAAGGGGGGCAAGAGCCCGGCGCTCGTCGCCGCGGACCTGCAGCGGCCCGCCGCGATCGACCAGCTCGAGCAGCTCGGGAAGCAGATCCAAATGCCCGTCTACCTCGACCGAGCGACGAAGGACGCGGTCGCCGTCGCCCGCTACGGGCTCGAGCAGGCGCAGGCCCAGGGGCGCGACGTCGTCGTCGTCGACACGGCCGGGCGTCTGCACATCGACAGCAGCTCATGGACGAGCTCGCCGCGATTCGCAAGGCGGTGAAGCCGCTGAACGTCCTCCTCGTCCTCGACGCGATGACCGGTCAGGACGCGGTCTCGGTCGCGGAGGCGTTCGCCGAGCGGATCGACTTCGACGGCGTCGTCCTCACGAAGCTCGACGGCGACGCCCGCGGTGGCGCGGCGCTCTCCGTCAAGGCGGTCACGGGGAAGCCGATCAAGCTCGGGTCGACAGGCGAGAAGCTCGACCAGCTCGAGTACTTCCACCCCGATCGCATGGCGTCCCGGATCCTCGGGATGGGCGACGTGATGACCTTGATCGAGCGCGCGGAGGCGGCCGCGGAGATCGACGACCAGGAGGCGATGGAGAGGCGCCTCCGGGCCGGCCAGTTCACCTTCGACGACTTCTTGCAGGCGCAGCGGATGATGCGGAAGATGGGCCCGCTCCAGTCGGTCGTCTCGATGATCCCCGGGCTCGGCAAGCAGATGCGCGGCCTGAACGTCGACGATCGCGAGCTCGGCCGCGTGGAGGCGATCATCCTCTCGATGACGCCGGAGGAGCGGCGCTCGCCTGAGGTGATCAACGGCTCGCGACGGGCGCGGATCGCGCGCGGGAGCGGCACGTCGGTGCAGCAGGTGAACCAGCTGCTTCAGGCGCGAAAGCAGATGCAGAAGATGATGAAGCAGCTGGGGCGAGGGAAGATGCCAAATCTCCAGTCGCTGGTAGCTCAGCAGCGGAGATGAGCGAGCAGGCAAGGACGAAGGCGAACGAAGGAGGGGACCCCATGGGGAAACCTGGGGTTCCCCCGTGTTGAGGAGGCACATTGGCTACGAAGATCAGGCTCGCCCGTGTCGGCTCGAAGAAGAATCCGATCTACCGGGTCGTCGTCGCGGACGCGCGCTCGCCCCGCGACGGGCGCTTCATCGAGATCGTGGGCCGGTACAACCCGCAGACGGATCCCTCGCTCATCGAGCTGGACGACGAGAGGATCCGCGAATGGATCGCAAAGGGCGCGCAGCCGACCGAGTCGGTGCGGCGCCTGATGAAGGCGAAAGGCGCGTAGACGCGGGATCCGTCCCGCGCGGGAGGCGCTGGGCTCTCGTGGAAGACCTCCTCGTCTACGTGGCGCGGCAGCTGGTCTCGCAACCCGATGAGGTTCGCGTCTCACGGAGCGAAAGGGACGACGCCGTCGTCCTCGAGCTTCGCGTCGCCGCCGACGATCTGGGGAAGGTGATCGGAAAGGGCGGTCGGATCGCCCGCGCGCTTCGCACCCTCGTTCGCGCGAGCGGAGCGAAGACGGGTGAGCGGCGGCTGCTTGAGATCGTTGCCTGAGCGCGACCAGTGGGTCTCGGTCGGGCGCGTCGGAAAGCCGCATGGGCTCGACGGAGCGTTCGTCGTCGAGCGGCCGAGCGAGGCGCCCGAGCGCTTCGCCCCGGGCGCACGCGTCTACGTCGGGCGCGAGCCGGCGCGCGTCGTCGAGGCGAAGCGGGCGGGCGGACGCCTGGTCGTCCGTCTCGACCGTTCCGCCGGGCGTGGGTCCGAGCTCGAGGTGTGCCGCTCCGAGCTTCCGGAGCCTGAAGAAGGCGCCTTCTACGTCTTCGAGCTCGTGGGGCTCGCCGTCGAGGAGGACGGCCGCGCTCTTGGGCACGTGGCGGAGGTCGAGCCGGGCGTCGCGAACGACGTGCTCCGGCTCGACTCGGGCGTCCGTCTTCCGCTCGTCGAGGAGTGCGTGCGCGACGTCGATCTCGACGCAGGTCGCATCCTGGTGGCACCCGGGTTCAGCGACCCCGGCTAAGCTCGGACGACTTCGGTGCAACTCGACGTCTTCAGCCTCATCCCGCACGCCTTCGCGTGGCTGACCGAGCACCGGCCGCTCGCCGCCGTGCTCGGCCGAGAGCTGGAGCTACGGCTCTGGAACTACCGCGACTTCACGCCGCTCGCCGGCGGCCAGGTCGACGACGAGCCGTACGGCGGCGGTGCCGGGATGGTGCTGCGGGTGGACGTCGTCTGCGCCGCGCTCGACGCCGTGTACGGGGACTGGGACGAGAGGCGGATCGTCGCGCTGACGCCACAGGGGCGTCAGCTCGACCAGCCGCTCGTCGAGGAACTGGCCGCCGAGGACGCGCTGACGCTCCTTTCCGCCCGGTTCGAGGGCTTCGACGAACGCGTCGTCGAGCACGTCGCAACGGACGCGGTCTCGATCGGGCCGTACGTCGTCTCCGGTGGCGAGCTTCCCGCGATGGTCGTGCTCGACGCGGTTGCACGGCGCCTCCCGGGTGCGCTCCGGGTCGAGAGCGCCGCGTTCGAGAGCTTCTCCGAGGCCCTGGAGGGTGGGCTCGAGTACCCGCATTACACGCGACCGCCCGAGTTTCGTGGCTGGCGTGTCCCCGACGTCCTCCTCTCCGGGAATCACGGGCTGATCGACGACTGGCGTCGGGAGCAGACTCGCGAGCGGTCGGCTTCCGTGCGGACGACGTGAGGGGGCCGGTCGACCGGCTCACCGCGCGGCTGCCCTCCCCGTGGCGGACGGTTGTCGACTGGCTCGTGACGATCGCCGTCGCCGTGGCGGCGGTGCTCGCGATCAAAGCCTGGGTCGTCAACCCCTACCGGATCCCGTCGCCTTCGATGGAGCCGGCGCTCCACTGCTCGAACGGCGACGGCTGCCTCGCGCGCTTCTCCGACCGCGTGCTCGCCAACCGGTTCATCTACCACTTCAAGGATCCCGAGCGCGGCGACATCGTCGTCTTCGAGGTCCCCGAACGGGGCGTCGCGTCGTGCGGCCTCCCGGGCTCCGAGACGTTCGTGAAGCGCCTGATCGGCCTTCCGGGCGAACGAATCGCGATGCGAGAGGGGGTCGTCTACGTCGACGGGCGGCCGCTCGACGAGCCGTACCTCGCGGACGGCCAGCGTGACAACTTCGACTTCGTCGAGCGCCGGATTCCCGACGACCACTACTTCATGATGGGCGACAACCGCCCGAAATCGTGCGACAGCCGCCGCTGGGGTGCCGTCCCGGGCGAGAACATCATCGGCGAGGTGTTCGCGGTCTACTGGCCGCCGCAGCGGATCGGCTTTCCCTGACCGCTCTCGCCGCGGTCGGCTAACCCGGGAGGCCGAGCGCGTCCCGCGCTATCCCCTTGCTGGAAGACCCGGAGCCGTCGGCATTCCGCTAGATTTGGTCGGCCGCCGTCCCGCCCTTTTTCGCCATGGCAACTCCCATCGACCTGATCGAGCAGCGCCAGCTGCGCGACGGGATCCCCGACTTCAAGGCCGGGGATACCGTCCGCGTGCACTTCCAGGTGATCGAGGGACAGCGCCGCCGCGTCCAGATCTTCGAGGGGATCGTGATCAAGCGCCAGGGCGCGGGCGTCCGGGAAACCTTCACCGTCCGCAAGACGTCGTTCGGCGTCGGGGTCGAACGGACGTTTCCGCTCCACTCGCCGAAGATCGAGCGGATCGAGGTCGTCTCGATCGGCGACGTGAACCGCGCCAAGCTCTACTACCTTCGCCAGAAGGTTGGGAAGAAGGCGCGCGTCCGCGAGAAGACGCCGACGCAGGCCCGGCAGCCGCAGCGAAATTAGCGCGATGCCGCCTGCCGCGCGTGCGGCGGGCATGTCCCGTTCCTTTGCCAGACCCGCAGCGTCGGTGTCCCGGCACGGCCGGCTGGTCCCCCTTTGGGGGACCCGCGTGTGCAGCACCCGCGCGCTGAGCGTATTTCCGCACGGGGCGTGAGGCACGCGGTTTGTCATGCGGACCGCGCGAGGATGCGCCGGAACTCGCGCCGCTGCCGGCGCTCGTCTCCGGCGGCGTCTATCGTGCTCGCCGTGCGCCGTACCGGTCGCAGGCTCCTCGCGTTCGACCGCCGGCTCGGCGTCCGCTACGTCGCGGGGGCGGACGAGGCAGGGCGCGGCAGCCTCGCGGGACCGCTCGTCATCGCCGCGGTCCTCTTCGACTACGAGCGGCTGCGCGACCACGCGTGTCGCCCGCTCGGGCTCCTCAACGACTCGAAACAGGTTTCCCCGGAGGGCCGCGAGGAGCTCTTTCACGCCGTCACGGGGTGCGCCTCCCGGGTCGTCGTCCGCGTCGTCTCGCCGAAGACGATCGACCGCGACGGCCTCCACCGTTCGAACCTCCGCGCGCTCCGAGAGGCACTCGCGGCGCTAACGCCGCCCGCGGAGGCCCGCCTGGTCGACGGCTTCCGGCTCGGCCCGCTCGCGCCGTCCCACCAGGCAGTCGTCGACGGGGACGAGCGAAGCGCGGCGATCGCGGCCGCGTCGATCGTCGCGAAGGTCGTCCGCGACCGCGCGATGCGGCGGATGGACGCGCTCTTCCCGCAGTACGGGTTCGCCTCGCACGTCGGGTACATCACGCCCGGGCATTCCGCAGTCGTCCGCGCCCGCGGGCCGAGCGCCGTTCACCGCCGCTCGTTCCAGGCGCTCTGCTATGCGGAGCTCGACGCGCTCGAAGAAGCTCGGGCCTGAGTCCGAGCGGCGCGTCCGCCGTCACTTCCTGCTCCGCGGCTACCGGATCCTCGCCGCGAACGCGTGGGTGGCCGGGAACGAGCTCGACCTCGTCGTCCGCCGCGGCCGGCGGCTCGTCTTCTGCGAGGTGAAGGCGAAGACCGGCGAGGACTTCGGCGACCCGTTCGAGATGGTGGACGGCGAGAAAGCACGGCGGGTGCGCCGCGCGGCCGCCGCCTGGCTTGCCTCGCGGCCGCACCTGGCCGGCTGCGACGTCGCGCTCGAGGCCGTTGCGGTGCGCGGACGTCGGATCGAGCGCGCGCCGATCGAGTAGCGGCACGGTTTCGGCGCAGAGCGCGAGCGTTCGGCGCGCCTCTCCGCCGTACGGTCGAACGATGCTCGCCCGGGCGACCACGCACGCGCTCGTCGGCCTCGAAGCACGGCCGGTCGAAGCAGAGGCGCACCTGCAGCTCGCCGTCCCGAGCTTCGCGATCGTCGGGCTCCCGGACAAAGCGTGCCAGGAGGCGAAAGAGCGCGTCAGAAGCGGCGTGAAGAGCGCCGAGCTCGAGTGGCCGCGCGGCCGGATCATCGTGAACCTGGCGCCGGCCCGTGTCCGGAAGGAAGGATCCGGCTTCGATCTCCCGATCGCGCTCGCGGTGCTCGCGGCGTCCGGCCAGCTCCCGCGCGAGCGGCTCACCGACGTCGCTTCGCTCGGAGAGCTCGCGCTCGACGGCCGCGTACGCCCGGTGCCCGGCGTCCTGCCGGCGGCCGAGGCCGCCGCTCGAGGCGGGCTGGACGCGCTGATCTGCGCGGCGGAGTCGGCGCCCGAGGCCGCGCTCGCAGGGATCGAGCCGGTTCCGGTTCGCCACCTCGCGCAGGCGGCGGCGTACCTGCGCGGGACCTTCGAGCCGGAAGCGGTCACCGAGCCGCCCCCCGCATCCGTCTCGCGGCACCTCGACCTCGCCGACGTCCGCGGGCAGGAACGCGCCCGGCGGGCGCTCGAGATCGCCGCCGCCGGGCGCCACTACGTCCTGCTCGGCGGCCCGCCCGGAACGGGGAAGACGATGCTCGCCCGGCGACTTCCGGGGATCCTGCCTTCGCTCTCGCGCGAGGAGTCTCTCGAGGTGACGCGCATCCACTCGGTCGCAGGCACGCTGCCACCGGGCGGCGGGCTGATCGAGCAACCTCCCCTCCGGGCACCGCACCACACGTCGTCGGCGCCGGCGATCGTCGGCGGCGGTCCCGGCCCCCGGCCCGGGGAGGCCACGCTCGCGCACCGGGGCGTCCTTCTCCTCGACGAGCTCGGCGAGTTCGTCAGGCCGGCGCTCGAGGCGCTGCGCCAGCCGCTCGAGGATGGATTCGTGTCGATCGCCCGCGTCGGCGGCCGTGTCGTCTATCCGGCGTGCTTTCTCCTCGTCGCGACGATGAACCTGTGCCCGTGCGGCGCGCGGGGCGACCCCGCCGCCGAGTGCGCGTGCTCCCCGCAGCGCCTCGCCGCCTACCGCGAGAAGCTCTCGCGCGCGCTCCTCGATCGCTTCGACCTCGTCGTGACGGTGCCGCGGGCCCGCTCGGACGAGGTGGCGGGGACCGACGGCGAGCCGTCCGCCGTCGTCGCGGCCCGGGTCGCGGCGGGCCGCGAGCGGCTTTTCCGCGAGCCGCCGCACCTGGGCGAGCGCGCGTGGGCGCTCCTCGCGCGCGCCGTCGACACGCTCGGTCTCTCGGCCCGCGGACACGCGAGAGTGACGCGGGTCGCGATGACGATCGCCGCCCTTGCGGGCTGCGACGAGGTTCAGCCCGACCACGTCGCGGAGGCGCTCGCGTACCGCTCGCCGCGCGAGCACGCGCTGGCCGCATGAAGGCGTTCCCTCTCGTCCGGAGCGGCGAGCCGGGCTGGCCGCCGCTGCTCGAGCACCTCCACGACCCGCCGAGGCAGCTGTACGTCCGCGGCGACCCGTCCCTCCTCGCGCGGCCCGCCGTCGCGATCGTCGGTGCGCGGCGCTGCTCGGCGTACGGCGCCCAGGTGGCCCGCTCGCTCGCGCGCGACCTCGCCGGGACGGACGTCACGGTCGTGAGCGGCCTCGCCCGTGGGATCGACGGAGAGGCGCACCGGGGCGCGCTCGCGGCCGGCGGGCCGACGGTCGCGGTGCTCGGGTGCGGGATCGACGTCGACTACCCCGCGCGCCACGCCGAGCTCGCCCGGCGGATCGCCGAGACCGGCGCGATCGTCTCCGAATACCCGCCCGGCACGGAGCCGGCGCCCTGGCGCTTTCCGGCACGGAACCGGATCGTGGCCGGGCTCGCGCAGGCGACCGTCGTGGTCGAGGCGCGGGAGCGCTCGGGCGCGCTCATCACGGCCGACTTCGCGCTCGAGCTCGGCCGTGAAGTCTTCGCGGTCCCGGGCGAGATCACGGCCAGCCTCTCGACCGGCGCGAACCGCCTCATCCGCCAGGGCGCCGCACCGCTTCTCTCGGCGGACGACGTGCTCGAGGCGCTCGGGGTCGACAGGCCGGGCGCGCGACCACGGGCCGTCTGCGACGGGCCGCGCGGAGTCCTGGCGCTGCTCGCCGACGCGCCGCGGAGCGCCGACGAGCTCGTGCGCGCGAGCGGCCGTCCCGCGGCTGACGTCGCCGGCGAGCTCGTCGAGCTCGAGCTCGCAGGGCGCGTCACCGAGGCGGACGGGGTCTACCGGGCTACGATCGCCTCCTGAGCTTTGGAGCTCCTTTCCGAACGAAGCACTGAGCCGCCGGGCCGCGCTGGACGACGCGATGCGGCGTCCCCGGTCGCGCCCGTAGGCTCCGGCCGCCTCTCGCGGGGCGTCATTCGGCAATGAGCTCGTCCGCTCCGTTGTGGCTCGACGAGCCCGCCCGCGAGTACGGGCGGCTCGCCGGCGACGAGACGGTCGACGTCGGGGTGATCGGCGGGGGAGTCACCGGCCTTGCGTGCGCCCGCGTGCTCGCGCGCGCGGGCCTCGTCGTCCGCGTTCTCGAGGCGCGGCGGATCGGGAGCGGCGCCAGCGGCCGAAACGGCGGGTTTGCCCTGCGGGGCACGTCCGCCCCGTACGACCGCGCGCGACTCCCCGACGTCATGCGGCTGACCGAGGAGGCGCTCGTCCACATCCGCGGGCTCGCCGGCGACGCGTTCCGCGCCGTCGGGAGCCTCCGCGTGGCGGTCGGCGACGAAGAGCTTGTCGCTCTTCGGGCCGAGCACGACGCGCTCGCGGAAGACGGCTTCGGCGTCGAGTGGCGGGAGCGCGATGAGCTCCCGCCCGTGCTCCGTGGACTCGCCGCTGGCGGCATCTTTCACCCGACCGACGGCGCGTTCGAGCAGGGCGCGTGGATTCGCCGGCTCGCCGCGCTCGCGTGCGACGCGGGCGCACGTCTCGCCGAGGAGACGGCAGTCACGGCGATCAATGCGACGAGCGCGCAGACAGCGGCCGGCACTGTCCGCGCCGGCCGACTCGTGATTGCGACCGACGGCTACACGGACGGGCTTGTTCCCGAGCTCGACGTGGCCGTCGTTGCGGTGCGCGGCCAGGTGCTCGCGACCGAGCCGCTCCCCGAGCGGCTGCTCCCGTGCCCGATCTACGCGCGGTGGGGTTACGACTACATGCAGCAGCTCGCCGATCGGCGTCTCGTCGTCGGTGGGCAGCGCGACGCCGATCTCGAGGGCGAGACGACGCGCGTCGAGCGAACGACCGACGGCATACAGGCGCTCATCGAAGCCCATGCCCGAAGCGTCTTCGGCGTCTTGCCGCGCGTCACGCACCGCTGGGCGGGCCTGATGGGGTTCACGGACGATTACCTGCCGCTCGTCGGGGAGCTACCGGGCCGGCCCGCGATCTGGGTCTCCGTCGGCTACTCGGGCCACGGGAACGTGCTGGGCTTCGCGTGCGGCGAAGCGGTCGCCCGTGCGATCCTCGGCGACCCCGACCCGCGCCTCGTGCCGCTTAGTCCGGAAAGGATTCAGGCCGCTCCACCGCCCGCGTGAAGAGGTCGTCTGCGATGTTCCGCCCGGTCACAACGAGCACGATCGTGCCCTCGACGTCGTCGAGCTGCGGCAATGCGGCGAGCCCGGCCGCGGCAGCGCCCTCGACCCGGATGCCGGCGAGCGCGAACGCGCCGAGCGCCTCGGCGATCGCCCGTTCCGAGACGCGCGCCATCCGGGTGCAGACCTCGCCGAGGACCCGCACGGCGAGCGGGATCGCGACGCGCACGGCGAGCCCGTCGGCGAACGTCGCGCAACGCTTCGACTCGACGACGTAGCCGGCCTCCCAGCTGTCAGCCATGACGGGCGCCTCCTTCGCGACGACGCCGATTCGCTCGCACGGCGGCTCGTTCCGGCAAACCTCGATGCCGATCCCGCCGAGGAGCGCGCCGTTCCCGACCGGGACGACGACCGCAGCCGGCGGATTCTCGAGCTTCTCGAGGATCTCGCGGCCGATCGCCTGGTAGCCGAGGTACTGAGCGCGCTCGGCGCCGTCCTCGAAAAAAGGGAGATCGCGCTCGGCTGCGAAGGCGCGCGCCTCGTCCTTCGCGGCGTCGAGATCCGCGCCGGTGAGCCGGAGCTCGGCGCCGTAGCGCTCGATCAGGTCGACCTTCGCGCGGCTCGCGGTCTCGGGCGCGTAGACGATCGCGCGGAGCCCGAGCCGCCCGGCCGCCCACGCCGTCGCCGCCCCGTGGTTTCCGGTCGACGCGGTCACGACGGCCTCGGCCCCGTTCGATTGGAACCGCTGGAGGGCGGGGAGCGCGCCGCGCCACTTGAACGCGCCGAGCTCGTGGAGGTCCTCGCGCTTCAGGAGAAGCCGCCGCCCGTCGCCGAGCCCGGCCGGCGCGGGCTCGAGCGGCGTCTCCGCGTCAGCCTCTACGGCGTGAACGTCCGCTCCCCGACGATCCGGCCCGTCCACATCTCGTCCGCGTAGGTGATCGACGTGCGGCGGAACGTCCCCTCCTCGTCGATGTCGTAGTGGCCGAGCCGCCACAGCGCCGGGGAGTAGCAGTGGATCGAGGTCGCGAGCGCGCCGCCGACGTGGCGCATGCGATGCACGTACGACGCGTCGAAGTCGAAGCACGTGCCCGCGCGGTGCTCGCGCGTTCGGGTTCGGAGAGCGCTTCCATCCTGGACGAAGCAGTCCTCGGCGAGGACGCCGTCGCAGACGTGGACGGCGCCGGCCGAGACGTCGTGGTCGTGAAATCCTGTGTCCTGCTGGTTCAGCCAGCAGATGAGCCATACGTCGAGATGGGCGTCGCGGAAAAGCTCGACGAAGTACCGCTCTTCCGGGACGTGGCGGACGAGGTGCTCCCAGAGGCGCCGCTCCTCCGCCAGGGTCGTCGCGAGCCGGGCGAGTTCAGCGGGCGGGAGGACCGCGTCCGAAGGCACGCGCTTCGCCACCCACTCGCGGACCTCGTCTACGCCAGCAGCAGCGATGGGTTCTCCCTCCGGACGGCATCCGAGACGGCAGCGCCGAACTCGCTCAGCGCGTGCAAGCCTACTCCGGCATCGAGGACGGGGAAATCGCTTCCGAACACGAGCTGCCGGACGCCGTACGTTGCGAGCACGAGCTCGAGGGCCCGTCGTCCGTACGAAGCGGTGTCGAAGAAGACGTTTCGGTGGAGGACGGGCCGCAGGTCGACGCCGCGCGAGCGAAGTCGCTCCAGCTGGACGGGCGCGCCGCCGGCGAGGATCGCGAAGACGACCCTGAGGTTCGGGTGCGCAGCTGCGCCGCGCGCAAGCCATGCGCTGTACGCGGCCTGCATCTCGCCCGTGTAGTCGACGACCGCCGGCCACCACGATGGCAGCCCGTCCACGGCTCGGCCGGCGCTCGGGTGGACGAAGAGGAGCCCGCCGCCTTCCTCGAGATCGCGGAGGAGCGGCTCGACCGCGTCGAGCTCCTCCACGAGCGCGCGACCGGCGACGGTCGCGCCCGCGAAGCCGTCTCGCGCCGATCCGGTCGCAAGGGCTCGGAGGCGCCCGCTCGAGGCCCGGACGACCTCGGCGATGCCCTCGTGGTACGCCTCGACAAGCTCGGGGTGGCCGTCGGCGCCGAGCGTCGGCGGAAGCGAGACGACCGCAACGTCGGTCTCAGCGCGGTCGAGCGCGGCGAGCCGCGTCTCGAGCCGGTGGGCGTCGACGTCGACCTCTAGCTCCCCTTCGGTCGCGAGCTCGAGCACGCGTCCGCGAAGCCGCGGCGGCTCCGACCGGCGCGAGAGCGCCGAGACGAACGACTCGGGCCAGAGGTGCTGGTGGAGGTCGAAGGTCGTCAACCGGCGGCCGGCGACCCGCCGTCCTGCACGTCGAAGTAGGCGTTCGCGACCCCTTCGCGCCGCCCGGCGAGGTCGCGGATCGCGTCCGGGGCGAGCGGGGCGAGTGCCGACGCGATCGCGTCGCGCATCGCCGCCCGGTTCGCCGCCCGTACCCGGCCCGCATCGTCGGCCTCGGGATCGACCCAAACCGCGACGAGAAGGACGAGATCGGCAGCCGCGCGGGCGTCGAGCGTCCCGTCGGCGACCGCGTCCAGGACGCCTTGCGCGATCCCGACGTGAGCCGCGCCCCACGTCATCCGTGAGAGCCGCTCGCCCGCGAGCGTCGACTTGTTGACCACGACGGTGACGGGACGCACGATCGTGCCGGACTCGACGGCGGCGAGAAAGGGCACGTGGCCCGGGCTGGGCGACGCGAGCGCGAGCGCCGCCGCCGCCGCCGTCGGCGAGCCGCGGCGGCCGAGCACGACGTTGATGTGGCTCCCGTTCGGGGCCTCACCCGACCACGCCTCCCCGAAGCGGCCGTCCGGGTCGACGTTCAGGACGACGCTCCGTCGAGCTCGAGCACGACACGTCGCGGCGTCCCCGCGCGCAGGAGGTCGAAGGCGTCGGCGATCCGGTCGAGCGGGAGCCGGTGCGAGACGAGCTTGTCGAGCGGCAGGCGCTCCTGCCGGTACAGGTCGAGAATCGCCGGGAAGTCGCGCGCCGGGCGCGACGAACCGTAGGCGCTCCCGAGGATCCGCCGCTCGGCACGCGGGATCTGGATCGCCGGCAGCGGAAGCACCGCGTCCGCGCGCGCGATCCCGATCAGGACCGCGGCGCCGCGGGCGCGGGTCGCGAGGAAGGCGGCGACCATCGCCTCGGGCCGGCCCGTCGCCTCGAGGGCGTAGTCGACGCCGCCGCCAACCTCGGAGCGGACCGCTTCCGCTGTCGCCTCCGGGCTCCCCCGCCAGCGGACGGCACCGGTCGCACCGAGCTCGCGCGCGGCCTCGAGCTTCTCGTCCGAGACGTCGACGGCGACGACCGGGGTGGCGCCGGCCGCGACGGCGCCCATGATCGCGCTCAGCCCGACCCCGCCGCATCCGAAAACGGCGACGCGGTCGCCCGGACGGACGCCCGCGGTATGCCAGGCGGCGCCGATCCCCGTCGTGACAGCGCAGCCCACGAGCGCCGCGATCTCGAAGGGAACGTCGTCGGCGAGCGGGATGCAGCACTCCTCGGGCACGACCGCGTGCTCGGCGAACGTGGAGAGGAACGAGTAGTGGTAGACGGGCTCGCCGTCCCGCGAGAGCCGCGGTGTCCCGTCGAGGAGGCCGCCGTGCGCCATGCCCGACCAGGCCGTCGCGCACAGGTGCGGAAGCCCCCGCAGACACTCCTCGCAGCGGCCGCAGGACGGCATCCACGAGAGGACGACCCGCTCGCCTGTCCTTCGCGCGCCGCCGGGCCCGACCGCCTCGACGATCCCGGCCCCCTCGTGGCCGAGCACGGCGGGGCAGCGCGTTTCGGACGTTCCGTCGACCGCGTTCAGGTCGCTGTGGCAGACGCCGCTCGCCGCGATCCGGACGAGGACCTCGCCGGGCCCGGGCGCGGCGAGCTCGAGCTCGGTCACCTCGAGCGCCGCGTTCGTCCGCGGGAGAACGGCCGCGCGGGTCCTCACCGGCCGTCGCCCGCGGCGCGCGCGCCGCTCTCGGGCGCGGTCGCCTGTAGCTCTCGTAGCTCGTCGAGCGTCCGGTGGCAGCGGAGCAGATGGCCGGGCTCGGCCTCGACGAGCGGCGGCATCTCCGTCTCGCAGATCGGCCCCTTCTTCCGTGGGCAGCGGGTCTGGAATACGCAGCCCGGAGGCGGGTTCGCCGCGCTCGGCACCTCACCCTCGAGCCGGATGCGGGCACCCTCCTCGCCGTCCAGCGTCGGCACGGCCGAGAGAAGCGCCTCCGTGTACGGGTGGTGCGGCGCGCTGAAGACCTGCTCGGCCGAGCCGAGCTCCATCACGTGCCCCAGGTACATGACGGCGATCCGGTCGGCGAGGTAGCGGACGACGCCGAGGTCGTGCGAGATGAAGACGTACGTCACGCGCTCGTTCGCCTGGAGGTCGGCGAGGAGGTTCAGGATCGCGGCCTGGACGGAGACGTCGAGCGCCGACGTCGGCTCGTCGCAGACGACGAGGCGCGGCTCCCCCGCGAACGCCCGTGCGATCGCGACGCGCTGCTTCAGGCCTCCCGAAAGCTGGCTCGGCCGATTCCCGAGCAGCCGCTCGTCGAAGCGCACGGACTGCGCGAGCTCGTGGACGCGGTCGTCGCGCGGGCGGCCGCTGAGCCCCAGCAGCTTCGTGATCGCGCGCGCGATGATCCGGCGCACGGGGAAACGGCGGTTCAGTGCCGCGTCTGGATTCTGAAACACGATCTGGAGCGCGCGCACGTCCTCGGTCGAGCGGGCGCGGATGGTCGGCGGAAGGGCGCGGGACTCGAGCTCGATGCATGAGTCGGGGTCGGGCTCGGTGAGGCCGAGCAGCACGCGCGCGAGCGTCGTCTTCCCGCTGCCCGACTCCCCGACGAGCCCGAGCGTCTCCCCGGGCCGGATCGCGAGCGAGACGTCCGAGAGCGCGCGGACCTCGGCTCCCTCCTGGCGGAACGTCTTCCCGACGCGCTCGAGGGTCACGATCGGCTGCCCCCGGTCGGTAGCGCCCACGGCCGACTCGGCGCGCGCCTCGGGCGTGAACGGGACGCGCTCCGCGATCTCCCAGAAATGGCAGCGGCTCGTCCGCGTGTCGGACACGCGGTAGGGCGGAGGCGCGTCCCGGCGGCAGACCTCCTGCGCGAGTCCGCACCGGTCGACGAAGACGCACGCGGGAAGCTCGGCGCCGAGCGGTGGCAGGAACCCGGGGATCGTGTCGAGACGCTTCGCGTCCTTCTTCACGCCGCGGCGGGGAATGCAGCGGAGGAGGCCGACGGTGTACGGGTGGCGCGGGTCGGCGAACACCTCCTTCGCCGGGCCCTCTTCGACGAGCTTTCCGGCGTAGAGGACGCCGACGCGGTCGCACATCTTCGCGATCACGGCCAGGTTGTGGCTGATGAAGAAGACGCTCGTCCCCAGCTCCTCGCGAAGGGCGGCGATCAGGTCGAGGACCTCAGCCTCGACGGTCGCGTCGAGCCCCGTGGTCGGCTCGTCGAGGATGAGCAGCGTCGGGTCGGAGGCGAGCGCCATCGCGATCACGGCGCGCTGTTGCATGCCGCCGGAGAGCTGGTGGGGGTAGCGCCGCATCACGCCCGCGGCGTCGGAGATCTGGACTTTCGCGAGCATCGCGCGCGCTCGTTCCGCGGCCTCGTGCTTGGAGGCGCCTGCGACCGTGAAGGCCTCCGCGACCTGGTCGCCGACGCGAATGGACGGGTTGAGCGCCGCTCCTGGGTTCTGGTAGACCATCGACACGGCGCCTGCGCGGAGCCGTCGGATCTCCGTCTCGCTCATCGCAGCGACGTCGCGCCCCGCGACGCGGATCGACCCGGCGGTGACGCGACCGTTCCGCGGGAGGTAGTGCATGACGGAGAAGGCGCACGTCGACTTCCCGCACCCCGACTCCCCGACGAGCCCGTACGACTCGCCGGCCTCGATGCGAAAGGAGACGCCTTGGAGGACACGCCGCCAGCGTCCGCGCACGCGGTAGGCGACGTCGACCTCATCGAGCTCGAGCGCCGGGACGGCCTCGGCGTCCCGGCGCGCGACGGTCGCGACGGTCGCGGCGGTCATCGTCGGAGCGCCTGCGCGAGCCCGTCCGCGACGAGGTTGACGGCGACGACGAGCGACGCGATCGCGAGCGCCGGGAAGAGCGACGGCCACCAGAAGCCGCCGTTGATGAGCGCGTAGTGCTCGAAGATCTGCCGACCCCAGTCGGGCGCGGGAGGCTGGATGCCGAAGCCGAGGAACGAAAGCGTCGCAATCGCGAAGATCGCGTAGCCGAGTCGCACGGTGAACTCGACCAGCACGGGCGGGAGGACGTTCGGGAGAATCTCGGCGAACATGACGTAGGGGGCGCGCTCGTTGCGAAGGCGGGCGGCCTCGACGTACTCGAGCTCGCGCTCGGAGAGGACCGCCGCCCGCACGGTCCGCGCGATGATCGGCGCGAAGACGGCGCCGATGACGGCGATCACCGTCAGCCTCGACGGCCCGAGCGCCACGAGCGCGAGGAGGCCGATGATGACGACGGGCACGGAGAGGAACGCATCGACGATCCGCATGATCACGTCGTCGATGATGCCGCGGAAGTAGCCGGCGATGAGCCCGAGCGCGGTTCCGACCGCGGTCCCCAGGAGGGTCGCGGCCGGAGCGACGGCCAGGATGTCGCGCGCGCCGACGATGACGCGCGAGAACACGTCGCGGCCGAGGCGGTCGGTGCCGAACCAGTGGTCGCCAGACGGACTCTTCAACTTCTCGAGGACTTCGGCCGCGAGCGGGTCGTACGGCGCGACCACCGGCCCGAAGACCGCGCAGAAGACCCAGAAGGCGAGAAGGAGGACGCCGGTGAAGAACGTCTTCGAGCGGGCGAGGACGCGCAGGATCTCACGCCGCTCGCTCGGAGCCCGCGTCCGCGCGGGGGGCGCGAGGCCGACGTCGAGCGGGGCGGGGGCGGCGCCGGTGCTCATGTGGCCTCCGCGTAGCGGATCCGGGGATTGAGGACGGAGTAGAGGACGTCGGCGACGAGCGTCGCCGCGAGGTAGATCGCGCCGATCACGAGCGTCGCGCTCTCGAGGAGAGGGAAGTCCTTCTGCTCAGCAGCGCGGAAGAGCAGCTGGCCGATTCCTTGGTAGCCGAAGATGAGCTCGATGACGACGAGCCCGCCGATCAGGTAGCCCACCTGGGTCGCGACGACGGCGATCGTCGGGAGGAGGGAATTGCGAAGCACGTGGCGGCGGATCACCGTCCGGCGGGGCAACCCTTTCAGGAACGCGGTGCGCGTGTAGTCGGCGTCGAGCGCCTCGATCGTCCCGGCCCTCGCCATCCGCGAGATGTAGCCGAAGAGGACGAACACGAGGCAGAGGGCGGGGAGGAGGAGATACCGGAGCTCCGTGAAGACGTTCGCTCCCTCGGGCGCCTGCGCCGTCACCGGGAGCACGCCGAGCCAGACCGCGAAGAGCATGATGAGGACGACCGCCCACACGAACTCGGGGATGGCCGTCGCCGAGAGGCCGCTCACCGAGATGAGCCGGTCGCGGAGACGGCCTTCCTTGAGCGCCGCGAGGACGCCGCCCAGGATCCCGACCGGAACGACGATCACGAACGCCACGAGCGCGAGCTTCGCGGAGTTCTCGAGCGCCGGGCCGAGCATCTCGGCGACGGGGCGCCCGAACGCGTACGAATCGCCGAGGTCGCCACGCACGACGCCGCCGACCCAGTCGCCGTACTGGACGACGAGCGAGCGGTTCGTCCCGAGCTCCTCGTTCAGCGCGTCCACGGCGCGCTGGTCCGCGAAGGGGCCGAGGACCCGCCGGCCCACGTCCCCCGGAAGCACCTGCGCCGCCGTGAAGATGATGACGCTGAGGAGCCACAGCGTCACGAGCGCGAGCGCGAACCGCTTGAGCAGGAAGCGCCCCACCGCTCCTCGCTAGCGGCTCACGATCCTGGCGTCAGGCCTTGAAGCCCGCCCGGGTGAGGTCGACGTGGCCCATACCCGTCACCTCGACGCCGGTCACGTTCCCCGTCGTCGCGGCGAGACGCGTGAAGAAGTACGGGATGATGACGGGCGTCTCGTCGAGCAGGAGTTCCTGGAGCTGGCGGGCGGCGGCGCGTTGGGAATCGATGTCGAGCGCGCGCATGTACTCGTTGATGAGCTGATCGGCCTGCGGGTTCTTGAAGTGGGCGGCGTTCCACGTGCCGTCGCTCTTGTAGACGGCGGTTAGGTAGACGTTCGGCACGCCGCGGTGGCCGTAGTCGGTGATCCCGAGCACGGAGTCGAGCCAGGGGGACTTCCCGAACACCGCGTCGCCGTAGTAGGTCCCGGCGTCGGTGATGTTGAGCTCGATGCGGATCCCGACCTCCTGGGCGAAGTCCTGCACGAGCTGAGCGAGGTCCGGAATCTCGACGCCGTCCCACGTGCGAAGCTGGGCACCCAAGCCATCCTCGCTTCCCGCTTCCGCAAGGAGCGACCGCGCCTGGTCGAGGTCCTGCTCACGCTGTGGCACGTCGGGGTCGGTCGAGGGAAAGGCCGGCGCGAACGGGTGGTCGTTCCCCAGGTCCGCCTTGCCCTCGAAGAGCCCCTCGATGATCGCCTGGCGGTCGAGCGTCAGGGCGAGCGCCTGGCGGACGTTCTTGTCGTCGAACGGCGGCCGGTCGACCCGCATGTGGATCTGCCGGTGCTCGACCGACTTGACCTCGAGGACGGAGACGTTCGGGTCGGTGAGGATCCCCGCTCCGCCCGTCGCCGTGAAGTTGCTGACGACCTCAACCTCGCCGCCCTGCAGAGCGAGAACGCGTGCCTGCTCCTCGTCGAGGAAGCGGATCTCGCTCCGGTCGGCGAAAGGCTGACGCTCTTGGTCCCAGTACTCGGGGTTCTTCGTGTACGAGACGTTGTTGCCCTGGCGGAATCTGTCGAGCTTCCAGGGCCCCGTCCCGTTGAACGACCGCTCGTAGTTGGAGCCGTAGTCGTGGTCCGCCGGGAGGATGATGACGTTGTAGTTGTCCGAGCTCACGAGGTAGGGGAAATTGCCGTTCGGCGCCTCGAGCCTCACCTCGACGGTCGCCTCGTCGACCGCCCGCGCGGCGCCCTTCGAGAGGACGCCGGTGAACGCGGAGAGGGCGGGCGAGCCGTTGTCCGGGTCGGCATGGGTGTTGAGCGTCGTGGCGACGTCCTCCGCTGTGAGCGCGGCTCCGTCGTGGAACGTGACGCCCTGGCGGATCCTGAACGTCCAGACCGAGCCGTCGTCGTTCGGCTCCCAGCTCTCCGCGAGGCGCGGCTGGAGCTCGAGCTTCTCATCCGACCAGGTCAGGTACTCGCCCGTCTGGCCGAGGACCGCGAGACCCCCTTCGTCGGCAACCTTGAGCGGATCGACCGTCTGGCTCGGCCCGATGATCGCGGTGCGAAGCGTTCCGCCGCGCCGAACTTCCCCCGTCTCGGCGGCGGCAGTCGTCCCGGCGCCATCGTCCCCTCCGCATGCGGCGGCGAGGAACGAGAGGAGTGGGAGCGACATGCCGATCACCGTGCCGCGGCGGACGAATTCCCGCCGCGTGATCCGCCCGTCCGCGTAGGCGTCGATCAGGTTGTTCTCGATCTCGCTCGCGCTGCGACGGACCGTGTCAACGCGCCGTTGCTCCTCACCCATCTCCGCGCTCCTCCTTCCGGGCGTGTGCGGCCGTGCTACTGGCTCCGTGTACGTCGTCTACGGGAACCCGCCTCCAGACTGGTGCGACGATGCGCCACGAGGTTGGTTGGCGCCCGAGCGGGACGGCGACGCTCGGCGGAGGGACGGCGTGCGGCACAGGGGCCGCAAAGCATAGACGGCAGCGAGCCTCACGTCCTAGCGGCTCGGCGCCCCGATCGTCTCGCCGCGGTCGACACAGACGACCTGACCCGTCGTCGCCGGGAACGCGAGGAGCGCGAGCGCGACCGCAGTCACCTCCTCGAGCGGGACGAAAGGCGCCGAGTCGTGGAGCTCGCGGGCGACTTCCGAAGGGAGATACCGCTCGACCCACGGCGTCGCCATCCACCCCGGCGCGACGGCGTTGACCGTGATCTCCGGACCGAGCACGCGGGCGAGCGTCTTCGTGAGCGCGACGAGCGCCGCCTTCGAGACGACGTAGGGGATCGACGATCCGTCGTGGGTGAACGCCGAGGTGGACGCCACGTTCAGGACCCGCCCGAAGCCCCGCGCGCGCATCCCCGGGACGACCGCGCGGACGCACTCGTACGCGCCGACCACGTTGACCGCGAGGATCCGGTCCCAGTCCTCGCGCGTGACCTCCTCCACGTCGCCGAGAGGGACGTACCGGGTGACGGCTGCGTTGTTGACGAGGACCTCGACCGGCCCGAGCTCCTCCTCGACGCGGGCGAGCATGCGCGCGACGGTGCGCGCGTCGGCGACGTCGGCCTCGACCGCGACCGCAGCGACCCCGGCCGACCGCGCCTCGGCGGCCGTCCTCTCCGCTTCGCGACGCGAGCGCGCGTAGTTCACCGCGACCGCGGCGCCCGCCCGGGCGAGCGCGAGGGCCAGTTCGCGCCCGAGGCCCGTCGACGCCCCGGTGACGAGCGCGACGCGGCCCGAGAGCGGATGCGACGGCGCGTTCGACACGGGGACGGCGCACGATAGCGGCGCGTCAGGCAGTAGAGTCGTCGGCCGGTGCGGATCGCCGCTCTCGAGACGCGCAGGTATTCATTCCCGCTCGATCCGCCCTTCCTCGCCGCGTGGGATCCCGTTCCGCGCGACCGTGTCGAGGCCACGCTCGCGATCGTCCGGGCGGACGGCGGGCTCGAGGGGTACGCGAGCGGCGATTCCCTCCCCGACGCGCCGCTCCTCGAGCGCCTGCTCCGCGGCGTCGACCCGTTCGCCCTCGAGGCCGTCCATGCCCATTGCGCGAGCGTCGACTTCCACGGCTCGCGGCCGTGGATCGCCGAGGTCGCGGTGTGGGACCTCGTCGGCCGCGTCCTCGACCAGCCGCTCTGGCGGCTCCTCGGCGGGCGGCAGGAGCGCCTCCTCGCCTACGCCTCCACGGGCGAGCTCGTCGACGCCGACGAGCGGGCCCGTCGGGCGGTCGAGCTGCGCGACCGCGGCATCCGTGCCGTCAAGCTCAGGTTCCACCTCGACGACTGGCGCGACGACGTCGAGGTCGTCGAGCGCGTCCGCGACGCCGTCGGGGCCGAGATGGAGATCATGGTCGACGTCAACCAGGGCTGGCGGATGCCTGGCGACCTGCGTCCGCGCTGGGACGTCGCGACCGCCGCGCAGTGCGCCCGCGCCCTCGAGCCGCTCGGCGTCTACTGGCTCGAGGAGCCGCTCCCGAACGATGACCTCGACGGATACGCGACGCTTCGGCGACTGACCTCGCTTCGAATCGCGGCGGGAGAGATGATCCGGACGCTCGACCGGGGACGGGATCTCGTCGTCCGAGGCGGCATCGACGTGCTGCAGGCCGACGCCGTGCTCGCGGGCGGCCTCTCCGGCTGCCGGCGCCTCGCCGGGCTCGCAGAGCTCCACCGCCGCTCGTGGTCGCCGCACACGTGGACGAATGGCCTTGGGTTCGTCGCGAACCTTCACCTCGCCTGCGCCGTCTCGACCGTGCCGTTCGTCGAGGTGCCCTACGACCCGCCCGCCTGGACGCCGGAGCGGCGCGACTGGCTGCTCCGGGCTCCGGTCGAGATCGCATCCGACGGGACGATCGCGCCGCCCGAGGGGCCGGGCCTCGGGGCCGCTCCCGACCTCGGCGCGCTCGAGCGCTACCGCATCGCATGAGGATCCGCGCGGCGGTTCTCCACGAGGCGCGCACGCCGCTTCGAGTCGAGCAGGTCGAGCTCGCACCGCCCGGCCGCGGCGAGGTCCTTGTCAGAGTCGCGGCGGCAGGCGTGTGCCATTCCGACCTCCACCTCGCGGAGGGTCATCTCGGAGACGGGCGCTGGCCGACGGTGCTCGGCCACGAGGGGGCGGGGGTCGTGGAGGAGGTCGGCGACGGCGTTTCCGACCTCGAGCGGGGCGACCTCGTCGCTTTCTGCCACGTCGCGCCGTGCGGCCGCTGCCGGCCGTGCCGCGCGGGGCGGCGGAACCTGTGCGAGCTCTCGGGCGAGCGCGCCTGGGCGGGGACGCTCCTCGACGGCACCCCCCGTCTCGCGCTTACGGACGGAACCCCGGTCCGACACTTCAACTTCGTGTCCTGCTTCGCCGAGCGCGCCGTCGTGCCCGCCTGTTGCGCCGTCCCGGTCCCGCGCTCGCTGCCGCTCTGGCAGGCGGCGCTCGTCGGCTGCGGGGTCGTGACCGGTTTCGGGGCGGTCAGGAACACGGCCGCGGTTCGGCCCGCGCAAAGCGTGTGCGTAGTCGGCTGCGGCGGCGTCGGCGCCCACGTCGTCGCGGCGGCGCGCCTCGCGCAGGCCGACCCGCTCGTCGTCGTCGACCGTGATCCGGCGAAGCTCGACCTCGCGCTGGCGCGCGGCGCGACGCACGCCGTGGCGGCTGGTCCCGACGCGGCCGCGCGAGTCCGCGAGCTCACCGGCGGTGGGGTCGACCACGCGTTCGAGGTCGTCGGGCGCCCCGAGACGATTCGCCTCGCCTGGGACGTCCTCGCGGCCGGCGGTGCGGCGACCGTGGTGGGGATCGCGCCCAAAGGGGTCGAGGTCGCGCTCCCCGCCTTCGACCTTCTCTCGGAGAAGTCGCTTCGCGGGAGCTCGTACGGCTCGGGCGATCCCGCCGCCGAGCTCGCGGTTCTCGCCGGGCTCGCGGCGGAAGGTCGCCTGGAGCTCGCCGACGTCGTGTCGCATTTCGCCTCCCTCGACGAGATCGAAGAGGCGTTCGACCGCCTTCGCCGCGGCGAGGGCACCCGCACCGTCGCCGTGCTCGACCGGGAGCTCGCGGGCGCGCCCGCGTAGCGGGCCGCGCTATCCCCACACGGCTCGCGCCGTCCGCGCGACCGTCTCGAGCTTGCGCCGCTGATCCTCGAACGAGATCGCGTTTCCGACCACCGACGTCGCGAAGCCGCACTGCGGTGAGACGGCGAGCCGGTCGAGCGGGACGAACCGGGCCGCGTCGCGAATCCGGCCCGCGAGCCCGTCGACCGTCTCGCGGCGCGCCGTCTTTGTCGTCACGAGCCCGAGCACGACCGTCTTGTCGTCCGGGACGGCCGCGAGCGGGTCGAACCCGCCGGAGCGCTCGTCGTCGTACTCGAGCAGAAGCCTGTCGGCACGGATGCGCGGGAAGACCCGCGTCGCGAGCCAGTCGTAGCCGCCCGAGACGAGCCAACGGCTCGCCTGGTTTCCCTTGCAGAGGTGGAAGCCGAACGTGACGCCCTCGTGGTCGCCGACCACGTGGTTGTCGAGCTCGAGCCCGAGCTCGAGCCACTCGTTCGCCGGCCGGCCGCGGCTCTCGTAGAACTCGCGGTACGCGGGGTCGACGAGGAGCGGATAGTGCGGGGCGTCGAGCTGGAGATACGTCGCGCCGAGGCGGACGAGCTCCTCGACCTCCTCGCGCAGGATCTCGGCCGCGTCCGTCAGGAAATCCTCGAGCCGGGCGTAGGCGCCACGCGAGCGCTCGGGATCCCAGAAGTTTGCGAACAGGCTGGGGCTCGGGAGGGTCACCTTGAGGACACGGCTCGTCCGGCCTCGCGCGAAGACGAACTCCTCGACCGAGAGGAAGCGCTTGCGGCGCAGCCGGCCGGTGACCGCGAGCGGTGGCCGGGCGACGGTCATCGCGCCATGCTCCTCGCTTCGCCACTCGCCCCACAGGAATGCATCGAGATCCCAGTCGCCGAATCCCTCGACCGCATCGGTCATCTGCGATTGGAACGAGAGACGGCGCAGCTCGCCGTCGGTCACGACGTCGAGACCCGCTTCGTCCTGGAGCCGCAGGACGTCGTCGACGGCGGAGTCCTCGATTCGCTTGAACTCGGGCGCGTCGAGCTCACCGCGATCGAGCCGCTCCCGTGCGGCGACGAGCTCCGGAGCGCGGAGCAGGCTCCCGACGACGTCGGCGCGGAGACCGGGCATGAAATCGACTCTAGTCTCGTTCTCGTCGTTACGATTCGGCGCGCGCCGGCCCCGAGCAATGCATGAGATCCTCGTTCTCTGCCCGCAGGAGCGGGACCGGAAGGCGGTTGCAGCCGCCGGGCTCGACGAGACGTACCGCGTTCGGTACGCGGGGCGCGACCTCGACGAGCTCGAGTCGTTCGACCCGGGGTCGTTTCTCGCGGAATACGAGGGGCTCCCCGCGCACGGCGTCGTCGGGACGAAGGACCAGTCTGCGCTCCTCGCGTCGATCTTCGCCGACCGCCGACGACTCGCCGGCCCCGCTCCCGAGGCACTGCTCGCCTGCCAGCACAAGCCGACGTCCCGCGAGATCCAAAGGCGGGTCGCGCCCGAATCGACGCCGCGCTTCGCGCTCCTCGACGGTCGGCTTCCGTTCGAGCCGCCGTTCTTCGTGAAGCCTGTGGTGGGGCGCCTCTCGCAGAAAGCGGTGCGGATCGACGCGGCCACCGACCTCGCGCGCCTGAACGGGCCGGACGGATATGCGCGCCGCTACGGCTCGATCGCCGCGCTCGCGGGTGCTCCGACCGACCGGGCACACGGCTTCCTCGCCGAGGAGCTCCTCGGCGGGCTCGAGGTGACGCTCGAGGGATACGTCCACGGCGGCCGCGCGACGACGATCGGCGTCACCGACTCGGTGAAGTACCCGGGCACGATCAGCTTCGAGCGGTTCGAGTACCCCTCCCGGCTCGCCGCCGATCGCCAGGCGGAGCTCGCCGAGCTCGCCGAGCGGATCGTCGTCGCGCACGGGCTCGACGACGCGTTCTTCAACATCGAATTCTTCGTCCCCGACGAGGGACCCCCGGAAATCATCGAGCTGAACGGACGCCTCGCCTCGCAATTCGCGCCGCTCGTTCACCGCCTGCACGGCCGCTCGACGTACGACGCCCTCTTCGCGCTCGCCTGCGGCGACGACCCCGCCTGGGAAACCGGGACGCCGGCCGGGGTGGGGGTGAGCTACGTCGTTCGCGTCTTCGCCGACGCGCTCGTCGAGGCGGTGCCCGAGCCCCAGGACGACGTCGAGGTCCTCGTGCGGCCAGGCCTCCCGCTCTCGGGGCAGGGGCTGAATGACGCGCAGAGCTACCGCCTCGCGATCCTCTACGGCTTCGGCGAGACGCGCGAGGAGGCGGTCGAGCGCTGCCGCGCCCGGGCGCGCGATCTCAGCTTCCGGCTGGCGCCGCTGCCGGCGCGGTGATCTCCTCGTCTCGCGCCTCGCGGTCGGAGACGGCGAGCGCGCCGACGAGCGCGCCCGCGAGCGCGAGCGCGGCCGCGAGGAGCATCCCCGCCCGGTAGCCGTCGACCGACGCGTCGAGAAGCGGCCCCCGGAGGTCCTTCGTCAGCGGCTCGGCGTCGGGCGCGTCCACTTGTGCGTGAAAGACGAGCGAGATGACGAGCCCGATCAGCGCGACCGCCATGAGGCTCCCCAGCCGGGAGACGGTCGAGTTTACGCCGGAGGCGATGCCGGCGTAGCGCTCGGGCGCCGACTTGAGCGCGGTCGCGGTGATCGGCGCCACGAGAAGCGAGAGGCCGACCGAGAAGCACGCGAGCCCCGCGACCCCGAACGTCCAGAAGTCGGAGCGCTCGTCCACCGGCGCGGTGAGAAGCGTCCCGGCCGCAATCAGCACCGGCCCGGCCGCGAGGAAGAGGCGCGGCCCGCGCCGGTCCGCGAGCGCGCCGAAGCGCGCGGCGAGCAGGATCATCACCACGCTGGGAGGCACGTTGACGAGCCCGGCCTCGAACGGCGTGAAGCCGATCGTCTGCACGTGCAGCGTGAAGTAGACGAAGAACCCGTAGAGCGCGGCGTAGACGAGGAACGTCTCGGCGTTCGCGGCCGCGAAGTTCCGCCGGCGAAAGAGCGTGAACGGGAGCATTGGCTCCGCCGCGCGCCGTTCGACGAGGGCGAACGCCACGAGCGTCGCCGCTGCGACGGCGAACGCCCACCAATAGCCGGCGAAGCCCTTCTCGGCTCCCTCGACGAGCGCGTACGTCAGCGAGCCGAGACCCACCGCCGCGAGCACGGCGCCGGGAAGGTCCATTCGCCCGACGCGGGGATGCGCGCGCTCGTCGCCGCGGCCGAAGTGCGCGAGGGCGACCGTCAGTGCGGCGAGCGGAAGGTCGACGTAGAAGATCCAACGCCAGTTGGCCCACTCGACGAGCGCTCCGCCGACGGGCGGTCCCGCGATCGTGGCGACGCCGGTCAGCGACGTCCAGAGACCGATCGCCCGGCCTGCGTCGTCGCCGTATACGCCCCGGAGAAGGGCGAGGCTATTCGTGGTGACGAAGGCGCCCGCAATCCCCTGGAGCGTCCGTGCCACGATAAGCGTCGCCTCGTTCGGCGCGGCGCCCGCGAGCGCGGAGGCGAGCGCGAAGCCGGCCGCGCCGATCATGAACGCTGTCCGGCGGCCGAAGCGGTCGCCCACCGACCCGGCTACGAGGTAAAGCGCCGCCAGCGCGAGCGAGTACGAGAGGAAGACCCACTGCTGCCCGGTCAGCCCGAGCTCGAGGTCGCGCTCGATCGTCGGAAGCGCGACGATGACGACGCTCCCGTCGATGAAGGCGAGCGCCGAGCCGATGATCGAGGCGCCGAGTGTGAGCCGACGCCGGACATCGACGCTGAGCCCCGCCACCCGGCGAGGATACTGCGCGGACGATGAAGCGCGGCGCCGTCGCAGGGATCATCGCCGCGGCCGTCTGGGCCGCCTCGGAGCCCGTGCTCGGGCGTGCGCTCCGCACTCCGTACTCGGACGTCCGACTCCTCGGCGCGCTCGTCGCCACCGGGCCCCGCTGGCGGCCGGCGGGGGTCGCGCTCCACCTCGCGAACGGCGCCGTATTCGGAGCCGTGTTCGAACGGCTCGGCGGCCGCGGCTGGGTGCGCGGAGTCGTCGCCGCCGAGCTCGAGAACCTCCTTCTCTGGCCGGGCATCGTCGTCGTCGACCGGATCCACCCCGACCGAAAGAGCGGTGCTTGGCCGCGGCTTGCGACGAACCCGCGCGTCGCCGCGTACGAGATCGCGACGCACGCCCTGTTCGGCGGCGTGCTCGGCGCGCTCCTCCCGAACGCGCGGGACGGCTACGGCTCGGAAGAGCCCGCCAACGGCTAGAGGCTCCGCCGGACGCTCATCGGGCCGGGCGGCCGGGCCGAGGTCGGCGCCTCCCAGGCTGGGGCGGCGAGCGCCGCCCGGGCGCGGCGAAGGACGTCCTCGCCGGTGCTTCCCGGCCGCCAGACGGCGGTCGCGACGCGGATCCTCGGACCGCCGGCGAGCTCGTTCGCGATCTCGCCCGCGCACTCGTCGGCCGCCTGCTCGTCGCCGGGCGCGAGGAGGGCGATCCGCCGGCCGCTGTACCGGCAGGCGGTGCCGCCGCAGCGAACGGCGGCGCGCTGGACGGCGCTCGCGACGCGCTGAATCGCCTCGTCGCCGGCCGCGTAGCCGTCCTCGGCGTTCGTCCGCGCGAGTTCGGCGAGCTCAACGAGCACGACGGCGAACGGCCGGCCCTGAACCGCCGCGCGATGCGCCTCGGCGTCGGCCGCCTCGTGGAGGTAACGGCGGGAATAGAGGAGCGTGAGGTTGTCGGTGAGCACGAACGACATCACGCCGAGGATCGGATCGTTGTCGCCGCGCCGGCTCGCGAGCTCGGGGTCGGCCAGCGCGTCGTGGAGCGCGTCGCCGTCGTACTCGGGAGGACGACGCCGCACCTCCTCGACGAACATCCGGACGACGACGGGGTCGAACTGCGTTCCCGCGCAGCGCTCGAGCTCGGCGCATGCCTCGTCGAGGGTCATACGCCGCCGGTACGGACGATCGGCCGTCATCGCGCTGAACGCGTCGGCGACGGCGATGATCCGGGCCTGGAGCGGGATCTCGTCGCCGCGCAGGCCGGCCGGGTAGCCGTCGCCGTCCCAGCGCTCGTGGTGGTGGAGGATCGCCATCTCGGTGGAGCGGAGCGCCGGGACCTGCTGGACGAGGCGGTAGCCGATCCGCGGATGGAGCTGGACGATGCTGCGCTCCTCGGGCGTCAGCTCCGCCGGTTTCATCAGGATTCGCTCGCTGATCCCGATCTTTCCGATGTCGTGCAGCAGCGAGCTGTACACGAGCTCCTCGCGCTGGCGCGGCTCGAGCCCGAGGCGGTCGGCGACCGCCGCGACGTAGGCGGCCACCTCGTCGGCGTGGCCGCGGAGGAACCGGTCCTTTGCTTCGATCGCGTCCGCCAGGACGCGCACCGTCCCCACGTAGGTCGTCCGCAGCTCCTCGCGCAGCCGCGTGTTGTGCAGGACCGCGCCCGCGTGGTCGCCGAGCGCGAGCAGCACGTCGTCGTCGTACTCGCGGAATCCTCCCTGCTTGTTTGCGAGCACGACGACGCCCGTGAAGTCGTCGGCGATGTAGATCGGGATGGCGAGCAGGTTGCGGATCTCCTGGTCGGCTGGCGTCCGCCGTTCGCCGGCGATGTCGGGCTCGTCGTCCTCGCGGATCGTCCTGTCCTTCTCGATCACCTCGTGGGCGAAGCGTTGCGCGACCGCGCTGTCGGAAGGGTCGTTCTCGAAGCCTTCGTGGCAGACGAGATCGAGCCGGTCGTCGCGGTCAGCGTCGAGCCGCGAGAGCAGGAGGCCCTTCTCGGCGCCGACCAGCGTCAGCGCCGTCCGAAGGACGAGCCGGCGCGCGTCACGCGTATCGCCGAGCGCGCCGCGCTCCTGCTGCAGGCGCATGACTTCGCGGCGAAGGTGAAGCGCCCACTCCTTCTCGTCGCGGCGCGCCTGCTCGACGCGCGTTCGCGCCCGCCGCTCGTCGGCGAGGTCCCGGTTCACCTGGTCGAGCCGTGCGTCGTATTCGGCGCGGAGCTCCTGGTTTGCCCGCTCCTGCCCCTCGAGCTGTGCACGAAGCTCGCGTTCGACCTCTTCGCGCCTCGCCCGGTCGGCCTCGGTCCGCGCGCGCACATCCGCGAGCTCGGCGCGAAGCCGATCTTGCTCCGCGCCGAGCTCATCCTCTCGGCGCGCGCGCTCGGCGTCGACCCGCGCGCGCTCTTCGGTCTGCTCGAGCTCCAGCTCCTCGCGGCGCGCCCGCTCCGTCGCCCAGCCGAGGAGCGCGAAGACCCCGGCCACGAGGAGAGCGAGCAGGATGGGGACCGAGGCGCGCCGGTCCTGCAAGACGTCCGATCCCGCGAAGGCGAGGCCCATAGCGACCGCGGTCACAGCGAGGAAGCTCAGCGTCGCGGCCGCGATGGCCCGGTTGCGAAGCAGGGGCGTCATACGCGAAATGTCCGTCGGCTCCCCACCGCAGGAACCGACGTGATTCTGCCCCAGGTCGGCGCTGGCCGCACATCCGACGAGCCGGTTCCGCGCCGACCGACGCGGGCCGGCGACGTCGTCGGACGAGCCAGTCGGGCGAGGTGAGGCCGGGGACGGGCCCGCCGCATCGGCCCGTCCCAAGGCCTCGCGCGGAGTCGGCCCCGAAGTCGGGCCGCGGGGCGTTGATTCTCCTCCATATGCAGGCGCGAATCAACAAGAACTTGCAAGAAGGGCAAAGATATGTAATGTCTTTTGTCAGCGCGTCGAGCGATCTGGCGGGCCGCAGCCAGACCGCTCACACCGGCGCGTCCGAGGGGCGATTCCTGAGCCGCAGGGGAGTCGCCCCCGTTGTTTGCGGGCCACGAATCATGGAGCCACGCCTTCGCCACCGCGCGGTCGTCGGATGGGTTCGATCCCGGAACGGCGGGAAACGTCCCGTCGAGAGGCCGGGCGGCCAGGGGAGATTCGGTGGAGGAACGTCGCGCCAGGGAGCTGCTCGCCGCGGAGCGGGCGCGCGTCGAGCGCCAGCTCGCCGAGTTCGCGGAGCCGCCGGGTGACTCCGAGGTCGCGCACGGCCATCAGCATCTCGCCGACGAGGCGTCGGACCTGACCGAGGACGAGCTCCGCGCCGGTCGGATCGACGACCTCCGCGAGCGGCTAGGGGCGGTCGAGCGCGCCGAGGAGCGACTAGCTGCGGGGACGTACGGGTTCTCGGTCGAGAGCGGGCTTCCGATCCCCGACGAGCGGCTCGAGGTCGAGCCGACGGCGGAGCGCACGGTCGACGAGGAGGCGCGACAGACCGGTACGCGGTGAGGGCAGGTGGACTCCGACGTCGTCGGCCGAGATCGCGCGGCCGACCGCCCTTCGATCGTGTCGCCGTGGCTCGACAGGCGGAACCCATGCCGCGGCAAGGGTTCGCCCGGCGAGAGCACGATCGCGAGTAGACGGGCGTGCTACGTCTCGCGGTGGTAACGCGGCGGCTGCCGGCCTGGCGGCTGCGCCGGCTTTGCTCGCTCCGGCGTCGAGGCGAGCGGGCGCACCTCGGGCGCGCCCGGCGCGACGGTGAGGGGCTCTCCGTTGTGGACGAGCTCGAGGGCGTCGCCCTCGCGGAGCTCGTACCGCGCGCCGTCGCGCCGAAGCTCGACCCGGAGTCGCCGGCCGCGGTAGACGAGTCCGAACGCGAGGCGGGTGAGCCGCGTCGGCAGCTGCGGAGCGAACGCGAGCGTCTCTCCGTGATCGCGCATCCCGCCGAATCCCGCGACGGCGGCGAGCCAGGTGCCCGCGAGCGACGCGAGGTGGACGCCGTCCCGGGTATTGAACGCGAGGTCGCGCAGGTCGATGAACGCCGTCTCGCCGAGGTAGTCGTAGGCGAGGTCGAGATGTCCCACCTCGGCCGCGACGATGGCCTGAATGCTCGCCGAGAGCGACGAGTCCCGGACGGTGATCCGCTCGTAGTACTCGAAGTCGCGCGCCTTCTGCTCACCGTCGAAGTGCTCGCCGCAGGCGTAGAGCGCGAAGACGAGGTCGGCTTGCTTGACGACCTGACTCGAATAGAGGAGGTAGTACGGGAAGTTGAGGAGGAGGGGATAGTCGTCGGGCGGCGTCGCTTCGAAATCCCAGGGCCGGTAGCGGGTGAATCCGTCCGACTGCGCGGTGACGCCGAGCTCGTCGTCGAACGGGATAACGACCGCCTCGGCCGCGTTGCGCCAGCTCGCGGCCTCTTCCTGGTCGACGTTGAGCGCCGCGGCGCGCTCCGGATGGCGAACGGCGACCTCTGCGGCCACTCGGAGATTCCGCGCCGCCATCAGGTTCGTGTAGACGTTGTTGTCGACGAGGGCGGTGTATTCGTCGGGGCCCGTGACGCCGTCGATCCGGAAGCAGCCCTGTGCGTCGTAGTGGCCGAGCGAGCGCCAGAGGCGCGCCGTTCCCGCGAGCAGCTCGAGGCCGGGCCCCTGCTCGAACGCCTCGTCCTTCGTCGCTTCGAGGTACCGGCGGACGGCGTCCGCGACTCCGGCGTTCACGTGGAACGCCGCCGTCCCCGCCGGCCAGTACCCCGAGCACTCGTGGCCGCGGATCGTTCGCCAGGGGAACGCAACGCCCTCGAGGTACAGCTGCCGGGCGCGCGCCTGCGCCAGGTCCATCGTTGCGTGGCGCCACCGGAGCGCATCGCGGGCCGCCTCGGGCGCGACGTACGTGAGGACGGGCAGCACGTACATCTCCATGTCCCAGAAGGAATGGCCGTCGTAGCCGCGTCCCGTGAGTCCCTTCGCCGGGATCGCGCGCTGCTCCGCGCGCGCGCCGGCCTGCAGCACGTGAAAGAGCGCGAACCGGACGGCCTGCTGCAGCGGCGCGTCGCCTTCGAGCTCGACGTCGGCACGCGCCCAGACGTCGTCGAGGTACTCGCGCTGCCCTCGGCGAAGCTCGTCCCAGCCGGCGTGCTTCGCCGCGGCGAGCGCCGCGTCGACCTGGTCGCGAAGCGCGGGGAGCGAGCGCTGGCTCGACCAGCCGTAGGCCAGGAACTTCACGACTCGCAGACGTTGTCCCGGCTCGAGCTCGGTCGTGATCGTCACGCGCGCAAGGTCGTCCTCGCTCTCCGTCGCGGTCACCGTGCCGTCCGGCCCGTCGACCAGGTGGTCCATCCCTGCGGAGAGTCGCAGCTTGCTCTCGCGCGTGCGGTGCACGAGCCCTGCGCGAAGCTCCGCGTGCCTGTGCTCCTCGGCGAGGAGCGGCGCTCGGAGCGCCGCCGCTGCGCGCGGGTCGCCGACCTCCTCGGGCTCGGCCTCGTTCGCGACGAGCTCCGATTGGGCGACGATGCGCGCCGGCTCGCCGAGCGGCTCCACCTCGTACGCGATCGCGGCAACCGAGCGCTGGACAAAAGAGACGAGTCGCGTCGACGAGATCCGAATCGCCTGCCCGGCGGGCGAGACCCACTCGACCTCGCGACTCAGCACGCCGTCGCGCAGGTCGAGAACCCGTTCGTGGCGCACGAGCTCGCCGTAGCGCACGTCGAAGGGCTCGTCGTCGACGAGCAGGCGGATGATTTTCCCGTTGGTGACGTTGATGAGGAGCTGCCCCGCCTCCGGGTAGCCGTAGCCGCCCTCGGCGTACGGGAGCGGACGGATCTCGTACAGCGCGTTCAGGTACGTCCCCGGACGTCCCCACGGCTCCCCCTCGTCGAGGTTGCCTCGCAGCCCGATGTGGCCGTTCGAGAGCGCGAAGAGCGACTCGGTCACCGGGAGGAGATCGAGGTGGAGCTCGCGTTCCGGGACGGACCACGGCTCGACGGCAAAGATGTCGTCGGGGATCAATCGCCCTCCAGGAGCTCGGCAAGGTCTCGAACGACGACGTCGGCGCCGCGGCGACGCAGCGCATCCGCCTGCCCGGTCCGGTCGACGCCGACGACCCAGCCGAACGCCCCCGCGCGCCCGGCCTGGACTCCCGCGAGCGCGTCCTCGAAGACGGCGGCGTGCCGGGCCTCGACGTCCAGCGCGCGCGCGGCCGCCAGGAACGTGTCGGGTGCCGGCTTGCCGGCGAGACCCTCGCGCTCCGCGACGACGCCGTCGATCCGGACCTCGAAGAGGTGCTCGATCCCGGCGGCGGCGAGGACGTCGCGGCAGTTCGTGCTTGCCGAGACGACCGCACGACGGAACTCCTGCTCGCGTGCCTTCTCGACGAAGCGGACGGACCCCTCGTAGGGCTCGACTCCCTGCTCGCGGATCAGCTCGAGGACGAGCTCGTTCTTGCGCGTCCCGAGGCCGTGAACCGTCTCCGCCTCCGGCGGGTCGGCGGGCGACCCCATCGGGAGCACGATTCCCCGCGACTCGAGGAACGAGCGCACGCCGTCGAGCCGTGGCTTCCCATCCACGTACTCGTCGTAATCGGTCGGCCGGTCGAAATCGTCGAACGGCTCGCCCGTCCGCTCCGACCGGTCGCGGAGGAACTCGTCGAACATCTGCTTCCAGGCAGCGGCGTGGATCTTCGCCGTCTGCGTGAGCACGCCGTCAAGGTCGAAGAGGCAGGCCGAGATCGGGCCGGGGAGCTTTAGCCCGGCCGCGTGTTCGCTGCCCCGAGCTCGCGCGTCACGCATGGGCGCGCCATCGTAATTCGCGCCCGCCGGCGCGGTCGGGCGAAGCGGGGCGGCGCACGATGTGCCCGCGGCGAGCGAAGCGCTGCTAGACGGCGGGCGAGCAGATCGTCCTCGTGCGCCCGCGTTCGCTCGGAGGGGTCACGGGCGTCCTGCCAGTCGCGGAACAGCTGCTCGAACGTCGTCTCCGCGGGCGCCGTGATTCGTCCCTCCCCGAGGCCCGGCGAGCAGCGACATCAGCACATCTCATTCGAGAGCCAGGACGACATGCGGTTGGCTAATAGTTCAGGGTGATGAACTAGGCGCGCGAGCCCAAACCCCTGGACGGAATGCAAACGCTGCCGCCGGCGCACACAGGGAACCCGTACGGGTGATCGGGCCTACGCGGCGCGGCGCGGCCGCGTCTCGGGGTGCTCTCCTTGTCACAGCGACTTGCTCGGCCAGAATGAGACGCAGGTCATGGCTCTCGGCGACCGCTTCGCGTCCGTTCTGACGGCTGCTCGCGCGGGCAGCGAATCCGCGTGGGCGGCGCTCTACCACGAGTTTGCGCCGCCCGTGCTCACATACCTTCGCTCCCAGCAAGCAGCCGACCCCGAGGATCTGACCGGTGAGATATTCCTGCAGGTCGTTCGGAACTTGGACCGTTTCTCGGGCGACGAGCGCGGCTTTCGCGCCTGGACGTTCACGATTGCGCACAACCGCCTCCTCGACGAGCGACGCCGCGAGGCGCGGCGACCCGTTACGCCCGTCCCCGAGGAACAACTCGACCGCGTCACACCCGGGGACATCGAGCGGGACGTCTTCCGCGAGTTCGCCGCCGAGCGGGTGACGCGCTTGATGGCCCACCTCTCGGCCGACCAGCGCACGGTGCTCTTTCTCCGCATTTTCGGCGACCTCACCGTCGAGCAGGTCGCCGACGTGATCGGGAAGCGCCCGGGCGCGGTGAAGGCACTCCAGCATCGCGGCCTCGCGGCGATTCGGAAGGCGATCGAGAGAGAGGGCGTACCCCTTTGAGCGAGTTCGACGCTTACGAGGACATGAAACGGGCGTCGACGCCGACCGACCGCGAGATCGAGCGCGTGCTCTCGGGCCGCTTCGACGGCGACGAGACGCTCGCCGAGCTCGCGACGTTCGTCTCCGACGTCCGCAAGGCGTACGGTGCGCCTCCGGACGCGTCGGTCGCGCAGCGACACCTCGCGCTCATCTCCGCGGCCGCGGCCGAGCAGGCCACCGAAACCGGCGAGGCCGGCGCGACGGACGCCCAGAACGCGTCCAGCAAGCCGAGGAGGACCTTCATGCCCAGTCGGAAGCGAATCGCACGAGCAGCGATCGTCTTCGCCCTGGTCGGCGGGATGGTGACCGGAAGTCTCGCCGCCGCCGGCATCAACGTGCCGATCCTGCCCTCGCAGGCATCGGACGAGGCGGAAGACGCCGTCGCGCGCGCTGCCGAGCGCGGCGACCAGCGCCGCGAGTCCGGCGCGCAGGCCGAGCAGGGCCCGCCCGCCTTCGTGGAGGAGCTCCGGGCGCTGCTCGAGAGCGTCCCGCCCGGTGAGCGAGGTTGTGCGTTCGGCCAGCGCGTGGCGACGATCGCGAGCGGCGAAGACCCGACCCAGAGCGACCCGTGCGCCGCGCGCAACGCAGGGAACGGCAACGGCCGGGGCCGGGAGAATGCCGCCGGCAACCAGAGCGAGCAGAGTACGGGTGGCCGCGGCGCCGGCCACCAGGGCGACCCGGGTGGAGGCGGTCGCGAGACGGGCAACCAGGCCTCAGGCGGGGTCGCGAGCCAGGCGCAGGCCGGCGGGGTCGAGAGTGGTCCCGGGATCGGAAGCCAGGCGTCGGGAGGCGTCGGGGGCCAGGCGCAGTCCGGCGGTGTCCAAGGCGGCCGGAACGTCGGCGAGCAGGCGTCGGGCGGGGTCTCCGCGGGTGCCGCTGCGGCGGCCCCTCAAGCCGGCGGCTCCGGGGGCGGCGGGCAGGGTCCACCCGTCTCACTTCCCCCAGCAGCGCAGCACGGCCAGGGCGCCGCGGCCAACGCGTCGGCGGGTCCCGGTAAGCCGTAGGTCTCACCGCGGATGTCAGCAGGGGGCGACTCGTGCGGCCGCGAGTCGCCCCCGTGCATAGTCCGAAGGCGCTTGATGACTCAGCGGCGGGCTGCGGTTAGTGCCCTGCAACGCTGATCGGCTGCCCCCGGACAGCAGGCGCAGGATGCTAACAGGCTTCATATGTGTCGATTCTCTAGGCGCCCAGCTCGACCGGCGTAAGGCGAAGCCGCCCGGCTAGCTCCGCCCGTCAGCTCGGACGTTCCTGACGTGCCGAGCGGTCGCTGCTTCCTGAAGCGACGGTGAACCACCGTCGGGGGATGACGGACGAACTCGTACGGCGCATCGTCTAGAAAGGGTGCGGGCATGCGGCGGTTCGCCCCCCTTCCGTTCGCGAGCAGGAAGGAAGCGGCGCTGATGGGAGACGACGATCTGAGCCTTTCGCAGGACGAGTTCCTTGCGCTCGAGGGCGACGCCGCCGCACTCCTCCTTGTGGCGCGCGTCTACGCACTCCGCGGGCGTGGCTGCGACGCAGATGCGGCCGTCGTCGTCGCGGTTCACCCACAGATCAGCGTCTCGGAAGCAGCCAGCCTCATCCAGCGAGGGTGCGACCCGCGCACCGACCTGCGCATCCTTCGCTAGGCGGCGAGCCCGACACGCTCAACGCGAAGCCACGCGGCCGGCTCGCCCTCGTCGCGTGGACGTTGTCAAGGAAGCGCTTGGCGACGAGCTGGTGCGGCTTCTGGGCATAGGGCGGCATCCTCGCGGCGGACGAAGACCTCGATCGCCGTCTCCGTCTCGGCGCTCACGCTGAAAAGGCACGGGCCGAGTTGGCGCGGATCGGTGGCCGCGCGCCCGCGCGGCTCACGGAGAGCGAGCGCCGGATCGCCGCGCTCGTCGCCCAGGGGCGCACGAACCGCGAGGTCGCCGCCGCGCTCTTCGTCACCGAGCACACGGTCGCCAGTTTTTGCGACGGCCAGACCGTTCGCCAAGTGGCGGGCGAGTTCGAGGTGTCGGAGGAGCCAAAAGCAGCGGCAGAAGGTTTCACGGCCAGCTTCGAGCCTGAGCAGCGGAAAGGCGCGTACGAAGGCTGCTACGACGGGCTCTTGGGAAAGCCGCCGCGAACCCCCTGACGGTTAGCCCCTCAGGACGACTGCAGCGGCGAGCGCCACGCTTCTGGGCCCGCATTGTGACTTCTGACACGGAGGGGCGGCGCGCGTGCGGCGAGCGAGAGAGTTCGCTCTCGGCGCCGCCGCCGTCGTCGTGAACGGTTCGACGGTGCCGAACTACCTCGTCGAGACGTACGCGCCGAAGCTCCGCGCGGACGAAGCGCGCGCCGCAGGACGACGCGCACGCGCGGCCGCGGAGCAACTCTCAGGAGAGGGCGCGCGTGTCCGTTACCTTCG
>DATAAZ010000061.1:0-10268 GCA_036259875.1 Gaiellaceae bacterium
GCGGTGAAGACGCCGTCGACATCGGTGTAGATCTCGCACGCGTCGGCGCCGAGAGCGGCCGCGAGGGCGACGGCGGTCGTGTCCGATCCGCCGCGTCCGAGCGTCGTGATGTCGTACGCGGTCGAGACCCCCTGGAAGCCCGCGACGAGGACGATCTGGTCGCGGTCGAGCGCGTCGTGGATCCGGCGGGCGCGGACGTCGACGATCTTCGCCTTCCCGTGCACCGTGTCCGTGACGATCCCGGCCTGGGATCCGGTCAGCGAGATGGCGTCGTGACCGAGGTCCGAGATTGCCATCGCGACGAGCGCGCACGAGATCCGTTCGCCGACCGAGACGAGCATGTCGAGCTCGCGGGGGTTCGGTCGCGGCGAAATCTCGTGCGCGAGCCCGAGCAGCTCGTCGGTGTGGCGGCCCATCGCGGAGACGACGCCGACGACGCGGCTGCCTCGTTGCTTCGCCGCGACGAGCCGCTGCGCGACGCGACGAATCTTCTCCGGGTCGGCCACGGACGTCCCGCCAAACTTCATCACGATCGTGCCGAGGCGAGCGTCGGGGTGCGCCGGGCGGACGCTCGGAACCGTCTCGTGGGCGACCTGTGTCACTGCCAGCGATTGTACGGCGGTCGTCGCACGGATCCCCCGCACGCGCCGCGGCAGCGTCGGGCTGGGGACGCCCTATGCTGGGGCGGAGCAAGCCGCAGCGATCCGCGTCCGTGCTCGACCTCTTCCCCGACACCGCAGCCGTCGCAGACGGCGAACTCACGGTCGGCGGCGTGCGGGCGACGGCGCTCGCGGACGAGCACGGGACACCGCTCGTCATCTACTGCGAGCAGACGCTGCTCCGCGCGGCGCGCGCGTACCGGCGGGCAGCGCCCGACGCGCTCGTCGCGTACAGCGTCAAGGCGTTTCCGAACGTCGCGCTGCTGCGGCTGTTCGCGTCCGAGGGGCTCGGGGCCGACGTTTCGACGCTCGGCGAGCTCGCGTTCGCGATCCGCGCCGGAGTTCCCGCCGAGCGAATCGTCGTTCACGGAAACAACAAGAGCGACGTGGAGCTTCGCGCCGCGGCGGAGGCCGGCGCCGCGTTCGTCGTGATCGACGCGCTCGACGAGGTCGAGCGCGCGCGCGAAGCGGGAGTGACGCGCGCGCTCGTCCGGGTCACCCCCGGAATCGACGTCGACACCCACCCCGCGATCTGGACCGCGCACCGTGGCTCGAAGTTCGGGCTCGCGCCCGAGCAGGCAATCGCCGCGCTCGAGCGAGGTCGAGCGGCAGGCCTCGACCTCGCCGGGCTCCACGTGCACATCGGCTCGCAGCTTCTCGACACCCAGGCGGCACGGACGAGCATCGTCTGGCTTGCTGCGTTCGTCGCCGACTGCCGCGCACGGCTCGGGTGGGTTCCAGCGGTGATCGACGTCGGCGGCGGCCTCGGCGTTCGGCACGTCGAGCACGAGCGCGCCCCGACGATCGACGACTTCGTCGCGGCGCTGACCGAGCGGATCCGGCACGAATGGGAGCTCCACGGCCTTCCGCTTCCGGAGCTCGTTCTCGAGCCGGGCCGCTCGCTTGTCGGAAAGGCCGGGATGACGCTCTACCGCGTCGGTCTCGTAAAGGCGGCAAGCGAGACAACGACGTACGTCGCGATCGACGGTGGGATGTCGGACAACCCGCGGCCGCAGCTGTACGGCGCCCGCTTCACCGCGCTCGTCGCGAACCGTGCCGACGCGGCGCCGACCGACACCTTCACCGTCTGCGGCAAGCACTGCGAGTCCGGCGACGTCCTCGCAGAGCGCGTCGCGCTCGCCGATCCGCGGCCGGGCGACCTCCTAGCGGTTCCCGCAAGCGGCGCCTACACGCTCGGCATGGGATCCAACTACAACGTCGTCCCGCGCCCGGCAGCCGTCCTCGTCCGCGACGGCGTCGCGCGCCGGATCCGGAGGCGGGAGACGGTCGAGGACCTGCTCGCGCTGGAGAACGCCTGACGGCGGCCTCGGCGGCGAGGCGACAAACCGACCCTCCTTAAAGGCCGAACCGACGAACCCGAGGGCTCGTCGGTTCAGCACCGCGATTTCTACTCGATCGCCTCGCCGTTGTGAAGAAGAGCTGGAAGAAAAAGGGCGCAGTTTGCGCTAATCACATTTCACGGCGCCCGGCAAGGGCGCGGCCCAGCGTCACCTCGTCCGCGTACTCGAGGTCGCCGCCGACCGGCAGGCCGCTCGCGAGCCGCGTGACACGCGTCCGATCGCGGAGCAGGTCGGCGAGGAAGGCAGCCGTTGCCTCGCCGGTCATGTTCGGATTCGTCGCGAGGACGCCCTCCTCGACGCCGTTTCGCTCGACGCGACGAACGAGCTCGTCGATTCGCAGGTGCTCGGGCTCGACGCCGTCGAGCGGGGAGAGCGCGCCGCCGAGGACGTGGTAGACGCCGCGGTAGGCGTGCGTGCGCTCGACGGAGACGAGGTCGGCCGGCTGCTCGACGACGCAGATGACGGACCGGTCGCGCCGCGCGTCCCGACAGATCACGCAGAGCTCTTCCTCGGTCAGGTTCCCGCATTCGCGGCAGAAGCCGATCCGCTCCGTGACCTCGCGGATCGCGTCGGCGAGCGCGAGCGCTTCCTCCTTTGGGACGCGGAGAAGATGGAACGCGAGGCGTTGCGCGGTCCGCGTCCCGACGCCGGGAAGGCGCGAGAGCTGCGCGACGAGGTTGTCGACGAGGGGGCCGAACACGCGGCCATTGTGCCTTCCGGCCAGGAGTGCGAAGGTCCGCGCGTTGCGCGCCCGGGCGAGGAGATTCGCAACAGGCGCGGCGACCGGCTCGTCTTCCGAACGACCACTGCCGAGTCGGGCGGCGAGCGCCTCGAGTACGACGTGTTCTTCCGGCCGGGCGGGCTCGGCGCCCAGGAGCATCGAGGCCCTGTTCCGGTTCGACCACGGCGGTGCCTTCGACCACCCGACGAAGGAGAACTTCTTCGAGCGAACGGGACCTCGCTCGGCCAGCCGCGGAGCGCGGCGGGTCGTTCAGGAGGGCGACCGGCCCGTCTCGGACGCCGGCTACCCGGACTTCCTCCCGCTTCGGAGCGGCGGCTACGGCCGCTACTACGAGGCGGCGGCTTCCGACGAGAGCCACGAGCTCCCTATCGGTCGTTCCAGCTAATTCGTGGCGGCGGGGTGACCCGCCTTGGCCGGCGCTACAGGCCGGGGAGTCCGAGGCCGCCGAGGCCGCCGAGCGCGCCGCCGAGACGCGACTGCATCAGCTGCTGCGCGTTCCGGAGCGCCTCGTTCACGCCCGCGAGCACGAGGTCAGCGAGCGCCTCGGGATCGTCGGGGTCGATCGCCTCCGGCTTGATTCTGATCTCGACGATCTCGCCGGCCCCGCTTGCCTTGACGGTGACCATCCCGCCGCCGACCGACGCCTCGACGGTCTGCGCGGCGAGCTCTTCCTGCGCCTTCGCCATCTCGGCCTGCATCTGCTGGACCTGCTGCAGCATCTTGTTGACGTCCATGCCACGGGCCATGGGGCCTCCTATTCCTCTTGCACTTCGCGGGCGTCGAACGTGCTCTTGAAGAGGGAGACGAACTCCTCCTCGGTCGTGGGACCCTCCTCCGCGACCCGGTCCTCGATGGGCCCCTCTGCGACGGCGAACGCGAGCGTCAGCCTATGGCCCGTCACCTCGTGGAGGACGTCGGCGAGGATCGCCTCGTTCTCGCTCTTCTCGGCGACCGTCCGGTGGAACGAGGCGCTCGCGGGGAACTCGACGACGAGGCGGTCGCCGGCGAGCTCGACCGGGCGGGCCTCGCCCAGGACGGACGCGGTCGGAATCGAGCGCTCCCCGACCGCGGGAAGGACGGCGCTCTTCCAGAGCTGCCGCAGCTGCTCGAGCTCGAGCGGCTCGCCTTCATCGACGGCCGGCTCGGGAGTGACCGTCGGCTCGGGGCGCGGAGGAGGCGCAGCCGCCGGCGCGGGCGCGGGCGCGTGCACCGGCTCGTGCGCGCGGGCCTCGAGCTGCTCGAGGCGGTAGGCGAGCGACTCGCGCGCGAGGTCGGCTGCCGGCCGCGTCACCTTGACGAGCGCGAGCTCGAGTGGCAGCCGAGGATCGCCGCCCTGCCGCGCGTCGTCGACGGCGACCTGCAGCAGGTCGATCAGACGAAGGACAACCGGCTCGCCGAGCTGGTTCGCCTGCGAGCGAAGCCGCTCGCGCGTCTCGTCGGTCACGGGCAGCGAGTCGGGCACCTCGCCCAGGTGCTGGACGAGCACGAGATGCCGGAGGTGTTCGAGGAGGTCGGTGACGAGGCGGCCGAGGTCCTGGCCCTGGTCGGCGAGCTCCTCGACGAACGAGAGGAGGCCGGCCGTGTCACGGTCGACGACCAGGTCGCAGAGCCGAAAGAGCGCCTCCTCTTCGACGGCGCCGAGGAGCTGGAGGACGGCCTGGACGGTCACCGAGCCCCCCGTCGCTGAGGCGAGCTGGTCGAGCGTCGAGACGGCGTCGCGGAAGCTCCCGCGCGCGCTTCGAGCGATCAGCGCGAGCGCCGCGTCGGGCGCGTCGATCCCCTCGCCGTCGGCGACGGTTCGGAGCAGCCGCGTGAGCTCCGGGAGGCGCGGCCGTGCGAACATGAACGTCTGGCAGCGCGAGCGGACGGTCGGGAGCATCTTCGCGAGGTCGGTCGTGCAGAAGACGAAGACGAGGTGGGGCGGCGGCTCCTCGATCAGTTTGAGGAGCGCGTTGAACGCGGCGTCCGTGAGCTGGTGCGCCTCGTCGAGGATGTACACCTTGTGCCGTCCCTCGACGGGCTGGAGGACGACGCGCTCGCGGATCTCCCGGATGTCGTCGATCCCGCGCTGGCTGGCCGCGTCCATCTCGACTACGTCGAGCGACGTCCCGGCCGCGATCGACCGGCACGAGTTGCACTCGCCGCACGGCTTCGTCGTCGGCCCGTACGCGCAGTTCAGCGGCTTGGCGAGGATGCGGGCGAGCGAGGTCTTCCCGGTCCCGCGCGGCCCCGCGAAGAGGTACGCCTGCCGGACCTGCTCTCGCTCGATCGCGTTCCGGAGCGTCCGCACGACGGGTTCCTGCCCGGCCACCTCGTCGAAGTCCTGCGGTCGGTACTTGCGGTAGAGCGCGGTCACCCCCGACCATCCTAGAGGGAGGGGGAGAGGGGAACCGGAGGTTTTTCCCCAGAGGAGGAGGGAGCGCACGAGGGAACCAGGGGTTCCCTCGTGTCATGCCGGTCGCGCACCCTCCGTCGAAGGCGCTTTCGAGGCGGTGCCTTCGCGGCTTGCTCGGGCCAGGCTTGGCCGCGGCACCTGGGAAGCTCCGCTTAGCGCTGCTTCCTCCCGGACCTGACGCGGTTCGCAGGCTCCCAGTGCGCGGGACCTGGCCGTCAACGCTCGCCTGCGTCAGCCCTACCTCGAAGCAACCCCCTCGGGATGGAATTCAGCCCCGCTATAGCGGCTTGCGGGTTCAGGGAACCGCTAGCTCCCCGCCTAGCGCGACCGGCGCACGAAGGGTACCACCCGGTCGCGCGCTGTCCGGCCGCGGGGCGGGCGCCGGGCCGGTGCTATCCTCGCGCTTCCCGGGGCGCATAGCTCAGCGGGAGAGCGCCCGCTTCACACGCGGGAGGTCCCTGGTTCGATCCCAGGTGCGCCCACTCTCGAAGACGCTGGAAACTGGGCGCTTCACGCGTCGGGAATCGCTTGGGGCGACGGGCGGGGAACACGGCAGGGAACAAAAACGCGCTTTACGAGCCCGGATTCCGGCTCGACCCGCGGAGAGAGCCGAAGCGTCCGGGCTATTTCCTTGGCCGGCGAAGCTTCCAGTCGGCGCCCTCAAACCTGACCCCTCCCTGCAAGAGGGTTGAGGAGGAACTCCCTGCAAGGAGTTGGCGGGCTGTCGCGAGGCGAGGTGTGCGAGATACTCACACCGAGACAGCGGAGGAGACAGGGGTGTCGGACAACGAGCAGGACGTCATTGTGGTCGGAGGCGGACTCGCCGGGCTCACCACCGCCAGGGAATTGCGAAAGGCCGGACACCGCGTGCTGTTGCTCGAGGGTCGTGACCGGCTGGGCGGCCGGGCTTTCACTAGCGAGTTCGCCGGGACTGAAGTCGAACTCGGCGGCGCGTTCGTCCACTGGTTCCAGCCGCATGTCTTCGCGGAGATGACGCGCTATGGCATCTCCCACGAGATTCCGCCCGAGCCCACGCGATGGTCCTACATGAGCCACGGGCGAGTCCACGACAGCACGGTCGCGAGCCTGCTTCCGCGGATTACTGAGCTCTTCGAGCGCTGCTTTACGGACGCGCGCGCGATCCTGCCGCTGCCTCACCAGCCGCTGGCCCTCGCAGAAGCGGTCGCGTCTGTCGATCACCTCTCCATGCAGGACCGAATCGACGAGAGCGACTTCACCCCCGAGGAGCGCGACCTGCTCAGCGCGGTGCTCAGCACCTGTTGCTCGGCGCCCTGCTCCGACGGCGCCCTCACCGCGATGATGCGCTGGTTCTCGCTCCCCGGCTGGAATTTCGGGCTCATGCTCGACGCGGTGGGCGTGTTTCCGATCCGGACGGCCGACCTCGTCGAGGCGCTGGTGGCCGACGCGCAGCCCGACGTGCTCCTGTCGACGCCGGTCGTGGCGATCGAGCAACGCGACGAGCGCGCAACCGTTAGCACTCGCGGAGGCCAGGCGTTCGCGGCCTCCGCAGTGGTCGTCGCGGTGCCGCTCAACACCCTCGCCGGAATCGAGTTCTCGCCCGCACTGGCGCCCGAAAAGCGGGCCGTGGCGGACCGGGGTCAGGCGAGTCGGGGCCTCAAGGTATGGGCGCACGTTCGCGGCGATCTCGAGCCCATCTTTCTCATGGCGCCCGATGACTATCCGATGACGTTCCTCGCGACCGAAAGGGTGCTGGCCGACAGCCAACTGCTGGTTGCCTTCGGCCCGAATGCCCAGCGCCTGCCCGCGGACGATGAGTCCGCGGTCCGGCATGCCTTCGCTCAATTCCTGCCGGGCGGCGTGGAGATCGTGAGCGTCACCGGCCACGATTGGTGGACGGACGAGTTCGCGCGTGGCACGTGGTCGGTCTTGCGTCCGGGGCAGCTCAGCGGCGCGCTCGCCGTCCTGCAGGCCCCGCACGGGCGTGTTGTCTTCGCCGGCTCTGACATCGCCGACGGTTGGAACGGCTTCATGGACGGCGCACTCGAGTCCGGCTTTCGCGCTGCGCGCTCAGTCGGGCACCTCCTCGAGATAAAGGAGCCAACCACGGTCACGTCATGATCGGCCTGCCAGGAGCAGTTCCCCGGTGGGACTACACAGCCTTGTCGCACCCCGCGGTTTGGCAAGGGTTTGGCAAGTAAACCTGGGGAAGGGCAGGCGCCCAAGTCGGCGTGTACATGGCGGAATCCGCTCGTTCGCAGGCATTTTCCAGCGCAGCGGGAATCGTTGGGACCGGTACGGACGATCTTCACACGCGGGAGGTCCCTGGTTCGATCCCAGGTGCGCCCATCGGAAAAGTCCTGTAATCAGGCCCCTTTTCGTATAGAAGCACGATCGCCTGCCCCAGTGTGCGGGAATGTCCCTTGACGGGGATGACCGGATCCGCTCGGGTGCCGAGGTCGAGCGCTTACTAGGAGCGTGGCGCCTGGGAGCTGACTACTGAGTAAGACCAACCGGTGACCGTGTGTCCGGCCGTGCATCTCGTACGATGGCGGAGGCGGATGCCACGTGGCGACGTCTGATCCGATAGCCGACATCATCGGGGACTACCGAGCCTTCGCGGCAATGCAGCGCGACCGCCTTCTTGTCCGCGGCATCGACATAGCGCCGTACGCGCTCAGCCACCTCGCCGTCCGCGTCGCCGATTGGGACTTGTACGTCCACCAGCGCACGCTTCTCGAGCGCCATGCGAGCGCAAACTCAGAGAACCTCTGGAACGGGCGTCCGATCTCCTTGATCATGCTCACCGAGCCGCTCGAAGTCCTCGACGGGACTCCGGTCTCGCTCATCGAACTCATCCCACCCGTTCACCAGCGCGTCTACCGGATGGGCCTCGAGCACCTCGGCGTCGTCGTCGGGGAGGACATCGACGACTTCTCGAGGCGTCATCGCGCCGTGCTAACTGGCCAGCAGTTCCAGAGTCCCGACGTGGAGCCGGTCTACGTCCTCTTCGAGGACTTCACCCACGTGAAGTTCTACCGGCTGTCCTTGCACGACGGTGTCATCCTCCAGGGAGCCCGCTTCAACGGCTTCCGCCACGTCGACGACTGGGTGCCGCAGCGCCTGGTCACCGCCACCGGCCCGAACCCGCTGCCGCGTGACCTCTAGGGCTGCTGCCGGGCTACAAGACCGTCCGCTGCGCGAGGTCCTTTCGCCTGAGCGGGCTCGCGGCGGGCACCTTTCGCATGCGCTGGCGGGCGAGACGGCCACCTTATCCCGTAGACACCCCGCAGTTTGCGGCTCAGGCAACGATTCGATCCCGCGCACATCCCGCAGAGGCTCCCGGAAATCTCCGCCCGCACCCGCGAATCCCCGCAACGCCGAGGTCGGAAAGCCCTGCTCTTGCCGCGAATCCCCGCCTATCCCCGCTTCGCCGAAAGCACCATGACCGGCCTGTCACGCCGGAGGTCGCGGGTTCGAGTCCCGTCGCTCCCGCTAAAGACGTGCGCGGTCCGCCTGCGCCCGCGGCCGGAGGCCGACGGTTGGCCTGGCCCTAGCCCACGCCGAGCTGACGCAGAATCAGAGCGGTATCGAAGTAGTCGCGCTCGCTGACGATTTTCCCTTCCTCGTTCAGCTGAAGGAACCAGGCGGTTGGTACCTCGATCCGCCGGCCCGTCGCGGGGAGCGGTTCGCCGCTTCCTAGGTCGAGTGGTCCGTCGTTCACTGCTCGCATAACCACCTCGACTGCGATCGTCCGACCGGCCGAGACGATGGAAGAGACGTCTGCTTCGACCGCTCCGAAGGCGTCGAACAGCACGGCCTCGCCTGCGCGAATCGCCTCTTTCCCGTTTAGTGGTTCGCCGAGCAGGGGCCCGATCATCACCGCATCTTCGGCATACAGGCTTGCGTAGCAATCGGCATCCTCGCTTCGGATTGCCGCGACGAGCTCATCGACGAAGGTCTTCCCGTCGATCACAGCGCCGCGCCCTCCGGTTCACGAAGCCGCGGGTGCGCGGGTGAAGCGCGCTTCCCCACAGCGAGCACGATGCTCGCAACGAGGATCCACACGAGGAAGCTGAAGAACGCGGCATAGCCGAAGACGCCATCGGCCGCGAAGGGTCCGCTGTCCTCGAAGACGGCGCCCGCGCCAAGCGCCTGCAGGACGGCGACGAGCGCCGCGAGCGAGCCGAGCCAGCGCGGGAGGGCGGCCGTTCGAAGAATGGCGGCGCCGGTCGCCGCGAAGAAGACGAGAAGCGAGCAGGCGCCGGATGCGAGGACAAGGAAGCTGAGATCGTCGATTGCCCGCGTCAGCTCAGGCGGGGTCTCCTCGGGCCGGAACGCGGCGCCGACGACGAGCGAGAGGCTGACAACGAGAAGCGCGACAGCGACGAGGCCACCGCCGAAGCCGATCGTCGCAAGGCTCGCTCCGCTCGGCTCCGCATCCGTGAGCGCGATGTGGAGCGTGCCGAGAAACCACAGCAGAAGGGCGAGCGCAGCCGTGAAGACGAGCGCCGAGGTCTGGATCGAGCGCTGGTCCTCCCGGTAGTAGCGGGATACCTCGTCCGCGGAGGCACCGAAGTCGGGAGGACTCCCGAAGAACATCGCCGAGACGATGAGAACGACGAACCCGATTCCTGTCGCTGCTCCGACTCGCTCCCATGACTGCTTGTCGAAGACAATGCCGCTCGCCATACCGAGCCGCTCCGACTGCCTGTCGTTCATTCGGCTCCCTCCGTCGCGGCGCGGGTGGCCAGGACCGGTTGGCTTTCGCGCGTACGTCTGGCCGGGCCCCATGAGCGCGCTTCCGCGGCGGTCTGCTTCTGCGCGTCGCCCGCGCGAGCGATGGACGCCAGCCCGACGAGAAGGGATACCGCCCCGGCCACCGACACCGCCTTCACCGAGAGCACGCCGAAAAGGAGCGGCCCGACCACGACCATCGCTGCGGGCGCGACGCCGATCGCCTTCGCGCGCCAGAGCTGGATCGCGAAGAGCGCGGCGCCGAGCGCGACCGCAGCCATGAGCACCGCCATGGGGCCGACCACGGCCGGGCTGCTCGCCGCGTCACGGAGGAAGACGAGCATCTCGGAGCGATTGGCGGCACCGTGCGCCATCCGCCAGACGAAGAGGTCGGT
>DATAAZ010000062.1:0-27585 GCA_036259875.1 Gaiellaceae bacterium
CGGTCGCGTAGCGCGGCGTCCCGTCGGCGTTCGTGCCCGCATCCGCGGTGGCGATCCCGACCCCGGGGGCGACGAGATCGGGCTTCACGTGCCCGCCGAAGGCGACGCCGCCGGATGAAAACGGGGCAACGGCACCGGCGGCGCCGTTCGCGACTCGACGCACGCGTGCAAACTCGATCGCCGCGGGCAGGTTCGCGACGAGGCCCGCGACCGCCGTGCGACCCACCTCCGCGGAAACGGCGACGACGGGGATCGCGGTCGTCTCGTCGAGATCGAGGGAGCCGGCTGGCGGCGGGTCGCCGTAGAGGACGACCGCGACTGCCCCGGCGGCAGCGGCATTTCGCACCTTTGTCACGAGCTCGGCGCCGTCAGTCGCGAGCGCGACGGCCCGGCCGGCGACGCGGCTCACGCCGTTCGGGTCGAAGAAATCGGCGAGCTCCCGTCCGTTCGCGAATGCGTCCGCCGGCCGAGCGGGCTCGGCCAGGGTCGGGCCCGTGAGCGTCGCGAGCGGAAGCGCGCCCCGCGGAGGGAGCGCGCCGACGACTCGGACGCGCCCGGCGAACGCCTCGTCGCCGCCCACCGTGACCGACGCCTCCGCCGTCAGGACCTCGCGCCGTACGTCGAGCGCGCCGACCGCGAGCGCGGCCGGAGCGCCCGCAGGCGCGCCGACCGTCCCGAATCCGCGGCCGCCACGGCCGTCGTTTCCGGCCGGGGCGACGACGAGCGTCCCGAGCCGAGTGGCGCCCGCGACCGCCCGCGCCTCTGGGCTGTCCGGGAAGGAGGCGAACGGCGCGACGACGGCGGCGAGCGTGACTGTCGCGGCGTCCTCCACGTCCCCGTCGCCGTCCGGGTCGACAGCTCGCTCGAGGCCCGCGACGAGCGTGTCGCTCGACCCCAGCAGGGTGTGCGAGCCGTCGGCCGCGCGCTCCCAGCCGAGCACGCGAATCGGGAAGACGCGCGCGCCCGGCGCGACGCCTTGCAGGCCGGCGGGACCGCCTGAGCCGACGAGGAGGCCGGCCATGAGTGTCCCGTGCGACTCGACGCGTGTCGGGTCGTCGGGCTTCGACTCGGCGGCAGCGCGCCGGTCGCGACCGACGAAATCGATCCCCGGAAGGACACGTCCGTTCAGGTATGGGTGGTCGAGCTCGACGCCGCTGTCGAGGAGCGCGATCCGAAGGCCGTCCCCGTCGAAGCCGGGGAGACCGGCTTCGGGGCGGCGGCCCGCTCCGGGCCGGAACTCGGGCCGCATGAGCGCCGTCGCCGTGATCGAGGCCGGGTAGACGGTCCGGACCGGGTACACCCCGGTGATGCCCTGCGTACGCTCGAGGACCGCCTGCGCCCTCGCGTCGAGGCGCGCAGAGAATCCGTTCACCGTCCGCGAGAACGAACGGTCGCGGCGAATCTCGATGCCGCGTGCAGCAAGCCGCGCCAGCAGGAGGCGCTGGGCCGCCTGCGCCTCCGCGGCCCACCGCTTCTGATCCTCCGCGGTCGGCTCCCCTTCCGCGGCGGCAAGGCGGTCGGCGAGCGACGGCGCTTCGAGGACGACGATCACCCTTTGCCCGGCAGCGGCCTCGGGGCGCTCGCCGAGTGCGGACTGCCATGCGGCCGCGGCAGCCCGGACGACCGAGCGGCCGGCGCTCTCGACGGGCTCCGCGACGACGGCGGTCGCCGAAGCGGCTGCGACGAGCCCGAGCGCGAAGGCGCGTCTGAAGATCGGCGCCCTCGGCCGCATGCGAAGCCGACGTCCCGCGCTTCGACCGGTCGTTTCATACGGACGCCCGCGCGAAGGGCCGTCGTGGGGGTGGGCGCCGCCGAGTCGGCGCCTAAGCCGCCGAGGCGTGCGCATCGAGCGCAAGATAGCCGGGGTACGGGATCGCCTGCGTAAACCGCGCCGCTGACGCGATCATCGCCGCGTTGTCCGTGCAGAGGTCGAGCGGCGCAAGCGCCGCGTCGGGGAGCGCCGCCCGAAGCTCCGAGTTCGCCGCAACGCCGCCGACGACCGCGATCCGCTCGGCGCCGAGTGCCTCCGCGGCAGCTCGCGTCCGCTCGACGAGCGCGCGCACGATCGCGCGCTGGTAGCTCGCGGCGAGGTCGGCGCGGCGGCGATCGACCTCGTCGACTCCGACCTCGCGCAGTTTGTAGACGAGCGCCGTCTTGAGGCCCGAGAAGGAGAAGTCGAAGCCGGGAACGCGCGCTACCGGGAAGGCGAACGCGTCGGGATCTCCCTCCCGCGCGAGCCGGTCGAGCGCGGCGCCGCCCGGGTACCCGAGCCCGAGCAGCCGTGCGCCCTTGTCGAAGGCCTCGCCCGCCGCGTCGTCGAGCGTCGTCCCGACCACCCGATAGCCCGACCGATCGGCGACGTCGAGCAGCAGCGTGTGGCCCCCGGTCGCGAGCAGGCAGAGGAAGGGCGGCTCGACAGGGAGTTTCGGCTCTACCCCGCGGTCAACGGGGTCACCCGCCCGGGGTTCCAGGTAGAGCGCGGCGACGTGGCCGTGGAGGTGGTCGACGGGGACGAGCGGCAGCCGGCGCGACCACGCGATCGCCTTCGCGGCCGAGAGTCCGACGAGGAGTGCGCCGATCAGCCCCGGCCCGCGGGTGACCGCGACCGCCTCGACGTCGTCGAGCGCCGCTTCCGCGTTCTCGAGCGCGCGCTCGACGACGGGCGCGACGAGCTCCAGGTGCCGTCGCGACGCGACCTCCGGCACGACGCCGCCGTAGCGCGCGTGCAGGTCCGCCTGCGAGGCGACCACGTTCGCGTGCACGCGGCCGTCGCCCGAGACGAGCGCGGCAGCGGTCTCGTCGCAGGAGGTCTCGATACCGAGAATCACCGCTCGGCGTCGATCGGCCAGCGAACCAGGTCGTTAGGAGCTCGCCGCAACGGCTTTCCGAATCGGGTCCTTCCACATGATCAGGGCGTCCTCACGGTTGTCCGTGTAGTACCCGCGACGCACGCCGGTCGCCTGGAAGCCGAGCCGCTCGTAGAGCGCGATCGCCGTCTCGTTCGAGACCCGGACCTCGAGCGTGTAGCCGCGCCGCGGGTCGCCTTCCGTGAGGCGGAAGAGCTCCTCCAGCATCTGGGTCGCGATCCCGTGACGGCGGTACTCGCACGCTACCGCGACGTTCATTACGTGCCAGGCGTCGACGTAGCGCGAGATGATCAGGTAGCCGACAAGGGCGTTGCTTTGCTCCGCGTCGAACGCGCCCAGCGAGACGGACGACGGCTTGGCGAGCTCGCCCGCGAACATCGAGCGCGACCACGGCGTCGGGTACGAATCCCGCTCGATCCGCTCGATCTCGTCCAGGTCGACGAGCGTGAGGCGCCGGACCTCGATCGTCATCGATTCTCTCCCGCGCGCCGCCCGACAACAGGGCCGCCGACCGGCGCGAGCCTTCCCGCGCGCAGGCTGAGCTCCGCGTCGGGGATGCGGAGATAGATCGGCTCGAGCCGGTCGGGCGAGCCGAAGTCGCGCGCGAGCGCCGCGTGGTGCCGCGCCCAGGGGACGTGCGCGTCGCTCGCGTCGTCGGGAACCACCCCGCTGCCTGCCTCGACGACGGCGCGGTAGCGAACGGCCCCGTCGCCCACGTACGCGACGCCGGGGACGATCGTCACGTCCTCCGGAGCGGCGACGCGCGGCTCGCCGTCTACGAGCGTGAAGACTTCGCCGCGTCGCGCGTCGATAAAGGGGACCGAGCCCGGGGTGCCGGTCGCGAGCGCCTGGAGCGTCGAGACACCCGCGACGGGGATGCCGAGCGAGAGCGCCAGCGCGCGTGCGGTGACGAGCCCGATCCGAAGCCCGGTGTAGCTGCCAGGCCCCGTGCCGGCGACGACCGCGTCGACATCTTCGATCGAGGCACCAGCGTCGGCGAGAAGATCGCCCGCGTCGGCAAGGACCCGAAGCGCCCGCGAGCGCCGCTCGCCGAGCACCTCCTCGTTTCGGACAAGGGCGATCGTCGCAACGTCGGTGGCGGTGTCCAAGGAGAGCGTCAGCACGGGACGGAAGCACCGATTTGCAGGGATTTTGTCGCGCCGTCGACGACGACCAGTCTATTGTCGCCCTCGAGCAGCCGCAACCAGACACGGGCGCGAGGCGCCGGGAGGATCGCCTCGGCGACCTCGGGCCACTCGACGAAGACAACTGCGCCCTCGAAGTACGGCTCCAGGTCGGCCCAGTCGGGCTCGGACACGGCTTCGAAGCGGTAGAGGTCGAGGTGCGCGACGCGCACGCGGCCCGCGTAGCGGTTGCCGATCGTGTACGTCGGGCTCGTGACCGGAGCCTCGACGCCGAGCGCCCGGGCGGCGCCGCGGACGAACGTCGTCTTGCCGGCGCCGAGGTCACCGGAGACAGTCACGAGGTCGCCGCCGACGAGGTCGGCTGCCAACCTGGCAGCGAGGCGCTCGGTGTCCGCAGGCGAGGCCGACGTCAGCTCGACCATGTCCGCAATCGTAGGCGCGGGACCTCGCCGCGCCGCCGTCAGAAGAGGCCGAGCTGCTCCTGGGCACGAAGAGGCGGCTCGGCGGCCGGCCTCGTCGGGAGCGGGATCACCGGCGCCGCAGCGGGGAGATCGCGCTCGAGAAGAGCCGGGATCCGGGCGAAATCCTCCTCGAGCGTCCGCAGCATCGCCGGCGTGTACAGCGCCGCGGCGGGGTGGTAGAGCGGGTAGAGAGTGACCCGGCGCCCGCCGACGGTCGCGTCCTGCGGCGTCCCGTGCACGCGCGTGATCCCGTGTGGTTTTCCGGAAAGAAGCTTGGTCGCGAAGTTCCCGAGCGTCGCGACCACCACCGGCTCGATGAGCGCGATCTGTCGGAAGAGATGCGACTCGCACGCCTCGATCTCGTCCGGCGCGGGATCGCGGTTCCCCGGAGGGCGGCACTTGAGGACGTTCGCGATGTACACGCGCGAGCGGTCGAGCCCGATCCCGGCGAGCAGGCGGTCGAGAAGCTTCCCTGCCTGGCCCACGAACGGGTAGCCCTGCTGATCCTCGTGGAAGCCTGGCGCCTCCCCCACGAACATGAGGTCTGCGTCGGAATCCCCGACTCCGAACACGACCTGGGTTCGTCCTTGCGCCAGCCGGCAGCGCGTGCACCCGGCGGTCTCCGCGGCAAAGACGGCGAGCGCGTCTCGGCGCGTCGGCGACGGGTTCCGCACGTCGCGGGGCGCCGCCGTCGGTGCGGGACCGGAGGGCGCAGTGCCTGGCACGGGCCCGGAGAGCACCCAGCCGTCGGCGGCGTCAGCCGCCGGCGCAGCCCGTGGCGGCCAGGACGGGCGGTCAGCCGCAGCCACACGAACCGCCGCAACATCCGCCTCCGGCCGTTCCGCCGAAGCTCGGCTGCTCGGCGGTGCCGTGAGCCGCGAACACGGAGAGCTGACGACGCGTCCGGGAAGAGCCGCAATCGGGGCACTCCGGGTCGCCTTCCTCGTAGCGAAGGAGCTCCTCGAAGTGGCTCTCGCACTCCATGCACACGAACTCGTAAATCGGCATCGCGACGGCAGTGTAGGCAGGGACTCGGACGCGGCGCAAACCCCTTCTGCGGCCGAGCCTGTTGGGGCTAAACCCCTCGGCCGAGCGGTCGATACATCGGAGACGGGAATCGAGCGCGCCGCGCGGCCGAGCAGCCGATTTCTCGGGGAACAAGCCAAATGCGAGTGAGAGGGGTGCTCGGCCGTCTCTTCGGAAAGCGTCCAACCGGCGGCAGATAAGCGTTCCGTGCTGCTTCGATTCCTCCGCGGCGCGCGCTGGCCCGTCGCAGCGCTCGCGCTCGGCCTCACGTTCTACGCCGTCCTGCGCGCAGTCGGCCCCGCTGTCCAGGCGCAGCTCACCGTGCCCGGGCCGGTGGCCAGCTCGGACGACGCCGCCGATGTCGAGGTCGCGGGCCAGGCAAACGACGACGCGCGCTCGAACGGCGGCCGCGACGGCCGGCCCGGCTCGTCGCCCGACGGCGCGCCGAGCTCGTCCCTGGGAGGCTCGCCGGACCCGACGGCGAGCGGAACCGCGGCGTCCACGGAGAGCGCGCGAGCGCCGGGGACGCGTCCGCAGCGCCCGCCTTCGCCGCCGCGTCCAGCGCCCGCTCCTCCGCCTCACCCCGCCGCGCCCCCGGCTCCCGTGCCCCCGCCGCCACCCAGCGCGGCGCCGCCTCTCGTCACGCCGACGTCGGTTCCGCCGCCGCCTCCTCCGTCGGTGATGACGACGGGGAGCGGCGAGAGCCCGCGCCCGCCACGGCCGCCGCGACAGCCGAAGCCACCGAAACCTCCAAAGCCGCCGAAATCTCCAAAGCCGCCGACGCCGCCCACGCCGGCGCCGCCCCCGCGACACGACGAGCATCCCGGGAACGGCAACGCGAACGGTCACACGCAGGGGAACGGCCACCAGAACGGCCACGGGCCCGGCAACGGGAACGGCCACGGCCACGGCCATCCCTAGCTGCCAGCGTCCCGTGTCGCGCTAGAATCGCGGGTGCCCGGTATCCCGCTGGGAACTGGAGCCCCGGAATGCGCTTCGAGTCCGTATGTGTCGTCGGCAAGGGCCGCGTCGGCCGCGCCGTCGCGGCGCGACTGCGCGAGCGCGTTCCGACCCGGATCACCGCGCGCGACCTCGCCTGCGGCGACGCGGACCTCGTCTTGCTGTGCGTCCCCGACCGCGCCATCGCCGAGGTCGCGGCCGCGATCCCGGAGGGGCCCTGGGTCGCGCACACAAGCGGTGCGACGACGCTCGACGCGCTCGAGCCGCACGCCCGTCGCTTCAGCGTGCATCCGCTCCAGACGTTCGCGCGCGAGCGGGGCGCGGAGCAGCTCGACGGCGCCTGGGCCGCGGCCAGCGGCGAGACGCCCGAGGCGCTCGGTGCGGGGTTCGAGCTCGCGCGGCTCCTCGGGCTTCGCGCGTTCGAGCTCGCCGACGATGAGCGACCCCTCTACCACGCGGCCGCGACGGTCGCCGCTGCCTTCCTGGTCACCCTGCACGACGTCGCCTCCGACCTGATGCGCGCAGCGGGCGCGCCGCCGGAGGCGCTCGAGCCGCTTATGCAGCGCACGATCGAGAACGGGTTCCAACCGACCGGACCGCATGTCCGCGGCGACTGGGAGACGATCGAGCGTCACCTGGCGGAAATCCGGGATCGGCGCCCCGACCTCGAGCCGCTCTACCGGGCGCTCAGCGACGCCACCGCGGCCCTCGTTCGATGAACGTCGCCCACACGATCGCCGCGGTGCGCGCCGCGCTGGCCCCGTGCGGGAACGACTCGATCGGCCTCGTCCCCACGATGGGCGCGCTGCACCGCGGACACGCCGCGCTCCTGGCCGCGGCCGGCGCGGAGTGCGACGTCGTCGTCGCGAGCGTCTTCGTGAACCCGGCGCAGTTCGGGCCGGGCGAGGACTTCGCGGCGTATCCCCGCGACGAAGCCGGCGACCTCGCGGAGCTCGAGCGCGCGGGCGTCGACGTCGCGTTTCTTCCGCCTGCGGAGGAGCTCTATGCGCCAGGGTTCCAGACGTGGGTCGACGTGACGGAGCTCGCGCAGGGCCTCGAGGGCGACGCCCGGCCCGGGCACTTCCGCGGTGTCGCCACCGTCTGCCTGAAGCTCTTCAACATCGTTCGGCCGGACCGCGCCTACTTCGGGCAGAAGGACGCACAGCAGGCGGAGGTCGTCGGGCGGATGATTCGAGACCTCGACCTCGAGATCGAGCTCCGCGTCGTTCCGACCGTCCGCGACGAGGACGGCGTCGCGCTCAGCTCTCGCAACGCGTTTCTCAACGCCGACGAGCGCGAGGCGGCCGCCGCGCTCCCGCGGGCGCTCTTCGCCGGCGAGCGCGTCTACCGCGAAGGCGGCGACCCGGTCGCCGCCGCGCGCGAGGTCCTGGCCGCCGAGCCGCGGCTCCGCTTCGATTACGTCGAACTCGCGCGCTGGGACGGCCGGATCGTCCTCGCCGCGGCGGTCCGGGCGGGGTCGACGCGGCTCATCGACAACGTCGTCCTGGAGGGAGAGCGGCCGTGACGAAGCTCACGCTCACCGACCTCGCCGAGCGCAAACGGACCGGCGAGAAGCTCGTGATGGTCACCGCATACGACCACCCGAGCGCTCGCGTCGCCGACCGGGCAGGAGTCGACCTCGTCCTCGTCGGGGATTCCGCAGCGAACAACGTGCTCGGGTACGACTCCACCGTCCCGATCACGACCGACGAGCTGCTCGTGCTCGTGCGCGCGGCCGCGCGCGGGACGGAGCGCGCGCTCGTCGTCGGCGACATGCCGTTCGGCTCTTACCAGGTTTCCGACGAGGATGCCGTCGCGAGCGCGATTCGCTTCGTCAAGGAGGGCGGCGCCGACGTCGTCAAGCTCGAGGGCGCCGGCCATGCCGTCGCGCGCGCGCAAGCGATCGTGGCGGCCGGCATCCCCGTCATGGGCCATATCGGCCTGACGCCGCAGACCGCGACCGCGCTCGGCGGGCTCCGTGCCCAAGGGCGGACGGCGGACAGGGCGCGCGCTCTCCTCGCCGACGCCCGCGCGCTCGAGGACGCCGGCTGCTTCTCGCTCGTGCTCGAGGCGGTGCCGGCCGCGATCGCGGCGCGGATCACGGCTTCCGCCTCGATCCCGACGATCGGGATCGGCGCCGGCCCCGAGTGCGACGGGCAGGTCCTCGTCTGGCACGACCTCCTGGGAATCGGCGAGCGCACGCCACCGAAGTTCGTGAGGCGCTACGCCGAGCTAGGCGCCGCGACGCGCGCGGCGCTCGAGCGTTTCGCGGCCGACGTGCGCTCGGGCCGCTACCCGACCGACGAGCATACGTACGCGATGCCCGAGGACGAGCTCGCGCGCTTCGAGGCGATGTCCGGGTAGGAGACCGCGCGCGCCGGCCGCGGGCCGGCGGTGACGCCCCTACAAGAGGCTTGCGACGACGCCGAGCACGACGAGCGCGAGGCCTGCGAGCGCGACCGCGCCGAGCGCGCGCACGAGCGGCCAGCCGTGGACGGTTCGCACGCCCACGACCAAGAGAGCGGCAGCCCAGAGGAAGAACGCGCCCTCGAGCCCCTCGAACACCCAGCGACCCGCGCCTTCCTCGTCTGCTCCGCCCGCGCGGAAGAGGTCGCCGCCGTACGCGGCGAGGCGGAGCGGCCACAGAACGATCAACGAGAGCGCGAGCGGCGCCGCCGCGAAGGCGAGCAGGTGGCGCGCCTGCCGGTACGTCGCCGTCCCACCCGCCGCGCGGATGCCGACGTGGAGCGCGCCGCCCCCCAGCCAGTACGTGGCGATCCCGTAGAGCCCGCCCGCGAGGAAGACGAGGACGGCGACGACGAGCGCGTCGCGATCGCGGTTGTCGAGCAGGTCGCCGACGGTCGGCGTTGCGAGGACGCCGGCGACCCCAGCAAGAAGCGCGAGCGCGAGGACAGGCTCCTCGCGCGCCTCGGCCTCGGCGGGCGAGTCGTCGCGGAGCGCCGCGAACGTCGAGGACGGCTGCCTGAAGACGGCCAGCGTCCGGAGCCACCACGCGCGCTCCCGGCGGCTCGCCGCGGCGTGACCCGCCTCGACGCCCACCGGCCCTAGGCGGCGACGGCGGCCTTGGCGGGAAGCAGCCGGCGGAGATACTGCCCTGTGTAGCTCGCCTCGACGTCGGCTACCTGCTCGGGCGTCCCGGTTGCGATCACTTCGCCGCCCGCGTCGCCTCCCTCCGGCCCGAGGTCGACGACCCAGTCCGCCTGCTTGATCACGTCGAGGTTGTGCTCGATCACGAGCACCGTGTTCCCCGAGTCGACGAGCCGCTGGAGGACCTCGAGGAGCTTCTCGATGTCCGCGAAATGAAGCCCGGTCGTCGGCTCGTCGAGGATGTAGAGCGTCCGTCCCGTCGCGACCTTCGAGAGCTCCTTCGCGAGCTTCACGCGCTGCGCCTCGCCGCCCGAGAGCGTCGTCGCAGGCTGGCCGAGCTTGATGTAATCGAGCCCGACGTCGTGCAACGTCTGAAGCCGCCGCCGGATCTTCGGGATCTTGGCGAAGAACGCGAGCGCCTCCTCCACCGACATCTCGAGCACGTCGGCGATGTTCTTGCCCTTGAAGCGCACCTCGAGCGTCTCGCGGTTGTAGCGCTTTCCCTTGCAGGTCTCGCACGGGACGTAGACGTCCGGGAGAAAGTGCATCTCGATCTTGATCGTCCCGTCGCCCTTGCATGTCTCGCATCTCCCGCCGCGTACGTTGAACGAGAAGCGGCCCGGCTTGTACCCCCGCACGCGCGCGTCCTGCGTCTGCGCGTAGAGCTCGCGGATCGGCGTGAAGAGGTCGGTGTACGTGGCCGGGTTCGACCGCGGCGTGCGGCCGATCGGCGATTGATCGATGTCGATCACCTTGTCGAAACACTCGATCCCCTCGCACCCGAGATGCTCGCCGGGCCGCACGCGCGCCCGGTGGAGCTGGTTCGCGAGCGCCTTGTAGACGATCTCGTTCACGAGTGTTGACTTCCCGGACCCCGAGACGCCGGTCACGCAGACCAGCTTCGCGACCGGGAACTCGACGTCGATCCCCTTCAGGTTGTGCATGCTCGCTCCGCGAACCCAGAAGGAGCCGTTGTCCGCCGTGCGCCGGTCGGGGACCGCGATCGAGCGCGCCCGCGAGAGGAACTGCCCGGTCACCGAGGCCGAAGCCCGCTCCACCTCCTCGGCCGGCCCTTCGGCGACGACGTGCCCACCGTGCTCGCCCGCCCCCGGACCCATGTCGACCAGGTGGTCCGCTGCGCGCATCATCTGCTCGTCGTGCTCGACGACGAGCACGGTGTTGCCGAGATCGCGCAGGCGCTCGAGGGTCGCGATCAGCTTCCCGTTGTCCCGCTGGTGCAGGCCGATCGACGGCTCGTCGAGGATGTAGAGGACGCCGACGAGCTGCGAGCCGATCTGCGTCGCAAGCCGGAGGCGCTGCGCCTCGCCGCCCGACAGCGTCGCGGCCGCGCGGTCGAGCGTCAGGTAGCCGACGCCGACGTTCTCGAGGAAGGTCAGACGCTCGCGAATCTCCTTGAGGATTCGCGCACCGATGAGGCTGTCCGTCTCGGAGAGGCGGAGCTCGTCCACGAACGCGAGCGCCCGCCGGACGGACATGCGCGTGAAGTCGTGGATGTTGCGGTCGCCGACCGTCACCGCGAGCACCTCGGGCTTCAGGCGCGCGCCCTTGCACTCGGGGCACGGCCGGAAGCTCATGTACTCCTCGATCCGCTCACGCTGCGTCGAGGAGTCGGTCTCGCGGTAGCGCCGCTGCAGACTCGCGACGATCCCGTCGAAGGCGAGCATGTACGAGCGCCGGCGCCCCATCCGGTTCCGGTAGTTGACGTAGACGCGGTCGCCGTTCGTGCCGTACAGGAAGCGGCTCCGCTCCTCGTCGGAGAGCTCGCACCACGGCGTGTCGAGGTCGATCTCGTACCGGTCGGCGATCGCCTCGATGACCGCGTCGTAGAACCCCGAGCTCGATCCCACGGACCACGGGACGAGCGCACCCTCGGCGATCGAGAGCTCCGGCTCGGGGACGAGCAGGTCGGGGTCGATCTCCTGCTGGGCGCCGAGGCCCGTGCAGCGCGGACACGCCCCGTGCGGTGAGTTGAACGAGAAGACGCGCGGCTCGAGCTCCGGCAGGCCGACCCCGTGGAAGGGGCACGCGAATCGCTCCGAGAAGGTCATCGGCTCCCCGTCCTTGATGGGCGAACCCCTGGTTCCGCCAGGCGCCCCCTCCTCCAAGTCGGGGATACCGACGACGTCGATCGTGACGAGCCGGTCGGCGAGGGCGAGGGCTGTCTCGACGGAGTCGGCGAGCCGGTGGCGGAGGTCGGGCTTCATCACGAGCCGGTCGACGACGACCTCGATCGTGTGCTTGAACTTCTTGTCGAGCTCGATCTCCTCGTCGAGCGAACGCTGCTCGCCGTCGACCTTCACGCGCGTGAAGCCCTCGCCGCGCAGGTGGTCGAAGACGTCCCTGTACTCGCCCTTGCGGTCGCGGACGACCGGCGCGTTCACGGTGAACTTCGTGCCCTCGGGCAGCCGGAGCACCTGGTCGACGATCTGCTCGATCGACTGACCCGCGATCGGTCGCCCGCAGACCGGGCAGTGCGGCTTCCCGATCCTCGCGTAGAGAAGCCGGAGGTAGTCGTAGATCTCCGTCACCGTTCCGACCGTGGAGCGCGGGTTTCGCGAGGTCGTCTTCTGGTCGATCGAGATGGCCGGAGAGAGGCCGTCGATCGAGTCGACGTCGGGCTTCTCCATCATCTGCAGGAACTGGCGGGCGTAGGCCGAGAGTGACTCGACGTAGCGCCGCTGCCCCTCGGCGTAGATCGTGTCGAAGGCGAGCGACGACTTTCCGGACCCGGAGAGCCCGGTCACGCAGATCAGCGCGTTCCGCGGCAGCCGGACCGTGATGTCCTTGAGGTTATGCTCGCGGGCGCCGTGGACGACCAGCTCGTCGGCGACCATCCGAGCCAGTCTAGCCCCGGCGTCTGACGAACACATGTTCGCGCCGCCGTGCGTCGGCGCATCGGCAAGCGTGCCGGCGCGCGGCCGACGCGCTAGCCGGCGCGAGCGAGGGCCTGGTAAACCCCCAGCGCCGGCTTCGCCGAGTAGTCCGCCCGGACGAGACCGCAGTGCTCCTGCCAGTCGCCGCCCGGGACGGTCCCGTCCCGGAACGAGAACCAGAAGAGCGGCCCGGCCCACCGGTACCGCCCGATCAGGCGGTAGCCGACGCGGAGGATCTCGGCCTGGCGCGCCTCGCTGACCGCGCGCGAGCCGCCGGTCGGGGCGCTGAACTCCGTCACCCAGATCCGCTTCCGCCGGTCACCGTTCCGCAGCATGACGCTGCGGAGGCTCGGGCGCGTCCCCGCCATCTGCCACCACGCGCTCCACGAGGCTCGGACGGAGGGGAGGTAGGGGAACGTCGAGGCGTGGTGGCCGACCGCGTCGAAGTAGCGGCGCGCGCGGCTTCGGTAGAGGCGGCGCAGGAACGTCACGGGCGCGACGCTCGTGCCCGTGTTCGTGGCCGGCGAGAGGCCGCCGGTGACGAGAACCGCCCTCCGGTCGACGCGCTTGATCCCGCGATGGGCGGCACGAAGGAGGCGGCCGTAGGCGGCCGCGTTCGGCCGTGGCTGCCAGAAGTCGGCGAGGTTCGGCTCGTTCCAGATCTCCCAGTGACGGACGCCGAGGCCGCGGTAGCGCCGGGCCGCCGCCCGCGCGAAGCGTGTGAGCGCGCGAAGGTTCGACGGCTGGTGGAGCGGCCCCGTTCCGGGTGGACGCGCCCAGTCGGGCGAATAGCTCAGAACTGCAAGCACGCGCAGCCCGCGCGCCCGAGCGCCCCGGATGACGCGGTCGAAGGGGGCCCAGTTCCAGCTCCGAGGGCCACCCGCCTGGACGACGCCCCAATTGAGGTCGAATCGGATCCAGCGCGCGCCGGCACCGCGGTAGCCGGCGAGCTCGCGGGCAAGCGACGCGGGATCGAGGTTGTGCAGGTGGCCGGTCGCGGCGAGCCCGAACTGATCCGCGCGGGCGGCGGAGGCATCGGCCGTGATTGGCCCGAGGTGGATGCATGCGCACGCCGCGAGCGCGGCGAGGAGGGGCGTGCGGACCAAAGCAGGCGTACCAATCGGTTTCACGGAGATCAACCTTGAGTCAGATGCCGCGAGCGAGTCGACGAGCGTCCGGGACGAACGGAACCTCGAGCTCGCCCGCGACGAGCGTCCCGTAGCCGAGTAGGCGGCCGAGAACGCTCTCGTCGATCTCGATCGGGACGCCGTCGACCTCGACGGCCGCGATCCGCCGACGCAGCACGCCGTGGACGACGACGAGCTGGTCGCGCGTGACGAGGAGCCGCGTCCGATCCCAGGAGAGGACGGCGCGAAGCGCGGCGAGCGCCGCGCCCGCGAGGGCTACGGCGCCGGTCGCTGCAATGGGCCAGGCGAGGCGCGACCCGAGAACGACGATTGCGGCGCCGAGGGCTGCGAGCGCGAGCGCACGTGCGAGCGGGCCGGCCAGCGCCATTCCGTGAGGTCGCGCTTCGAGGCGAACGAGGTCGCGCTCGTCAGCCATGCGGTCGGGTTCGGCGACCCGCGGCGACCTCCTGCCGTGTTCGTGGGCGTCTCGGCGCTTACGCCTTGCGCCAGCGACGGAAGACGAGCCCGCCGAGGGTGAACCCGAGGCCGAACGTCCCCGCCGTGAAGCCGCCGATCGCGAACGCCTTCCGCATCGTCGACATCCGCTCCCAGCGACCGAGCGCCTCGCGCTCCTCCGGCGAGAGAGGCTCGCCCCGCCGCTTCTTGCGCCCCGCGGCGCCAGCGCGCAGCCCCACGTAGATGTCGTCGAAGAGCTCCGCAGGTTCGTCGGCCACGGACCCACTATAGTCTCCGGCCCCGATGTGGCCGGGGCCGGTGCGGGTCATCCAGGTCTCCGACCTGCACACCGGAACGGTCGAGGAGCCGGAGGTCGAGGAAGATCTTCGCAGGCTCGTCGCCGAGGCCGACCCCGAGCTCGTCGTCGCGAGCGGCGACCTCACGCACCGGAACCGGCCGCGCGAGCACGACCGAGCCGCCCGGCTGCTTCGCTCGCTCCACCGGCCGCTCATCGTCGTCCCCGGGAACCACGACATCCCACGCATGCCGCCGTGGCGATTCACCGCGACGTTCCGCGAGTTCTGTCGGGTCTGGCCCGAAACCGAGCCGGTCTACCGGTCGGAGCGCATCGTCGCCTGCGGGCTCAACTCCGTCCGCCCGTGGAAGCAGCAGGGAGGCGCGCTCCGCCCCGCGCAGATCGAGCGCGTCGCGGACATCTTCGGCGACGCGCCGACCGACGCGTTGAAGCTCGTCGCGCTGCACCACCACCTCATGGGCGCGCCATGGCGGACCGCGAAGCGGACGATCGCGAACCGCTCGAGCGTCCTCGGCGGCCTCGTCGACGCCGGCGCCGAGCTGATCGTCTCGGGTCACGTTCACCAGAGCACCGTGGGGGAACGGCGGGAGTTCGAGGTGCTGACGCCCGGCGCGCCGCGCGTGCGGGGGACGACCGTCGTCGTCGCGCCCGGCCTCGGCCAGCCGCGCCCGAGGCGGCGCGGCGAGGCGCGCGGCCTGCACGTCTTCGAGGCGGACGGGCGGACGCTCCGAGTGATCACCTACGCCTGGGCGCCGGGCGGCGGCGAGGGGCACGGGAGCTGGGCGCAGATCGCCGATCGTCGCTTCCCGCGCGGCCTCGAGCCGCTCGCCTTCGTCGGCTGACGCGAGGAGCTCGCCGCCGGGAACCCCGAGGCGAGCTCCTCGACTGTCTTCTACGGCGCCGTGATCGTCGGGCAGCCCGTCCCGGTGCAGACGATCCGGCCCTGAATCGCCGGGCTGATCGTGCCGAGCCCCTGAATGGAGTCCGCGGTGACCTGGTCCATCAGGTCCCGGGTCGTGAAGCGCCCCGAGAAGTTCGGATACGCATCACCGCCGGTCGCGGTGAAGTCGTTCGTCGCGATCGTGTACGTCGACGCCGCCGTCAGGTCGATCGGCGCGCCCGTGCACGAACCGTCCGCGGCCTGGCGGCGGGCCGAGACAACCCGGCTCCCGGGCGGAAGCGAAACGTCGTACGTGAAGCAGAGGCCCGACACCTGCGGGAAGCGCCCGTCGGCGGCGGGCATTCGGGAGACGCCGTTCTCGAGCATCGCCTTCAGCTCGGCGCCGTTCACGCCCATCGTGACGACGACGTTCCCGAACGGGAGCACCTCGAGCACCTGGCCACGCGTGATCGGGTACGGCGGCGGCGTGTACGGCGGACAGAAGTCGGTAGCGATATCGGCTGTCGGGCACGTGAGGTTCGACCGGAGGCCGCCCGAGTTCGTGATCGCGAACTCGACGTTGTACGCGCGCCGGATGGCGTCCGTAACAACGTTCCCGACCAGCGACTCGCATGTGCGTCCGGCCGACTGCCCGCACGCGTCGGCCCGCGGGATAAACCGGGTCGAGTTCCCGATGACGCGGCCGAGCTCCGTCGCGAGCCGTGCGCGAAGCTCGTCGAGCCTCGCCTGGAGTGCGCCGTCGGGCGCGACGCCGATGTTCCACGGCTTGTGGAAGTCGGCCGTCCGGTAGACGAGACGCCCCGTCTCGACGTTCACGACGACGCGGATCCGGGTGAACCTCATGCCCTTGCTCCGGTTGGCCGTAACGAGGAGACCGTTCGGACGCCGGGTGAGCACCTGGAAGTCCTCGTGATCGCCGATCAGGACGTTGACACCCCGGAGCGCGTCGGCGATCTCGACGAGCGGACCCGTCGGCTCGGACACGGTCCCGCCCGTGGCGCCCTCGTGGCCCATTGCGACGATCGCATGCGCGCCGCGTCGCTTGAGCGCTCGTGCGTGCCGGTTCACGGCCGTTTCGATGTCGGTCACCTGGAACGGCCCGAACGCCCCCGGCCTGACGACCGTGGGAGCGTCCTCGTTGGTGAAGCCGACGAAGCCGAGCTTCACTTTCCCGAAGCGGAAGATCCTCGTCGGCCTCCACTCCGGCGGCGTCCTACCGGCCGTGTCGACGACGTTCGCCGACAGGTAGGGGAATCTCGCGAGCGGGATCAGCTCGGTGCGAAGGTACTCCTGGCCGCGATCGAAGTTGTGGTTCCCGAGCCCGTCAGCACGGAAGCCCATCATGTTCATCGCCTCGATCGTCGGCTTGTCGCCGAAGAAGCTCGAAATCGGCGGCGTCGCTCCGACCGCGTCCCCGGCGGTCAATGTGAGGTGCCCGTTGCGCGCCTCGCGCCGGTACACGTCGAACCACGGCTTCAGGAACGCCGCCCCGCCGATGTCGTAGGTCTGGTTGATTGCGCCGCTCCCGGCGACGTTGTCAGCCGCCTCCGACAGCGGGACCAGCTGACCGTGGAAGTCGCTGATGTGGAGGATCGTGATCTCGCGGAGCGGGAGCGGCTTCAGCCGATGCCGGCCCGTGATCCCCCCGGCCGCGGCGGCCGCCGCGGCGCCCGCCCGCGGGGGCCGCCGGTGCGCGATTGGCTGCCGCGGCAGGATCTCGTACAGGATCCGGCCGCTGGCGTTCTGAGGCCCCGGGATCCGCATCAGGAACGCCACCGTCGGCGCGACGTCGATCGCGCGGACGTTCGCGACGGGTGAGCGGCGGGCGACCCCCGGCCCGGAAGCGACGAAGTTGCCGTGCATGTTCACCTGGTCGCGGAGGTCGACCAGGTCGGGGAGATAGCCGTGCTGGCCGAAGAAGTGCGAGAACGCGATCCGCTGGCCGGCCGTCGGCGCGTCGAACTGGTACGGCGGTCGCGCGACGACCACCACGTCGCCCGAGCGGCTCGGGTGCAGCGCGTCCGTCCCGGCGACGTCGCGCAGCTGCTCCTTCATGAACACCTGCGCGATCACCTGCCGCCCCGGGGTCGCCGGGTCGGCGAGGCCGCGGAAGGCGGCCGCGATCTGCTGGCGCACCGACTCGTAGTTCGCCTGGGTGACGCCGGGCGTCCCCGCCGCCGGGCCGCTCGTCGGCCGCGGGTCGCGGCCTTCCAGGCGGATGTAGATCTGCGCCGTGCCGCCCGCCCAGCACGCCTTGACGCGCTGCAGCGCGTCGGTCGCGGCGACGCGGCAATTCGAAATCGTCTCGGCCGTTTGGAGGCCCGCGTCGACGAGCACCCGGCTCGCGTTCACGGCGAGCCACTGCGGCGCGAAACCGTGATCCGAGGTCGCGAGCACGGTCTCGTTGCGGACGAGGCGACGGGCGAGCCCGAGCGTCGCGTCGGCCTCGTGGTAGGCGTCACGGATGTAGCCGCGCCGCGCGGCGAGCCGCCCGTCCCTCGTCCCGTCGCCGTTCACGTTGTCGAAGTACGGGTTCGGCCGCCCGTCCATGTCGCGCGGCACGGTCAGTGCGAGGAACTGGTGCTGGAACTCGTCCGTGGTCGGCACGCCGACGAGGAAGAGGTCGGGATTCACGCCGAGCTCCCGGACGATGTAGCGCATGTACGCCCAGTGCGCCTCCGACCATTTGAGGCCCTGCTCGACGTACGTGTCCTCGTCGACGATCTCCGCCTCGAGCGGCGCGAAATCGGCGGCCGTCGACGTGGGGAAGCGCGCAGCGAGCGTCTCCTCGAACGCCGCCGAGCCCGCGGGGCCGAGCCGGTTGTAGCTCGCGTTCACGCGTGAGATCGACGTGTAGTAGATCCGGAAGCGCGAGAGGTCGGGGGCGATCTCGATCGCCTTGACGTAGAAGCCGGCCGTCTGGCCCGCCCGGGCGCCGATCAGCGTCAGCTTGATCTCGGCCCATTGGTCCGCGGCCAGGTTGGCGACGGCGCCCGCGGCGTTCTTCCCGGCCTCGGCAGGGGCGAGGAGCACGCGGTCGTAATTCGTGCGCCCGTCGTTCGTCGAGTCGTAGATGTAGAGGTCGTAGAAGCGGTCCGTGTTGTCGGAGGCCGGGAAGGCGGTGTTCGTCAGCTTCAGCCGCTGCTCGCGCGCGGGGCTGAACGAGGCCGGTGCTCCGGCCCAGCCCGTCGCGGGGTTGAGCGTGACGCGCTGGTACGTGACGCCGAACTCGTTCGCGAGCGCCGGCTGCCCCGGCAGGTCGTAGTTCACGAGGACGCCGCGGTCGGAGAAGAACGTGCGGAAGTCGACGAGCGGCCCCTGAAGGGCGGGCCGCAGGTTCCGGGTCCCGACCCATTCGACGGCAACGACCGTCTTGCCCGCACGCTCCGCCGCCTGGGCGATGTGGTCCGACTGGAGGATCCCGTCCGTCGCAAAGCTCGTCCGGTTGCCGAATTGGTCGCCCGTCCGGTGGAAGGTGTTGTTCGTGGAGCCGTGCTCGCCCGGCCAGGTTCCCGTTCCGACCGTGTGCCAGCCGACGCCCGTGTTCGGCGGGAACCCCTGGCGGAGCCCGTTCGTCCCGCGCACGCCCGACCTGAGTAGCGTCCGGAAGTTCGGCATGTGACCCTGGCGCGCATACGACAGGACGTGGTCGGGGCGCATGCCGTCGGAGCCGAAGAGGATGACGCGCCTCGCCTTCGTCGCCGGCGCCGGGGCGGCGTCCGACTCCTCCGCGCCGGCGGTCGGCGGCCCGACGCCGACGGCGAGCACGAGCACGGATGTGAGAAGGGCAGGGATGAAACGGCGGTTGCGCATGGACCAGCTCCTCCAGGGGTGGCGGCTCGACCGGAGTGGGGCCCGAACGTACAACCCTCCGGGGTCGCGGTCAATAGAGGAAAGTCCTGGAAACCAGGCAGGAGCGGCGGGGCGCGTTGACAGTTGACGCCGGTCCGAGAAGGGCGTAGGTTCGCGAAGCGGTGCATCGCCCGCTCGCTGCGCTCGCCACGCTGATCGGCGCCCTGCTCGTCGCCGCCTCGGCCGGCGCGCAGGTCCCCGCGCCGCCGAAGCAGGCGGTCGCGGTCGGGCGGGGCGGAGCCGCCGCGACGGTCGACCCGCTCGGCACGCAGGCCGCGATCCAGACCCTGCGCCGCGGCGGCAACGCGGTCGACGCGGCGGTGGCCGCGGCCGCGACGCTCGGCGTGGCGGAGCCCTACTCGTGCGGCATCGGCGGCGGCGGCTTCATGGTGATCTACCGCGCCGCGGACCGGCGCATCTTCACCATCGACGGGCGCGAGGAGTCGCCGGCCGCCTTCCCGCCCACTGCGTTCATCAACCCGGCGACGGGAATGCCGATCGCGTTCGCCGAGGCGCAGACCAGCGGGCTCGGTGTGGGAGTGCCCGGGACACTTCGCACGTGGGAGGAGGCGCTCGACCGCTTCGGCACCCGGCCGCTTCGGGTTCTCATGCAGCACGGAATCCGCGTCGCCGAGCAGGGGTTCGTCGTCGACCAGACGTTCTTCGACCAGACCGAGAGCAATCGCGACCGCTTCGACGACTTCGCGACGACGCGGGCCACGTTCCTCACGCCCGGCACGTTCCTGTCCCCCCCGGTCGGCTCCGTCTTCCGGAATCCGCAGCTCGCCGCGACGTACCGGACGATCGCGCGGCGCGGCGTCGACGCGTTCTACTCGGGCGACATCGCACGCGCGATCGTGCAGTCGGTCCGGACGCCGCCTGTCGTCCCGGGCACGACGCGGAACATCCGCTCCGGCGTCATGACGGAAGCCGACCTGGCCGCCTACGAGGCGCTCTTCCGCGCGCCGGCCCGCTCGAGCTACCGCGGCCGCGACCACTACGGGATGGGGCCACCTTCGAGCGGGGCCTCGACGGTCGGCGAGGCGCTCAACATCCTCGAGGGCTACCCGCTCTCGACGCTGCCGCGCCCGCAGGCGCTCCACTATTTCCTCGAGGCCTCGGCGTACTCGTTCGCAGATCGCGGCCGCTACCTCGGCGACCCCGACCACGTCTTCGTCCCGCTCGCGGGCCTTCTCTCGGACTCGTTCGCCGCCGAGCGGCGCACATCGATCGGGCCGACCGCGTCGACGAAGCCGGTCGCGCCGGGCGACCCAACCGACAACGAAGGGCCCTCGACGACACACCTGACCGTCGCCGACCGATGGGGAAACGTCGTCTCGTACACGTTCACGATCGAGTCGATCGGCGGGAGCGGGATCGCCGCGGGAGACAAAGGCTTCCTCCTGAACAACGAGCTGACCGACTTCGAGTTCACGACGGGCCTGGCGAACTCCCCCGCCGGCAGCAAGCGGCCGCGCTCGTCGATGAGCCCGACCATCGTGCTCCGGGACGGCCGGCCCGACGTGGCGCTCGGCTCGCCGGGCGGCTCGATGATCATCACGACGGTCCTGCAGACGCTCGTCGAGCATCTCGACTTTGGCCGCTCGCTCCCGGACGCGATCGCGACGCCCCGCGCCTCGCAGCGAAACACGGCGACCGTCAGCGCCGAGCCGGCGTTCATCTCGTCGCCCGACGGCGCGGCGCTCGCCGCACTCGGGCACCGGTACACGACGAGCGCCGAGATCGGCGCGACGACCGGAATCGACTTCCAGCCGGGCGGCGTGATGCAGGCGGCCGCGGAGGCGACGCGGCGCGGTGGCGGGAGCGCGATGGCGATCGGACCGCGAGGCGACGCCCGCGCTTGCGAGATCGGCGCTCGGCCCGACATCGTGCTGGCCGGCACGAGGCGACGGGTATCCATACGGCTGGCGCTCTCCGGGATGCCGGCAGAGCGAGTCGTCGTCGCACTTCGGGGCGCGGGCGTCAACCGTCGTGTTCGGACCGACGCGGACGGCAGCGCAGCGCTCGCGGTTAGACCGACTCGCGGCGGCATCATCTTCGTGACGCTCAGTCGCAACCCGTTGTGCGTGACGTCGGTCGCGGTCGCCCCGCGCGAACGCGCCGCGGGAGCGGCCGGGCTGACGGGGCGCGCCCGCTAAGCCGCCGCTTCGGCGGTCGCCTGGAGCTCCCGGCGGAGCTCTTTGATCTCGTCGCGGAGCTTGGCGGCGTACTCGAAGCGAAGCTCCTCGGCGGCGACGTACATCTCCTCCTCGAGCGTAACGACGAGCCGCTCGAGCTCCTCGCGGCTCATGCCCTCGACCTTGGCCGCCCCACGCCGGCGCTTCCCGGGCACGGTCGGCGACTCGAGCGCGAGGAACTCGGCGATGTCGGAGACGCCCTTGACGATCGACTCGGGCGTGATCCCGTGCTCCTCGTTGTAGCGGAGCTGGATCTCGCGGCGGCGGTTCGTCTCGTCGATCGCCCCCTTGATCGCCTCGGTCAGCTTGTCCGCGTACATGAGCACCTTGCCGTTCACGTTCCGTGCCGCCCGTCCGATCGTCTGGATCAAGGCGGTCTGGCCGCGCAGGAACCCCTCCTTGTCCGCGTCGAGGATCGCGACGAGGGAGACCTCCGGCAGGTCGAGCCCCTCGCGCAGCAGGTTCACGCCGACGAGGACGTCGTACTCGCCGAGACGCAGCTCGCGGATGATCTGGATCCGTTCCAGCGTGTCGATCTCGGAGTGGAGATAGCGCGCTTTCACGCCCGACTCGAGCAGGTAGTCGGTCAGGTCCTCCGCCATCTTCTTCGTCAGCGTCGTCACGAGGACGCGCTGGCCCGCTTCCTCGCGGCGGCGGATCTCGTTCATCAGGTCGTCGATCTGGTTCTTTGTCGGGCGAAGCTCGACCTCGGGATCGACGACGCCCGTCGGACGGATGATCTGCTCGGCGACGACCGCCGAGCGACGGAGCTCGAACGTCCCCGGCGTCGCGGAGACGAAGAGGAGCTGCGGCACGCGCGCGAGGAACTCGTCGAAGCGAAGCGGCCGGTTGTCGAGTGCCGAGGGAAGGCGGAACCCGTACTCGACGAGCGTCTCCTTGCGCGAGCGGTCGCCCTCGTACATGCCGCCGATCTGCGGCACGGTCTGGTGCGACTCGTCGACGAAGCAGACGAAGTCGTCCGGGAAGTAGTCGAGGAGCGTGTGTGGCGGCGACCCGGCTGGCCTCCCGTCGAGGATGCGCGAGTAGTTCTCGATCCCGTTGCAGTAGCCGAGCTCCTGGAGCATCTCCATGTCGTACTCGGTCCGCTGCCGGATGCGGTGCGCCTCGAGCAGCTTCGCCTGTGACTCGAAGAGCTTCACCTGCTCCTCGAGCTCGTGGCGGATCTCGCGGACCGACCGCTCGATCGTGTCCCGGTCGGTGACGTACTGCGTCGCCGGGAAGATCGCGAGGTGGTCGAGCTTCGCGTAGACCTCGCCGGTCAGCGGGTCGAAGTGGCTGATCTGCTCGACCTCGTCGCCGAAGAACGAGATCCGGTAGGCCGACTCCATCGCAGCCGGCTGCACCTCGACGACATCGCCGCGCACGCGGAACCGTCCCCGGCCCAGAAACGAGTCGTTGCGCGAGTACTGGATGTCGACGAGCTTCCGGAGCAGGACGTCGCGGTCGATCTCCTGCCCCGTCGCGAGCAAGACGGTCTTCTCCTCGTACTCGCGCGGCGAGCCGATCCCGTAGATGCACGAGACCGAGGCGACGATCACGACGTCGCGCCGTGTCAGGAGCGCGCTCGTCGCCGCGTGGCGCAGGCGGTCGATGTCGTCGTTGATCGAGGCGTCCTTCTCGATGTAGAGGTCGGCCTGCGGGACATAGGCCTCGGGCTGGTAGTAGTCGTAGTACGAGACGAAGTACTCGACGGCGTTTCCCGGGAAGAACTCGCGGAACTCGTTGCAAAGCTGCGCGGCGAGCGTCTTGTTATGCGCGATGACGAGCGCAGGTCGCTGCACCTGCTCGACGATCCACGCCATCGTCGCCGTCTTCCCGGTTCCGGTGGCGCCGAGGAGGGTCTGGAACCGGTTGCCCTCGCTTACCGACTGCGCGAGGCCGGCGATCGCCTCGGGCTGGTCGCCCGTCGGGTTGTAGGCGCGTGAGACCTGAAACGGGGGCACCGACTCATCGTAGCCCTGGGGCCGGGGCAGGTCGGTTCGCGTTTGAGAGCCGCGGACTCGCTTCCTAGACTGGGCCGCGGGTCCGTGGTGTCCTCTCGCTCCCTCGTGCGTGCGCTCGCGCTCGTCGCCGCGCTCGTCGCCGTCGTCGCGCCCGCCGCCTCGGCGCAAACTGCCGAGCGTCCGAGTGTCGTCCTCGTCCTCACCGACGACCAGCGCTGGGACACGCTTTCCGCGATGCCGAACGTGCGCCGCGAGCTCGTCGGGCGCGGCGTCACGTTCTCGAACGGCTTCGTCGTCAACTCGCTCTGCTGCCCAAGCAGGGCGAGCATCCTGACCGGGCTCTATTCCCACTCGACGGGCGTGTACCTGAACACGGGGCGGTACGGCGGCTTCGCCGCCTTCCGCGACGCCTCCACCGTTGCCACATGGCTCCAGGCGGTCGGGTACCGGACCGGCTACGTCGGCAAGTACCTCAACGGGTACTCGCCGCTGTCCGGGTATGTCCCGCCCGGATGGAGCCACTGGACGGCGTTCGCGGGCCGCTACGACGAATACTGGCTCAACCGGAACGGGGCGCCCACCTGGCACGGGCGCGAGCCGTCCGAGTACTCGACGGACGTCCTCGCCGACGACGCGGTCAGGTTCCTTCGCGAGACGGCGGGACCGCTCTTCCTCGTCTACGCGCCTTACGCCCCCCACTCCCCCGCCACTCCGGCGCAGCGCCATGCCGGAGCGCTTGCGGATCTCGAGCCGTGGCGGCCCGCGAGCTACAACGAGGCGGACGTCTCCGACAAGCCGGCCTGGCTTCGCGCACGTCCGCTTCTCGAGCCGGCGCAGCAGAACGCGATCGACGAGTTCCGCCGCGACCAGCTCCGCTCCCTGCTCGCGGTGGACGAAGGGGTCGGTCGAATCGTCGAGGCGCTACGCGAGACCGGCCGCCTCGAGAACACGCTCATCGCCTACACGTCCGACAACGGGTTCGCGTGGGGTGAGCATCGGCGGACGAGCAAGATGGACCCCTACGAGGAGTCGATCAGGGTGCCGTTCGTCGTGCGGTACGACGCGCTCGTCCGGTCACCGCGGCGCGACCGGCGGCTCGTCCTCAACATCGACCTCGCGCCCACGTTCGCCGACGTCGCCGGCATCGTGCCGCCCTACGTCGAAGGCGCGAGCCTCGTGCCGCTCTTGACGTCGCCCGATGTCCCCTGGCGCGCGGACTTCCTCGTCGAGCACCTGCGCTCGACGCCGACGAACCACGGGATCCCGAGCTATTGCGCGGTCAGGAACGCGAGGTCGATCTTCGTGTCGTACGAGACGGGCGAGGAGGAGCTCTACGACCTCGTCGCCGATCCGCACCAGCTCGAGAACCTCGCCGCAAGCCCCGAGCGCGCGGCACAGCTTCGCGGGCGCCGGGCACGGCTTCGCCAGCTCTGCAACCCGCCGCCCCCGGTCGCTTGCACGATCTTCGGCACGAAGGGTGACGACGTTCTGCGGGGGACGGCCAACTACGACGTCGTCTGCGCGCGCGAAGGGTGGGACGAGATCCACGCGGGCCCCTCGAACGACGTGGTGATCGCGGGCTCGGGCGGCGACCGCGTCTGGGGTGGCGACGGAAACGACAGCCTCTCGGGCGGGTCCGGAAACGACGTCTTGCGCGGCCGAGCTGGGACGGACCGGCTCTTCGGCGATGGAGGAAACGACTCGATCGCCGCGCGCGACGCCGCCCGCGACGACGTCGTGTGCGGGCCAGGGCGCGACATCGTGCTCGCCGACCACGTCGATCGCCTCGCGCGCGACTGCGAAGTCATCCGCCGCGCAGAGGAGCCCGTGACCCGGCCGCCCGACCGGCGGGCGCCGGCCGCCCGTCGGACGCCGAGCTCGTCCCCGTAGGCGCGCGCGTAGATCTCCCGCAGCTCGAGCACGTCGTCGACGTACTCGCGCGTCTCCGCGAATACGATCCCTCGGTCGGCCGCGAGCCACTCGTCGACGTTTCGCTGCCCTGCGTTGTACGCGGCGAGCGCGAGCCGCTCGTCGTCGTACTTCGTGAGCAGGCGGCGGAGGTAGAAGGCGCCGTAGCGGACGTTTATCTCAGGGTCGTAGAGATCGCGGACGACGAACTCCTTGCCGCCCGTATGGAGGGCGATCCCCTTCGCAGTCGCGGGGAGGAGCTGCATGAGGCCGATCGCCCCGGAGGTCGAGCGCGCGGCCGAGTCGAATTTGCTCTCTCGGTAGACGACCGCGGCGAGGAGCGCCGCGTCGAGGTCGTAGTTCCGAGCGTGGCCGACGATCACGTGCTCGTACGCGAGCGGGTAGCGGTGCTTCGCGTACCAGCCCGGCTTCGCGTCCTCCAGATAGACGACCGCGCCGGCGACGCCGGCGAAGGCAACGAGCGCTGCGAGGGCGTAGCGCATCCGTCAGTGCCCCGCGCAGGTCAGCTTGGCGAGCACGTCGGACGCGAACGCGTCGAGGTCGGCGAGCGAGCCGTCGTTCACGTACGCGAAGTCGGCGCGCGCCACCTTCTCGTCGTCCGGCAGGAGGCGGCGCTCGCGCTCCTCGAGCGGCCGCCGGACCCGGGCAGCCCGTACCCGGCGCGGCGCCGTCACGACGGCCACCGCGTCGAACCTCGGCTCGGCGCCGACCTCGTAGAGGAGCGGCACCTCGATGACGCACACGGCGGGCGGATCGTTCGTCCCGGCGAGCCGCTGGCGCCACGCCTCGTACGCAGCGAGCACGCGGGGGTGGACGAGCGCCTCGAGCCAGGCGAGCGCGTCGCGGTCGGCGAAGACGATCTCGGCGACGCGCGCACGGTCGATCTCGCCCGCGCCGTCGAGCACGCGGTCCCCGAAGCGCTCGACGACTGCGCGCTTGACGGCGCCGTCCTCGCGAAGGAGGCGGTGGACGATCTCGTCGCTCGAGAGGACGGCCGCCCCATGACGCGCGAACGCGCGCAAGAGCTCGCTCTTCCCCGCCCCGATCCCGCCCGTCACCGCGAGCGCGGCGGGGCGGTGCCCGCTACTCGTTCGCCTCAGTCTGAGCGGGGACGCCGTCCTCGGCGTCCGCGGGCTCCGCGGCCGCGCCCTCGGGCTCGCCGGGGTCAACCCGCACCGCCTCGCCCGCCTCGGCGAAGACCTCTTCCGAGAGGCCGAGCGACGAGGCGCCGTCGAGCGAGCGGACGGGCTCGCCCTCCTCGACACGCTTCAGGGAGAGCGAAAGACGGCGGCGCTCGGCGTCCATCTCGATGATCTTCGCGCGCACGATTTCCCCCTGCGAGACGACCTCACGAGGATTCTCGACGTGGTGCTGGGCGAGCTCGGAGATGTGCACCAGCCCCTCGACGCCTGGGAGGATTTCGACGAACGCCCCGAACGTCACGACCTTCGTCACGCGACCTTCGACGACGTCTCCCTCGTCGTAGGTGTCGACGACCTGCTGCCACGGGTCGCTCTGCGTCTGCTTGAGCCCGAGCGAGATCCGCTGCCGTTCCCGGTCGATGTCGAGCACCTTCACGCGGACCTCCTGCCCGATCTGGAGCACCTCGGACGGATGGTTCACGTGGCTCCACGAGAGCTCCGAGATGTGGATGAGCCCGTCGATCCCGTCGAGATCGACGAACGCGCCGAAGTCGACGATGTTGGAGATCGTGCCCGTCACGATGTCGCCCGGCGACAGGCGGTCGAGGATCGCCTGCCGCGCCTCCTTCCGCTCCTCCTCGAGGACGGCGCGGCGTGAGAGGACGACGTTGTTGCGGCTTCGGTTGAGCTCGATGACCTTGCAGCGCAGCGTCTTGCCGAGGAACTCGTCGAGGTCTTGCACCCGGCGGATGTCGACGAGCGAGGCGGGTAGGAAGCCGCGCACGCCGAGGTCGAGGATGAGGCCGCCCTTGACGACCTCGATCACCGTCCCCTCGACCGGCTCGCCGCTCTCGGCCGCGCCCTCGAAGCGCTTCCACGCCATCTCGAACCGCGCGCGCTTCTTCGACAGGATCAGGCGGCCGTCCTGGTCCTCCTTCGTGAGGACGAGCGCGTCTACCTCCTCGCCGAGCGAGACCTCCTCGGAGGGATCGATCGACTTACGGATCGAGAGCTCGTTCGCCGGGATGACGCCCTCCGACTTGTAGCCGATGTCGACGAGCACCTCGTCCTTGTCGATCCGAACCACCTTGCCGGACACCACGTCCCCGTCCTCGAAGGGGACCATCGTGGCGTCGTAGTTGGGGACGATCTGCCCGTCGATCTCGAGCAGAAGGCCGCCTGAGCCCTCGACGGGCTTTGCGGAAGGCGCTGTTGGTGCTTCGACCGTGGACATCGGCC
>DATAAZ010000063.1:0-21094 GCA_036259875.1 Gaiellaceae bacterium
GGATTGGCGGGCGGAAAGGGTGCCCGGTGAGGTTCTACTGGTCGGAGATCGACCCGGTCCTCGCTTCCTGGCGGCACGGCCCGGAGCCGGCCGAGCGCAGGCCTAGCGGCGTTATAGGATCGGTCCGGTGACTCGGGTGCAGACGAGTCTGGCCTTCGTTAGCTTTGCGCGGAGCCCCCGGCGACGCGGCTGCACCCGCGCGCCGGGGGCTTTCTCGCGCCCAAGGGAGGACGACCGTGCCTAGCGTTCAGCTGGGGAGCCTCTTTCGGCTGCCGAACGGGACGTGGGCGTACCGGTATCGCGATGCGACCGGGAAGCGTCCCCAGGTCGGAGGCTTCAAGACGAAAGGCGAGGCGAGCGCTGCGCTCGGGGACGCGATCGACCGGATGCGCCTGGGGCGCAACTACCGGCGCAGCGTCACGCTCGCGCAGCTGGTGGACGAATACCTCGCCCAGCACATCGCCGAGGAGAACACGCTCCGCACGCTCCGGGAGCGCCTGAAGTACGCGACCGACGTCTTCGGGGACGTCCCGATCGAGCGGTTGCTGGTCAACGAGATCGCGGCATGGCGGAACCGCCTCCCGGCGAAGTCGGCCTGGGGAATCCACAAGGCGCTCCGACAGGTCCTGAACTACGCCGTCCGGGCTCGGATGCTCGACGAGAACCCGGCGAAGGAGGTCCCCAACCCGGAGCCGAAGCGGGGCGAGGTTCCGGTGTTCGAGTCCTGGGAAGACGTCGAGGCCGTCGCCGACGAGCTCCGACCGAACGAGCGGGGGATGATCCTCTTCGCGGCCGGGACGGGCCTCAGGCCCGAGGAGTGGCTGGCGCTCGAGCGCCGGGACGTCGACCGCGAGGCCGGCGTCGTTCACGTCCGCCGCGTCTACACCGACGGGAAGCTCAGGGACTACGGCAAGACCGACGGCGCCCGCCGTCGTGTTCCGCTCCGAGGACGCGTGCTCGCCGTACTGGAGGAGCTACCGCCCCGGATCGACACGCCGCTGCTCTTTCCCGGCGAGCGGGGCGGCTACCTCAACCTCGGCGTCTGGCGCCGGAAGCGCTGGAAGCCCGCCTTCGACGTGGCGGGGATCGCGTACCGGACCCCGTACGCGCTGCGCCACACGTACGCGTCGTGGTCGATCGCGGCCGGTGTCGACCTCTTCACGCTCGCCCGGCGCATGGGGACGAGCATCGAGCAGATCGACAAGACGTACGGCCACCTTCTCCCCCGCGCCGAGGCGCACGAGCGCGACCTCCTGGACGCCTTCGACGTTCGCCAGAACGAGCCTCAGGCGGCGGAAAAGTGAGCGTTCGGACGTCTATCGGACGCCGAGCCGCGTTACTTCCCACCGGGAGGTCCTCGGAAAACCCCCCGTTTCCTCACAGTTTCCCGAGTCGGGGCGCCCGGATTCGAACCGGGGACCTCCAGTCCCCCAGACTGGCGCGCTAACCAGGCTGCGCCACGCCCCGTTCCTCGCCAACGATAGCGCGCCGGCAGCGCGGGCGGACGCGCGGCTCGCGCGCGGCGGCAAGTATCGCGGCGAACGGCCGGTTAAGCCGTGCTTTGCACGTGTTTCCTCGCCCGGCGAGCGGGAAGAACCCGTCCATCGACACGCGGAGGTGACCCGATGACGGACGCGCGCGACGAGAGCATCGCCGAAATCACCGACGAGGAGCTCGCGGCCGCGGCTGGTGAACCGCTCCCCGATCGGGCCGCCATGTCGACGATCGGCTTCGATCCCAGTGAGTTCGGAATCGTTCCCGCCGAGCCGATTCCGCCCGTTCTCGGCCCCGACGACGACGCGCCACCGCCCGAGGAGCAGCTGTAGGGCTGGGCGCGCCCGCGCGCGCGCCGAGTGCCGCTACGCCCCGTACCGCTTGTAGAGGCGGTCGACCAGATCCGGCATTGCCTCGAGCCTCTCGGTGATGGCGCGCACGCGGTACTCGCGAAAATGCTCCGGCTCGACGCCGAGCGCCTTCGCGAGCGTCGCAATGACCTCGCTCGACGGGACCGGGCGGTTCCCGTGCACGAGGTGGTTCAGGTAGCCGGCCGAGAGGCCGGTTCGGTCGGCGAGCGCACGGTACGTCGTGTGTGTCTCCGTCATGAGTGACTGCACCGTGACGCCGAACGGCTGGTCGCTGAAGCGGCGCTTGCGGGCCATCAGCCGCTCGCGTAGAGGTTGTGGGCCACGTCCTCCACCGGCACCTGACGGTCCTCGCCGTGCGACCGCACGTCCACCGTTCCCTCCTCGAGGGTCTTTTTTCCCACGACAACGCGTTTCGGACACCCGATCAGGTCGGCATCGGCAAACTTTTCGCCCGGGCGGCGCTCGCGGTCGTCGAGCAGAACGCGGGCTCCCTGCGCCTCGACGGCACCCGCGATCTGCTCCGCGATCGCAAGTGTCTCGGCGCCCGCGGCCTGGAGGGCGACGATCTCGACGTCGTACGGCGCGAGCGGCTCCGGCCACTCGATCCGGTTACCGTCGTGGTTCTGCTCGATCGCCGCGGCCATGATCCGGCCCGGCCCGATCCCGTAGCTCCCCATCACGATCGGCCGCTCCCGGCCCGACTCGTCGAGGTACGTCGCCCCGAGGGACTCCGAGTAGCGGGTGCCGAGCTTGAAGATGTGGCCAACCTCGATCGCGACCTGAAAGCGCAGGCTACCCCCGCAGCGGGGGCAGGCGTCGCCCTCCCTGGCCTCGCGGATGTCCGCGAAGCGGGCCATGTAGTCGCGGCCGACCTCGACCCCGCGGAGGTGGTGCCCGGTTCGGTTTGCGCCTGCAACGAACTGACCCTCTCGCAGCGCTTCGTCCGCGATCACGTCGACTCCGACGCCCACCGGCCCGATCGAGCCGGGGTCGGCACCGAACGCCTCCTGGATCTCCTCGTCGGTCGCCGGGCGGAACTCGCGGCCGAGCACCGCGGCGAGCTTGCCCTCATGGAGGCGGTCGTCGCCGCGGACGAGCGCGAGGACGACTCGCCCGTCCGAGACGACGGGCATCGCCTTCGAAGTAGCGGCGCCGTCGACGCCGAGGAGGTCGGCGAGCGCGTCGATCGTCGTGACGCCGGGCGTCTCGACCTCCTCGGGCGCTGCCACGGCGGCCGGAAACGCCGGCGCGCGCGGGACGCCGCGGGCGATCTCGAGGTCGGCCGCGTAATCGCCCCGCTCGCACGTGACCAGGACGTTCTCGCCGCTCCCGGCGGGCGCGAGGTAGTCCTTCGACTCGCTGCCGCCCATCACCCCGACCTCCGCTTCGACCTCGAAGAACTCGAGCTCGCAGCGCTCGAAGATGCGCCGGTAGGCGCCGGCGTGCTTCTGGAAGCTCTCGTCGAGCCCGTCCTCGTCGCGGTCGAACGAGTACGCGTCCTTCATGATGAACTCGCGGACGCGCAGAAGGCCGCCGCGGGGGCGCGGCTCATCGCGGTCTTTGGTCTGGAAGTGGTACAGGATCTGCGGCAGCTCGCGGTAGGAGCGGATCTCGCGCGCGTGAAACGCGACCGTCTCCTCGTGCGTGAACGCGAGGATCCACGAGCGGCCGGCGCGATCCTTGAGCTTGTAGACCTCGGGGATGCCGTAGCGGCCGGTCCGTTGCCAGAGCTCGGCGGGCGTGAGGACGGGCATCAGCATCTCCTGACCGCCGATCGCGTCCATCTCCTCGCGCACGATCTGGACGGCGTTCTCGTGCACCCGCCAGCCGAGTGGGAGGAACGACCAGAGGCCCGCGCCGACCTGGCGGATGAAGCCGCCGCGAACGAGGAGGCGGTGGCTCGCCGCCTCAGCATCGCCGGGGTCTTCCCGGAGCGTCGGGATGAAGAGCTGCGAGGCGCGCGCCACGGCTACAGCGGACGCTGGGCCGCTTCGGCCATCATGAGCGCGGCCGGCTTGGCGAGCTTGAGGCGCTTCGGGCGCGCCATCCCCTCCGCGATCCAGCGGTCGATCTCTCGAAAGAGCTCGTCGACGAGGACGTCGGACGAGACCTTCCGGAGCACCCGGCCGTGCGCGTAGACGAAGCCCGTCTCGCGGCCGCCGGCGATTCCGAAGTCGGCGTCGCCGGCTTCGCCCGGCCCGTTTACCGCGCACCCCATGACGGCGACCTCGAAAGCCTGCGGGTAATCGCGCAGGCGCGCCTCGACCGCTTCCGCGAGCGTCTGGACGCCGACGTTGTCGCGCCCGCAGGAGGGACACGCGATCATCACGGGGCCGCGCTCGCGCAAGCCGAGCGACTTCAGGATCTCCCAGGCCACCTTCACCTCCTCGACCGGGTCTGCCGTGAGCGAGACGCGCATCGTGTCGCCGATCCCGTCCATGAGGAGACTTCCCATCCCGACCGCGCTCTTGATCGAGCCGGCGAACGGCGTCCCGGCCTCCGTGACGCCCAGGTGCAGGGGGTACGGGACCTTCTCGGAGAGCATCCGGTACGCCCGGATCATCGTCGGCACGGAGCTCGACTTGACCGAGATCTTGAAGTCCCGGAAGTCGAGCCGCTCGAGGAGCTCGACCTGTTCGAGCGCCTCCCGGACGAGCGCCTGCGCGGTGTCGCGCTGCGCGAGCGGCTCGAGGTGCTTCGGCAGCGAGCCGGAGTTCGCGCCGATCCGCATCGGGATGCGTCTTGCCTTGGCGGCGCGGACGACCTGCTCGATCTTGTCCGGCCCGCCGATGTTTCCTGGGTTGATTCGCACGGCGGCGACACCCGCGTCGATCGCCTTGAGGGCGAGCGAGGCGTTGAAGTGGATGTCGGCGATGACCGGAATCGGGCTCAGGTAGGCGAGTTTCCGAAGCGCGTCCGCGTCCTCGTTCTTCGGGACGGCGACGCGAACCACCTCGCACCCGGCCGAAGCGAGCGCGCCGATCTGGGCCATCGTGGCGTCGACGTCATGGGTATTCGTCGTCGTCATGGACTGCACGACGACGGGCGCGCCACCACCGATCGGGACGTTGCCGACCCGGATCTGGACCTTGCTTGCCACGTACGAAAACAGTCTATCCCGCCCCTCGAGCCCTTCTTCCGCAGCCGAGGCGGCGGCCGGACTCGCGTCGGCCTCAGCCGCCGTTCAGGCGGTCGACGTCGTTCGAGAGCCCGATGAAGAAGAGCATGAGGACGAGCGCGATCCCGATTGCCGAGGCGCGCTCGTACGCCGTTCGGGGGATCGCCCGGCCTCTCGCCGCCTCGAGCAGCGAGAACGCGATGTGGCCACCGTCGAGCGGAAGAAGCGGGAGAAGGTTCAGCAGCGCGAGCGAGAGGCTGATGAACGCGAGGATCCGGAGGTAGACGCGGTAGTCGAACTCGAGCGCCTCGCTCGAGCCCTGGACGATGCCGACCGGGCTCGAGATCTCGTCGCGGCCCGAGCCTGTCACGATGCGGCCGAGCGCCTCGCCCGTCAGCCGCGTCACGCGCCAGGTGTCCTCGATTCCGAGCCGAATCGAGTCGATCGGCCCGTAGCTGCGGTAGGCGACGTCGAGCTCGAATCCGAGGCGGTAATCGCCGCCGATGCGGTCCGGTCGAACCGGTTCCAGCGAGACGGTACCGCTCGCCCGTTCGACGGTCAGCGTCACAGGCTTGCCGCGAGTCGCGTCGATCGCGTCCGGGATCGTCGCCGGCGTCACGTTCTTGCCGTTCACGGCGACGATTCGGTCGCCGGCGCGAAGGCCCGACTCGGCGGCTGGGGTCGCGGGCGCGACGCGGGCGACGGAGCGCGTCACCCGGTCAGGGACGCCGAGCGCGAAGACGAGCGCCAGGAGGGCGATCGCGAACACGAGGTTGGTCGCTGGGCCGGCGAAGATGACCGCGACCTTCTTCCAGGCGGCCGCACGCCAGTACGCGTCGGGCGAGAGCGCGTCGTCGACATCCGTGACGGCGCGCTCGGCGCTCCGGCGCGCCCGCTCGCTCAGTGGCGCCCGCTCGATCGCGGCCCCGAGCTCCGCGAGCCGGTGGCGCGCGTCGTCGAGCCGCTCCTCGGCGAGCGCTTGCTCGACGGGCTCGAGCGATCGCGCGAGCCAGGGCGCCTCCGCGAGTGCGGGCGCGAGCTGATCGGCCAGGTCGCGCCCGGCCGGCCGGTGCATGCCGGGGATCTTCACGTAGCCGCCGAGCGGGATGGCGCCAATCCCGTACTCGATGCCGTTCCTGACGCGCTTCACGAGCGCGGGCGGGAAGAAGATGTAGAAGCGGCGCGGCCGCATCCGGACGGCACGCGCGACGACGAAGTGCCCCGCCTCGTGGATCAGGATGAGGAACGTCAGTCCCGCGATCGCGATCAGGATGCTCATGCAGCGACCTGGCGCGTCAGGTTCGCGGCGACGCGGCGCGCCTCCGCGTCGACGGTGACGAGTCCGTCGAGGTCGTCCACGCGCGGCGCTTCCACCGACGAAAGCGTTCGCTCGACGACGTCGGGGATGCCCAGGAACGGCAGCTCGCCGGCGAGGAACGCCGCGACCGCGACCTCGTTCGCTGCGTTCAGGACGCACGGGCCCGTCCCCCCCGCCTCGCCCGCGGCGCGCGCGAGCGCCAGGCTCGGGAACGCGTCCTCGTCGGGTGCCGAGAACTCGAGGATCAGCCCGCCCGCGACGTCGAGCGGCGGAACGGGCGTCGAGGGCCGCTCCGGATACGTGAGCGCGTAGGAGATCGGCACCCGCATGTCCGGATAGCCGACGTGCGCGAGCGCGGCCCCGTCGCGGAAGCGGACGAGCGCGTGGACGACCGAGGTCGGGTGGATCGCGACCTCGATCCGGTTGAGCGGAAGCCCGAAGAGGAAGTGTGCCTCGATCAACTCGAGGCCCTTGTTCATGAGCGTCGCCGAGTCGACGGTGATCTTCGGCCCCATCGTCCAAGTGGGGTGCGCGAGCGCCTCCGAAGGGGTGACGCCGGCGAGGTCGCTCCGCGTACGGCCGCGAAAGGGCCCGCCGGAGGCGGTGAGGACCAGCGAGTCGACCGTCTCCGGCACGCGACCCTCGAGGCACTGGAACGCCGCCGAGTGCTCGCTGTCGACCGGGAGGATGCGCCCACCCCCTCGCCGTTGCGCGGCGAGCGCGAGCTCGCCCGCCGCAACGAGGCTCTCCTTGTTCGCGAGCGCCAGATCGATGCCTCGCTCGAGCGTCCAGAGAGTCGCGGGAAGCCCGGCGAAGCCGACGACGGCGTTCAGCACGACGTCCGGCTCCGCCCGCTCCAGGAGCTCCGTGAGATCGCCGCCGACCTGCGTGAGCGGCGCGACGCCGTCGAGGGGCCTCGACCCCGAGGCGGCGGCAACGAGTTCGAGCCCGGTGCTCGCCTCGACGATCTCGAGGGCCTGCGTTCCGATCGATCCGGTCGCTCCGAGGAGTGCGACCCGCTTCATCGGACCAGTGTAGGGGCCGGGGTTGCCCGGCCCGAGGCCCTTCGGGCGCCGCGCCGGCGTCGAGGTCGTCCGTACGGGCCGGGAATGCCCGGCGTTGCGGACAACGCCTACGCGGGGCCGACCGCCACCAGCACGTAGAACGCGGCCGGAGCCGCGAAGAGCAGCGAGTCGATCCGGTCGAGGACGCCCCCGTGCCCGAGAAGAATGCGGCCCGTGTCCTTCGCGCCGAGGTCGCGCTTCACGAGCGACTCGAAAAGGTCGCCGACCGCGGCCGCGAGGACGAGCGCGCCGCCGACGACGAACGAGCGCCAGCCCGTGAAGTCGGTCGGATAGAGGAGGAAGAACGCGACGACGACGCCCGCGATCGCACCCGCGATGAACCCCTCCCACGTCTTTCCCGGCGACACGACGGGCGTCATGCGGTGCCGGCCGGCAATGCGTCCGACCACGTAGGCGACCGTGTCGGCCGCGAAGACGCTGAAGAGGACGGCGAGGATCGCGTCGGCGCCGTCGTCGAGCCTCCGAACCAGGATCAGATGTGCGAGCCCCAAGCCGATCCACGCAGCACCGAGCACCGTCGCGGCGAGGGCGACGGTCGTCGACTGCCTCGTCGCCGCGACCGCGGCGAACCCGAACGCGAGCGGAAAGACCGCGAGGAAGCCGCCCAGCATCCACTCCGCGTCGCCGAGCTGGGCTCCGACGAGCGCCGCGGACGCGCCCGCGTACCCGGCGAGGACGAGCGGCCGGAGCGGACGCGCCAAGGCGTAGAGCTCGTGGAGAGCTACGATCGCGGCGGCGGCCGACGCGGCGAAGAGGAGCCAGCCTCCGTACCAGGCGCATGCGACGACGACCGGAAGCCCGGCGACGATGACCGCGAGGCGCGAGGCGAGGGCGCTCATCTGCCGCCGAAACGGCGGCGGCGACCCGCGTACTCCGCGAGCGACTGGCGGAGGTCGTTCTCGTCGAAGTCCGGCCAGAGCGTGTCGACGAAGATCAGCTCCGTGTACGCGAGCTGCCAGAGAAGGAAGTTCGAGATCCGCTGCTCGCCGGACGTCCGGATGAGCACGTCGGGTTCGGGCATCTCGGGCGCGTAGAGCCGGGCGGCGATCGCGTTCTCGTCGACGTCACGCGGGTCGGCGCCCTCCTCGACGAGCCGGCGCGTCGCCTCGACGATCTCGGCGCGCCCGCCGTAGTCGAAGGCGATCCAGAGCTGTAGTCGCCGGTTCTCCGCGGTGACGGCCTCGAGCTCGGCCATCTTCGCGCCGAGCGCGTCCGTCGCGCGGTCGCGGCGCCCGATGAAGCGGACCCGCACTCCCTGCCGCGCGAGGTCGGGGAGCTCACGCTCGATCGTCTCGACGAAGATCTCCATCAGCGCCTCGATTTCGTGCTGCGGCCGTGACCAGTTCTCCGTCGAGAAGGCGTAGACGCACAGCGACTCCACACCGAGGTCGATCGCCGCCTCCACCGTCCGGCGTAGCGCCCGCGTGCCGGCTCGGTGGCCGGCCGCGACGGGCAGGCGGCGCCGGCGAGCCCAGCGGCCGTTCCCGTCCATGATGATCGCGATGGAGCGCGCGACGTCGGGCAGCTGACGCTCGCCGCCCGGCCTCAGCGAGCGCAGCGTCCGCAGGCGTGTGAGGAGGTTCACCTCTCGGAGGTCGGGCGCCGCTAGACCTCGAGGATCTCGTCCTCTTTGCGCTTCAGGAGCTCGTCGATCCGCTTCACGTGCTCGTCGGTCAGCTTCTGCGCCTTGTCCTCGGCTCGCCGCTCCTCGTCGTCGCCGACTTCGCCGTCGCGGACGAGCTCCTTCAGGTGGTGCATCACGTCGCGGCGCACGTTCCGGACCGCGACGCGGCCCTCCTCGGCCAGGTTCCGGACCACCTTGACGAGCTCCTTGCGCCGTTCTTCGGTGAGCTGCGGGATCGGCAGGCGGATCACCTTGCCGTCGTTCGCCGGCGTCAGGCCGAGGTCGGACTCCTGGATCGCCCGTTCAATCGTTCGTAGCGAGCTCGGGTCGTACGGCTGAACCGTGAGCAGGCGCGGCTCCGGCACGTTGATCGTCGCGAGCTGGCGAAGCGGTGTCTTCTGTCCGTAGTAGTCGACCTGGATCCGGTCGAGAAGCGCGGCGGAGGCGCGTCCGGTTCGCACCGTGTTCAGCTCGTGCGCGGTCGCCTCGACCGACTTGTCCATCCGGCGGCTCGCGTCCGCCAAGAGCTCGTCCATGCTCGCCACCGTCTTACTCCTTCCCGGAGCTCGAGATCACCGTGCCGACGCGCTCGCCCCGCGCGACGCGCTCGATGTTCCGCTCGTCGTCGAGACCGAAGACGTAGATCGGCAGGCCGTTGTCCATGCAGAGCGAGAGCGCCGTCACGTCCATCACCTTGAGATCGCGCTCGAGCGCGTCGCGGTGCGTCAGCGAGGGGAGGAACGTCGTGCCCGCGTCGACGTTCGGGTCGCCGTCGTAGACGCCGTCGACGCGGTTCTTGCCCATGAGGATCGCCTCGGCGCCGATCTCGAGCGCGCGGAGCGCGGCCGCCGTGTCGGTCGTGAAGAACGGGTTACCCGTGCCGCCCGCGAAGATGACCACGCGGCCCTTCTCGAGATGCCGGATCGCGCGGCGGCGGATGTACGGCTCCGCAACTTCCTGCACGGTGATCGCCGAGAGCACGCGCGTGTGGACGCCGAGCCGCTCGAGCGCGTCTTGCACCGCCAGGCAGTTGAGGAGCGTCGCGAGCATGCCGCCGTAGTCGGCGGTCGCTCGATCCATCCCCGCCGCCACCGCCGCTGTCACGCCGCGGTAGATGTTCCCGGCGCCGATCACGACGGCGGTCTCGATCCCGAGCTCGTTCAGGGCCTTCAGCTGGCCGGCGATCGCACGGACGCGCTCGGGATCGATGCCGTACGGCTCGTCGCCCATGAGCGCCTCGCCCGAGAGCTTGACGAGCACGCGACGGAACGCCGCCGGCGCGGCGGCCGCCCGGCCGGGGGCTTCGCTCGTCTCGGGGTGAACGGTCATCAGCCGGCGACCGAGAGCCGGAGGAACCGGCGCACGTCGGCGCCGTGCTCCACGAGCGCCTTGCCGACCGTGAGCGCCGTGTCGTGGATCCACGGCTGGTCGAGCAGGACGGTCTCGGCGAAGAACCGCTTCGCCAGCATCCCCTCGACGATTCTCGGCCGGACCTCCTCGGGCTTCGCGACCACGTCGGGAAGCTTCTCGTAGATCTCGCGCTCGCGCTCGACGTCTGCCTGGGGGACCTCGTCGCGGCTCAGGTAGCGCGGGTCGGCGAACGAGATGTGCATCGCGGTCATGCGGGCGAGCTCCGGCGTGCCGCGCATGACGACCAGGACGCCGATCTTCTCGGCGGGGCGATGCACGTACTCCGCGACGACCTCGTCCTCGTGCGCCTCGAGGCTGTCGGCGCCGCGGATCACGATGTTCTCGCCTAGCCGGCCGGCGAGCTCGAGCCGCTCCTGTTCGAGCCGGGCCGCCGCGTCCGCGCCGTCGCGCCCGACCGCGTCGAGAAGCCGGTTGACGAATCCGACGAACTCGTCGTTCTTCGAGACGGGCTCCGTCTCGCACGCGACCGCGACGATCGCGCCGCGGCGCTCATCCGTCCGCGTCGCCACCTTGCCCTCGTTGGTCGCGTGCTCGGCGCGCTTGGCTGCCGAAGCCATCCCCTTCTCGCGCAGGAGACGGATCGCCTCGTCGATGTCGCCGTCCGTCTCCTGGAGCGCCCGCTTACAGTCCATCATCCCCGCGCCGGTCCGCTCGCGGAGCTCCTTCACGAGGTCCGCCGAGATCGTCGTCACTCGGGCGTCGCCTCCCCCTCGGAGGGGACCGGAACGACATCGGATGCCGGCGGCGCTCCGAGCGCCTCCTCGGCGACCGCCGCTGTCTCCGAGCCGTACTCCTCGGCGGCGTCCACGGGCCGGTCGGGTTCCTCGTCCGCCGGCCGACCGTCCGACTCGGCCGGCGCCGCGAGCTCCTCCGCCGTGACCCCTTGGCGGCCGTCGGCGATCGCATCGGCGATCGCGCGGACGACGAGGGTGCACGAGCTGATCGCGTCGTCGTTTCCGGGGATGACGAAGTCGGCGTCGTCGGGGTCGCAGTTCGTGTCGACGAGGGCGACGACGGGAATCGCGAGCCGGCGTGCTTCGCGGACGGCGAGCTGCTCCTTCTTCAGGTCGACGACGAACACGATGTCAGGAAGCTCCTTCATCGTCTGGACGCCGCCCAGGTTGGTCTCCAGCTTCTCGAGCTCGCCGAGCATCGAGATCCGCTCCTTCGGCGGCAAGAGCTCGAGCTGGCCCTCGTCGTGCAGGCGGCGAAGCTCTTCCAGGCGCTCGAGCCGGTTCGAGATCGTGCGCCAGTTCGTGAGGAGCCCTCCGAGCCAGCGATGGTTCACGTACGGCATGCCGACGCGGGTCGCGTGCTCCTCAATCGCGTCCTGGCACTGCTTCTTCGTGCCGACGAAGAGGACGGAGCCGCCGCGCTCGGCGACGTTTCGGACGAAGTTGTGCGCCTCGTCGAGCAGTTCGAGCGTCTGCTGGAGGTCGATGATGTAGATGCCGCCGCGCTCCGTGAAGAGGAAGCGGCGCATCTTGGGGTTCCAGCGGCGGGTCTGGTGGCCGAAATGGACACCGGCCTCCAGGAGCTCGCGCATGGAAACAACGGGCACGGATAACCTCCTCGGTTGCTTGCGAATCGCCGGCGGCGAGAGGATGGAACCGGGCGCCAGCCCGGCACCGCCATCCGCTCCCGTGCCGCCGGGTCGGGAACAGAGCCGCTCAAGTCTAGCCGACGCGGCTCCTACCCTAGGTTCGTGAGACGGGCTGCGAGCGCGCCGTGGGACCTCGCGACCGCGGCGGTCGGGGAGGCGCTCCGGTCCGGTGCTGCGCCGTCGCTCGAGCGGCTCGGCGTCCTCGGACAGGTCGGGAGCCTCGCGGCGCTGACGGCTGCGCTCGACGACGACGAGGCGCTCGCGGGCGCCGCGATCACGCACACGCGCGAACGCGAGGGGCTCGGGTTCGCGCCCGGAGAGGTCGTCGCCGAGCTCCTGGCGCTCGGACGCGTGCTCGAGCGTCACGGGTTGCGCGGCCGCCGCCAGGCACTCGACTGGGTCGTCCTTCTCTACTTCGAGCGGGTGACTGCCGAGCTCGGCGACCGCGCGCGGCGCGACCCGCTCACCGGCGTCCTGAACCACGCCGCCTTCCATGCGCACGCGGCCGGCGAGGTGGCCCGAGCGCGGCGGTACGGCGGCCGCTTGGCCCTCGTGCTCTTCGATCTCGACCGGTTCAAGGAGACGAACGACCGCGACGGCCACCAGGAAGGCGACCGGCTCCTGCGGGCCTTCGCGGCAACCCTCGAGGACACCGTCCGCGAGAGCGACGTGGTGGGCCGCCTCGGCGGCGACGAGTTCGGCGTCGTCCTTCTCGGCGCCGACGCGAGGGCAGTCGCGGCGTTCCTCGACCGCCTGCATCGTCGGCTCCCCGCCGGCGTCTCGGCGAGCTCGGGTACAGCGTTCGCGTCGGAGATCAAGGGCACCTCCGAGGCGCTGTTCGAGCTGGCCGACCGACGGCTCTACGCCGAGAAGCTCGCGCGCGCCGCATAGGCGGGGTCATGACGCGCCCGGGCCGCTCACGACCGCGTCTACACGTCTCGGGCGGCGTCGAGTGCGGCGACGAGGTCGGGCGGGAGCGGGGATTCGACGTCCACCTGCGCGCCCGTCACGGGATGGCGGAACGCAAGGCGCGTGGCGTGGAGGAACTGGCGCACGAGGGCGAGGTCGCGCGCGACGCCGTACACGGGGTCTCCGCTCACCGGCAGGCCGATCGCCGCAAGGTGCACCCGGATCTGGTGCGTTCGCCCCGTCTCGAGGCGGACGCGGAGGAGCGCGTGGTCGCGCAGGAGCTCCTCGATCTCGAACTCGGTGACCGCCTCACGCGGGGTCGCCGTGTCGAGCGAGATGCGCGTGGCGTCGCGCCGGTCGCGACCGATCGGCGCCTCGATCCGGCCGCGCCACGACTTCGGTCTCCCGCGGACGAGCGTTAGGTACTCGCGTCTCACCTCGTGGCGTCGCAGGAGCCGTTGGAGTCTCCGGTGAACGTCGTCGGAGCGCGCGACCACCAGCAGCCCCGAGGTGTCGCGGTCGAGCCGGTGGACGATCCCGGGCCGCTCCGGTTCTTCGCCTCCCGCGATCGCGTGCGCGAGGAGGCCGTGCACGAGGGTCCCCCGCGCGTGGCCTGCGGACGGGTGGACGACGATACCGGCGGGCTTGTCGACGACGAGGAGGTGCTCGTCCTCGTAGGCGACGCGAAGCGGCACGTCGTCCGGAGCGAGATCCGGCCTACGCTGCTCGGGGAGCGCGAGCTCGAGCTCCTCCCCGCCCTCGACCCGGTAGCTCTTGGGACGGCGCGTCCCGTCGACGAGGACGTTTGCGTCGCCAATGAGCCGTTCCGCCGCGGCGCGCGAGCCGACCTCCTCGAGGGACGCGAGGAAGCGGTCGAGGCGCTCGCCGGCCGCCGAGGGCGGCACGGCAAGTCGGCGCTTACGCACCCCCGCGCGGCAGGCGGCCGTGCAGGCGTGGGCGGCGCTCGGCGGCGACGAGCGCGGCGAGCAGGATCGCGACCCCGCTCACGATGAAGGTGTCGGCGAGGTTGAACGCGGGCCAGTACCGAAGGTCCAGGAAGCCGGTCACGTGGCCGAGCCGGATCCGGTCGAACAGGTTTCCGGCGCTGCCGCCGATCAAGAGGCCGAGCGCGACGGGAAGCACCGGATGCCGCGCACCCGCCCGCGCGAAGTACGCGACCATCCACGCGACCGCGGCCGCGGTAAGGAGCGTCACCGCTCCGGCCCAGGTCGAGAAGAGACCGAAGGCGATCCCCGAGTTGCGCACGTGGTGGATAGAGAACGGCCCGATCACGTCGACGGACTCGCCCACGTCCAGCTGCGTGACGACGATCTGCTTCGTCACCTGATCGGCGAGGAGCGCTGCGAGCGCGATCGCGACCAGCGCGAGCCACTGGAACGGCCCGGCCGCGAGCGAGCGCTCCGCCACGGAGATCGGGACGCGACCGTCGGTCGCCGAGCCGACGCGGACGTCGATCAGCCGCGGCGACGGGTTGGTCAGACCCGCCCTTCGAGGCGCTTGCACTCGATGCACTTCGTCGCGTACGGCATCGCCTCCAGGCGTTCCTCGGCGATGGGGTTCCCGCAGCGGACGCACGTTCCGAAGCTCCCTTCCTCGATTCTCTCCAGCGCCTCGTCGATCGCGGCTAGGACGTGGCCCGAGTTCGACTCCAGTGAGTAGCCGAGCTCCCTGTCGAAGGTAACCGACGCCGCGTCGCCGAGGTGGTTGTCGAACGTCTCGTCCTCGGCCTCGTCTTCGATCGTGCCCGGGTTCTCCTCCTGGAGGTGTCCGAGCGCCCGTTCCACGCGCCGGCGCTCCTCGAGCAGGAGCGAGCGGAAGCGCTCGGTGTCGAGCTTCGCCTTCGCCACGCGCCGAGTATATCCAGGGGGTTCGACGCCCCCTGCGCCGTCAGGCCGCCTGGTCGGAGGCCGGGCCCGCGTCGCTCTCGACGCGGTCGAGCGCGGCCAAGAGGAACGCCCGGGAATCGGCGCGAACTTCCGCCTCGAGCGCCTTCAGGCGTCGTACCTCGGTCCGGATTCGCTCCCGTTCGGCTTCCGCCTGAGCGGCGATCTCGCGGGCGCGGACGCGCGCCTGCTCGACGATCAGGGCCGCTTCCTTTCCGGCTTGGGCGCGGAGCTCGTCGGCGGTTCGCTCGGCGGCGACGAGGCTATTGCGAAGGAGGACGTCGAGCTCTTTGTAGCGCGTGAGCTCCCCTTCGAGGCGGTCGAGCTCGTCCCGAAGATCGGCGCGATCGCGCCAGACAGCCTCGAAGCTCTCGACGACGTCGGCGAGGACGCTGTCGACGGCTGCGCGGCTGTACCCGAGCGGCCGCCGCGGGAAGGAGAAGTGCCGGATCTCGACCGGGGTCAACATTTTCGTGGGGTGACTGCGGGGGGTTGTCCCCCTCACGTTCACCTCAGGGCGTCGAACCCCTCCCCGACCACGAAGAGCAGGACGTAGAGCGTGATGATCGCGAGGATCGGCGAGAGGTCGAGCCCGAGACCGCCGAGCGAAAGCTGCGGGATGAAGCGACGGAAGAGGCGTAGGTAGGGCTCCACGACGTCGTAGAGGAACCGCTGGATTCGGTTTACCCACACGGTGTAGGGAAGCGGGATCCAGGACGTGATGATGTACACGATGATCAGGGCGATGTAGACCCAGATCAGCGTGACGACGAAGTCCTCGGCGGTGTCGATCGCGTCCCCGAGAACCATGCGGGAAACCTAATCCGCGCCGCGGTCGGAGGCCAGACGAACGCCTGCCGGCCTGGCGTACCAGCCCGTACGGATTCGGAGCGGCCGGCCCGACGCGCGCCTTACGACTGGTTGAAGAAGCCGCGCTCGATGAGGCGGGCGCGCTCCTCGGCGGAGACCTCGACGTTGCGGGGGGTGAGGAGAAACACCTTGTCGGCGATTCGCTGCATGCCGCCGTTCAGCGCATACGTGAGCCCGCTCGAGAAGTCGATGAGCCGCTTCGAAAGGTCGGTGTCCGTCCCCTGGAGATTGAGGATGACCGGGACGGCGTCCTTGAACTTGTCGGCGATCGACTGCGCGTCGTTGAAGCTTCGCGGCACGACGAGGTGGACGCGAACCGATGCGGATGCGACCGCCTCGAGCGGCGGGCGGCGCGATCCGCCCGGTGGACGGAGGACAGCCGTGCGCTGCGCGTCTTCGGGATCGGCCCAGTCCTCGAATTCCGCGCCGCGTCGCCGCGGGCCGTGCAGCCGGCGCACGTTCGGGCGCTCGCGATAGCCGCGGTCGAGCTCCTCCTCGGCATCGAACGCCTCGTCGTCCCAGTACTCGTCCTCTTCGACGATGCCGAAGTAGACGAGCGCTCGGTTCCAGACCTCTCCCACACCCATGAAACGCCGAGAGATGTTAACGCTCGAAGAGGAGGGAGCCGATCCGCACGAGCGTCGCGCCCTCTTCGACCGCGACGGTGTAGTCCTGCGACGTCCCCATCGAGAGCTCGCGGAGCCCGTGCGCCCCAGCGAGCTCGCGCAGCCGACGGAAGTACGGTCGCGAGCGCTCCGGATCGTCAGCGAGCGGCGGCATCGTCATGAGGCCCCGCACGTCTACGCCGAGCGAACGAGCGTCCGCGAGGAACCCGTCGAGCTCCTCCGCGGCGATCCCCGACTTGGTCTCTTCTCCCGAGAGGTTCACCTCGACGAGCGCCGGTGCCGTCAGTCGCCGGGCGGCCGAGAGCGAGCCGAGCGAGTGGACGAGCTCGCAGAGCCGCGAGACGTCGCGCGCCTTGCGCGACTGCAGGTGGCCGATGAAATGCCATCGAAACGAGGTGCCGTAGCGCTCGCGCTTCCGGACGAGGTCCTGCAGGCGGTTCTCGCCCACGATCGCCACGCCCGCCTCCGCGAGGGCGGCCATGTCGTCGAGCGACACGTACTTGGTGGCCACGACGACCTCGACCTCGGGGCCGACCTCCGCGCGGAGGCGCTCGAGGTTCGCCCGGATTCGCTCAGGAGAGAAGCCCAATGACTCCCTGCCGGCCCGTCTGCCCGCGGTCGCGGCGGTGCGAGAAGTAGAGCCTCGGGTCGCACGCGGTGCATCCGCCCAGCCGCTCGACGCTCGCGACGCCTGCCTCCAGGAGCGCCCGCTCCGTCGCGAGCCCCAGATCGAGGTTCCGCCCCCGGACGACGTCCCTGCCGAACCGCTGGCGGAACGGCGTCGCGACCTCCTCCCCCACCTCGTAGCAGCAAACGCCGATCCCGGGGCCGACCGCGGCGACGACCTCCCCCTCGCCGAGGGCCGCGGCGCCCGTCGTCGCGATCCCTTCGAGGAGGCCTCGCCAGCCGACGTGAAGCACGGCGAGGCGCCGGACGCCGTTCGTCCGCGCGAGGGCGACCGGGAAGCAGTCCGCGGTGACGAGCAGCATCGCGTGGCCGGCCCGGTCCGTCCAGAGGCCGTCGCATCGCTCGTACTCCGTTCCGGGCGTGACGACGCCGTGCGGACACGCCTCCGCCACCCGCGCGCCGTGCACCTGGAGCGCCATCGTCGCGGTCCCGGCGTCGGCAGGGAGCGCCTCGCAGAGCCGGTGCCGGTTCTCGACGACGCGGTCGGGGTCGTCGCCGGTCAGGAGGCCGATGTTGAGCGACCGGAACGGCCCCTCGCTCACGCCCCCGACGCGCGTCGAGAACGCAACTCGGTAGCCCGCGGGGGCGCCGTGCCAGCGAAGCAGCTTCACCCGCCCACCAACTGGACGAGGAAGCGGGTCGACTCGTTGTACGCGCCGTCGACGAGCGCGAAGAACTCGTTCTGGAAGATGATGATCACGCCGAAGAAAACGAACATCCCGTACGGGTCGAGCGCGCTCCAGCGCTCGTAGGTTGCGTCGCTCATCAAGGCGCCGACGATCCTCGATCCGTCGAGCGGCGGGATGGGGATCAGGTTGAAGATCCCGAGGACGAGGTTCACCTGGTACGAGAGCGCGGCGACCTCGAACGCCCTTCCCTCTATCTCCGTGTGGACGAGGATCGCGATGAACACAATCGCGATCAGGAAGTTCGTTGCCGGCCCAGCGGCTGCGACGAGCGCCATGTGCTGCTTCGGCCGTCGGAAGTACTCCGGCCGCACCGCGACGGGCTTTGCCCAGCCGAAGAGGAAGTTGCTCAGGAAGTAGGTGATCGCGAACATCGCGGTTCCGAGCGGGTCGAGGTGAACGATCGGGTTCAGCGTGAGGCGGCCATACGCTCGTGGCGTCGGATCGCCGAGGCGATCGGCCGTCCAGGCGTGGGCGAGCTCGTGCAGCACCATGCTCACCACGAGCACCGGGAGGAGATAGAGAAAGAGCTCGAGCTCGTTCACGCTTCCGCCCGAGATCTCGCCTACGTGTGCGCGACGAGGTCGCGCGCCGCGTCGAGTTCCGCCGCCCGCCCGTCGAGCTCGCCGTTCAGCTTCCGTCGCAGGAGCTCCGCGAGGATCTCGCCGACGCGCGGCGACTCCGAGAGCCCGAGCCGTGCCAGGTCGCCGCCTGAAATCTCGAGCTCGACGCCGCGGAGCTCCTCGAAATAGCGCCGCAGCCGGCCCCGGGCCGGCTCGTCGGCGATCGCCGCCGCAAGGAGCGCGCCGTCGGGGTCGTGCGCCTCGACCAGACGGCGGATCTCCGCCGGCTCCTCGGCCTCGACGAGGCGGGCGGCGAGGCGTGGCGCGACCGTCACCGCATCCGCGATCCGGTCGCCGTCGCGGCGCGGGAGCTTCAGACGCTCGAACCAGTCGTACAGCTCGTCCGGCGGGAGCCGGCGCGCGAGGACGGCGACGCGCGGCCGCCACGTCTCGAGCTCGCGCGCGTACCGTTCGCGCAGCGCGTCGACTACGCCGATCAGGCGGACGCTCTCCTCGTCGGCCGCGAGGTGAGGGTGGATCGCCGCGGCGACGCCGAGCTCGTCCATCCGCCGAACCGCCCAGTCCACGCGCTCCTCGACGAGGAGTGACTGGAGCTCGTCGCGAAGGCGGGCAGAGGAGAGCTCGCCGACGAGCTCCATTTCGATGCAGGCACGCGCGAGCGCGAGCGTGTGGCCGTCCATCCGGAAGCCGTACCGGTTCTCGTAGCGAATCGCGCGGAAGACCCGGGTCGGGTCGTCGATGAAGGAGAGGTTGTGGAGGACCCGGACGACACCGTCCTCGAGGTCGCGGAGGCCGCCGAAGAAGTCGACGAGGCGGCCGAAGTCATCTCCCTTGAGCGAGACGGCCATCGCGTTGATCGTGAAATCCCGCCGAAAGAGGTCCTGGCGAAGTGTCGCCCGCTCGACGCGGGGCAGCGCCGCTGGGTAGTCGTAGAACTCGGTCCGGGTGGTCGCGACATCGACCCGCGTGCCGTCGGCGGCGATGACGACCGCGGTCCCGAACTTCTCGTGCGGGACCGCGCGGCCGCCGAGCGCACGCGCGAGCTCGCGCCCGAACGCGATTCCATCCCCTTCGACCGCAATGTCGACGTCGAACCCCGGCTCGCCCATGAGGACGTCGCGGACCGCCCCCCCGACGAGGTAGACGCCGTCGTACCGCTCCCCCACCGCCTGGACCGCCTCGAAGACGCGGCCGAGGTGCGAGAGCGCGAGCAGCCGGTCACTCAGGTCGCGAGCCGCCGGCGGGCGCTCGTCGCTGACCGGCTCCTCGAGCGCGCGCAGGACGTCGCTTCGCGTGACAACCCCGACGACGGCGCGGTCACGCAGGACGGGGACGCGGCCGGCATCGGTCTGCGCAACGAGGCGCTGCAGCTCCGCGAGCGGCGTCTCGTCCGAGCATGTGACGACGTTCGAAGTCATGACGCTCTTCACGGGCGCGTGCGAGAGGCCGTGTCCAACCGCCTTGTCGAGGTCCTCGCGCGTGACGAGCCCCGCGAGCGCCCGTTCGTCCCCGACCTGGATCCCGCTCTGGCGGTGGCGCTGGCACTCGACCATCGCGTGCGCGACCGTGTCGTCCGGAGCCACGAACCGGGGCGGGCGCGACATGATCTCGCCCGCCGTGAGCGGGCGGCGTACGGCCGCGGGGAGCACGGCGAGCGCCCGCTCGCGCGCCTCGGCGAGCGTCCCGCGGAACACGGCGGAGGCGGCCTGCGCGTGGCCGCCGCCGCCGAGCGCTTCGGCGACGCGGACCGCGTCGAGCTCCGTGACGCGCGTCCGGACGACGGCGAAGACTCGGTCGCCCATCTCGACGAGCGCGACGAGGCCACGCGCGTCCGTGAGGTCGACGATCTTGTGGACCAGGTTCGAGACGCCGTCGACGTACTCGGGCCAGCCGACGGCGGTCACGAGGAACTCGAACCCGCCCGCATCGTGCGCCTCGAGCGCGTCCAGCATCGCGTCGAGGAGGCGCCGCTCGCTTTCGCCGAGCGGCGAGTGGAGGTAGTGAGCGATCATCTCCTGCCGCGCGCCGTGGCGGAGGCACCACGCGAGCGCGTCGGCGTCGCGCTGCGTCACGGTCGGGTACGTGAGCGAGCCGGTGTCCTCGTGAATCCCGAGCGCGAAGACCGTCGCCTCGAGCGGTGACGGCGCAATCTCGCGCTCGGCGAGGATCCCGACCAGCGTCGTCGCGAGCGCGCCGTCGTCCGAGAGGACGAGGTTCTCCGGGCGGATCCAGTCCGGGCGCTCGGGCTGGTGGTGGTCGAACGCGACGACGTCCACCCCGGGCCGTCTCGCAACCGACTCGAACTCGCCGAGACGCTCGGCGTGGACAGTCTCGACCACGATCAGGCGCGTCACCTGCTCCGGGTCGACGCGGCCCGTGTCGACAACATCGAGCTCGTCGGCGTGGAGGCGGAAGAAGTCGCGGACGTTTCGGTTCAACGACCCCGGCAGCGCGACGACCGCATCCGGATAGAGCCGCCGGGCGGCGAGCATCGAGGCGAACGCGTCGAAGTCGGTGTTGGTATGCGTCGTGATGACGTCCACGCGGCGAAGGTTAGATTCGCGGCCGGGCCATGGGTCTTCGCGGCCTCGCCGCCTACCGACGCCGTCCGGGCCCGCGTCGGGCCATGCGGGGAAGATCGCCCGGGCTATGTGACGGTGGCGTGGAACACGGGGGACGCCTCCGGGCAGGTGGTCGTCATGGCGGACGCATATCCGCCGCGCCGCACGCCCAGATCGTCACCTCGTGCGGCGCGAGTAGGGCCGGCCATGGCCGGCCGCTAAA
>DATAAZ010000064.1:0-14727 GCA_036259875.1 Gaiellaceae bacterium
GAGCTGGTCGAGCTTCTCACCGGTCGAGGCGAGCTTGATCGGCTTTCCGGTGACGGCCTTCACAGAGAGGGCGGCCCCGCCGCGCGCGTCGCCGTCCAGCTTCGTCAGGACGACGCCGTCGAACGCGATCCGCTCCGCGAAGGCCTCGGCGACCGAGACGGCGTCCTGCCCCGTCATCGCATCGAGGACGAGGAGGACGTTGTGCGGCTTGACCGCCTTCCGGATCGCCGCGAGCTCGTCCATCAGCGCGTCATCCACGTGGAGACGACCGGCCGTGTCGACGATCACGACGTCGCGGCCCTGCGCCTGAGCCTGCTCGAGTCCGTACCGCGCGACGGCGACCGCGTCCTTCGTGCCACGGTCGAGGTAAACCGGGATCTGGATCTGCTTGCCGAGCTGCTCGAGCTGGTCGATCGCGGCGGGCCGCTGCAGGTCGGCCGCGACGAGCGCCGGGCTCTTCCCTTCCCTTCGGAGGAGGAGGGCGACCTTCGCGGCGGCGGTCGTCTTCCCCGACCCCTGGAGCCCGGCAAGAAGGACGACGGTCGGGGGCCGGCCCGCGAACGCAAGCTTCGAGCCGCCCGCACCCATCAGCGCGGTCAGCTCCTCGTGGACGATCTTCACGACCTGCTGGCCCGGCGTCAGGCTCCTCGCCACGTCCTCGCCGAGTGCGCGCTCCTTGACGCGCGCGACGAAGTCCCTGACGACCGCGAAGTTGACGTCCGCCTCGAGGAGAGCGAGGCGGATCTCGCGGGCCGCGCGCGCGACGTCCTCCTCGGAGAGGCGGCCGCGACTGCGGAGGTCGCCGAGCGTTGCCTGGAGCTTGTCGGAGAGCGTGTCGAACATCGACCGGCCGGTTAGTGTAGCCCGGCCCTTTTCCCCGACTTTCGAAGGAGGCTCCGTATGTCGGACGTCGCGAAGGTGGTCACGATCATCGGCAACTCGCCCGAGAGCTTCGCCCAGGCGGCGCAGGTCGCGGTTCAGGAGGCGGCGAAGACGATTCGCGGCATCAGCGGGGCCGATGTCGTCTCGATGAGCTGTGAGGTGGAGGGCGACCGGATCACGATGTACCGGACGACCGTCAACATCTCGTTTGGCGTCGAGCGCTAGCGGGAGCACCCGCCCCCGCACGCCGCAACGCCGCGGGAACGACGAGGCGGGGCGAAGCACGGCCGCGCAGCACGGGGGCAACGTGCCCCCGGGGGACCCCCGGTTTAGCGGTTCCCCCGCGTCGAGCGTAGCGCTCCGCGCCGCGCGGTCGCGCGCGGATCGCGACGACTCGCGCACAGTCGCGTGTCGAGTGACGCCGGCTAGGGCGCGACGAGCGCCCGCGCGAAGTCGCGCGGATCGAACGGCTGCAGGTCGTCGAGCGTCTCCCCGACGCCGATCAGCTTGACTGGCAGGCCGAGCTCGTGCGCGATCGCGACCGCGATCCCGCCCTTCGCCGTGCCGTCGAGCTTCGTGAGCGCGACGCCGGTCACGTCGACCGCCTGCCCGAAGAGGCGGGCCTGCTGGAGCCCGTTCTGGCCCGTCGTCGCGTCGATCACGAGCAGCGTCTCGTGCGGGGCGCCTTCGAGCCGCTGCGCGATCACGCGCCGGATCTTCGCGAGCTCCTCCATCAGGTTCGCCTGCGTATGCAGCCGTCCGGCCGTGTCGACGAGCACCACGTCGCGGCCGCGCGCCTGCGCAGCGTCGATCGCGTCGTAGGCGACCGACGCCGGATCGGCACCCCGCTCGGCGCCCACGAAGTCGGCACCCGCCCGGTCCGCCCAGATCTCGAGCTGCTCGTCGGCCGCCGCGCGAAACGTGTCTGCCGCAGCCACGATGACGGAACGATTCGACTCGCGAAGTCGCGACGCGAGCTTGCCGATCGTGGTCGTCTTCCCCGTCCCGTTGACGCCGACGACGAGCACGACCGACGGCGGCCCGTCGAGCCCGAGGCGGACTGCGCCGGCCGGCGAGACGAAGTCGGCCACGACCTCCTGGAGCCCCTCGAGGAGCTCGCCCTCGGTCCCGGGACGCCGCTCCTCCAGCCGCCGCACGATTTCGACCGTGGCCGGGACGCCGCAGTCAGCGTGGATCAGCGCCTCCTCGATCCGCTCCCACGACTCGTCGTCCGCCGGGTCGAACGCCGACGCGAGCTCGCTCGTCAGCGCGCGACGGCTCGAAGCGAGGGAGTCGCGTAGGCGGCGAAACCACCCGCGCCCGGCCTCCTCCTCGGTTGGACCGGCCGCGTCGTCGCCGAGGAACTCGGGCCAGCTCCGGGTCACGCAGCGGCGGCGCGCTCGCGGTCGCCGGTCAGCCGCTTCGAGACGACCTGCGAGACCCCGTCGGCGCCCATCGTGACGCCGTAGAGGATATCCGCGGCCTCCATCGTCCTCTTCTGGTGAGTCACGACGACGAACTGCGCGCGGTCGGCGAAGCGGCGAAGAAGCGCGACGAAGCGACCGATGTTCGTGTCGTCGAGCGCCGCCTCGACCTCGTCGAGGAGGTAGAAGGGGCACGGCCGCGCCAGGAAGAGCGCGAAAAGGAACGAGATTGCGCCGAGCGCCTTCTCTCCCCCGGAGAGGAGTGAGAGGCGCGTCACGCGCTTCCCCGCCGGCTGGAGCTCGATCTCGATTCCGCGCTCGTCGTCCTCCTCCACTTCGACCGCGACGAGCCGCCCCTTCCCGCCGGGGAAGAGCGTCGCCGCGATCTCCGTGAAGTGACGCTCGACCCGCTGGTACGTCTCCGTGAAGCGCGCCTCGACCGTCTGCGTCAGGTCGGCGCGGAGCTTCTCGAGCTCGGCGAGCGAGCGCTCCAGGTCTTCGCGCTGCTCGACGAGCTCGCGCAGACGCTCCGACTCGCGGGCGTGTTCCTCGGCGGCGAGCGGGTTCACCTGCCCGAGCGCCTCCCGGCGGCGCTCGAGGCGGGCGACCTGCGTCCGGAGCGCCTCAGCCTCCTCGTGTGAGAGCGGCTCGGGTGCGAGCTCCTCGGGGACCCGGGCCGCCACCTCGTCCCGCTCGCGCTCGAGGCGCGCCGCCTCGACTTGCACCGAGGTCAGCCGCTCGGCTGCCTCGCCTGCCGCACGGCGGAGCTCGGCCTCCTGGGCGCCGAGCGCGCGCAGGCGCTCGCCGAGCTCGCCGGAGACGGTCCCGCGGGCGTCGAGCCGGGCCGCGAGGGCGGGCTCGAAGCGCCGCGCCGCCGTCGCGGCTGCCTCGAGCGCGGCGGCGGCGCGCTCCGCCGCCTGCGCGAGATCGGTCAGGCGCGACGGCAGCTCGGTCGGCTCCTCCCGACGCGGCTCCGACGCCGCCGAGTACCAGATCGACTCGCCCGAGAGCGCGACGACCGCGTCGACGCCGTCCCGTTTCGCGTCGCCGAGGCGTGCGGCCGCGTCGAAGATCGTCGAGACCGCGGCCGGCTGCCAGCGCGTCGCGGCCGCCAGCACTCGTTCGTATGACGGCGTCTCGGGTGCGATGGGGAGGCGGGGCTGGGCGAGGTCGGCTCGGATCGCGCGCGCGGTCTCGAGCGCGTGCTCACGCCGGAGCTCGAGGCGCTCCACGCCGCTTCGCAGGCGGTAGAGGGCCGCCGTCGCGCGCTCGTGCTTCCCGGCCGCTTCCGCGAGCTCATCCTCGGCGTGCCGCCTCTGCTCGAGGACGCGGGTGAGCCGCTCGTCGCGCAGGCGGCGTTCGTGCGCGGCCTCCGTTCGCCGCTCCTCGATCTCAGCCAGCCGTCGCTCGAGCAGCTCGAGCTCGGCGGCCGTGAGGCGGGCCCGCAGCCGGTCGAGCTCGGCGCCCAGCTTTTCCGCGCGCGCAGCGGCAGTCGCCTGGAGCGCGAGCGGGCGAAGCCGCTTCCGGACCTCTGCCTCGAGGTCGCGCGCCCGCTCGACCTGCACGGCGACCCGCGCGAGCTTGAGCTCCGCGCGGTGGCGGCGCCGCTTGAAGCGCCCGAGCCCGGCCGCCTCCTCGACGAGCGCGCGCCGCTCCCCCGGCTTCGACGAGAGGATCTGCTCCACCCGCCCCTGCCCGATCACCGAGTGCATCTCCCCGCCGAGCCCGAGGTCGGCGAGCAGCTCGACGACGTCTGTTCGCCGCACCGTCGCTCCGTTCACGAGGTATTGGCCTTCGCCGCCTCGCGTCAGCCGGCGTGTCACGGAGAGCTCCGCGAACGGGAGCGGCCCGTCACCGGCCGCGTTGTCGAACACGAGGTCGACGGAGCAGGAATCGGCGGGCGGGCGCGTCGCCGAGCCGGCGAAGAGGACGTCTTCGGCTTTCTCCGCGCGGAGCTCGGAGGGGCTGAGCGAGCCGGCGGCCCAGACCACCGCGTCGACGATGTTCGACTTCCCCGATCCGTTCGGCCCGACGACCACGGCGACGCCGGGCTCCAGGCGAACGTCGACAGGTTCCGGGAACGACTTGAAGCCGCGCAGGCGAATCGAACGCAAGAACACGCGCGTCAAAGCGTGACGGGCGCCGCGGACGGCGGCGGCATCGGACTCCGGCGGCTACGCGCGGATCGTCTCGAGCGCCTCGCGCGCCGCGTTTTGCTCGGCCGCTTTCTTGGACGGGCCGTCGCCCATGCCGGCCTGCTCGCCGTCGATGACCGCCGCGCACGTGAAGCGCCGGTCATGGGGCGGGCCCTCGACGTCGAGCACGGCGTACGAGACGCTCAGGCCGCGGCGCGCGAGCTCCTCTTGCAGCTCGGTCTTGTAGTCGACGTAGCTCGTGAGCGCGTAGTCGATCTGCTCTCCGAACGCGTCGAGGACGGCCTGGCGGATCGGCTCGAACCCGTGCTCGAGGTAGAGCGCGCCGAGCGCGGCCTCGACGAGCGCCGCGAGGACGTTGCGGTTGACCGCGAGCCGCTCGAGCTCGTCCGCGGGAATCGCGTCTTCGCCGCGCTCGACGAGCGCCGCGCCGAGTCCGAGCCGGCGGCCGACGACCGCGCAGCTCTGGCGTGAGACGACGTGCGCGCGAATCTTCGCGAGCTGGCCCTCGGGATAGTCGGGGAAGCGCTCGTACAGCTCGCGTGCGATCGCGAGCCCGAGGACGGAGTCACCGAGGAACTCGAGCCGCTCGTACGAATCCGCGCGCGACGCGGCCCAGGACGTATGCGTGAAGACGTGCCCCGCCCGTTCTTCGGGCAGCGCGTCGATCAGGTTCCTGAGAGCCGCATGTCCGCCGGCCCCTCGGTCGGCGTCACTGCTGATGGTTCGAGATGTAGTCGACGGCCTGGCCGACGGTCTGAATTCCTTGGGCGTCCTCGTCCGAGATCTTGATCCCGAACTGGTCCTCCAGCTCCATGATGAGCTCCACGAGGTCGAGCGAGTCCGCGTCGAGATCCTCCTGGAACGAGGCTTCCTCGGTGATCTCGCCCTCCTCGATCCCGAGCTGCTCGACCAGGACCTCCTTCACCTGCTCGTAGATCTCCTCGCGGCTGGCTGCCATCGCGCTCTCCTACTCCGTTTTCCCGTCGGCGACGCGCGATCGTAACACGTCACCCCGCTCGCTCCGCGTAGGCGCGGGGTCGCGCCCGAGCCGTGCGGCGACCCGCTCGACGACCCCTCCCTCGACGCCGCGCGCGCCGAGGCGGATCGCGTTCGCGATCGCTTCCCGGGAGGAGTTTCCGTGCGCGATGACGACGAGGCCGCGGAGGCCGAGCAGGTACGCGCCGCCGTACGTGTCGGGATTGAGGCGCGCGCGGAGCCGGCGGGCGGCAGGGCGGATCAGCAGGCCGCCGAGCTTGCCGCGCGCGGTCGCCGCGATCTCGTCGCGAAGGCTCTCGAGCGCCGTCAGGACGCCGCCCTCGAGCGTCTTCAGCGCGACGTTCCCGGTGAAGCCGTCGCAGACGACGACGTCCGCGGCGCCCGTGAGGAGCTCGCGCCCCTCGATGTTGCCGGCGTAACGGAGGTCCGTGGCCACGAGGTGCTCGTGCGCATCGCGCACGAGGCGGTTCCCCTTCTCGGGCTCCTCGCCGATCGAGAGGAGCGCGATGGACGGGTTCGCCACCCCGAGCGCTTCCTCCGCGAAGACGGCGCCCATGTGCGCGAACTGGAGCAGGTGCTCGGGCCGCGCGTCCGCGTTCGCGCCGCCGTCGATCAGGACGGTCGGGCCGGGAGCGGCCGGGAGCGCGATCGCGATGCCCGGCCGATGCACGCCGGGAAGACGCCCGAGCTCGACGAGCCCCGCTGCGAGGAGTGCCCCGGTGTTCCCGGCGGAGACCGCGACGTGGGCCTCGCCGCGCGCGACGGCACGGCACACGGCGAAGAGCGAGCTCTCGCGCTTCGTTCGCAGGGCGTCGCCGGGCTTCTCGTCCATCGCGACGACGTCGGGCGCGTCGACGATCCCGAGGCCCCGCGCGAGCGGCTCGAGGATCGGACCGCGCCCGTAAAGGACCGGCTCGACGCCGGGCAAGCGCGCCGCGAGCGCGCCCGCGACGATTTCGTCTGGCGCTCGGTCGCCGCCCATCGCGTCGACGGCGACCCGAACGGGCCGGTTCACGTCAGGCTACGGGGCGGTCGTCCGGAGCGGCTCGACCTCGCGGCCGCGGTAGGTCCCGCACGTCGGGCAGACGGCGTGCGGCCGCTTCGGCTGATGACAGTGCGGGCACTCGATCACGACGGGCGCCCGAAGCTTGTGCGTCGCGCGGCGCTTGTCGCGCCTCGACTTCGAGGTCTTTCGCTTCGGGACGGCCATGAGCGCAAACGAGTGTAGCGGCCGGACGCGGACCGGTCATGCCCGGCCCTACAGACGATCTCTCAGCTCGGCGAGCGCGGCCCAGCGCGGGTCCACTTCCTCCTCGACGTGCTCGTGCGGCTCGGCGTTGAGATCCTTGCCGCATACGGCGCAGAGGCCCGCGCAGTCCTCGCGGCAGAGGATCTTGCCGGGGAGCGCGAGCACGACGGCGTCGCGCGCCCACGCAGAGAGGTCGAGGCGCTCGTCTGCGACGTACGGCGTTCGGAGCTCGTCGTCGGCGCCCGGATCGGTCGCCTGGTATTCGCGCCCGCGGATCCCGGCGACGACGCGCGTCTCGGCGAGACAGCGGAAGCAGGGCCCGACGAGAGCCGCCTCGACTTCCAGCTCGAGCACGAGGCCGGAGGTCGTCCTGCTGAGCGTGATTTCCGCCTCTGGCCGCTCGGGCAGCGGCACGTAGCGCTGGCCGCCCAGCTCGACCGGATCGAGCTCGACCTCGCGCGTCCCGCGGTACTGCTCCCCGGAGCGAATCCGGATCGTCCTCAGGTCGATGACCGTCACGCGGGCCAGGGTAGCAACGCTCTTTTTCCGGGTACTCGGCCGCGCATGGCGACCGATTCGACGCACGTCATGGTGCTCGTCGAGATCCCCGCGGGCTCGCGCAACAAGTACGAGATCGACAAGGAAACGGGCGCGATCATCCTCGACCGCATGCTCTTCACCTCGACCCGCTATCCCGCGGACTACGGCTACATCGAGGGCACGCTCGGCGGTGACTCCGACCCTCTCGACGCGCTCGTCTTCGTGGGCGAGCCGACCTTTCCCGGGTGCCGCATCCGCGCGCGCCCGGTCGGGCTCTTCCGAATGCGCGACGAGAAGGGACCCGACGAGAAGGTGCTCTGCGTGCCGCTCCGCGACCCGATGTGGTCGCACGTCGAGGAGCTCGACGACCTCCCCGTCGCACTCCGCGCGGAGGTCGAGCACTTCTTCCAGGTCTACGGCGACCTGGAGGAGAAGAAGGTCGGGACGGAGGGGTTCGGCGACCGCGAGGAGGCGCTTCGGGTGATCGAGGAGGCCCGGCGGCGCGCCGCAGAGAGCGAGGACGTGTAGGCGCGCTGCTCGGGGTGAATGAGGGGGTGCCGCCCCTCACTCCGGGCGGGACAGGTCCCGCTCCTACGTGACGGTCTCGTCGGTGATGCCGGCCATCACCGACTCCTGCGAGCGCTCGTGCAGGCGCTCGCGGCCGCGGCGGACGGCGCCGAGGAACTTGTCGAGATTCACCTCGAGCGTCGAGAGGATCGAGTCGGCCCAGTCCTCCATCTCGAGGCGCGTCTCGCGCGCCTGCCGGCGAGCCTCCTCGACGATGTCCTGCGCCTGCCGCTCGGCGAGCTTCACGATCTCCGTCTGGGACGCCTCGCGAACCGCCTGCTCGCGCGCCTCGCCGAGGATCCGGTCGGCCTCCCGCTTGGCCTCCGCGAGCATCTCCTGGCGCTCCTTCACGATCCACCGGGCCTGCTTGATCTCCTCGGGGATCGTGGCGCGCATCTGGTCGAGGATGTCGTAGATCTCCTCGCGGTCGATGCGGACCTGGTCGGTCAGCGGCACGGCCTTCGCGTTGTGCACGAGGTCGTCGAGCTTGTCGATGAGCACGAGTACGTCCATGGGCGATGAGTCTACTCGCGTGGGCTGACCGGCGTTCCCTCCTGTGGCCGCGGGTACATCTGCGCGAACCGGCGCGCGACCGCGGGCGGGACGAGGTTGTCGACGGCGCCGCCGAACGACGCGATCTCCTTCACCCCGCTCGAGGAGAGGAACGAGTACTGCGGGCTCGACATCAGGTAGAGCGTCTCGATGTCGGGTGCGAGCTTCCGGTTCAGGTGGTGCATCTGGAACTCCCACTCGAAGTCGGAGATCGCGCGCAGCCCCTTGACCATCGTGCGCGCGCCCCAGCGGCGGGCGAACTCGACCACGAGCTCGGAGAAGACGTCGACCTCGACGCTCGGGTATTCCGTGAGCGCCTCGCGCAGGAACTGGACGCGCTCCTCGACGGAGAAGAGCGTGTCCTTGTGGCGCGGATCGCGGACGACCCCGACGACGACCCGCTCGAAGATGGTCGCCGCCCGCGTGATGATGTCGAGATGTCCGTTGGTGACGGGGTCGTACGCGCCCGGGCAGATCGCGGTGAGCGGATCGCCGTCGGTCACTCGATCGGCCCGTCGAAGACGGTGATCCGCGCGGAGCCGTAGCGCCGGCTCGTTCGCCTCGGGAGCGGCAGCCCAGGCTCCTCGCGCGCGTCCGACTCGACGACGACGAGCCCATCCGGCTCGACGACCGAGGGAAGGTAGGCGGACAGCGTCGGCAAAACCCCTGCAAGCATGCGATAAGGAGGATCGATCAGCACGAGATCGTACCGCTTGCCGGCGCGCGCCTCGGCGGCGAGCACGCGCGGCACGTCGTCCCGGAGCACGGTCGCCCTGTCGAGACGGAGCTTGTCGAGGTTGCGCAGGATCGTCTCCGCCGCCGCCCGGTCCCGCTCGACGAACGTCGCGTGGGCGGCGCCGCGCGAGAGCGCCTCGAGCCCCATCGCGCCCGAGCCCGCGTAGAGGTCGAGGACGCGGGCTCCGTCGACGGGCCCGATCAGCGTGAAGGCCGCTTCGCGGGCGCGGTCGCCGGTCGGCCGGGTCTCGCGGCCCTTCGGAGCGAAGATGCGTGCGCCCTTACGCGAGCCCGCGACGATCCGCATCGCCGAAGAGCCGCTGGATCTCGCGATCGAGCGGCTGAAGGACCGCCGGGTCGATGCTCGCCAGATCGGCCGCCCATCGCTTCGCTCGCGCGATCAGCGAGCGATCGCGCGTCAGGCTGGCGAACTTGAGATCGGGGAGGCCCGATTGCCGCGTCCCCAGGAGCTCGCCCTCACCGCGTAGCTCGAGATCGACCTCGGCGAGCTTGAACCCGTCGGTCGTGTCGACGAGCGCCTGCAGCCGCACCTGGGCGGCGTCCGTCAGCTCCTCCTTTGGCCGCGAGACGAGCAGGCAGTACGACTGCTCGGCGCCGCGGCCGACGCGCCCCCGAAGCTGGTGGAGCTGCGCGAGCCCGAACCGATCGGCCTCCTGAACGATCATGATCGTCGCGTTCGGGACGTCGACGCCGACCTCGATCACCGTCGTGGCGACGAGGACGTCGAGGTCGCGGCGCGCGAACGCGTCCATCACGGCGCGCCGCTCACGGGCCGGGAGCTTCCCGTGCAGGCAGCCGACGCGGTAGCCGTCCAGCTCGGCTCGCCGGAGCCGGCCCGCTTCCGCCTCGGCCGCTCGCGCCTCGATCGTCTCGCTCTCCGAGACGAGAGGGCAGACGACGTACGCCTGGCGCCCCTCGTCGAGGTGGCGGCGGAGACGGGTGTAGGCCTCGGCGCTTCGCTCGTGCGTCACCCAGCTCGTCTTCACGGGCCGCCGGTCGCGGGGCGGGCGGGCGATCTCCGTCACGTCGAGATCGCCGTAGACCGACTGCGCGAGCGTGCGCGGGATCGGCGTCGCGGTCATGTGGAGGACGTGCGGGACCCGCCCCGTCCCCGCGGCGAGCGCCCGGCGCTGCTCGACGCCGAAGCGGTGCTGCTCGTCGACGACCGCAACCGCGAGCGAGTGGAACGCGACCTCCTCCTGGATCAGCGCGTGCGTGCCGACCACCAGCTCGGCCTCGCCCGACCTCGCCGCCTCGCGCGCCGCGGCGTGCGCCTTGGCGGCGAGGGAGCTCGTGAGCAGCACGGTTCGGACGCCGAGCGCTTCCACGAGCCGCTCGATCGTCAGGAGATGCTGCTCGGCGAGCGTCTCGGTGGGCGCCATGAGCGCGCCTTGACACCCCCGCTCGACCGCGCGCAGGAGCGCGTAGAGGGCAACGACCGTCTTTCCCGAGCCGACGTCGCCCTGCAGGAGGCGTTGCATCGGTCGCGCGCCCGCGAGGTCGCGGTCGATCGCCGCGATCGCCTCCTCCTGCTCGGGCGTGAGCGCGAACGGGAGCGCCTCGCGGTAGCGCGCGAGCAGCGGGCCCGGGGCGCCGAGCTCGGGCGCGGTCGCGCTCTCGTCGAGTGCCCGGCGCCGGCGCGCGAGGCCGGTGAGGAGAACGAGCAGCTCCTCGAACGCGAGCCGCTCGCGCGCGGCCACCACGTCCTTCCGTGAGCGCGGCCGGTGGTAGGCGGCGAGCGCGTCGGCGCGGAGCGGGAGGCCCGCCCACGCGCGCAGCTCGGCTGGGAGCGCGTCGTCGATCCAGCGGGCGTGAGGGAGGACGAGCTCGGTCAGCTCGCGAAGCCGGCCCGCCGAGACCGTCTCGCTCGCCGGGTACACGGGGACGAGCCCTACGGTGTGGAGACCGGCGCCCTCGCCGTCGAACTCGTGCTGGTCGACCTTGAACGTCCCGCCCGCCTGGAGCTCGCCGCGGAGAAGGAGTTGCGTGCCCGGCTTCAGGCGATCGGCGAGCCAGGCCTGGTTGAACCAAAGCGCGGTCGCGCGCCCGCCTTCGGAGTCGGACACGGCCGCCTCGACGAGCTTCAGGTTCCGCCGCCGCGTGGGACGCACTCGCGCTCGCTCGACCTTGCAGGCGACGGTCGCCGCTTCGCCGAGCCGGAGCGATGCGAAGCCCGTCGCGTGCGACCAGTCGAGGTGCGTCCGCGGCACGTGCTCGGCGAGATCGCCGAGCGTGTGGATCCCGAGTGCCGCAAGCCGCTCGGCGAGCTTGGGGCCGACGCCCGCGAGCGTCTCGACACCGAGGTCAGGGCGGAATCGGAGCCGCTGCGCCTTCGCCGCGAACGGGACCACGCCAGCAAAGCCGGCGAGCGCCGGGCGGGTAGTCACCATGACGGCCAGGACGGCACTATCGTCGCGCGCCGATCGGACGGATCGTCACTCGAGCATTGTCGCGAGTCTCGGGCGCGCCGCCGCGCCGCGGGTCGCCCGCTGCGGCTCGTGACGGCGGCTGGAAACGTCGCTCCGACGCGACTTGTCATGCCGCCGCGTCAGCGTCGGCGCACTCGCGCCTGCTACTCGCCGTCCCAGTAGTCGAGCTGCTCGAGTCGCGTCATCACGCCGACGCCCCGGAACGAGACCTTCTGCGAGCGCGGGTAGTAGGCGATGTCATTCGGCTCCCGCGTCCCGTACGCCAGGTACGCAAGCTCGCGGTCGCCGGCGCCGAACGAGTGCGCGACACGCGTCCCCGCGGGACGCGCGATCACCGAGCCGCGCCGGACCGGATGCTCCTCGTCTCCGAGGACGACGACGCCCTCTCCGTCCAGGACGACGAACAGCTCCTCCTCCGCCGAGTGGCAGTGCGGAGGCCAACCGGTCCGGCCAGGCGGAATCGTCACATGCGAGATGCCGGTCCGGAGCGAGCCGGCCGCACGGCCGAAGTCGCGCTCGCTGAACCGCGCCTCGCCATGCTCGCGAACGACTGGCTCGACGTCGCCGAGGTTCACGATCGTCGCCGGGCGCTCCATCAGCTCGCCCACCTCCGGCTCGCCGACCGCCGCCTCGCGAGACCAGGGATGGTTCGCCTCGCCGCCGACGAGCGTCCACGTCTGCCCGAGCCAGGCGACGCCGGCGCGCGGCAGGTACGTGACCGCGTCCGCGTAGGAGCGCTGGCCGAACGCGAGCACGTCGAGCCCTTCAGGGCCCGCCCGCAGCGTGTGCGCATCCGCGAGTGCGAGGTGCACGAGACAATCGCCTTCGCGCACGGGGTAGGCCGCCCCCGACTCGCCGTCGAACTGCCACGAGACGCCCGAGCCCGAAAGGACGAAGAAGATCTCCTCCTCGGACCCTTCCGTGTGCGCCGGGGTTGACCACCGACCCGGGTCGACCTGGATGCGTTTGACGCCGACCGTGACGCTCCCGGCGATCGTCCCGAGGTCGTACCAGGTGCCGGCGAGATGACCACGCTCGCGGCGGTACGGCTGACCGTCGTCCCAGTGAGCGACCCCCGGCACGCCGCCCTACGATAGTCGGCCGTGACGGAACCGAAGACGCCCGCCAGGACGCTCGAAGAGGTCGTGCCCGGCGTGCTTCGCTGGACGGTCGAGCGAGACGAGCGCATCGGCGGCGCAGAGACCGACGCGCACGCCGTTGTCGAGGGCGGCGGCTCCGTCCTCATCGATCCTCTCCCCCTCGCCGACGCCGAGCTCGAGCGACTCGCGCCCGTGCAGGCGATCTGCCTCACGGCGCAGTGTCACCAGCGCTCGGCCTGGCGCTACCGCAATCGGTTCGACGCGCCCGTCCACGCGCCTGAAGGAGTTCGGCCGATGGAGGACGAGCCGGATTCGCACTACCGCGAAGGTGACCTCCTTCCGGGCGGCCTTCGCGCGCTCCGGACCCCGGGGCCCGAGGAGATCCACTTCTCGTTCCTGCTCGAACGCGAGCCGCGCGTCCTCTTCTGCTCCGATCTCCTGACCAACTACCCGGGCCGCCCGCTCGACTTCGTGCCGCTCCAGTACCACGACGATCCCGAGCAGACCCGCCGCACGGTCGAGCGGCTGCTCGACCTGGACTTCGAGGTCCTGTGTCTCGACCACGGGGCGCCGATTACCGACGACCCGCACGCGGCGATCCGCCGGCTGCTCAGGCGAACCCGCTAGTCGCGAAACCAGAAGAGGCCGATCGTCCCCGGCCCGCCGTGCGCCCCGATCACGGGACCCAGCTGGGCGCGGAAGTCGACGGCCGCTCGCGGGCGCACGGCGGCGATCCGCCGCCCCAGCTCGTCCGCCTCCGCGGCGGCGTCGCCCACGCCGACGTGGAGGTCGGGCGAGTCGTCTGTCGCTTCCGCAAACAGCCGTTCCAGCGCTGTAAGAGCCTTCGCGCGACCGCGCATGCGCTTCAGCGGCACGACTTCGCCGCCCCTTATGGCGAGGATCGGCTTCACGCTCAAGAGCTCGCCCGCGAAGCCCGCCGCCTTGCCGACCCGGCCGCCGCGCACGAGGTAGTCGAGCGTGTCGACGGTGAAGAGGAGTCCCGATTCGGCCTTGAACCGCCCGACGACCTCGTCGATCTCCTCATCCGTCGCCCCGCGCTCGAGCCGTCGCTGGATCGCGTCGGCGAGGATGACGATCCCTCCGGAGACGCTCTCGGAGTCGATCACCGTGACGCGGTTGCCCCCGGCCGACTCGGCCGCGAGCCGCGCGCTTTCCACGGTTCCCGAGAGCCGTCCGGAGATGAGGACGCAGAGAATCCGGTCGTAGCGTTCCAGCTCGCGAAACGCCTGCTCGAAGTCCGCCGGCGTGGGCTGCGAGGTCCTCGGCGCGGCGCCCGACCCCCGGAGCCGCCGGTAGAACTCGTCGGCGGCGAGCTCCACGTGGTCGCGGAACGTCTCGTCCCCGAAGCGCACGTACAGGGGAACGAGGCGCCAGTTCGGATGTCGTGCGGCCGGGTCGGGAAGGTCGGCGGTCGAGTCGAGGACGACCGCGGTGTTCTCAGACGAGAGACGCACCCCGCGCGGCCGCGGTGCGGATCGCGGCGACGATCGTCGTCAGGTCGCTGTCTTTCGTCAGGCAGGCGGCGGCGCCCGCATCCTGAAGCGCGGCGAGCTCGCGCGGGTCGGCGGTCGCCGTGAGCACGACGACGGCCGCGTCGCATCCGGCGCGAATCGCGGCGGTCGCCTCGACGCCGTCCATGCCCGGCAGACGGTAATCCATCAGCACGACGTCGGGGGCCGACTCCCCGCAGAAGGTGACGGCGGCCGCGCCGTCGGCCACCGAGCCGACGACGTGGATGTCGGGGATCACCGCTAGGAGGAGCTCGAGCGCCTCGCGGAAGACGTCGTTGTCCTCGACGAGGAGGACGCGGAGCGCGTTGCTGCGGGGCTCGCCGTTCGCGCTGCCGTTTTCCACAGCGCGCAGTATCGGCAAAAAGGCGACTGTGGAAAAGCGCCCGTCCCGGCCGGCCACGTCACGGGGACTGTCCCAGGGACTGTCCCGGCCGAAGCGCGCACCGCTTTGCTCGGCGGCGAAGAGGAGCGGATGGTGGGGCTGGCCTCCCTGCTGGACCTCGATCTCCGAGCCCCGGATGCATGTCATGGGGACTGTCCCAGG
>DATAAZ010000065.1:0-57528 GCA_036259875.1 Gaiellaceae bacterium
AGCCAGTCGCCAAGCTGCGGATAGAGCCGCACGAGCTCGTCGCGCTCGCCGACGCGCAGCCCGTATGGAGGATTGGTGACCATGACGCCAGCTTCCGCTGGCGCGGTGATCAACAGGGCTTCCGCACGCTCGAAACGGACGACGTGCTCGAGCCCGGCGGCGGCAAGGGCGGCGAACGCGTCGAGGTCGGTCGTGTCGTCGCCCGCGTAGAGCGCGCGTCTCACGCCCCAGCGCTCGACCAAAGCATGCACCGCCGTTCCCTTGTCGGCTTCCACGGGTGGGCGAACCTCGAGCACCTTCCGGCCCCAGCGCGGCACGAGCCCGGCCGCGCGCGCCCGCTCCGCCACGCGCTCGAGCTCGGCGCGGGCGGCCTCCTCGTCCGGCACGCCGCGGTAATGGAGCGAGAGCGAGAGCCCCTTGTCCTCCACCGGCCAGGTCAACGTGTCGCGGAAGGCCGCCATCTCCCGTTCGATCTCCTCCGGGCGCGCGACGAGCTCGAGACCGTGGTTCCCGACCACCTGGACGCCGTCGACGCCGACGAGCCGGCGGGCGTCCGTCCCCTCGCGCCCGCTCACGCACGCGACGAGCCGGTAGCGCGCGACCAGCCGCCGAAGCTCCGCCTTCGTCTCTTCGGGCACGGCGGCGAGATCCGGTCGCGCCACGATCGGAGCGAGCACGCCGTCGACGTCGAGGAGGATCGCGGTCTCGGCAGGTGCCTCGGCGAGCAGGGCGAGCGTGGCGTCGGCGGGAATCCGCCTAGACATCGCCTTCGGTCCCCGCGCTCAGCACGGGCGGGTTTCGCCCGAACGCCGGTCGCAAAGGACGGGTCGACTCGCCTGGCCCTTCACGGACGCTCCTAGGATAGAAGCGTGGCGCGGCCGCTCCCGTCGCTTCCGCTGCTCGTCGGGATCGGGCTAGCGGGCGGCTTCTTCAGCGCCCTCTTCGGCGTCGGCGGCGGCATCGTCGTCGTGCCGCTCCTCGTCCTCGCGGCCGGCCTCGGCGCCAAGGAGGCGACCGGGACATCGCTCGCCGCGATCATGGTGACCGCGACGTTCGGCGTTATTGCGTTCGCCGCGCTCGGCGAGGTCAAGTGGCAGGAGGCCGCGATCGTCGGGCTGCCCGCCATGGCGGGGACGCTCGCCGGGACGGCGCTCCAGCAACGCGTCTCCTCACGTCTCCTGACACTTCTCTTCGCCGCCTTCCTCCTCGCCGTCGCGGTCCGCCTCTTCCTCGAGTGACCGAGATCCTGCTCGCGGTCGCGCTCGGCTTCGCCGCGGGCGCCCTCTCCGGGATGTTCGGGGTGGGCGGCGGCATCCTCTTCGTCCCGACGCTCGTGCTCGTCCTCGACCTGACGCAGCTCGGCGCGCAGGCGACGTCGCTCGCGGCGATGATCCCCGTCGTCGCGCTCGGAGCGTGGCGCCAGCACGTGCACCAAAACGTCCGCTGGCGGCCGGCCGCGCTCGTCGGGGTCGCGTCCGCGGTTGGCGTCGCCGGAGGCGCGCTGCTCGCGGACGCCCTTTCCGACGCGACGCTCCGGCGCCTCTTCGCTGCGCTCGTCGTCGCCATCGCCGCCCACCTCGCGGTTTCAGCGCTCCGGTCGTAGGCGCGCTGCAAGCGCTCCCGGCTCCTCGCCACCGCGAGCGGCTAACCTGCGCCGCGTGCGCGCGCTGACCGCGTTCGCGGCCCTCGTTGCGGTCGTCGTCGTCCCGTCTGCCGTCGCGGCGCCCGCACCCGCCCCGCCGGTGCAGGCCTCCGCGCGAGCGCTCGCCGTCCGCGTCGTGTTCCCCGACGGGCGGGAAGAGGTCCTCGCCGACGCGGAGGCGCCGCCGGCCCGCCTCGCCGAATCGGGGGGACTCGCGTACGGGGACGGCGTCATCGTCACCGGGGCGGTATGGTCGCGTGCGCGCGCGGTCGCCGACGCGCGCGGGACGGCCCGCGCGGGAGCGACGCTTCGCACCGTCTCACTCTTCAACGGGGAGATCGCGGTCGGCGCGATTTCCACGCGGGCGGCAGCCGAAGCGTCGTGGCGGCGAACGCGCGGCGGCCTCGCGGGCTCCTGGCTCGCCGGCGTGACGATTCTCGGCCAGCCCGTCCGTGCGACGCCCAACGCTCGTGTCGAGCTCGCCGACTGGGGCTACGTCGTGCTCCTCGAGGAGTCGATCGTCCGCGAGCAGCAGGGTAGGGTCGGGCGGCGGATCTCGGTGAGCGCGCTGCACGTCCACCTCGCCGCGGAGCACGGCGGCCTTCCCGCGGGGACCGACATCTTCGTCGGGTACGCCGAGGCGGCCGTGAGCGTCCGGCCCGAACGAGCGATTCAGGCCGCGCCGAGCGACGAGCCGACCGGCGCCCCGATCGCGCCGCCGCAAGGACCGCCGCGCGATCCGAAGCCCCAGCCGCCCGGCTCGCAGGCGAATGATCCGCCGCCCGTCGTCGAGAACCCGCCGGCGGACGTTCGTCCCGAGCTGACGCCCGAGCGCTACGTCTTCCCGGTCTACGGACCGTCGACGTTCACCGACGACTTCGGCGCCGCGCGCGTCGTCACCGGCTGGCACCACGGGAACGACATCTTCGCGCCCGTCGGCGCGCCCGTCCTCGCGGTCACCGACGGCACGCTCTTCCTGGTCGGCTGGAACGACGTGGGCGGCCTGCGGCTCTGGCTCCGAGACGGCGAGGGAAACGAGTTCTACTACGCGCATCTCTCGGCCTTCTCGCCGCTCGCATACGAGGGCTCGCGGGTCGAGGCGGGTGACGTGATCGGCTTCGTCGGCGCAACGGGCGACGCCGTCGGCACCCCGCCGCACCTCCACTTCGAGATTCACCCCGCCGCATTGCTCGGGCTCGGATACGACGGCGTCGTGAACCCGTTCGCGTATCTCCTCGCCTGGCGCCGCGTCGCCGACGCGAGCTACGACTGGGGCGAGCCGGCCGCCGGGCTGGCGCCGGCGCCGGGTCTCGTCTTGCTCCAGGCGGAGGACATCTCGTCGGCGAGCGGGCTCGACGCCGAGGGGCTCGCAGCGATCATGGAGTTGCCCGCGTTCGTCGGCGAGGGCACCGAACCTGCCGCCCGCGAAGCCGGGTAGCGCTCAGCCGCCCGACCAGCCGGCGACGAGGCGCTCTTCGGGTCCGCTGGATGATTCCCCGCCGTCCGGCCCGTGCCGAGGTCGTCGGAAGTCTCCTGAGGCCAGCCGAGCTACGCGCGGCGGTCGGGAAGCGCGGCGACGCCGTGCATCTCGGCGCCGTTGCTGACGCCGCGATCGAGCGAGTCGTGCGGCGGCAGATCGAGGCCGGCCTCGATGTCGTCTCCGACGGCGAGTTCCGACGCTGGATGTTTCTCAACTCCTTCTACGACGCCGTGGAGGGCATCGCGACTGACCGAAGCCTCGTCGAGTTCACGAACGAGCGGGGCGAGATCGTCGCCCTGACGGTGCCGTCGATCGAGGCGCGGCTACGGCACGTCGACAGCCCGGCTGCGCGCGAGGCCGAGTTCATGGCGCGGCTCACCGAGCATCCGTTCAAGATCACCTTCCCTGCCGCTTCGCTCTTCGCCCACCCGTTCGGGGTGTCGGCCGACGCGTACGCGACCCCGGCCGAGTTCATCGACCATGCGATCGCGATCGAGCGCCGGCTGATCGCGGATGCGATCGAGGCCGGGTGCCGCTACGTTCAGCTCGACTTTCCGCTGTATCCGTATCTCGTCGACCGCGAGTGGAGCGCGCGCTTCGAAGCGGCGGGTCACAGCGTCTCCGACCTCCTCGAGAAGGCGCTCGCCGCGGACAAGGCGATCGTGGAAGGCATCCCGGACGGCGTCACGACGGGCCTCCATCTCTGCAGGGGCAACTACCGGTCGCGCTGGATCTGCGCCGGCTCTCTCGAGCCGATCGCAGAGCGGCTGTTCGGCGAGCTTCCCTACGACGTCTTCCTCGTCGAGTGGGATGACGTCGGTCGCGAGGGCGGCTACGAGCCCGTCCGCTTCGTTCCCCCCGGGCGGATCGTCGTCATGGGCCTCGTCAGCTCGAAGCGGGGCGAGCTCGAGACCGACGACGACGTGCTCCGCGAGCTCGACGAGGCGGCCCGCCACCTGGCGTTCGATCAGCTTGCCGTCTCGACGCAGTGCGGCTTCGCGTCCGTGATCGACGGGAACGAGATCGACGAGGCGACGCAGTGGCGGAAGCTCGAGCTCGTGGCGCGGGTCGCAGACCGCGTCTGGGCGCGCTAGCTCACACCTGCCAGCGGAGGCGGAGCGCAGGCGGCCGCCGGAACGCGAAGCCGCGCGGCTCGGGTGCGTCGATGAGCTCCAGGCCGGGGAGGCGGTCGAGGATCGCCTTCATTGCGATCGGCCCCTGGAGGCGGGCCATGTTGAACCCGAGGCAATGGTGGATTCCGAAGCTGAAGGCGAGATGGTGTCGCGCGTTCGGCCGGCGAACGTCGAATCGGAGCGGATCCTCGAAGACCTCCGGATCGCGGTTCGTCGCGACGGTCGAGATACCGACGAATTCGCCCCCACGAAGCTCCACGTCGCCGAGCGAGGTCGGGGCCGCCGTCCAGCGCTCGATGAAGGCGACGGGCGGGATGAAGCGCGTCGCCTCGTCGACGGCGTTCGCGGCGAGCCGTGGGTCGGTCTGTACGGCGGCGCGCTCGTCCGGGTGCTCGCACAGGAGCAAGACCGCATTCACGACCATCGACTCGACCGTCTCGATCGCTCCGAAGAGGATCACACGGAGCTGCGCGACGATCTCATCGTCTGTCAGGTCCGTGCGCGGATCGTTCGCGACCGCCGAGGTGATCGAGCCGTCCGGCCGGTCGCGGACGCGCACCAGCTCGGCGCCGAGGATCTCGTTCAACGCGTCGCGAGCGGCGTCCGCGCGTCGCTGCGGCTCGGGGTCGCCGTCGTAGGTCATCGCGTCTGCGAAGGCCTCGTAGAACGCCTGGATCCGGGGCACGTCCTCGAGCGAGAGGCCGAGGACGTCGCCCGCGACGCCGATCGCGAACGGCGCGGCGAAATCGACGACCAGCTCGCAGGAACCGCGCGGCGCGAGACCTGCGAGCAGTCGTTCGACCCGAGCGGAAACGCGACCCTCGAACCGCTCGCGCACGGCACGCATCCGGAACGGCTCGTCGAACGGCTGCCGCTGGCGCTCGTGCGCGGGCGGGTCGCTCGTCAGCATCATGATGCCGAGCGACGCCCGAACCAGGTTCGGCTCCGCCCAGACGGTGAAATCGCGTGTTCGCGCGAGGACGCTTCGGGCGAGCGGGTATGACGTGACGAGCCAGCCTCCGAGCACGGGGACCCAGGAGACCGGCTCGGCTTCACGGAGGCGGTCGAGCGCGCGGGCCCGCCCATGCTCTTCGAGGTCGGCGAACTCGATCGCGGCTCCGAACGGGAACCGCTCGCGTCGCGCGAGCTCGTCTGCTTCGGCGAGCTCGAGCTGTGGGACGAGCGCCGGAGCTTCAGCCAACCGCGGCCTCGGCGGGGCGCCACCAGGCCTCGATGCCCAGGTCGTGAGCGATCGCGCCCGCCGCGTTGTATCCGCACGCGCCGCCGATCGAGCCACCCGGGTGCGTGGACGAGCCGCACAGGTACACGTTCTCGAACGCCGTGCGGTAGGGCGGGTACTCGTGGAAGGGGCGGAAGATGCCGAGCTGGTCCTGCGTCATCTCGCCGTGGTTCCAGTCGCCGTGCTTCATGCTCGGCATCCGCCGCTCGATGTCGAGCGGGCTCGCCACGTAGCGGCCGACGACCCGGTCGTCCTCGAGGCCCGAGACGAGGTAGCCGCGCCAGCGCTCGAGCACCGTCTCCGCGTACTCGGCCCTCCGGCCCTCCCACGCGTCGGAGCCGCCGTCGCGCAGCTCGTAGGGCGCGATCTGCTCGCAGAACGACGCCGCCTTTCCGGGTGGACAGAGGCTTGGCTCGAAGAGCGACGGGTGAACCGTGAAGAGGCCGGGCTGCCGCGGTGGGATGCCGAGCCGGCAGTCGGATGCGTTGTCCGCGAGGACCTCGAGCGACTCGCAGATCGAAACCGCAAAGCACCGGTCGACCCCCTCTTCCCACCGCGCGGCCTGCCAGTGGACGGGGGCCTCGAGGGCGAGGTAGACGCAGAACATCGAGAGCTCGTCGTAGCGCCAGCGGCGGCAGGCGCGCGCGAAGTCGTCCGTCAAATCGGCCTCGCCCACGAGCTCGAGGAACGTGTGCTTCGGGTCGAGATTCGAGACGAGGATGCCGGGCACCGGGATCCGCGTCTCGTCGGCCAGGACGACGGCGCGCGCGAGCCCTCCCCCGACCTCGATGCGGGCGACCGGCACGTCGAGGCGGATCTCGCCTCCGTGGTCCTCGAGGCAGCGGACCATCGCCTGGGCGAGACGATTGGAGCCCCCGACGCAGATCGCCCACCCGTAGGGCTCGAGCGAGCCGGCGAGCATGACGGGGTAGTTGGCGCCGAGCCCGAACACGTCGCCCGTTCCCGCGAGCTGGGCGACCCAGAAACCGAGCCACGTCTGCACCTCGGGCGACTCGAAGAGGTCGCGCGCGACGTGGTTCGGGCTCGAGAGAAACTGACGCAGAAGCATGAGCCCCTCCGTCGACTCCTCGAGGGGAGCGAGCTCCTGCGAGGGGGGCACCGGCGGCGAGAACATCGCCGGAATGACCGCCCGCTCGAGCACCTCGCGGTAGACATCGGCGAGCTCTCGAAACGTCGCGGCATCCGCCCGGGAGAAGCGAGCGATGCTCGCCGCGGTGCGCTCGACGCTCCGGCTGCAAACGATCGCGCGGCCGTCGGGAAAGACGTGCGCGAACTGGTTGTCCGGCCAGACGTAGCGGGCCCCGTAGCGTTCGAGCTCGAGGTCCCGATAGACCGGCCCCATGTGAATGATCCCGTGAAAGTTCGAGTGAAAGTTGTGCCGGAAGCCCGGCGCGGCGACCTCCTCGGTGGCGCAGCCGCCGCCGGCGACGGGGCGCGCCTCGAGGACGAGCACCCGCTTTCCGGCCTTCGCGAGGTAGCTGGCGCAGGCGAGGCCGTTGTGCCCGCCACCGACGACGACGACGTCGTAGCGCTCGGCCATCAGTCCGCCTCGTCCCAGAGGTGCCTGGCCTTCTCCCACGCCTCGGCCGGCGGCTCGCCGTCCGGTGCGATGTAGCGGGCACCGGGAAACGAGTGCGCAGGCTGCGTGTAGGTACCGCGCTCGAGAAGGCGCGCGATGTTCGCGCGGTAGATCTCATCGACGTCGGCGTGTGGAAGCGGGTCGCGCTCGAGCCAGAGGTTGGCCGGGTGGATCGGCTCCTCGTACATGCGCCGAAAGACCTCCGTGCGGAGGTCTTTGAGCCAGTTCGAGTTCAGGTTCATGACGCGGAACTGGCGCAGCGCCTCGATGTCGACGATCGCCGAGACGAAGGTGTTGTAACCGGACGCGCTGTAGGCGACGACGTTTCCCATGTAGTCGACGATGTGCGAGTTGCCCCCGCCGATGTCATAGGGGTGCTCCATCCGCGGGTGGAGGTAGACCGGGCCGACGTTGGGGCAGAGCATGTAGACGCTGTTGAAGTGGGCGTGCGCACGGTTCTGGAGCATCCACGTCCCGCCGCCCGGATACCCGACCCCGGTCATCGGCACAGCCTCGCTCGGCCGGTACACGACCTCGGCGCCGTTCATCGCGAGCGCCCGCACGGCCTCGGGGTACTCGCCGTCCGAGCAGCAGATCGTCCCGATGTTGCCGATGTCCCCGGTCCGAAGCACCGGGTAGAAAGCGTCGATTCCGTCGCCGAAGAGCTCGACCCAGCGGTCGTAGACGTCGTGCGGAGTGCAGGAGCGCTCGCGGCACCAGAGGTGGTTCTTCGCGGCACGGTGCACGATCTCGCCCTGCGGCGAGATGACGAAGAGCAGGTTGAAGTAGCGGTCTTCGATCACCTCCGGCCAGCGCGCCTTGCACTGGACGAGGAGGTAGACGTCGTAGTGGCGGGCAAGTCCAGCAAGGACTTCCGTCTCCTCCCCGGGGACGTCGATGAAGAGGTCACGTGCGGCCGTCACGTGCGGGACGTCGAACGACTCGTCGGTGAACCCGGTAAGGGCTCCCTCCGCGAGCGCGACCACACGCACCGGCATGTTGATCGCGATCACCGACATCGCCGCGTGGATCGCGTCCTCGACGGTCGCCAGGTTGCGCTTGATGTGCTTCCTCTCGCCGACGCCGTGAACGACGGTCGAGAGGCCGACAGCGAGGTAGGGGGCGACTGGTTTGCTGTTTTCGTTCACGGTCCTCCTTTAGTGGAAGCGATGTCCGCCGTCGACGTTGATCGTCTGCCCGGTGATGAAACCCGCCGCAGGGCTCGCGAGGTAGGCGATGCACTCGGCGATGTCCTCAGGCTCGCCGCGGCGTGGGAGCGCCTGCTCGGGAACGATCTCGTCGAAGAGATCGGCTTCCTCTCCCCCGAGAACGCCCTCGGTCGCGATTAGCCCCGGAGTCACAGCGTTGACCGTAACCCCGTGCTGCCCGGCTTCGCTCGCGAGCGCGCGCGTGAATCCGATGATCCCGCCCTTGCTCGCGATATAGGCCGTCAGACCCGGGTAGCCGATGAAGAACGTCGACGACGAGACGTTGATGATCCGCCCGTACCCGCGTTCCCGCATGGCCGGATAGACGGCGCGGGTGCAGATGAAGACGCTGTCGAGGTTCACCGCGAGGACGTGTCGCCACTCGGCGTAGGCGAGCTCCTCGAACGGGCGGTGCGGATAGATGCCGGCGTTGTTCACGAGGATGTCGATCCGACCCACGGCCGACAGGATCGCCGCCACCGCACCCCGGACTCCGTCCTCGTCTGTCACGTCGACCGAGTGAGAAAGCGCCTCCGACCCGTTGGCGCCGACCGCGTCCGAAGCCGCTGCAAGCCCTTCGGCGTCGCGGTCGAGGAGCGCGACGCTAGCGCCGTCCTGGGCGAGGCGAGCGGCGGCCGCATAGCCGAGACCGCGAGCGGCGCCGGTCACGACAGCCGCCTGGCCGGCGAGTGGGCGCGGCCGACTCACGTGCCCGAGTGCGGAAGGCCGTCGCTTCTCACTCGCGCCCGCGGTTGCCCGTCGCTTGAAATCCCCCCTCCTTTGGCCTCAAACTGGCGGCCCGCATTGTGAAGACAAGAACGCCTCTGGCGCAAATAGCGACGATCTGCGCGTCGACGTAGGGACCGCTCGAGCACGTACGAGGTGACAGGCCGGCGTTCCGCGCATGCCGAGCGTCGGTGGAATCGACACGGGAGGGCAGATGGCAACGCAGGCACCTGAGATCACGCTGGAAAGGCGCGCGGTCGGTCTCCCGACGGCGATCGGCACGACCTTCAGCCTGATCGTCGCGTCGAGCGTGCTCGCGACGGTCGCCGGTGGGTTCTTCGCGAGCTGGGTATGGCTGATCGCGCTCGCGATCGGCTTCGTCACGATGATCTTCGCGAGTATGAGCTTTGCCGAGCTCGCGACCATGATCCCGAAGGCCGGGTCGATGAACGAGTACGTTCGAGCGGGCCTCGGCCCGTTCTTTGCCACCATCACGGTCGGCATCGGCTACATCGCCGTCCAGCTCTTTCCGGGAACGGCCGAGAACTTCGTCTCGAGCCTGGTGACGGCGGACGTCCTCGGCGCGCCTGGCGACTACAAGCTCTGGGCGGCGATCTTCATGGGCTTCATCGGCGTGATCAACCTGCTCGGAATCAGGCCGTTCGCCGCGCTCGAGATCTTTCTGACGGTCGCCGTAGCGGCCTCGCTCCTGGTTGTCGGCATCGTCGGTCTTGCGGGGGCCGGCACGACCGACCCGATCGGCAGCGCGCTGCCCGATTTCGATCTCACCTGGAGCCTGCTCTCGGCTCTGCTCGGCATCGCGATCTTCACGTTCGTGGGCGTCGAGTACACGTGCCCGCTCGCCGAGGAGCTCAGGTCGCCTGCCCGGGACATCCCGCTCGGGATCTTCGTCGGGCTGGGGCTGATCGCCGTGCCGATGGTGCTCTACGGCCTCGGGGCGGCACGGTACGTGCCGCCGGACCAGCTTTCGACGCTGGCACCGACGCTCCCGGTCGACGTCGGGGTCGCCATCTTCGGAGAAGCCGGGAAATGGTGGCTCGGCCTGGTCGTGATTGCAGGGTCGCTCGGCACGCTGAACGCCGTCGTCGCAGGCGTCCCGCGGATCCTCTACGGCATGGCTCTCACGAGGCAGCTGCCTGCGCCGTTCGCGTGGCTGCTCCCGGCAACGCGCGCCCCGTGGGTCGGGATCGTCATCCTGACGTTGATCCCGATCCTGATGAATGCATTCGGGTTGGCGGAGGGCGCCGGGTTCATCAAGCTGATCCTCGCCGGTGTGCTCGGCTGGGTGACGGCGTACTTTCTCATCCACGTCTCGCTTGTCATGCTGCGCGCGCGCGAGCCGCGCGCGAACCGGCCGTATCGCGCCCCGCTGGTGCCGATCCCGCAGTTCCTCGGCGCCGGCCTCCTTGCCCTTGCGGCGTACAAGATCGCTCCGCCGGGCATCGAGTCGAACTCGATCTACTACCGCTGGCTGATCTTCCTCCTGATCGCGGCCGCGTTCTCGTTCGTCTACAACCTCTACGCGTACAGGAGCCTGGGGGCGATCTTCCGGCCGGTGCCGCTCCGCGAGGTCTACCGCGAGACCGAGATGATCGAGGAGGAGCTCCCGCCGCCGGTCGAGCCGGGCGGACCGCACCTCCCGCGGGACGTGCGCTGACCGCAAGCGATTCGTGACGTGGAGGCGACGACGTTTCGCGTCGCCGGGCGGGCGTTATCGTTCGCGGCCGTGGAGGTTCGCGCCGAACCGGGCCTCGTCGGCTACTCGCTCCCGCTCACGCAAACGGGCCGCTCCTCGCTCGTTCCGCCGCCGCCGTGGCACTACTCGGGCGATTTCCTCGTCATCGAGTACCGGACCGACCCGGAGGCGGCGCGCGCGCTCCTGCCGCCCGAGCTCGAGGCCGGGGACGAGCTCGGCACGGCCGCTGCGATCTTCGTCGACTGGCAGTCCTGCTCGGAGTCGGGTGAGGAGCTCCTCGACCCCGTCCGCGCACAGTACAAGGAGTTCTTCGTCGTGCTCGCGTGCCGCTACCGGGGCGAGCCCGTTACCCGCTGCCCGTTCATGTGGGTGGACAAGGGGATGCCGCTCGTCCGCGGCCTCGTGCAGGGGTTTCCCAAGAAGCCCGGCTCGATCTGGATCACACGGCCCGTCACGGTCGGGCGGGCGGGGCCGCGCCTCCAGCCGGGCGGGCGCTTCGGCGCCTCGCTCGCGTCGGCCGACCGGCGGCTCGCCGAGGCGACGCTGACGCTGACCGCCCCGTCCGCGGACGGGCCGACCGTCAACTCGCCGCCGCTCTGGAACACGCGGTTCTTCCCCGCGTGGGACGTCGAGGGCGAGCCGCTCGTCGAGCACGTCTGGGCGGGCGGCCGCGACCGCGAGATCTCGCCCGTGTGGGAGGGCGAGGCAACGCTTCGGTTCTTCGACGCCCCCGCCGACGAGCTCGCCGGGCTCGCGCCCCTCGAGGTCCGCAAGGGCTTCTGGTTTTCGTTCGGCTACACGGTCGACTTCGGGAGACGCGTCGAGTGAGGCGCCCCGTGCCAGCAGAGTTCCGGCCGTCGAAGATCATCGGCGTTCACCTGAGCTACCCGAGCCGGGTCGAGGAGTACGCAGCGCGGACGCCGGACGAGCCGTCGTACTTCCTGAAGCCGCCGTCGTCGCTCGCGCGGCACGGCGACGAGGTCGTACGGCCCCGCGGCTGCCGCTACCTGAACTACGAGGGCGAGGTGGCCGTCGTCGTCGGGCGCCGGATGAAGCGGGTGCGCGAGGAGGATGCACTCGGATTCGTCGGCGCGTACTCGGTTGCGAACGACCTCGGCGTGCACGACTTTCGCCACGCAGATCGCGGCTCCATGCTGCGCGTGAAAGGGCAGGACGGGTTCTGCCCCCTGGGCCCGGAGCTCGTCGACGCGGACGATGTCGACCCGACGGATCTCTCGCTCCGGACGTACGTGAACGGCGACGTCGTGCAGGAGGGCTCGACCGGCGAGCTCCTCTGGCCGATCGCGTACATGCTCGCCGACCTCTCGCGGCTGATCACGCTCGAGGCCGGCGACGTCTTCCTCTCCGGGACGCCCGCGAATTCACGGCCCCTCGAGCCGGGGGACGTCGTCGAGGTCGAGGTGGACGGGATCGGTCGCCTCTCGAACCGGATCGTCGAGGCGAAGGACGAGCTCGGGGGGCCGGGCGTCATGCCCGCGGACACGCCGAACGCGCGCCACGTCGCGCTTGCGGTTCCCGAGGAGAGCGCGTGAGGACGACACGGTTCCGCCACGAAGTCGACGCGCTCGGCGCACATCTCGTGCGCCCCCCCGCGCTACGCTCGAAGGTGGGTGGCGGGTGGAACTTCCCCTCCCAGGGCGGGGTGCGCGGACGGTGAGCCGGTCGTGACCGCCGTCGCAACGGTCGCGGGCGTCGATGTCTCGCCCGACCACTTCATCGGGGGCGAGCGGGTCCCGTCCGGCGCGACGTTCGCCGACGTCTCGCCGATCGACGAGCGCCACCTCGCCGACATCGCGCGCGGCGGCCCGGCGGAAGTCGACGCCGCGGTCGACGCCGCGCACGCCGCGTTCCCCGAGTGGGCTGCGCTCGGCGCCGAAGGCCGTGCGGAGTACCTGTTTCGGATCGCCGCCCTGATCGAGGAGCGCGAGGAGACGCTCGCGCAGGTGGAGACGCTCGACAACGGCTCGCTCCTCGAGGCGTCGCAGCTGCGGCTGATGAAGCGCGCCGCCCGGAACTTCCGCTTCTTCGCGCAGCTCGCGCTCGACCTGGAGCGCCGCGCCTGGGAATCCGACGGGACGCGCTACCTGGTGCGCCGCGACCCGTCCGGCGTCGCGGCGCTGATCACCCCCTGGAACGCACCGTTCATGCTCGAGACGTGGAAGTGCGGCCCCGCGCTCGCGGCCGGCTGCACCGCCGTCCTGAAGCCGGCCGAGTGGGCGCCGCTCACCGCCTCGCTCCTCGGCGAGATCGCGACCGATGCAGAGCTTCCCCCGGGCGTCCTGAACGTCGTCCAGGGGATCGGCGAGGAGGCGGGCGCGGCGCTCGTCGCGCACCCCGGCGTCGCGCGCATCTCGTTCACCGGCTCCGTCGAGACGGCGCAGCAGATCGGGCAGGCGGCGGCCCGCAACCTGACGCCCGTCTCCTTCGAGCTGGGCGGCAAGAGCCCGTTCCTCGTTTTTGCGGACGCCGACCTCGACCGCGCGATCGAGACCGCGACGTACCAGTACGACAACGCAGGGCAGGTCTGCCTCGCCGGGACGCGGCTCCTCGTCGAGCGGACGATCGCAGACGAATTCACGGAGCGGTTCCTTGCCGGCGTCCGTGAGCGAAAGCTCGGCGACCCGCGCGAGCCGGACACCGACATCGGGCCGCTCATCACGCGCGAGCACCTCGCGCGCGTCGAGGGCTTCGTCGAGCGGGCGAAGCGCGAGGGCGCGCGCGTCGTGACGGGCGGCCGCGTCTCGCCGGAGCTCGGCGGCCTGTACTACGAGCCCACCCTCTTCATCGACGTCCGCCAGGAGATGGAGATCGTCCAGAAGGAGGTGTTCGGCCCGGTGCTCACGCTGCAGACGTTCGAGGACGACGACGAGGCGATCGAGCTCGCCAACGCGACCGAGTACGGCCTCGCGGCGACGGTTTTCACGCAGGACGAGGAGCGGATGGAGCGGCTCGGGGAGCGCCTCGTCGCCGGGACGACGTGGATCAACTGCTTCTACGCGCGCGACCTCGCCGCTCCGTTCGGCGGAGCGAAGCGCTCGGGGATCGGTCGCGAGGGCGGCGAATGGAGCTTCGACTTCTACGCGGACGTGAAAACCGTGGCACGGAAGGTGGGCTGATGGCGATCGAAGCGAAGACCACGACGGGCGCCCGGACGGGCGAGCGGTTCCTCTCCGGCCTGCGCGGCGAGGATCGTGAGATCTGGCTCGAGGGGGAGAAGGTCACCGACCCGTCCGCACACCCGAAGCTCGAGGGCGCTGCGCGGAGCCTCGCGCGCCTCTTCGACCTTCAGCACGAGGAACCGGAGACCTTCCTCATGGAGTCGCCCGACACACGGCAGCCCGTGAACGTCACCCACATCCAGCCGAAGAGCCGTGAGGATCTCGAGCGCCGCCGGATCGCCTCGAAGCGGATCGCCGATGCGACGGTCGGGATGATGGGCCGAACGCCCGACTACCTGAACTACACGTTCGCCTGCTTCGCCGCACGCGCCGACGTCTGGGCCCGCTACGGCAACGAGGAGGGCGCGCGGAACATCGTCGAGTATCAGAAGCTGATGCGCGACAACGACCTCGCGCTCACGCACACGCTCATCAACCCGCAGGTCGACCGCTCCGTCGCCGAGGCGGAGCAGGCGGCCGGCGAGGTCTCGCTCCACAAGGTCGAGGACACGGCGAACGGGATCCTCGTCCGCGGCGCGCGCATGCTCGCGACGCTCGCGCCGTTCGCCGACGAGCTCGCCGTCTACCCGGGCTCCGACCTGCGCCTGCAGGACGCGAAGTACGCGATCTGCTTTGCGATTCCGATCGCGACGCCGGGACTCAGGTTCATCTGCCGCGACTCCTTCTCGCAGCAGCGGGACGCGTGGGACTACCCGCTGTCGACGCGCTTCGACGAGATGGACGCGGTCGCGATCTTCGACGACGTCGAGATCCCGCGCGACCGGATCTTCCTCGACGGCGACCCCGCGCTCCACAGCGAGGTCATCACCGACTCGCACTGGCGAGCGCACATCATCCACCAGGCGATGACACGCGCGTGGTCGAAGCTCGAGTTCGCGTTCGGCCTCGGCCACACGATGGCGGACATGACGGGCGTGAACGCGTTCGACCACGTCCAGGAGAAGCTCGGCGAGCTCTGGTCGATGCTCGAGATGACCCGGGCGGGCGTCGTTGCGGCCGAGGCGGGCTCCTTCCGCGCCGACGGCGACGGCGTGGACGACTGGGTCCCCGACGAGCGCTCGTTCGTCGCGCTTCGCGGTCTCATGCCGAAGTGGATCCCGCGCGCGCTCGAGCTCCTCCAGCTCGTCGGTGGCGGCGGGTTCATGACGACGCCCTCGCGGGCGGACTTCGAGGGCCCGCTCCGGCCCGCGATCGAGAAGTACTTCCAGGCGCGGAACGCCTCCGCCGAGCGGCGGATCCGCGCGTTTCGGCTCGCCTGGGACTTCGTCGGCTCCGCGCTCGGCGGTCGGGGCGAGCTGTACGAGCGCTTCTACCTCCAGGACTCGTTCCGGATGACGGCGCTCGCCTACCTCCTCGCCGACAAGGAGCATGCCACCGAGCTCGTGGAGCAGTTCTTGCGCGACGAGGGCTGATGGCGAAAGCGGTCGACCCGCTCAAGTTCCGGACCGTCATGGGGCACTTCCCGACGGGCGTCAGCGTGGTCACGACCGCGGTCAACGGCGAGCGGCACGGGATGACGGCGAACTCGATCACGTCGGTGTCGCTCGACCCCGTCATGGTCCTGGCCTGCCTCACCCGCGGCTCGCGGACGGCGCTCGCGATCGGGAAGGCGGGGCGCTTCGCGGTCAACATCCTGGGCGAGGACCAGGAGGAGATTTCGCGTCGGTTCGCCAAGCCCGGGATGGACCACTTCGAGGGGCTCGAGGTGCACGAGGCGGCCGGCGTTCCTCTCCTTCCCGGCTGTATCGCCCATCTCCTTTGCTCGGTCCACGACATCGTCGAGGCGGGCGACCACGACATCGTCCTCGGGAACGTCGAGGAATGCGACGCGACGTCGAACGGGGCCAGCCCGCTCGTGTTCTTCCAGGGTGGCTACCGCTCGCTCCCGGGAATGGGCCGGCTCGGATGAGCCTCGCAGGAATCCACCACGTAGCCCTCCGGGTCTTCGACCTCGACGAGGCGAGCGAGCGCTGGTGCCGCCAGTTCGGTTTCACACTGCGCGAGCGCAGCGACGACCGCGCCTACCTGCGCTGCGCGTTCGAGGACTACTCGCTCGAGCTGGTCGCTTCGAGCGAGCGGCCCGGGTTCGACCATGCGGGCTGGCAGCTCGCGGACGGCGTCACGCCGGCCGACCTCGGACTCGAATCGTTCTTCCGCGATCCGGACGGGTACGGGGTCGAGCTCGTTCCCTGGACGACGCCCGACGACCCGTTCCCCGACGTCGCGCGCCTAAGCACCGAGCTCCCCGCGCTCCACCCCCGCCGACTCGGGCACGTGAACGTCGTCACGGAGGACGTGCGGCGCCTCTCGTCGTTCTACGTCGGCGAGCTCGGCTTTCGGGTGACCGACTACCTGGGCGACGAAGGGATCTGGCTGCACCTGAACGCCGACCACCACGTGCACGCGATGCTCCAGAAGGAGGAGGCGCACTTCCACCACTTCGCGCTCGAGCTCCGCGACTTCGGGGAGATGCGGGCGATGCTCGATCACCTCGCCAAGCACGGGCGCTGGGTCGTCTGGGGCCCCGGGCGCCACGGCGTTGCCGCGAGCCTCTTCGCCTACGTCCGCGTCCCGGAGGAGGATCTGATCGTCGAGCTCTACGCCGACATGGAGCAGCTCCGGCCTGGCCACGAGCCGCGCAACTGGGAGGACACGCCGCAGTCCTCGAATGTTTGGGGGACGCTGCCGCCGCGGACGTATTTCCGCTTCGACAGCGAAGCGATCGACATCGAGCGCGGCCAGCTCCAAGCGCTCGGCCGCGCGCCCGGATAAGCAGGTGCCGTCCGGCTCGACGCGCTCGCCGCGCGGGGCGGGGTGGCGCTGCGAGCGACCGGGGCGCTACCGCGAGCTCCGCCAGCAGGCGCGGGCGATCGACCCCGGGACGACGCGGGCCCGCGCCGAGCCGGGCGTCGATCAGTTCCGCTGGAACCTCGTGACGATGCGCGAGGCGCGAAACGAAAAGCTGGCGACCATCTTCGACGCGACGGACGACCAGCGGCGGGCCTGGGTTGCGCAGATGCGCTCGCAAGGGATCCACGACCTCGTCGTCCGCCCGCCGGGGCTCGACGAGCGCGCCTCGTTTCTCGTCTTCGGCGATCCCGGCGAGGGCGACTCGTCGCAGTTCGCGCTGGTCGAACCGCTTCGGAGCCGGGCGGACGGCGTCGACTTTGCGTTCGTCGCGAGCGACGTCGTCTACCCCGCGGGAGACGTGAACGACTACCGGCGGAAGTTCTACTTCCCGTACCGCAACCTTCGCGTCCCGATCTATGCGATCCCCGGGAACCACGACTGGGACGACGGGGGGCTCTTCGGCTTCATGTTCCATTTCTGCGGGCAGGAGGAGCCGCCGCCGGCTGTGCTCGACGCGGTCCCGCGCGCGCTCAGGCCGCTCTGGCGGACGCCGGTCCCCGTCGAGCCCGCCACATACGCGTGCCGCGCCGAGCGGGTGGCGGCCGGGCTCGGGGTTCGCCAGCCGGGCTCGTACTTCGCCCTGCAGACGGGCCCAGTGACGCTCGTGGGGCTCGACCTCGGCCTCTGCGGCCGGATCGACCGCGGTCAGGCCGAGTGGCTTCGTGCGATCTCGGTCGCCGACGAGCGTCCCAAGATCCTCGTCACGAGCAAGCCGATCTTCGGCGACGGCCGCTACACGCCGGGCTCGATCGAAGGCGGCGGGACGATAGACGCGGTGATCCGCGACCCGCGCGCGCGCTACGTCGCCGTTGTGAGCGGTGAGATCCACAACTACCAGCGCTACCCCGTCGCGGTCGAGGGCGGGCGGACGATCCAGTACGTCGTCTGCGGCGCGGGCGGTGCGTTCACGCAGGGGACGCACACGATCGCGCGGATCGCGATCCCGAACCCGAACCCCGACCTCCCGCCTGTGCTCGAGGAGGACGTGCGGCTGTATCCGATCCGCGGCGACTCGCTCTCCTTCTTCAGCGCGCTCTACGCCCGGCGTGCGGAGGAGGCGCGGCTGTTCCGACGCGTGCTCCGGTTCTTCGGGATCCGGAACCCCGAAGCGATTCGGGTTCCGCCCGAGCGGTCGGAGACGCTCTTGGCCGAGCTTCTGGGGACGGCGCCGCGGCGGGACGGCGGAGCGCCGCCGACGGATGCCGAGCGACGGGCGGCACGGATCGTTCGCTGGCTTCCGTCCGGCCACCTCGGCGAGCTCTACTACCCGTACTGGGACTGGGATGAGCCGCCCTTCTTCAAGTGCTTCCTCCGCGTCGACGCCACCCACGACGAGATCAGGTTCCGCTGCTTCGCCGCGACCGGCTGCGCGGAGCACGAGGACGACCCGCCGCTTGAGGACGACTTCGCGTGGACGTCAAAGCGGGGCTGGACGGAGCCCGGCTCTTAGGCGCTCGGCGTCCCGCGCAGGATCGTGACCGTCCCCGCCGTGCCGTCGACCTCGACGCGCGCGCCGTCGGGAATCGTCGTCGTCGCCACCTCGGCGCCGACCACGGCCGGGATCGAATACTCGCGCGCGACAACTGCCGCGTGGCAAAGGATTCCGCCCGTGTCGGTCACGAGGCCGGCGATGGAGGCGAAGAGTGGCGTCCACGCCGGCGTCGTCGTCCTCACGATCGCGACGTCTCCCGGCTCGACGCGGCCGAAGTCGTCCGCGTCGCGGACGACGCGCGCGCGCCCGCGGGCGCGTCCGGCCGCCGCGGCCGTGCCGTGGAGGACGTCGCCCTCCATCCGCGCCGTGCCCGGAACGCCGTAGAACTTCGCGACCATCGGTGGGACGTCCTCGCGTGCCTCCGGAGGCGGGCCGAGAAAGGACGGCGGCTCCGAGCGACGCGCGGCCGCGAGCTCCGCTCGGCGCTCGGCGACGAGCGGCCCGAGCCCTGCGCCCCATGCGTCGAAGAGGGCGGCACGGAGCTCGTCGCGGCGGAGCATGAAGACGTCCTCGGGGTCGTCAAGCCGCGCCTCGGCCACGAGCCGTCGGCCGAATCCGAGCAGCGCCTCGCGCACCGCAGCGAGACCCGGGTAGTCGATCGAGTAGGCGTGCGTCTCCTCGAGAGGAACCGCGGCTTTGCAACGCTCGAGCAGCTGGGCGAACGCCCGTCGCTCGCCTGGGTCCTCGAGGCGGGCGAGCGTCTCGCGCTCGAAGCGGGTACGTTCCTCGGCCTTCGCGGCGCGCTCGGCGGGGAGGTCACGCGGCTGCTCGAGGAAGAGGCGGACCGTCTCGAGCGCGAGCTCCGGCCGCTCGGCGACTCGCGGCTCCGAAAGCTCGTGAAGGCGCGAGCGGCCGCCGTAGCGGTCGGCGTAGGCGGCGAGCTCGAGGAGGATGCGGCGCCCGTGGTGCGTCTCGTGGAGGCGGGCGAGCGCCGCACGCGGCGGAAGCTCGAGGATCGCGTCGGCAACGTCGAGCTCGAGCGCCAGGCGAGCGACCGCCCAGAGTCGCTCGTCGGCGGCAAGCGTCTCGTTCGGAAGCCCTTCGAGGAGACGGTACGGCTCCAGGTCGTCCTCCTTCCCGAGCCGCTCGACGTACGCGTCGTGAACGAGCTCCCGCGCGACGTGGACGGGAATTACGGTCAGGAAGTGGAGCCGCCACTGCTCGCTCGTCAGCTCGACGAGCCGGTCGAGGAGCGCGACGGCCTCCTCGGGGCGCGGCCGCTCGGGCCGCAGCCGGCGGATCTCCGCGGTGATCTCCTCGGCGCGCGGCCGGAGCTCGCGCTCCCAGCGCTCGGCGACCTCGAGGGCGGCCCGCTCGAAATGGGCGGCGTCCGGCTGCCAGTCGGGCTCGACCTCGTGCTCGTACGCCCAGCCGCCGCCCCAGGTCGTCGTCTCGAAGCCGCCGAACGGCGCGCGCAGCTCGCGCGCCGCGGCTCGGATCCCTTCTCCCATCGCCCAGAACCAGACGTCCGCCGAGAGCGGGCTCATCGGCTCGGGATAGTGCGACGGGTCGTACGTCCAGGTGACGGAGAGGTCAGTCGCCGCCATCGAGCGTTGTTACGGGGCGGCATTGCAAGAGCCAGGCGCGGGCGCGGTCAAAGCAGAACTCGACGTCGACCGGCCATCCGAAGCCGTCCTCCGCGCGCAGGACGAGCCGCGCGAGGCCTCGAGCCTCGTCGTCTCGCAGGGTCCGCGCGAAGCGCCGGGCCGGCGGCTCCTCCGCCTTCGGGGCGATGCGCGCGCGCACAGGGCCGTTGCCGCGCGGGACCCAGAAGCGGTCGGGATCCGTGAGCCCGCCGACGAGTCGCTCCCCATGGCCGTAGACGACCTCGAGCAGGACGTGGCGCGCGTCGCCGGTCATCGGGTCGACCGAGAACGCGACGCCCGCGCGGCCCGCGGGGATCTCACGCTGGAGGAGAAGAGCGAGGCTCGTCTCGTCGGACCCGCGATACGCGACCGCGCGCTCGCTCCCCGCCGCGCGGAAGCATCGCTCCACGGCGGCGACGAGGTCGGCGCGCGAGCGGACACCCATGACGCTCTCGTACTGGCCGGCCGCCGATCGCCCCTGCGTGTCCTCGTCGAGCGCGGACGAGCGCACCGCGATCGGCGGCCCGAGCCGGTCGAACGCCGCCGTGAGCGCCGCGACGTCGTGCTCGTCGAGGCGGCCACCAGCGCGCCAGCGCGCGTAGACGTCGGGCGAGAGGACGAGCGCCGGCGGGACGGGAAGCCCGAGCGCCGTGAGCCGCGCGAGCCCCTGCGCCTTGCCGCCGGCCGCGCCGTCGACGTCGCTCAGCTCGAGGAGCGCATCCATTCGATCAGGTGCAGGTAGTCCTCGCGCGCGGGCGCGAAGACGTCGATGTTCTCGACCGCCTCCTCGCCGACCGGCTCGATGTAGTGCTCGACGCCGGCAGGGACGAGCATGATTGAGCCGGGCCCGACCTCGTTCGGCTCGTCGCCGATGTGGTAGACGGCGCGGCCCTTCGTGATCATCGCGATCTGGTCGAAGTCGTGGCTGTGCGGCCGCAGGTCCATCCCGGGCTCGCACTCGTTCAAGACGAGCAGCACGTCCGGCGTCCCGAAGCCGCGCCGTCGCACCCCGGGGCGGACCGGCTCGTCGGGGACGTCCTCCCAGCGAACCGCCTTCACGCCGTCCTCCTCTTCGGTCGCAGGAACCCAAGCTCGGCGGAGAGCCCGGCCGCCGCGTCGCGGAGGCGACGTGCGAGCAGCGCCTCGCCCTCCTCCGCGATCGCGGCCGTCGTCCCGACGAGCGCCATTGCGGCAACGATCTCGTCGCCCTGGAAAACGGGCGCCGCAAGCGCGGCGATCCCCTCGACGATGCGCGCGTTGAACGCGAGCCCGGTCCGGCGGACCCGCTCGAGATCGTCGTCGTCCGGCTCTTCGCCCAGGAACGCGCGGAAGATCTTTCCCTGGGCCGAGTCGAGCGGGAGTCGCGAGCCGGTCCGGACGTTGATCCGCACCAGCCGATCGGTGTTGTCGTCGACGCGCACGACGACCGGTGCCTCGCCGTCCCAGATCGAGAGCACGGCCGTCTCGTTGACGTCCGCCACGAGGCGCTCGAGGTAGGGGCCGGCCACCTTCACGACTCGCAGGCCGGCGAGCGCCGTCCCCGCGAGCTCGATGATCCGCGGCCCGAGCGTGTAGCCGCCGGCCGAGAGCCGCAGGAGCCCCGCGCGCCGGAGCGCGGTCGCGTAGCGGTGCGCGGTCGCCTTGCTCGTCCCGAGGCGTGCGGTCAGCTCGGCGAGCGAGAGCTCCGGCTCCTCGACCGAGAAGAGCGAGAGGAGCCGGGCCGCCCGCTCGACCGACTGGTTGAGCGGGGCCCGCTCGTCGAGGCGCGCGCTCGCGTTCACGGGCCGGCCTCGGGTGCGCGAACGCAGGGAGGTGGATCGGGCGAACCGGGAGGTTCCCCCGGCCGCAAGCCGGGAGCGAGTCGGAGGCGAATGACGTTCATGCGGGAGCGAGCGCGGGCGTTCGCGCGAGCTCGGCGTGCACGACCTCGACGATCCGGTCGAGATCGCCCTCCTCGATCACGAGCGGGGGCGACATGACGAGCTTCTGTCCGCTCGCCCGGACGATCACCCCGGAGGCGCGGACCCGGTCGGCGACCGCGACGGCGTCGTCGACGAGGAGCTCGAGGCCTCCGAGCAAGCCGAACGCGCGCGCCTCGGCGACCGTCGGAAGCTCCTCGAGCTCGCGAAGGCGGGCGAGGAGCCGATGGCCGAGCGTCCTCGCCCGCTCGACCAACCCCTCCCGCTCGATGATGCGCAGGTTCTCGAGCGCGACCGCGCACCCGGTCGGGTGGCCGTTGTACGTGAAACCGTGCCGGAACGCCTCGCCCTCGAGCATCTTGAAGACCCGCTCGCCGACGAGCACGGCGCCGAGCGGGAAGTAGCCGCTCGTCAGCCCTTTCGCCGTGACGAGCACGTCGGGCTCGAGCCCGCCCCACTGCTCGGCTGCGAACCAGGTTCCGGTGCGGCCGAACGCCGTCACGACCTCGTCCAGGATGAAGAGGATCCCGTGCCGGCGGAGCACCTCCTGGACGCGGGGCCAGTAGTCGTCGTGCGGGGGGATCATCCCGCCGACGCCGATCACCGGCTCGCCGATGAACGCCGCGATCCGCTCGGCGCCGAGGTCGGCGACCGTCCGCTCGAGCTCGTCCACGAGCTCGTCCGTGGTCGTGCCCGCGTACGGGAAGGGTGCGGTCAGGAAGACGAAGTCGCGGGGAAGCTCTCCGAAGCCGACCCGGAGCGGCGGGATCCCCGTCGCGCCGAGCGAGCCGTAGCTGACCCCGTGGTAGGCGAGTCGCCGTGTCAGGACGATCGTCCGCTCGGGCCGGCCCCGCGCGTGCCAGGCGAGACGCGCGAGCTTCAGCGCCGTCTCGGTGCCTTCCGACCCGCCGCTCGTATAGAAGACGCGGGTGAGCCCGCGTGGCGCGAGCTCGGAGAGGCGGGCCGCGAGCTCGATCGAGGGCTCGTTGGAGAACTCCCAGAACGAGGCGTAGTACTCGAGCGCCTCCATCTGCCGGCGCGCGGCCTCCGCGAGCTCCGGACGGCCGTGGCCGACGGGGCAGACCCAGAGCCCGCACGTCCCGTCGACGTACTCGTTCCCTTGCGAGTCCCAGAGGCGGGCGCCGCGACCGCGGACGAAGACGACCGGATCTCGGGGCCGGCCGATCACCGCGTGCGGGTGAAGGACGTGCGCGCGATCGAGTGTGCCGAGATCGGTCATACCGCGTTCTTGACCGTCTTCACGGCCGTGTACTCGCCGATCGACTCGGGCCCCAGCTCGTAGCCGTACCCGGAGACGCCGCGCCCCGAGAACGTCGAGTACGGATCGAGGCCGCCGTACATGTTGACCCACACGGTGCCTGCGTGGAGGGCGCGCGCGATCCGATGCGCCTGCGCTCCGTCGCGCGTCCAGACGCCCGCCGCGAGCCCGAACTCGGTGTCGTTCGCGACCGCGACGGCCTCCTCGACGTCGTCGACCCGGATGACGGCGACCGCGGGACCGAAGACCTCCTCGCGGTTGATGCGCATCGCGTTCTCCGTCTCGTCGAAGATCGTCGGCTGGACGAAGAACCCGTTGGGAAGACCCTCGACCTCGGCCCGTCCGCCCCCGACCACGACCCGCGCTCCCTCGGTCGCGGCCGCCTCGTAGAGGGCGAGCACGTGCTCGCGCTGGCGGGCCGAGACGAGCGGCCCCATCTGCGTCTCGGGATCGAGCCCGCGGCCGAGCCTGATTCGGGCGACCTGGGCCCCGAGCCGCTCCACGAGCTCGTCCGCGACGCCGCGCTGGACGACGAGGCGCGCGCCTGCCGTACATACCTGCCCGGTGTTCCGGAACGTCGCGTTCATCGCGCCCGCCGCCGCCTTCTCGAGGTCGGAGTCGGCCAGGACGATGTTGGCCGACTTCCCGCCGAGCTCGAGCGTCAGCCGCTTCAGGTTGCCGGCAGCCGCGTGCTGGATCTCACGGCCGACCGCCGTCGAGCCGGTGAACGAGATCTTGTCGACGCGAGGATGCGCGGCGAGTGCCGCCCCCGTGGAGCCGTCGCCGGTCACGACGGCCCAGACGCCCTCGGGGATTCCGGCCTCGCGACCCAGCTCGGCGAGCCGGAGCGCCGTCAGCGGTGCCTCCTCCGCGGGCTTGTGCACGACGGCGTTTCCGCAGGCGAGCGCCGGCGCGATCTTCCACGAGGCGATCGTCATCGGGAAGTTCCAAGGCGTGACGACGCCGACGACGCCGAGGGGTTCGCGCAGCGTGTACGTGAAGATGCCGGGGGCGGCGGGATTCGTCGTGCCGAGGATCTTGCTCGGCCAGCCGGCGTAGTAGAGCCAGGTCTGCGCGGTGAACCGCACGTCGCGTGACCGCGCCTCGGCAAGAGGCTTGCCGACGTCGCGCGACTCGAGCTCGGCGAGGTCGTCCGCGTGCTGCTCGACGAGCTGCGCGACCCGGAAGAGCACGCGCGTCCGGTCGCTCGGGTCGAGCCGGGCCCACGCCGGCTGCGCCGCTCGGGCCGCCTCCACGGCTGCGTCGATCTCGTCTTCGCCGGCGAGCGGGAGCGTCGCGAGCACCTCGCCCGTCGCCGGATCGACCGTGTCGAAGCGGGACGCGCTTGCAACGACCGTGCTCACTATGTGAAACTCTGTCACAGATGCTGGATCTCGGCAAACGTGTCCGAGGCCTGTTCGTCAAGCTCCCCGCGACCGAGATCATCGACCTCGCGAGCGCGGCGGGCTTCGATTTTGCCGTCGTCGACCTCGAGCACTCGCAGCTCGCCGACGTCGAGGCGTTCCGCCTCATCCGGTACGGCCGCGCGCTCGGGTTTCCGACGCTCGCGCGGATCGCCGGAGCTGATCGCGGCCTCGTCAATCGCCTGCTCGAGGCGGGCGCCGCGGGAATCCACCTCTCCAGCGTCCGCCGGGCTGCCGAGGTTGCGGAGCTCCGCGCCGCCTCCCGGTACGCGCCCGAGGGCGCCCGCTCGATCAGCCTCGCCCATCCAGCCGGCCGGTACGGCGCCTTGCCGCTCGCCGACTACCTCGCGGAGCAGCGGCGCGGCGCTCTCGTCGTGCCGCAGATCGAGACGGCGACGACCGACGATCCGCTCGACGAGATCGCCGCGGCCGGCGCCGATGTTCTCTTCGTCGGGCCGTCTGACCTGGCCGTCGACGTTGGCCTCGACGAGCGCCGCGTGCGTGCCCGGATCGATGAGATCGCAGCAGCGGCCGAGGCGGCGGGGATCCCGCTCGGCGCGTTCGGCCTCGACGACCCGCGCGTCCGGTACGACGCCGTCTCGGCCGACCTGACGCTCCTTGCGAAGGCGGTGCGCGATGCCGCCTGACATGTCCGTCTCGCTCGGCTCGCTCGCGCTCAAGAACCCCGTCGTCTGCGCGTCCGGCGAATGGACGATGACCGCCGAGGACATCCGCGCCGCGCTCGATGCCGGCGCGGCCGCCGTCGTGGCGAAGTCGACCAACGAGTCAGAGGCGGCGAAGCGGCAGCTCGCGACGGCGGAGTACGCGTTCCTGGACGAACGTTGGCGGCCGGTCGACCGCGCCCGAGCGACCACGCTGTTCAACCGTTCCGGCCTGGTCGGCGAGCCGTTCGAGGCGTGGGTCGAGACGCTGGCGACCGTGGACGCGTACGCACGCGAGCGCGACGCGTACGTCCTCGCGAGCCTCATCCCGGCCGACGTGGACGAGCTCCCCGATCTGGCCCGCGCGGTCGAGCGGGCCGGCCTCCGGTGGCTCGAGCTGAACCTCGGCGCCGCGCACGGAGAGGAGGCGGCGCCGGGCGCGGTCGAGCTCGCCGTCGACGCCGAGCGGGTGGAGGAGATCGTCGGGCGGGTGCGTCGTGCGGTCGCGCTCCCGCTCACCGTGAAGCTTGCCGGCCAGGGCGACGTCCTGGCGCTCGCGGTCGCCGCCTTCGACGCGGGCGCCGATTCGCTCTGCCTCGCCGGGCGCCCGCTCGCCTTCCTGCCCGACCCGGATACGCGCCGTCCCGTGCTCGGGACCTTCGGCGCGGTCGGCGGCGGCTGGGCGCTTCCGGTGGCGCTCCGCTGGGTCGCGAAGGCGCGCGCGCGGCTGGGCCGCGACGTCCCGATCGTCGCCACGAACGGCGTCCGTGGCGGGCGCGACGTCGTCCGCGCGCTGCTCGCTGGCGCGAGCGCGGCGCAGCTCGGCACGGTCGTGTGGACGGAAGGGCCGGGCGCCTTGCGGCGTACGCTCGCCGAGCTTTCGGAATACCTGGAACGCGAGCGCGCATCGGCGCGCGAGTTGATCGGTCAGGCGGCCGACGCGGTCGTGACGTACGAGGAGGCTGGGACAACGGCATGAGTCGGACACAGACGTACGGCAGCACGGTGAAGCTCGAGGAGCTCGAATCCGACCCGTATCCGATCTACAGACGGTTGCGCGACGAGGAGCCCGTCTCGTACGTCGGCGCCGTCGAGCTCTGGCTCGTGACCCGCTGGGACGACGTTCAGTACGTGGACAAGACGCCGAACGTCTTCACGGGCGAGACGGAGCCCTCGACGCTGAACCGGACGTTCGGGAAGAACCTACTCGGCTCGGAGGGGCCGTACCACCAGCGAATCCGCTCGATCATCTACCCCGCGTTCCGGGTGCAGGCGATCGGCCATTACCCCGATGAGGTGATCGCGCCGATCGCGAACGAGCTCATCGACGCCTTTGCCGGGCGCGGGGAGGTCGAGTTCGTCTCCGAGTTCGCCGAACCGCTCTCGACGAGGGTGGTGAAGCGAACGCTCGGACTCGCCGACGTCGCGGACGAGACGCTGCGGCGGTGGTTCGCCGAGCTCGCGCTTGGGGCGGCGAACTTCGAGGGTGACCCCGACAAGCAGGCGGTCGCGGACGAGGCGAGCCGGGAGGTGAACGACACGATCCGGCCGATCCTCGACCGGCTCGAGACCGAGCCCGACGACACCGTCCTCTCGAGCATGCTCCATTCGGTGGTCGACGGCGAGCGGCTCACGCGCGAGGAGATCCAGTCGAACCTCAAGGTGATGATCGTCGGGGGCCTGCAGGCCGGGACCGACCTCATCTCCCTCTCGCTCGCGGCGCTCCTCGCGCATCCCGAACAGGCGGACGAGGTGAAGGCCGACTACACGCTGATCAACCAGGCAATCGAGGAGGGGGCGCGCTGGCACTCGCCCGTCGGGACGTCAACGCGCCAGACGACGCGGGATACCGAGCTCGGCGGAGTCAAGCTCGAGAAGGGTGCCCTGATCGCAGCCGTCCTCGCCTCGGCGAACCGCGACGAGCGGAACTTCAGCGACCCGGACCGGTACGACATCCACCGCCGGGAGGGCGCCCACCTCGCGTTCGCGACCGGCCCGCATCTCTGCATCGGCGCCCGGCTCGGCCGGTACGAGGCGCGCACCTCGTGGCGCGTCCTCTTCGATCGGCTGCCGAACCTCCGCCTCGACCCCGACCGCCCGATGGAGGCCTCCGGCTGGGAATTCCGCTCCCCCCACCACCTCCATCTCCTCTTCGACGCGTGACGGAGCTGACGATGACCGAGCTGACGCACGACTACCTTGAGCGCCTCGAGCGTGTCGTCCCGCGCGACCTGCCCGACGATCTCGACCTCTTCGACGAGGACACGGCGCGGCGCGGCATCCGGCTGAACCGGGCCGCGTACTCGCTGAAGGACGAGCACCAGCGCCTGCTCTTCGCCGACGACGAGGAGCGCTGGATGGACCAGTTCGGCCTCACCGACGAGGAGCGCGAGCTCGTTCGGCGGCGCGACTGGATCGGCCTCTGGCGGGCCGGGATGTCCATCTACGTGATGGTGAAGCTCTCGGGTGTCACCGACACGCCGCTGCCCGAGATCGGAAAGCAGATGCGCGAATCCGGACCGAGGGCGGACACCCCCGTCGGTCACCCCCCGCGGTCTCCCGAGGAGGTTTCCTAGATGGCCAGGATTGTCGGCGGGATCGGCGCCTCGCACGCGCCGTCGATGGAGCACGTCTACGACGCGGGTGAGGAGGTGCGCCTCTCGGATGAGTGGCAGCCGCTCTTCGGGCCGTTCCAGCAGGTGGCGAAGTGGCTCGAGGAGCTCCGGCCCGACCGTTTGGTCGTGATCTACAACGACCACATGGACGGGTTCTTCCTCGACGCGTACCCGACGTTCGCGCTCGGGATGGCGGACGAGTACCCGATCGCGGACGAAGGGTTCGGCGCGCGGCCGTTCCCCCCCGTCCCGGGCGATGCGAGCCTGAGCTGGCACATCGCGCGCTCACTGGTCGCGGACGAGTTCGACATCACGATGTGCATGGACCTCGAGGTCGACCACGGGGTCATCTCGCCTCTCCCGATGGTCGACTTCTCGGAAGGCGACGGCGGCTGGAAGATCCCGATCATCCCGCTCGCGGTCAACGTGATTCTCCATCCGCTGCCCTCGCCCGCGCGCTGCTTCAAGCTGGGGCAGGCGCTGCGGCGCGCGGTTCTCTCGTATCCCGAAGACCTGTCCGTCGTCGTCGTGGGGACGGGCGGCCTCTCCCACCAGCTGACCGGCCCGCGGTTCGGCCGCGTCACCCCGGAGTGGGACAGGGAGTTCATGCGCCTGCTCGTCCAGGAGCCGGCGAAGCTCGCCGAGCTCACGCACGAGGAGCTCATCAAGCGCGGCGGCACGGAATCGGTCGAGGTCGTCCTCTGGCTCGCGATGCGCGGGGCGCTCCCGAGCGAGGCGCGCCCCGTCGTCGAGGCGTACTACGCGCACCGGATCATGGGCTACGGGCTCCAGGCGTACGCGCCCGCGGCATGAGCACCGATCGCGTCGCGCGGGTCCTCGAGGGGGCCGTTGACCTTCACGTCCATCCCGCCCCGTCGCCGCTTCCGCGACGCATCGACGCCGCCGAGGCGGCACGGTTCGCCGGCGAGGCCGGCTTCCGGGCGATCGTGGTCAAGTCGCACCACCACTCGACCGTGACCGACGTCCTCGCGCTCGCGGCGGAGAACCAGATCCCGGACGACGTCCGCGTCTTCGGCGGAATTGCGCTCAACGGCCCGGTCGGCGGGATCAACCCGCGAGCGGTCGACCTCGCGCTCAAGATGGGCGGGAAGATCGTCTGGTTTCCGACGATCGGCTCGCCGCAGCACATCCGTCATCACGCCGAGCACCCGGACCTGAAGTTCCCGAAGCTCGCGGTCCGGCTGAAGCCCGAGGAGCCGATCGAGATCATCGCGAACGGTCGCGTGCGGGACGAGGTCTACGAGGTTCTCGAATCGGCGAAGGAAGCGGACGCGATCGTCGCGAGCGGCCACCTTGCCCCCGACCGCATCACCGCCCTCTTCGAGGCGGCGCGCGAGGTCGGCGTCTCGAAGCTCCTCGTCAATCACCCGAACTTCGTCGTCGAGGCGTCGTACGAGGATGCGAAGCGCTGGGTGGAACTCGGCGCGGTCATCGAGCACTCGCTCTGCATGTACGACGAGGAGTCGAGCTTCTACCACTGGGACGCCGACACGCTCGTCGGCTGGATCGAGGCGGTCGGTCCCGGGCGCTCGACGCTCGGCTCCGACCTGGGACAGATGGACAACCCGCTTCCCACCGACTCGTTTCGGAAGATCGTCGGCAAGCTCCTTGACCGCGGCCTTCGCGAGGAGGACGTCAAGCGCATGGTCTCCGACAACCCGGCGGAGCTCCTCGGAGTCGCATGAGGGCGACGGCGCTGGAATCGGAAGCGCTCGCCTGGGTCGTTCCGCACCGGAACGGACGGCACCTGATGAGGACCCGCGAATGGCTGCTCCGCCTTCGGCCCGACGCGGGCGAGGCTCTCGTGCTCGCCGCGCTCCTCCACGACGTCGACCGGAACGTCGACGCGGGCGCGCTCGACCGGCACGTCGCCGCGTGGAACGAGCCGGCCGCGGTGCAGGCTCACGCCGAGCGCGCGGCCGAGGTCGCCGCGGCGTGGCTTCGAAGCGAGGGCGCGGACGAGCCGCTCGTCTCGGCCGTGGCCGGCCTCATCAGTCGCCACGAGACGGGCGGAGGCGAGGACGCGGACGCGCTGCAGGCGGCCGACTCGCTCTCGTTTCTCGAGGTGAACCCGGCGGCTGTCTGGGTGCAGGAAGCGCGGACGAGCCGGGCTGACGCCGAGCGCAAGCTCCGCTGGATGCACGACCGCATCCGCCTCGAAGAGGCGCGCGCCGTCGCCGCGCCGCTCCTCGAGCGGGCGCTGGCGGAGCTTGTCGGGGCCGCCTCGGTGGTTCAGGATGGTGCGCTCGCAGGGCGACTGCGGCGTCAGGCGAACGAAGGGAGGGCACATGGCAACACGCGCTGACGCTCCGGCTCCCGGTCCGGAGATCGGGCTCGAACGCAGAGCCGTCGGCCTACCGACCGCGATAGCGACGACGTTCGGTCTAATCGTGGCCTCGACCGTGCTGTACACGGTCGTGTCGGGGTTCGCTCTCAGCTACACCTGGCTCATCGCGCTCGCGATCGGGCTCGTCGCGATGTATCTGCAGTCGATGAGCCTCTCCGAGCTCGCGACCATGATCCCGCGGGCCGGCTCAATGAACGAGTACGTCCGTGCCGGGATGGGCGCCTTCTTCGCGACCTTGACCGTTCTCATGGGCTACGTCGCGATCCAGTTCTTCCCGACGACGGCGGAGGCGTTCGTCCCGTCATCGATCCTCCACGACGTCCTCGGTGCCGACTTCTTCCCGATCGACGTCTGGATCATCCTGATGGTTGGGAGCGTCGCGCTCCTCAACATCGCGGGCATCCGCCCCTACGGCGCCGTCGAGGTCTTCCTAACCGTCGCCGTCGCCGGCTCGGTCGGGATCATCGGCTTCATCGGCCTGATCGGCGCCGGAACGAACGACCCGATCGGAGGCGCGTTCCCGGACATCGGCGGGCTCACGTGGGGCGGCGCGACCGGCCTGGCCGGGCTGCTCGGCCTCGCGATCTTCGCGTTCGTCGGCATGGAGTACACGTGCCCGCTCGCCGAGGAGCTTGAAAACCCCCGCCGGGACATCCCGCTCGGAATCTTCCTCGGCCTCGGGCTCGTGTCGATCCCGCTCGTCCTCTTCGGCCTCGCGGCGGCTCGGTATGTCCCGGCCGAGGAGCTCGGCCACTTCTTCCCGACGGCGCACGTCACGGTCTCCGAGGCGATTCTCGGCGACGCTGGGAAGTGGTGGATGTCGATCGTCTCGATCGCGGCGACGCTGAGCACGCTGAACGCGCTCATCGCCGGCCTGCCGCGGATCCTCTACGGCATGGGGCTCACGGGGCAGCTGCCGCGGTTCTTCGCGTACCTCCTCCCGGCGACGCGGACGCCAATCGTGGGAATCGTCCTCATCGCGCTGATCCCGATCGGCATGAACCTGTTCGTCGAGCCGACGAGCCTCACGTTCCTCTCGCTCATCCTCGCCGGGGTGCTCGGGTGGGCGACGGCGTACATCCTGATCCATATGTCGCAGATGATCCTCCGCTTCCGGGCGCCCGATGTTCCGCGGCCGTTCCGCTCGCCGCTCTTCCCGATTCCGCAGCTGCTCGGGATGGGGCTCCTCGCCCTGGCCGCGTTCAAGCTGTTCCCGCTTGCGGACGTGAAGGAGGACGCGTACCGCTATTACCTGATTTTCCTCGCGGTCGCGGTCGCGTTTTCGCTCCTCTACAACCTGCTCGCGTACCGGAGCCTCGGTGCGCTTTTCCGGCCCGTCGCGGTCGAGGACGTTCGCCGAGAGGCGGAGATCGTCGCGGCCGACGTCCCGCCGGCGCCCGAGCCGGGCGGGCCCGGGACCAGGCACGATAGGCCTTAGCGCATGGCGGTCAGCGAGGACGCTTCGCCTGAGGCTCGTGTCGCCCGGGTGCTCGACGCGGGGGTGGAACGTGTCCGCGTCCACTTCACGGATCTCCTCGGCGTCTCGCGGAACAAGGTCGTTCCGGCCTCGGTCCTCGACGAGGTCTGCGAGGACGGGCTCAACTTCTGCATCGCGGCGTTCTGCGTCGACCACGCGGGCGACGTCATCGACGGAACCGGTCTCGGCGCCGAGGTCGACTTCCGCGACGCACAGGTCGTCCCCGACCTGTCGACGCTGACAGTCGTGCCCTGGGAGCCGGCGACGGCGGTCGCGATCGGCGACGTTCGCTTCGACGGCGAGCCGCTTGCCGCCTCGCCGCGCCAGCTTCTGAAGCGGGCGGTCGAGGAGATCGAGAGGCGCGGCTTCACGGCGGTCGCCGGCCATGAGCTCGAGTTCTTCCTGCTTCGCCCCGGTGAGAACGGGGCCTACGAGCAGTACGCGAAACAGCCGGGCCTGGTCTACACGCTCTCGCCGAGCGTCGACACGGAAGGTGTCTTCCGCGAGATGGAGGACGCGGTCCGAGCGATGGGGCTCCCGGTCGTCGGGTCGAACCAGGAGTACTTCGGCTCCCAATGGGAGATCAACCTCCGGTACGGCGAGGCGCTGAAGGCGGCGGACGACGCCCACCTCTTCAAGCTCGCCGTGAAGGAAATCGCCGCCCAGCGCGGGCTTGTCGCGACGTTCATGGGCAAGCCGATCCAGGAGCTCGGGACGTCGGGGTACCACCTTCACCTGTCGCTCTGGGACGGCGAGACGAACGCCTTCGACGATCCGGGGGCCGAGTTCGGCCTCTCCGACGTCTGCATACGTTTTCTCGCGGGTCAACTGGAGCATGCACGCGGGATGACCGCGATCATGGCGCCGACGGTGAACGCGTACAAGCGCTTCCTCGCGCAGGCGTTCGGCCCCTGGAACGTCACCTGGGGCCACGACAACCGGACCGTGTACGCACGCATCCCGCGCGAGCGCGGGAAGGCCACGCGGGTCGAGAACCGGGCGGGAGACGGGACGGCGAACGCCTATCTCGCGGCGGCTGCCGCGCTCTTCGCCGGGATCGACGGGCTCGACCGCGAGCTCGACCCGGGTGACCCGGTCACCGGCGTCGCGTACGAGCTGGAAGACCGGCCGCTGATGCCGTTCTCGCTCGGCGAGGCGCTCGACGCGCTCGAGGCGGACGACTACTTCAAGCAGGCGCTTGGCGCGCAGTTCGTGCAAGCCTTCCTCGCCATGAAGCGCAGCGAGGTGGCACGCTTCCAGAGCGCCGTCACCGACTGGGAACTGCGGGAGTACCTGAACGTCCTGTGAGCGCGGACGCGCCCAGCTTCGAGCGGGACATCAAGCCGCTGTTCCGTGACGACGACGTCGAATCGATGGAGTTCGCGTTCGACCTGCGCTCGTACGACGACGTGCGTACGAACGCGGAGGAGATCTACGAGCGGCTCTCGGACGGCTCGATGCCCTGCGACCGCGAGTGGCCAGCCGACCAGGTCGCTCTCTTCCGCGCCTGGATCGACGCCGGGACTCCTCCTTAGATCGTTGCGGCGTTCTCCAGCGCGTCGACGCGTAAGCGCAGACGCCGGACGGGAACCCGGCAGGCCCGATGGCTCGGCGCCGGCGAGTCAGGCGCCTAACCGAGTCTGATTGACCCGTCCTCCCTGAGAGTCCAGTGCGGGTTGTGCGCCACCTCCCACGGGTGGCCGTCGGGATCGACGAAGATGCCCGAGTAACCGCCCCAGAACGTCTCACCGCCCTCTCGTGCGATCTCGCCGCCGGCCGTCCGGGCTTCCTCGAGCACGGCGTCGACGTCCTCCGGGGAGCGCACATTGTGGGCGAGGGTGACGCCGCCCCAGCCGCCCGCGTCCTCGACGGCGCTGTCCTCGGCGAGCCTCGCTCGGTCCCAAAGCGCGACGATCATCGCTCCCGCCTGGAAAAAGACGACATCGTCGTCGGGGCGGGCGCCCGTTCGCCACCCGAGCCCTTCGTAGAACGCCCGCGCCCGCGCGAGATCGCGGACACCGAGCGTAACGAGGCTGACCCGCTGCTCCATCAGCGCTCGCGCGCGACCGGGTTCGTGAGTGTCCCGACGCCCGCGACCTCGATCTCGACGATGTCGCCGTCCTGGAGGTAGCGCGGTGGCTTGCGGGAGTCGCCTACGCCGCCCGGCGTTCCCGTAGCGATCACCGTTCCCGGTTCGAGCGTCACACCCGTCGAGCAGTACGAGACGAGCTCCTCGAACGAAAAGATGAGGTTGCGGGTGTTCGACTCCTGCAGCACCTCGCCCGAGACGGTCGTACGGATCGCGATTCCGTCGGGCTCGACCTCGTCGACCGAGGCGACACACGGCCCCATGGGGCAGAACGTGTCGAAGCTCTTCCCGAGCGTGAACTGGCGGAGCGGCGTCTCGAGCTGCGCGCGCCGGCCCGAGACGTCGTCGAAGGCGGAGATCCCGCCGATCGCCGCGCGCGCCTCCTCGCGGGACGCGTTCTTCGCCTCTCGCCCCAGCACGATCGCAACCTCGCCCTCGTAGTCGGGCCGCGTCTCGTCGCGCGGGACGACGATCGGCTCGCCATGGCCCACGAGTGCCGAGGGCCACATGCCGAAGACGACCGGGACGGGCGGGATCGCGAGCTCGGACTCCTCGGCGTGGTCGCGGTAGTTCAGGCCGATTCCGATCAGCTTCGGCGGGACGGTCGGATGGAGGAGGCGGACGTCGGCGAGCGCGTACTCGGCCCCGGACGCGCCCGCGACGGCGTCCCAGCCCTCGGGCGACGGGACGAAGCCCAGGTCACCGGCCGGCCCTGCGTCGCGAACGACGTCGCCGTCGAGCGCGCCGATCCGGACGCCGTCGGCGGCGTGGAGGAACCGAACAGCCTTCACGATGTCGCCCGCTGCTCGTCGCGGAGGATCTTCATCGCGTTGATCGCGCGCGGGAAGCCCGCGTAGGGAGTGATCTGCAGGATCGTCTCCTCGAGCTCGCCGTCCGGGATCCCGATCGCGCGCGCCGCGCGGACGTGCGCCCGCACCTGCGGCTCGAGACCGCCGAGGGAGGCGAGCACCGCCACGATCACGAGCTCTCGCTCGCGGATCCCGAGCCCCTCGCGCGTGTGGACCTCGCCGAACGCGAAGTCGACCGTCAGATCCCCGAGGTCGCCGAGGTTGGCGAGGAACTCGTCGCCGCCCGGCTCGTCGTGGAGCTCGGCGAGCCGGGCGAGGCCCCGCATGCGCCGATCCGGTTCGTCGCTCACCACGCCATACTCTCACGGCGATGGCCCGCGCCGCTTTGACGCTCGCCGACGTCGACCTCGAGAACGACGTCTTCGCCGAGCGCGTCCCGCACGAGACGTTCGCCCTCCTCCGGCGCGAGGCGCCCGTGCACTGGTACGACTGGGAGGGCGGGCTCGGCTTTTGGTGCGTCACGAAGCATGCGGACGTCGCCGCCGTCTCGCGCGACACGAAGACGTTCTCGTCCGAGGTCGGCGGCGCGAACCTCGAGGACCTGGACGAGGACGCGCGCGTCGCCCGCCAGTCGATGCTCGAGACCGACCCGCCTCGCCACACCCGCCTCCGCGGACTGGTCGGACCGCCGTTCACCCCCCGTGCCGTCAAGGCGTACGAGCTCGCACTTCGCGAGCTCACGGCCGTGATCCTCGATCGGGCGCTTCCGCTCGGCGAGTTCGACTTCATCGAGGAGATCGCCAAGGAGCTGCCGATCCGCGTGCTTGCCCGCCTGCTCGGCGTCCCCGACGAGGACACCGGCCTCCTCATCGACTGGGGTGACCGGATGATCGCCAACACCGACCCCGACTTCGCGGACGTCCTGCACGACAGCCCCGAGAGCGAGCGCTATCGGCTCGTCCCCTTCCGCAGCCCTGCCGCGCTCGAGCTCTTCGAGTACGGCCACCGGCTTGCGGCCGAGCGCCGCGCGCGGCCGCGAGACGACCTCGTGAGCAAGCTGGCGAACGCGGAGATCGACGGCGAGCGGCTGAGCGAGCGTGAGTTCGACACGATGTTCCTCCTGCTCGTCGTCGCCGGGAACGAGACGACGCGCCAGGCGATCGCGCACGGGATGCTCGCGCTCATCGAGCACCGCGCCGAGTGGGAACGATTCGACCGCGATGCCGCCGTGATCTGGCAGACGGGTGCCGACGAGATCCTGCGCTGGTCGTCTCCCGTCCTCCACTTCCGTCGCACCGCAACACGCGACGTCGAACTGCGTGGGCAAACGATTCGCGCGGGTGACAAGGTGGTCGTCTGGTACGTCTCGGCGAATTTCGACGAGGAGGTGTTCGACGAGCCGGAGCGCTTCGACGTCGGCCGGAGCCCTAACCGTCACCTCACGTTCGGCGCGGGCGGGCCCCACTTCTGCCTCGGCGCACACCTCGCCAAGCTCGAGGTGCAGGTCCTCTTCGACCAGCTTCTCCCTCGCCTCGCGGACATGGAGCTGACCGGGCCGGTCAGGCGCGTCCGCTCGAACTTCACGAACGCGCTCAAGGCCATGCCGGTCCGCGCGACCGCCGCCTGAGCGTGCGCGGGCGCGCGCGTGTCGCCGCGGCCCGCGCGCTGGCCGACGTCGTCGAGACCTATGAGCGGCTCGGCTACCGGACGGGGGAGCAGCGAGGCCTCGACGTTCGCCTCGAGCACGAGGGGCGCACTCCACTTCACGCCCGCCTCGCGCCGGCGGGACGAATCTTCGGGGGCAGCTTCGCGCTCGAGGTCTCGACCGCCGAGCCCGTCCTCCCGCCGACCCGCGGCCTCTCGGCACGAGGACGCGGCGTCGTCCGGCTGACGCGCGTCGCCTTCCGGGCCGCGCACGGCGACGAGCGCGGCACGGACCTGGCCAACGCGCTCGAGCGTGACGCGTTCCTGTGCGATCGGCTTGCCGCCGTCCACTTCGAGCGCATCCGCGTCGAGCCGGACGGGCGCCCGGTCATCCGACACATGGGCGGCTCCGTGGTCTGGGTCCTGTTTCCGCCGATCGTCCGCGCCGTTCCGCTCGTGGCGGGGCAAGCCCGCGCGGTCGCCGATGCGCTCGAGGCGTTCGCCGGCGTCGGCGCCGCTCAAGCCACTGCTTCGACATGATGTCGGCGCGTCGACCGTCGTTGCAGGCACGCCGCCGGCGCCGAGCGCGGCCCTCCCGCGTCGGCGTCGCCGAGCGGGTGCCTCAGGCGGCCGCGCCGACCGGCGTGAGGGCGACGACCACGTAGCGCTCGTTCGCCTCGAGGAGCTCTTCGTCGGGCGCCGGGCCGTGCCTGTGGACGACCACATGCCGGCCGTCCGCCGCCTCGACGGCGCGGAACTCGTCGACCGTCATGTAGACGATCTCCATGCACGACGATTCGCGGCACTCGCACACGAACGCGCGCGGGCCGTCGAGCCCAAGGCGCTCGAAGCTCGCTGCCATGTGCTCGTTCGCCTCTCGGATGAGGAGTCGCCGCCGCAAAGCTCTCCCAGTTGCATGATCAAGGGTTCCTCGCGAAAGTCAATGGGCTACGCTCGGCCGCCTATGCGGGTTTCCCCCGCCCTCGCCTCGGGGCTCGCCGTGCTCGCGACGGTCACGGCGTGCGCCCGCGGTGACGAGGCGGGCGACGCGTCGCGGTCGAGCCCGGTCGCCCGAACGACCACGAGCTCGCCACAGAGGCCGCCGATGCGCTTCCCGCCCGCACCGGGGATCCGCGTGCCCGCCGGCTTTCGCGCGCAGATCTATGCGCGCGGCCTGACGCGCCCGACCGCGATGGCATGGGGCCCGGACGGTCGTCTCTACGTGACCGAGGAGACCGGGCGCGTCGTCACGGTTCGACCGAACGCGACGACGCCGCGCCTCTTCGCCTCCGGCTTCCGGACGCCGCTGGGACTCGCCTGGCACGGGCGGACGCTGTTCGTCTCCGAGCAGGGGCGGCTCGAGCGGGTCCGGCTCGTGGGCCGCCGCGCGGTCGCGCGTCGCACGCTCCTTTCGGGCCTGCCGTTCGGACGCCACCAGCAGGACAATGTCGTCGTCGGGCCGGACGGACGGCTCTACATCGGAAGCGGCTCGACCTGCGACGTCTGTGTCGAGGACGATCCGCGTAGCGCGGCAATCCTCTCGGTTCGCCGGGACGGGACGGGACTCCGGATCGTTGCGACCGGGCTTCGCAACCCGTTCGGGCTCGCATTCCGCCCGGGGACCGATCGGCTCTACGCGACGGTGAACGGCCAGGACAACCTGCCGAACCCGTCCAGCTCCGAGCCCGCCGAGATGCTCGTCCTCGTCGAGCGCGGGGCCGACTACGGCTGGCCGCGCTGTTGGCCGAGCGCGCGGCGCCACCGGATGGTCGGCAGATGCCGCGGTGTGACCCCGCCGGCCGCCTATCTCGAGACCCACTCCTCGGCGGACGGCCTCGCGTTCTACGCGCACTCGACGTTCCCGGCCCGCTTCCGCCGCGGCGTCTTCGTCGCCCTCTGGGGTCAGTACGACGCGCGTGAGCACGGCCGGCGCGTCGACTTCGTTGCGCTCTCGGAGGACGGCCGGCGAGGCGTCGCACGCCCGTTCGCCCGCGGCTTCGATCACCCGCTTGCGCTCGTCGTCGACCGGCGCGGGGGCTTGCTCGTCGCCGACTGGGGCCGTGGCGTGATCTACCGGATTCAGGCGCGCGGCGCGCCGTAGCGTCTCCGCCGCGGCAACGCCGGCTCAGGGTTCGGTCGGCAGCCAGTCGAGGCCGCGGGCTCTGCCGCGCGGCGTCTGGAGGAAGTGCTCGGGGCGGACACGGACACACTCGGCGCGCGCGTGGGAGACGACAAGACCGCTCCCGTCCTGGATCGCGCCCTCGGCGACGGCGCGGTGCTCCTCGAGCTCGACGATCTGCGCCGAGATCGAGACCGGCTCCTCGACGGGGACAGGCGCGAGGTAGCGAACCTCGAGGCGGGCCGTCACGGCCGGGCTGAGCGCCGGCCGGACGACCTGGCCGCACGCCTCGTCGAGGAGCGCGGCCACGACGCCGCCGTGGGCCATCCCGGGCGGGCCCTGGAAGCGCTCGCCGACGACGTAGGTCGCGCTCAGCCTGTCGCCGTCGAGCGTCCAGTCGAAACCGAGCCCGTCACCGCCGAGCGAGCAGCCCCAGCAGAAGGGATAGTGATCCGTCCGGAGCACCGGACGATTATCGCGACGCGCCGCTTCGACCCGGTCGTTCCCCCGCCGGGACTTCGGTCGACTACGACGACTGGTTCGTGCTCGACGGGTACTCGAACGGCTCTTCAGGCCCGAAGACCTTCTCCCGGACCCACTTGCGCGTCTCGGGGCCGGTCATCGGGTTGAAGAGGACGCCGAGCGTGATTCCGACGAGGAGCAACGTGAAGTTGCGCCCCTTGTGCGACTCCTCGCCGCGCGCGCGCCGCGCCGCCTCGCGGAGCTCCTCGACGGTGGTCTTCAGCTCGTCCTGGAGATCCTTGTCGCGCGCCACGCGCATCGCGATCCCGGTCGCGCCGACCGGCCCGATCACTTCGTCGTACACACGCCGCGCCGACTCGTACGCCTTCTTGACGTGGTCGTGCAACTCCTCGTCCTTCGCGAGTCGCTCGACATAGGGGCGCGCCGTCCCGACCGCTTCGCTCGCTCGTTCCCGCATTCCCGTCCTTTCTTCGTTTTGCGGAACTTACTTACCCGGGGCGCCCCGCGGGAAACGCCGGGACGACGGCGAGCGCGCGCGGGCAAGGGCGCCGGCGAACCGCGGACGTCGTTTGACGTGCCCCTGACGTCGTACTAACTTAGTAGCCGCTAGCTTTGGGGTCGCCGCGGAGCTGCCGTCGTGGAACGCTGGACTCGCACCGTCATCCGCTATCGCTGGGTCGTTCTCGCGGCCTGGCTCGTGGTCTTCGTCGTCTCCGGCGCGGCGACGAGCGGGCTCGCCGACCTCTTGACGAACCGTTTCTCGCTTCCGGGGACCGACACGGCGAAGGTCGAGAAGGTCCTCGAAGAAGAGTTCGGCCAGAAGTCGACCGGGTCGTTCATGGTCGTCGCCCGGACCGACGAGGCGGGCGCGGCCGAGCGTCTCGTCCCCGCGGTGCGGGCCGCCGCCCAGCGTGCGAGCGACGAGCTTCCGACCTCGGAGGTCGTGAACGTCCAGGCCGTCTCGCCCGAGATCGTGACCGCGACGATCGTCTCGAACCTCGAGCCCGCGGAGGCAAAGGGGTTCACGGACGAGATGCGGGCCGCCGCGGGCGACGTCGAGGGCGCCGACCTCCTGATCAGCGGCCAGGCGGCGATCGAGCACGACCTCGACCCCGTCTTCAACCACGATCTCAAGGTCGGTGAGCTCTACATCGCGATCCCGATCGCGCTTCTGATCCTCGTCTTCGTCTTCGGGACGCTTGCGACGCTCGTCCCCTTCATGTTCGCGGCCGCGACCATCCCGGCGACGCTCGGGATCATCTGGATCTTCGCGAACTTCATGGAGCTCACGACGTATCTCCAGAACCTCGTGATGCTCATCGGGCTCGGGATCGCGATCGACTACTCGCTCCTCGTCGTCTACCGCTACCGCGAGGAGATCGCGAAGGGCGGCTCGAAGGAGGAAGCGGTCGTGCGGACGATGGCGACCGCAGGGCGCGCGGTCGTCTTCAGCGGCTCGGCGGTGGGGATCGGCCTCGCCCTCATGCTGTTCATGCCGCTTCCGTTCATGCGGGGCTTCGGGATCGGCGGCCTCGCGATTCCGCTCGTCTCGATCGTCGCGGCCGTGACGCTGCTTCCGGTGTTGATCTACTTCCTGGGCGCCAAGCTCGACCGCGTCCGGCTCCTCCCCAGCAGGGTGCTCGCGCGGCGTGCGTCCGAGGAGGACATGTGGTACCGGCTCGCGCGCTCGATCATGCGGCGGCCGGTTCCGTACGCAGTCGGCACCGCGGCCGTCCTGATCGCGCTCGCCCTCCCCGTGCTGGCGCTCGAGCTCGGGCCCGGCTCGAACAAGGGGATCCCGCAGGACCTCGAGGGCGTTCGCGGCCTCAACGTCGTGAGCGAGGCGGTCGGCGAGGGCGCGCTTGCGCCGACGACGATCACCGTCGACGCGGGCCGCGCCGACGGCGTCAACTCCACCGACGTCCAGGCGGCGCTCCAGCGTCTCGTCGCCGGGCTCGAACGCGACCCGGAGGTCGCCCGCGTCGACTTCCACGCCGGTCAGCCTCAGTACGTCGAGCCGGACGGGCGCTACCTGCGGCTCGACGTCGTCGGGAAGAGCGAGTACGGCGCGCCCGCCGCGCTCGACTTCGTCGACCGGCTGCGCGAGGACATCATCCCGGGCGCGCGCTTCCCATCGGTGGTCGACGTGCTCGCAGGCGGCGGGCCGCCGAGCGGCGTCGACTTCCTCGACCAGGCGTACGGTGCCTTCCCGTGGCTCGTGCTGGGCGTTCTCCTTCTCACGTACGTCCTGCTCTTGCGGGCGTTCCGCTCGGTCGTCCTTCCGCTGAAGGCGATCATCCTCAACCTGCTCTCGATCGGAGCCGCGTACGGGATCCTCACCGCCTTCTTCAAGTGGGGCGGCGCGGAGCAGGTCGGCCTGATCGGGTTCGACCAGATCGAGGGCTGGATCCCGATCTTCGTCTTCGCCATGGTGTTCGGCCTCTCGATGGACTACGAGGTCTTCCTCGTGAGTCGCATGCGAGAGGAGTGGGACCGGACGAAGGACAACGTCCACGCCGTGTCGCTTGGGCTCGCGAAGACGGGCCGGATCGTGACCGCGGCCGGTCTCGTCATGTTCGCCGCCTTCATGGGCTTCGTGGCCGGCTCGATCGTCGGGCTCCAGCAGTTCGGGTTCGGGCTCGCGATCGCGATCCTGCTCGACGTGACGATTGTGCGAGCGTTGCTCGTGCCGAGCGCGATGAAGCTCTTCGGGCGCTGGAACTGGTGGCTACCGCCGAATGTCGCGCGCGTCTTCCGCGTCAAGCCCTCGCCGCTCGAGCCGAAGCGTTCGCCTGCGCCCAGCCCGGCCGGCCTGTAGGCGCGCGACATGCCCGGCTCGCGGGCGAGGCACGCCTCACCCCTACAGTAAGGCGCATGCAGCTCGAGGTCGCCGAGGGCGACATCACCGCGCTCGACGTCGACGCGATCGCGAACGCGGCCAACGATGCGCTCTGGATGGGCGCCGGCGTCGCGGGGGCGATCAAGCGCGCGGGCGGCGCGGAGATCGAGCGCGAGGCGGTCGCGAAAGGCCCGATCGAGCTCGGTAACGCCGTCGCCACGGGTGCGGGCCGCCTGCGAGCGAGGTACGTCGTCCACGGAGCCGTCATGGGCCAGGACCTGTGCACGAACGCCGACCTCGTCGCGCGGGCGACGCGCCGCTGCCTCGAAGTCGCCGACGAGCTCGGCTGCGAGTCCCTCGCGCTGCCTGCGTTCGGCACGGGCGTCGGCGGCTTTCCGCTCGACGAGTGCGCGCGCGTCATGGTCGCCGAAGCGCGCGCCTACGAGCCCCGCTCGCTTCGGCGGGTCGTCTTCGCCGTCTTCGGGGCTGAGGCCGAGCGCGCGTTCTCCGCCGTCCTGGCGGCGGAGTAACGTCACTCGCGGCACACGCCCGCGAGAAGGAGGTTCGATGGCGACCGTTCCCGATCGGCTTCGCAGATGGGAGCGCTTCGCTCCGCTCTCGGGGGTCGTGGCGATCGCGCTCTGGATCATCGGGACGGTCATCCTCGAGGGCGCGACCGACACTCCGGACGAGGACGCCGGGGCCGAGGTCTTCGCGACGTACTACGACGAGGAGGGCGGGACGGTCCTGGCCGGTGCCTTCCTCTTCATGCTCGGCTCAGCGATCCTCCTCTGGTTCTTTGCCAGCCTGCGCGCGCGGATCCACGCGGTCGAGGGAGGAGTCGGCCGGATCGCGTCGATCGTCTTCGCCGCCGGCGTCGTGACGGCGGCGATGTCGCTCGCTGTCGTCGCGCCCGACGCCGCGGCCGCGTTCGCGGCGGAGAACATCGATCCCGGTCTCGATCCGGGGGCGGCCCAGGCGCTCGGCGTCCTCGGGGACGGCTTCTTCATCGCCGCCGAGGCATCACTCGTCGTGTTCTTCCTCGCGGCCTCGCTCGCGACGTTTCGGACGCGGGCGATTCCGACCTGGCTCGCGTGGGCGAGCCTCGTCCTCGCCGTCGCCGCGGTGCTTCCGTGGGTGGGGTGGGCCGTGGTCATCTGGGGCTTCCCGCTCTGGGTGCTGGTCGTCGGCATCTGGATGTTCGTCCGGCCGGCCACGCCCGCCGGCGCGCGCGCTGAGCCGGTCGTGACGTAGCGCGGCGCCGTACACTCCGGCGCCGTGAAGGGCGTCATCCTCGCGGGCGGGAAGGGGACGCGTCTCCATCCGCTCACCCGGATCACGAACAAGCACCTGCTCCCGATCTACGACCGGCCGATGGTCACGTACGCGGTCGAGGCGCTCGTCGGTGTCGGGATCACGGAGCTCATGCTGGTGACGGGCGGGACGCACGCGGGCGAGTTCTTCCGCCTCCTCGGGGACGGGCACGAGTACGGGATCCAGCGTCTCTTCTACGCGTACCAGGAGGGCGAGGGGGGGATCGCCGAGGCGCTGGGGCTCGCGTCGCGCTTCGTCGAGGACGATCGCGTCGCCGTCATGCTCGCCGACAACGTCTTCGAGCGATCCGTCCGCCGCGCCGTCGAGAACTTCGAGCGCCAGGAGCGCGGCGCGCGGATCCTGCTCGCCCGCGAGCCCGACCCCGAGCACCTGCGTCACCTGGGGGTAGCGGAGCTCGACGGCGACCGGGTTGCGCGAATCGTCGAGAAGCCCGCCGAGCCGCCGAGCGACTTGGCTGTTACGGGCATGTACCTGTACGACCCCGAGGTCTTCGAGGTGATCCCGAGCCTCGAGCCGTCGGGCCGGGGCGAGCTCGAGATCACCGACGTGAACAACTGGTACGTCGAGCGCGCGCTCATGGAGTACGAGGTTGTCGAGGGCTTCTGGGGCGACGCCGGCGAGTCGATCGACGCGTACTACGCGGTCAACGACGTCGTGCGCGAGCGAGGCGCGAACCGGCCGTGAGCGTGGGCGGCGCGTCGCGGGCCGCGCACGACCGGCCTCCCCGGGGTGTATCTCGGATTCCGTTGCGCTATTTCCACGACGAGCGGGGCTGGTTTCTGGAAATCCGCCGCGAGAGCGTGCTCCCGAGGCGGACCGTCCAGACGAACGTCTCGTTCTCGCGCCGCGGCGTCATCCGAGGGCTCCACTACCACGAGCGCGGCCAGGACGACCTCTTCACCTGCCTCACCGGGACGGCGCGCGTCGTCGTGCTCGACCGGGAGTCGAGCGAGGTCTACCGCGAGGACATCGGCGAGGAGAACCCCGTCGCGCTCTACATCGCCGGCCACCTGGCGCACGGCTTCGAGGCGCTCAGCGATCTCCTCTTCTGCTACCACGTCACGGAGGAGTACGACCCGGCCGACCCCGACGAGCGCGGGATCCCGTGGGACGATCCGCGCGTAAAGCACCTGTGGTCGACGCAGACCCCGATCCTCTCGACGCGGGACGCCGGGCGCTGATCACCGGCGCGGGCGGGCAGCTGGGGGAAGCGCTCGCCGAGGCCTTCCCCGGCGCCGACGCGCGGTCGCGAGAGGAGCTCGACGTGACGCGGCCAATCGCGCTCGCCTACCGGCCGGATCTCGTCCTCCACGCGGCCGCCTGGACGAACGTCGACGGCGCCGAGGCCGATCCTGCGGCCGCCGAGGCGGTCAACGTGGCCGGGACCCGGCGCGTCGTCGCGCTCGGCGCGCCGCTCGTCTACTTCTCGAGCGATTACGTCTTCGACGGCCGCGCGACCTCGCCGTACGTCGAGTCCGACGAGCCGAACCCGCTCTCCGCGTACGGTCGCTCGAAACTCGGCGGCGAACGTGAGGTGCGCGACGGATGGATCGTCCGTACGTCGTGGCTCTTCGGGCCGAGCGGTAAGAACTTCGTGCGCACGATGCTGCGTCTCGGCGCCGAGCGCGACGAGGTCCGCGTCGTCGACGACCAGCGCGGCTGTCCGACGTACGTGGGTCACCTCGCGGCGGCGACGCGCGAGCTCGTCGGCCGCCCGGCAGGCGTCTGGCACGTCGCGGCGGACGGCGAGTGCACGTGGGCAGAGTTCGCGGCGGCGATCTTCGAGGACGCGGGCCTCCGGTGCCGCGTCGTCCCGATCACGACAGAGGAGTTCGGCGCGCCGGCGCCGCGGCCGGCGTACTCGGTCCTACGGAGCGAGCGCCCGGACGCGCCGCGGCTACCGCACTGGCGCGAGGGGCTCCGCGAGTGCCTCGCTCGAATGCCCGGCTAGCCTTCTCGCGTGCGAGTCCTGGTCACCGGCGGCGCGGGGTTCATCGGGAGCCACTTCGTCAAGCGGCTCGTCGCCGGCGGCGACGAGGCCGTCGTCCTCGACAAGCTGACGTACTCGGGGAACCCTGCGAACCTGGACGGCGTCGAGCACTCGTTCGTGCGGGGCGACATCGCCGACGCGGACGCGGTGGCCGAAGCCGGGCAAGGGTGCGAAGCCGTCGTCAACTTCGCGGCCGAGACGCACGTCGATCGCTCGATCCTCGAGGCGGGCGCGTTCATCCGGACGGACGTCGCCGGGACGCACGTCCTCCTCGAGTGGGCGCGCGCGGCGGACGCCCGCTTCGTCCAAGTCTCGACCGACGAGGTGTACGGCGACCTTCCCGCCGGCGTCTCGTCGACCGAGGAGGATCCGCTCCACCCCTCGAGCCCTTACGCGGCCTCGAAGGCGGGCGGCGACCTCCACGTCCTCGCCTACGTGCGCACGTACGGCGTCGACGCATCGATCACGCGCGGCTCGAACACGTACGGGCCGAACCAGTATCCCGAGAAGCTGATCCCGCTCTTCGTGACGAACGCGCTCGACGGCGAGGCGCTGCCGGTGTACGGCGACGGGCGCCAGACGCGCGACTGGCTGCACGTTGCCGACCACTGCGCCGCGGTCGAGCTCGTTCTACGCGAGGGGCGCGCGGGCGAGGTCTACAACGCGGGCGCGGGCGAGGAGGTCGAGAACCTCGAGCTCACCCGGCGCATCGTCGAGCTGACGGGGTGTGACGAGTCGCTCATCCGCCACGTCGCCGACCGGCCCGGCCACGACCGCCGCTTGGGTCGCCAGCCGAGCGCCTGCGCTAGCGGCGCGGCCGGGTTCCCGTCCCGACGGCGCCGTCGGGCGCGACCGTCCGTCGCTTCCATGCGCGACGGCACGCGAACACCGTCACGCACATTTGGCGCGCGCGGTCGCGAACTCGCTTCGGGTGCCCTGGAGCGCCTGGGAGCGATCGATGTACGGGAGCCCTTCGTCGCAACGGCCGAGCTCGATCAAGGAGCGGCCGACGTTGTAGTTCGCGTACGCCTCGTCGATTACGCCGCTGCCCTCGAGGCGGGCGAGCGCGCGCTGCGCGAGCGGGAGCGCTTCCGCGTAGCGACCCTGTTGCATGAGAGCGAACGCCTGGTTGTTGAGAGATCGCGCCGCCGAGATCGAGGTCGCTGCCGAGGCGGGGGGCGGCGCCGTCGGCGTAGTCGGCGGCGGCGCCGGCGGGGGCGCCTCGACCGTGGTCACCCGCTCGACCGTCGTCTGGGGCCCCGTCTCGGTCACCGTCACCTCGATCGTCGAGGCGCGCGGCTCCGTTGTCCGGTCGGCCGCCTGCCCGCCCCCGTCGCCGCCGAGAGTCGCGGCGAGGACGACGCCCGCGATCGCCGCCGCGGCGATTCCAAGCGCCGCGAGCACCGGGAGCCACGGCCGGCGTTTGCGGGTATACGCGGGAAGCGGGGCGGCGACGCGGTCGGGCGGCACGCCGCCCGGCTGAACCGGGAGCGGCTTCGTCTGGTCGCGCGTCTCGAGCGCGAGGCAGAGGGCACGGACGAAGTCACGCGCCGTTCGATAGCGGTGCTGCGGGTCTTTCGCAAGCGCGCGCTCGAACACGGCGTCGACCTCGCCGGGGAGCCCTACGCCTCGCTCGGAGGCGGGCGGAACCGGCTGGTGGATGTGCGCGGCGGCCTCCGCGGTCGCCGAGCCGCCTTCGAACGGCCGCCCGCCCGTCAGGAGCTCGTACGCGACGATTCCGAGCGAGTAGACATCGCTTGCGGGCGTGGCCGGTTCGCCGCGTGCCTGCTCGGGGGAGAGGTACCCGGCCGTCCCGAGCACGGTGCCCGCGAGCGTCATTCCGGTCGTCGTCTCGTCGACGACGCGCGCGATTCCGAAATCGCCGACGTGGACGACGGCCCGCTCGTCGAGGAGCATGTTCGCGGGCTTGACGTCCCGGTGGACGATGCCGTTCTCGTGGGCGCTGTCGAGTGCGTCGGCGGCCTGCTCGAGCCACTCGACGGCCTGGTCGCGGCTGACGGGCCCCCGCCGCGAACGGTCTGCGAGCGTCCCGCCCGAGAGGTACTCCATGACGATGAACGGACGCCCGTCGGCCTCCCCGACGTCGAAGATCGTGACGATGTGCGGGTGGCCCGAGAGCCGCGCCGCGGCGAGCGCCTCGCGCGTAAAGCGGCGCCGGATCGCTTCGTCGCGGGCGAAGCGCTCGGCGAGAAGCTTGATCGCAACCTTCCGCCCGAGCGTGCGATCCTCCGCGAGGTAGATCTCGCCCATGCCGCCGACGGCCACCTGCTGCGGGTGGCCGTAGCGGGAGGGGAGCGTCGCAGCGACACTCGCCATGTGCGGGTTTGGTAGCCCGGCCACGGCTCCCTGAAACGCCGTCAAACGGCGCGATCCCGCGTGGCTGCGGCCTTTTCGCAATCCTTACGGCGCTGCTCTACGCTGCTGCCGATAGGGGTCCCCGTCCCGATGCGCCGCCTCCTCTTCCATGCCGTTGTTGCCGTGGCGCTCGCCGGGCCGACCGCTGCGGCTGCTGCTCCGCCCCTCTTCATCGTCGAAGGGCGCGGCTGGGGTCACGGGATCGGCCTCGCCCAGTACGGCGCCTACGGCTACGCCCGTGAGGAGGGGCGCTCGTACGCCTGGATTCTCGAGCACTACTACCCCGGGACGACGCTCGGAAGAGCGCCCGTCGCCGCCGTGCGCGTCTTGCTCGCAGACGACCGGCGCTCGCTCACGGTTGGCTCGGACGCACCGTTCTCCGTGACCGACGCGGAGGGCCGCCGCTTCGAGCTCCCCCGGGGAAGCATCGAGCTCGATTCCTCGCTTCGCGTCCGGGCCCGGGGAGAGCTGCGGCGGCTCGCCGGCCCGGTCGAATTCACCCGGGGCGCGTCGTACCTCGAGCTCGGAGGGCGCCCGTACCGCGGGAAGCTCGTAGTTCGCACATCCGGCGGCACCGTCGCCGCGATCAACCACGTGGGGCTCGAGGAGTACCTCTACGGCGTCGTCCCTGACGAGATGCCACCGACCTGGGCGATGGAGGCGCTGAAGGCGCAGGCGGTGGCGGCCCGCTCCTACGCCGTCGTCTCTCGCCGGACGGGCGGGGTATTCGACGTCTTTCCGGATACGCGCAGCCAGGTGTACGGAGGCGTCGCCTCCGAGGAGGCACGCACGAACGCCGCGATCGACGCGACCGCCGGCGACGTCGTCATGCACGGTGGCCGGGTCGCCCACACGTTTTTCCATTCGACCTCGGGCGGACGGACGGCGGCGATCGAGGACGTGTGGAATGCCGCGCCCGTCCCCTACCTCGTGTCCGTGCCGGACCCGCACGACCGCATCTCGCCGCACCACCGATGGGGTCCGCTCCGCTTCACCGGGTCGGAGCTCGCGAGACGGCTCGGCTCGCTGACGCCGCGCGGATCGCTCCTCGACCTGGTCGTTTCGCGGAACCGCTCGCAGCGGGCGGAGTCGGTGACGGCACGCGGCTCGCGCGGGACGACGCGCTTTGCGGGCACGAGCTTCCAGTCGCGCCTCGATCTGCGCTCGAGCTGGTTCTCGGTCGGCGTCCTCTCGCTGACCGGAAGCGTGCGCGTCACGTTCGGCGAGCGCGCAAGCCTGCGTGGCATCGCACGCGTCCCGGGCGCCGCGTGGCTGGAGCGGCGCGTCTGGAACGGCTCGTGGGAGCGGGTCGGGCGTGCAGCGCGGACCGACGCGGGGACGTTCCGCGCCGTTGCACGACCGACGGCGACGACGTGGTACCGCGTCGCCTCGCGAAGCGGCGCGGGCCTCGCCCACCGCGTCGCGGTGGCGCCGCTCGTCCGACTGACCGAGGTCCGCCGCGGGCAGACGCTCGTCGGCTTCGTTCGCCCGGCGACGGCGGGTGCGCGCGTCTCGGTACAGCGCCTTTCCGGCGGCCGCTGGACAACGGTCGCCCGGTCGCAGACGGACGCCTCCGGCCGCTTCCGGGTCGGTGTCGGCCTCGAGCCGGGGACGTACCGGGCGGTCGCGACGCTCGGCCGCGGCTACGCGCCCGGCGCCTCGACACTCTTCGACGTCGTCGCTCGGTAATCCCGGCAGGGAAGCCCGCCCTACGGCGGTGGCCCCAAGAGCTCGTCGTCCGATACGTCTCTGATCCGGCGGGCGGGGTTGCCGACGACGACCGCGCGCGGCGGCACGTCGCGCAGCACGACCGCGCCCGCGCCGACGAACGCCTCCGCGCCGATCTCGATTCCCGGAAGGAGCACCGCGCCACCGCCGACGCGCGCACCGCGGCGGATCGTGGGGCCGCGCATCTCGGCGAGGCGAGTCTCCGTGCGGCCCATGTAATTGTCGTTCGTCGTCGTCACCCCCGGCGCGACGAAGACATCCTCCTCGAGCGTCGAGTACGCGGTCACGTACGCGTTCGCCTGGATCCGCGTCCGGGCGCCGATCGTCACGTCGTTCTCGACGAGCGAGCCTCGGCCGATCACGACCTCGTCGCCGATCTCGCAGCGCTCGCGTACGCACGCCTGGTCGCCGACGACCACGCCGCGTCCCAGGCGCGTTCCGGCGAACACGACCGCGCAGGCGAGGATCGCGCTCCCCTCCCCGACGACGAGCGGCGGCAACTCTCCGCGCCGCGCCGTCGAGCGGCGCCCGAGCGTCGGCCGCTTGCCGACGACGGCGTTGTCGCCCACGAGCACGTCGGCGGCGAGCTCGACGTCGGGATACACGACCGCAGACTCGGCGACGAGCGTCACACGCGTTCGCGCACGAGTGAGCGCTGGAGCTCCTCGAGCGCGCGGACGACGCCGACGCCGTTCGCCCGGGCCGGTGCGGGATCGGCCTCGCCCCGGACTAGCGCGAGGAAGTGCTGACACTCGAGCCGGAGCGGCTCGTCGTTCGCGATCTTGGGGCTCCAGATGTCACCCGTCCGCGTGAGCCACTCGCCGTAGGTGTCGGCCGGCTCCTGCGGGCCCTTGTCGTACACGGTCACCTTCCGGTCGAGCTCCATGTCGTCGAAGACCGCCATCTTGCGGTCGCCGACGACAGTGATCTTGCGCATCTTGTGCGGGTCGAGCCACGACAGGTGCATGTGCGCGACGACGCCCGACGGGAACCGAAGGTACGCGAAGACGACGTCCTCGACGCCCTTGTTCAGGAACGACTCGCCGCGCGCCCACGTCTCGTCCGGCTCCTCGCCGACGAGGTCGAGGATGACCGAGAGATCGTGCGCGCCGAGGCTCCAGAGGACGTTCTCGTCACGGCGGATCTTCCCGAGGTTCTGGCGGTTGCCGTACACGCACAGGAGGCGCCCGAGCTCCCCGGAGGCGACGATCTCCTTCAGCTTCCGGACGCCCGGGTGGTAGAGGAGGAGGTGCCCGGGCATTAGGACGAGGCCGCGCTCCTCGGCGAGGGCGACGACGCCCTCCGCCTCGGCGGCGGAGACCGCGAGCGGTTTCTCGACGAAGACGTGCTTGCCGGCGAGAAGCGCGCGGCGGGCGAGGTCGGCGTGGGTGACGACCGGGGTCGCGACGACGACCGCGTCGATCGACGCGTCTTCGAGCAGGTCCTCGAAGCGTGCGGTCGTCCGAGTCTCGGGGAAGCGCGCCGCGTAGCGTGTCCGCTGCTCGTCGTCCACCTCGCAGAGCCATGCGAGCTCGGCGTCGGGGAGGTCGCCAAAGTTCCGCGCGAGGTTCGGGCCCCAGTAGCCGAGGCCGGCAAGCCCGACCCTGATCCTGGCCGCCGTCATCGGGGCGAAATCGTATAGAGGAGCTCTGCGATCCTCTCCGCGGCGTGGCCGTCGCCGTACAGATGCGGCCGCTCTGCCGCCGGGCTCGCGTCGCGGATCGCGGCCAGGATTCGCTCGGGGTTCGTTCCGACCAGGCGGTTCCAACCCGCCTCGACGGTCTCGACCCACTCGGTCGTGTCGCGGAGCGTGACGCAAGGGACGCCGTACCAGTACGCCTCCTTCTGCACTCCGCCCGAGTCCGTGGCGACGACCCGCGCCTGCGAGGCGAGCGCGGCGAAGTCGAGGTACCCGACCGGGGGAAGAAGGCGGACGTGCGGGGCGACCGCGATCCGCCCGCCCTTCATGGTCGCGCTCGTTCGCGGATGGGCCGGGAAGACGACCGGCTCCTCGACGTGGTTGAGCGCGGCGACGACGGCGGAAAGCGACTCGGGCCGGACGTTCGTCTCGCGGTGGAGCGTGACGAGCACGTACCCGCCGGGCGCGACGCCGGCGTCCGCGAGCGCGCGCGAACGCTCGCGCGCTCGCGGTGCCAGTCGCAGGTTCGTGTCGTACATGACGTCGCCGACCTGGTGGACTCCCTCCGTCACGCCCTCGCGTCGCAGGTTCGCGACCGCGACGTCCGTGGGGCAGAAGAGGACTGTAGAGACCGCGTCGACGACGACCCGGTTCACCTCCTCCGGCATCGAGCGGTCGAACGACCGCAAGCCTGCCTCGACGTGCGCGACGGGGACCTTGACCTTCGCGGCGGCGAGCGCGCCCGCGAGCGTCGAGTTCGTGTCGCCGTAGACGACGACGGCGTCGGGACGCTCCTCGAGGACGGCGCGCTCGATTCCGAGCAGCATGCGGGCGGTCTGCTCGGCGTGCGTCCCCGAGCCCGCGTCGAGCCGGCGCGCCGGCTCCGCGAGGCCGAGCTCCTCGAAGAACACGGCGGAGAGCTCGGGGTCGTAGTGCTGGCCCGTGTGGAGGACGACCTCCGCAATGCCGGCGTTTTGGAGCGCGAGCGAGAGGGGAGCCGACTTGATGAACTGCGGCCGGTTGCCAATGACGGAGAGGACACGCATCCCGGCGCGCGAATGTAGCTAGCCCGCGATGACGAAGCACATCCTCCTCACCAGCGCCTCCCTGGTCTCCTACGGCTACCGCACCGGGCGCGACGTCCGCTGGTACCTCTTCCGGCGGCTCCAGCGCACGTAGCGCATTCGAGTCGAGCTAAGCGGCCGCCGATCCTCGGGCCGACGAGCCGCATCTGACTCACGGCTACAATGGCGGGCCAGGGCTACCCGGGGGCCGTTAGCTCAACTGGTAGAGCAGGGGACTCTTAATCCCAAGGTTGAAGGTTCGAGTCCTTCACGGCCCATAGAGAAAGCCCCGCATACGCGAGGCTTTCGCGTCGGGACACATTAGGGCACGTGCCCGCTGGGTGTACCGATTGGTACTACCACGCGATCAGAGAAGGCGTCGAGTCATAGCCCCGACGTGAGGACGCCGGCGCTTCCTCGAGGGGGCCCACGCCGACACCCCGAGCTAGCCGAGCGGCCTCGCCTGAGCCGGTCGAGCTGACGCGTAAGTAGGGCTCGCTCGTTTAGCGCCCGCCGTCGGTATACCGTCCACCCGCCTTGCGCACGCTCGCGACCGCCGCCTTCCTCGTCGTCTTCGTCGCGGGGTGCGGCTCCGATGACGATGCGACCACGGCAGCTGCGACCGCCGTGGAAGCCAGCGCCGAACCTACGGAGCCGTTCGGCGAGTACGCCCGCGAGGTAACGCAGGCGGAGATAGATGAAAAGGGCGAGACGGTTCGCCCCGAGGGCTGGACGGCTCCGCCGGCGGGGACGTACCGGCTGACGCTGAACGCGGGATCGATCGTCGTAACGGATCCGGACGGCGGCTCGATCGGACAAGAACTCACGCTCACGGACGGCACGCTCGCGATCAAGCGCTACATCGGCTCTGAAGGACTCGCGTTCTGCCGCGACGACGCTCCGTCGTCGTACGCCTGGGAGCATGCTGGAGACGAGCTAGTCCTGACGGCGAAGAACGAGGCCTGCGGCGATCGGGAGGCGATCCTCGCCGGTACTTGGGCGAAGAGCCGCTAACTCGAACATATGAGTAGATGGGGTATTCGTTGCCCTTAGCCGGCTTCGGTCGCTGTCCATTCGCGGTCGCGGAGTTCCTGGCGACGATTTAGCCGGCAACGATCGCGTAAGCGATCACGGCGAGGACGATGAGGCGGAAGAATCTCTGACCGCTGCGGCCGTCGCCTTCGCGCTCGCGGGCGCATCATGGCTCGTATCGTCCGTCGCCACTCCGCGCTGAGCGTACGTCAGCGAACCGCGAGGACGAGCAAAACCGCGAGGACGAGCAAGAGCAACCGACGAGCGTAAATCCGAGGACTTCCACCTTCTCGCCTGATTGGGCTACGGCCATTTGTCGCGTGCGCCCCCCGGATCAGAACCTCGCACGCTCGCTCGAGCCCGCGTCGGTAGACGAGCCCCGCGATTGCGCGGGCCGCGAAGCTCTCGCACGAGCGGGTGCGGCAGCTGTACGCGGGGCGGTAAAGACGATCCCCTAGGTCACTACGCCAGGCGCGACGCGCATGGTTTGAGGCGAGGGGGCATCCTTTCGGGGAGCATGGCCGACTTCTGGGTTCTCGCCCACGTCGAGCACGGCCCAATCAGTACGTTCCTCACGCGTGAAGAGGCCGAGCGCGAGCTTGAGCGCGTGTTCGGGGATGAGCCCACCTGGGTCGGCACGCTGAAGCTCCAACCGTTCGACGTTGTTACGGCGGAGAGCGGTGACGTGTCGGGCCAGCGGCGCTAGCCGCCGACGATGGCGTAAACGATCCCAGCGACGATGACGAGCAGGAAGAGTGCCGCAACTGCCCACAGACGTCGCCTTGGAGCGTGTCGGCGCAGCGTGGCTCTCGTGTCGTCCCTTGCCATCTGGCCTTTAGCCGTACCCCGGGCGGCGATGGTCGTCCCACGGCGAAGTCGACCTCCGCCGTGGGACTTCCAGCGGTTTGGCTACTGCCTGTCGTCGTCGCGGTCGGCGTTCGTGCCGCCTTCCCAGTACGGGTCGCGGCTTCCCGCCTTCGCGAGCCCGCGAGCGACCATGTAGCCGATCGTCAGGAACGCGATCAGCCGCCAGGCGTCGAACGCGGTGAAGTAGTCGCCCGCGTTGCCGCCGCGGCCGGCGTTGTCGTCGGCGCCGATCAACGCCGAAGCGATCAGAATGCCGACGACGGTCGCGATGTACGCGTAGAGCTCCGTCGTCTTCAGCGAGTGCTTCGTCTCGGTTGTCAGGCGGCGGGGTCGGTCAAGCGTCCCGATTCGCCCGCGCGCCGTCCCGAGGCGCTCGGTGTCTACTGCCATTGCGTTGTTCCCCTTCCTCGGAGGTTGACGGACGAGACCTCCCCGCCGGTGCGCTCTCCCAAACTCCGGCGCTTGCTCGCCCATGTATCCGCCCACCGAACCAAAACCTCGCCTGCTCGCTCCAGTCCACGCCGGTAGACGAGCTCGGCAAGCGAGCGAGCAGCAAACGCGTTTCTCCCGCCGCGTAGCGCGCCAGGAGCGCGAGCACGGCCTGAGCGTCTTCGACCGTGACGCCGGCCGTCTCGGTCGCGTAGTGCGCCTGCCACCGGACGATTGCGCGGTCGCATCTCGCGGCGTCGTGTTGGAGGAGGAGACAGAGTTCGAACGCGTCTACGAGTCCGCCGTGCGCGAGGTCGGCGGCAGCGGCAAGCGCATCCCTCGCGTTGCCCCGGTCGAGCGCGCGACGAAAAACGGCGTAGGCATGTCCCTGCGAGGTTAGCGAACGTACGTTCGCATAGGACTCGGTCTGGAACAATCCTCCCATTGCCCCAGACTCCTGGAGGAGCCGGCGTAGGTGGACGGGTGAAGCGAGCGCGTGAACCACCGTCGGAGCGATGGATGAAGTAGCTCGTAGCGGCCATCGTTTGGCCAGCGCGTGCTTCGGGCTCCGATGCGGCGGGGGCCGGAACACGAATGGAAGGCGCGATCGTACGTTCGCGATCTTCCCTCGCTGAGGGGGGCGGGCACGCGGCAGCTTGCCCCCCTCTTCTCATCGCCGAGCCGCAGGAAGGCAACGACCTCGTGGACGACGGCGACCTCGAGCTCTCTCAAGACGAGTTCCTCGCGCTGGACGGGAACGACGCCGCGAGCCTGGTCGTGCGCCGGTTCGAAGCGTTGCGCGAGCGTGGCTGCGAGCCCGAGGCAGCGGTCGTCGTTGCCGTCCACCCCGACGTCAGCATCACCGATGCTGCCGAGCTCCTGGCGGAGGGTTGCGACCCGCGCACGGTCGTCCGGATCCTCCGCTGACGCCGTCAAAGGATTTTCTCGTAAGCGTCGGAACTTGTCCGCGAGGTCGGGGCACCTGCCTTGCCCGCGCGGGAAGGGCCTACAAGGTTGCCGCAAGCCTTGGGGCCCCGCCCCGGCCTCACGTCCTCGACGGCTCCTGCGCGAGGGGCGGTGTGTGTACCGCGCGTGTACCGACTTGCGCCGAAGTGTGCGGATTCGTGCCGAGCTAAACGCCGTGTAAACCCGCAGTTCCAGCGTAAGCCGAGCCGGCGGCCGCTTTTTAGGTTCGTCCGAAGCACGGCCGGGAAGCCTCCCGTACCGGTCGCACTTGCCCGACGTTCGGACCAATTGAAATTTCCTGCGCGCTGGCCTTGCGCCGTCGGCTTCCTCGCACAACAACCCATGGCTGACATGACGGTGAGCATGGCCATCCTCAGCGTTCCTCGACGAGATAGCTCCGCTTCATGCCGGTGCCCGAAACGAACGAAGGCGACTATCCGGAGCCGTCGAAGTGGTCGACCAGGTGAACGGCTGCGCGAAGGTTGGCAACGAGCACATCAGACCCCTTCACACGGAATCGCGCTCCCTGCTCCAAGAGTTTCCCAACATCAGGATTTCGTGGGTCCCGCGAAAATGGAATGCCGAAGCGGACGCACTTGCAACCAAAGCGCTTCTTGGTCGCTGAGCGCAGCGGCGCATACATGTTCCCTCACCCGCATATCGGCTGAGCGCGCCGGCTCAGCGGGCGGCGGCGAGGAGCGACTCCATCTCATCGACGACGGCCGCGAGTCGGGTCGCTTCGCGGCGCACGGCGGGCACCGTGGGATCGTCGTCGCCGAGGCGAGCCCCGAGCTCGACGAGCCGAGCCGAGACACCGACCTCTCGCCAGTTGGGCCCGTCGTCAGGTCGCAGTACGTCAGCGCTCGGGCGACTAGGAGTCCTCCGTCGGGAACTGATCCAGCTCGTCCGCGAAGCCGCGTTCCTCGGCCTCCGCATCGGACGCGGAGTGGTGCGCAACGAGCCCAGCGAGCCGCTCGTGTCCCTCCTCGCACACGAAGCGGGCCCCGTCGAGCGGATGGACCCCACCTCCGCCAAGTCGGGCGCGTAGCCAACGTCGTGCAGGTAGCTGGCCGCGAGCAGCACGTTGAGCTCGTCGCGATCCAGGACGTCCCCGAACGACTGCGCCCGCTCGACGACTCGCAGCGTGGTGCCGCCAGCGAGCCTCGAGGGGCGAGACCAGCTCCGTAGCCGTCTCTCCGCCCATGCCAGCTCGGACTCGGGCCGACCCGCCATACGCTCGGCCATGGTTCCAACTTTCTCTACAGGATCAAGCGCTGCCGGGCGGCCACGAGACGCGGCCGCCCGGCGGCTCAGTGGCTCTCAGTGGCGCACATGCGGGACACGGGCGTGGCGGCCGACGACGAGCACTCCGGCGGCGCCGATCAGGGCGAGCCCGGCCGCGAACGCGGCGCCGATCGCCGCGTCGCTCCAGTCGAACGCGTCACCGCGCGGCACGCTCGTGGGCGGTGCGAGCTCCGGCGACCTGGTCCGACCCGTGCCGTACAGCCGTGCGATCTCGTCTGACGTGAGAGCGACGGGCAGACCGTAGCGCTCGTTGAGGGCTGCGCTCCGAACCAGCAAGGCGCGGTACTGCGCGTGCGTCATCTCCGCCGGCTTGCCCAGCCCGTAGATCACGTTCAGCGCGAGGGATCGCCTATGGAGCGCCTGGTACGCCTCCGGGGACATCTGCTCGGCGCCGGCCTGCGCGGCTGGTGCGGCAACCACTGCGAGCACCATGCCGACTGCGATGGTTGCGATGGACGCGCGAGTCGTCATTGTGTGTGCCTCCCTTCCTGTGCGCATCACCTGACGCGACGGTACGCCGGGACGAGCCAGCGCGAAATCGGCGGAGCCGCCGGTTTTGAGAAGCGACGACCTACTCGGGAACCGGCGGAACGGCGGGAGTTTGACCGGCGGCCAGCTTGGCGGCGAGTTCGGCGCGGGAACGAACGCCGAGCTTCCGATAGATCTTCGAGAGGTTCCACTGGACCGTCTTGGGGCTGATGAACAAGGCGTCCGCCACCTCGCGGTACGTGCGTCCGGCAGCGACGAGGGCAGCGACTCGTTCCTCGGTCGGCGTAAGCAAGCCGGGTGTTGCGGGTGCCCGTCCCCCGATCCGCCTCAACTCGGCCCGAGCCCTCTCGGACCACAGCCTCGCGCCGAGTTCGTCGAACACGGCAAGCGCCTGCGTCAGCGATTCCCTAGCGGCGCGCTTCGTGCGGCTCCGGCGCTGCAGCGTCCCGCGTACGAGAAGCGTCCGCCCGCGCTCGAACGGCTCTTGGAGTTGTTCGTGTAGCTCGAGCGCGCGGTCGAGGCTTGCGTACGCGGCGTCGCTATCCCCGGCCGCGGCGCTGAGCAGCGCGCGGCAGCGGCTCGCGATCGTAAGCGCCCACACGCGGCCCGTTGCACGGGCCTGTTCCTCCAACTCGGCGAGGAGCGCC
>DATAAZ010000066.1:0-35262 GCA_036259875.1 Gaiellaceae bacterium
CGCCCGAGCTCGAGACGGCGATCCGACGCGCTCAGATCGCCGCGTTCTGCGACCGCCCGTAGGGCGGGCCGGCCATCGCCGGCCCCTACAGGTGCGCGATCGCGTCGATCTCGACGAGGAGGCCCTGCGGGAGGTACGCGACCTCGACGGTCGCGCGGGCGGGCGGGTCCGAGCCGACGTGGCGGGCATACACCTCGTTCACGGTCTGGAAGTTGTCGAAGTCGGCGAGAAAGATCCCGCAGCGGAGGAGGTTCTCCATGCTCGAGCCGGCCGCCTCGAGGATCGCCGCGATGTTGAGCATGACCCGCTCGGTCTGCGCCTCGACGCCGCCCTCCACGACCTCGCCGGTCGACGGGTCGACGCCCACCTGGCCCGCGACGAAGACGAGGTCGCCGTAGACGACCGCCTGGTTATACGGCGCGCCCTGGAACGGCGCGGGGGCCTTCTCCGTGCGGACGACACGCTTCGCGGCCACGGGACGCGGTATTGAACCACGCCGACGCCGACCAATGCGAAGGAGCCGGCGCGAGGCCGTGCGTTCGGAACGCGGCTCTACGTCATGTTCCGCCGGCGTCGTTCTCGCGCTCGTCTTCCGCGTCGCGCGCGGGCTGCGGCGCTTCGCCGGCCGGGCCGCCCGCGAACGGGGCGCGCTTTCTCGATGACTCGCTCGACCTCGAGACGGTGCCCTGGCTCATCGACCACTACGTGGCGTCGGCGATGGCCGGAGCGCGACGAGCAAGCCCCCACGCGGCGATGAGTGCCCACGCCCCTTCGAGCAGCAGGAACCCCCACTGTCTTTCGACGCAGGCGTCCGCGGCGAGGACTGCAGCGCCGACGAGGTTGAGGATCAAGTACACGCGGGCCTGCGGCGTGAGTACCCGAGCTTGGGCAAGCGCGAAGGCTGCGAGAACGAGCAGTGCGCCGCCGATCTGAACGAGATGAGCCACGGTGGCCTCCATCGCGCCGTCCTTAGGCCGGTCGCGGCGCGGCTCGCCCGGGAGGACGGTGTCCTCCACCGATTAGGGTAGTACCGGTGGCGCGGCGCGGACGCGTCCGGCTATCGATCGCGAGCGCGTTTTTCGAACGCCGCGCTAGGCCCCGCGGACGAGGTCGCCGCGCCGATCCTTTCCGGTCACGACCGTCCGAAGGCGCCGCAACGCGCGGAGGCCCTCGTGATGTAGCGGACGGCCGCGACCCGGAGGGTCCATGGCTCCGGCTGCCGAGACGGACGACCCGAACGCCGTTCGGATCACGGGTATTGAAGGGTGCGGCGGCACCGTCATCCGTCGACCCGGTCGATCGAGGCGCCGAGCGCGCGCAGCCGCTCATCGATGCGCTCGTAACCCCGGTCGATCTGGCCGATGTTGCCGATCGTCGAAGTACCCTCGGCGCACAGGCTGGCGATCAGCATCGCCATGCCGGCGCGGATGTCCGGGCTCTCCATTCGCTCGCCGTACAGCTTGGCCGGGCCGGTGACCACTGCCCGATGCGGGTCGCACAGGATGATGCGCGCGCCCATGGTCACGAGCTTGTCGACGAAGAAGAGACGGTTCTCGAACATCTTCTCGAAGATCAGCACCGTGCCCTGCGCCTGGGTCGCGACGGCGAGGGCGATCGACGTGAGGTCGGCGGGGAACGCGGGCCACGGCCCGTCCTCGATCTTCGGGATCTGCGAGCCGACGTCGTCGCGGACGACGAGCACCTGATCGCCAGCAACGCGCACGGAAGCGCCCTCGATCTCGACCCGGATCCCGAGCCGCTCGAACGAGGGCCAGATCGCGATCAGGTCCTCGGGGTGGACGTCCTCGATCACGATTTCGCCGTCGGTCACCGCGCCCAGGCCGACGAAGCTCGCCACCTCGATGTGGTCGGGGCAGATCCGCCACTCGCCGCCCCCGAGCCGTTCGACGCCACGGATGCGGAGGAGGTTCGACCCGATGCCCTCTATCTCGGCGCCGAGCGAGACGAGGAAGCGGCAGAGGTCCTGGACGTGCGGCTCGCAGGCGGCGTTCCCGACGACGGTCTCGCCGCGCGCGAGAACGGCGGCCATGACGGCGTTCTCCGTTCCCGTTACCGACGCCTCGTCGAGGAAGAGCGGCACGCCGACGAGCCCGTCGGTTCGCATCTGGAAGCGCCGGTTCACGTGCACGTGCGCGCCGAGGCGCTCGAGCGCGTCGATGTGGACGTCGAGGCGCCGCCGACCGATGACGTCGCCCCCGGGGGGCGGGACGATCGCCTCGCCGCAGCGGGCGAGGAGCGGGCCGGCGAGCAGGATCGAAGCCCGAATCCGCCTGCAGAGCTCCTCGTCGAGCTCGGTCCTCGGCGTGCGGCTTGCGTGGATCAGGACCTCGCCCGGAGCGGGGTGCTCGACGGCGACGCCGAGGTTCGAGACGAGCTCGAGCATCGTCTCGACGTCCCGGATCGCGGGCACGTTCGTCAGGAGCACCGGCTGATCCGTAAGGACGGAGGCGGCGATAATCGGGAGCGCGGCGTTCTTGTTTCCGGTGGCCCGGATGCTGCCCGAGAGCGGTCGGCGGCCCTCGATGACGAACGACTCCGTCAGGGCCTCGGCGAGCACGGGTTCGGTGAGCACGGTATCCATGGGCTCAGACGGTCGCTCCTCGGAAGCGGGCTATCCTACTCCGCCCCATGGACGTAACGCGCGAGCGCGCCTGGGAAACGCTGACGACGTACACGACGAGCGAGGCGCTTCGCCGCCACGCGCTCGCCGTCGAAGCCGCTGTAGCGGGATACGCGCAGCGGTTCGGAGCGGACGAGGAGCTCTGGCGCGCGACGGCGCTCCTCCACGACTTCGACTACGAAATGCACCCGACGCTCGACCGCCACCCGCAGGACGGCGCGCCGATTCTTCGCGAAGAGGGCTACCCCGAGGAAGTGGTCGAGGCCGTGCTCTCCCACGCCGAGCACCTCGGCTTGCCACGCGACACGCCCTTGAAGAAAACGCTCTTCGCGTGCGACGAGCTGGCCGGGTTCGTCCACGCGTGCGGCCTGGTGCGCCCGGACGGAATCGAGACGCTCGAGCCAAAGTCCGTCCGCAAGAAGCTCAAGCAGCCGTCATTCGCAGCGGGCGTACACCGCGACGAGGTCTACAAAGGTGCCGAAGAGCTCGGTATCGACCTCGACGAACACATCACGAACGTAATCGAGTCGATGCGGCCGATCGCGGCGCAGCTCGGGCTCCGGACCGGAGCCGCGGCGTGAAGGTGACGATGATGCTCGCCGACTACGCGGCGGTGGCCGATGGGAAGCTGACGATCGTCGGCGGCGGCTGGTCGGTCACGGGGCCGATGCCCGTCCCCTTCGCGATCGCGATCCTCTTCGAGGTACCGTGGGACCGCGCGAACCTGAAGCACCGCTTCCGCCTCGACCTCGTCGACGCGGACGGCCACGTGGTGTTCGTCCCGACCGACGAGGGCGACGCGCCGCTCGTCATCGAGGGTGAGTTCGAGGCGGGGCGCCCTCCGGGCCTGAAACCGGGCACCCCGCTCGACGTGCCGATCGCGATCAACCTCCCCGGCCCGCCGATCCCGCCGGGCGGCCGCTACGAATGGCGGCTGAGCGTGAACGGCGAAGGCAGCGCCGACTGGCGCCTCGCGTTCTCGACGCGCGCCGAGACCGACGTCCCCCCTCCCTAGCCGCGCACAGCGCCACGCCGGGCGCTTGGCTCGTCCTCGCGCGTCCAGAAGCGAAAGTCCGGCGGGACAAGGGCGCACGCTAGAGGGCGGCAGCGAGCCGCTCCAGGTCTTGCTCGCTCGTCCAAAAGCCGCACGACGCCCGCGCGTACGGGAGACCCGGGAACGTCCGGATGATCACGTCGCGTTCCTCGAGACGACGCACGAGGGCCATCGGGTCGCCCCCGACCCGCCACGTCACGAGCGTGGCCTGCTCCGGCTCGGTCACGAGCTCCGCGCGCTCGCCGACGAGTGCCAGGCAGCGGTCGGCCATCGAGCGCGCGTGCGCGAACCGGTCGTCCCCCGCCTCGCCCGCGAATTCGAGCGAGGCGAGGAGGCCTGCCGCAGACGCCGCGGGGAGGAACACTTCTTCGAAGCGGCGCGCGTCGGGCCACGGGACGAGCGTCGCGGGATCCTCCCAGGAGACGTACGAGGGCGCCGAGAGTTCGAGCCGGTCGACCCAGTCGCTCCGGATGTACAGCGCGCCCGTCGCGTCGGGGCCAAGCGGCCACTTCTGTCCCGAGACGGTGTAGAAGTGACACCCCAGGTCGGTGACGTCGACCGGGATCGCACCCGCTGCCTGCGCGCCGTCGACGAGGAGGGGCGGGCCGAGCGAGGCGAGCTCCCGGATCGGGAGAACGTGTCCGTTCGTCCAGAGGACGTGCGAGACGGCGACGAGGCGCGTGCGCGGCGTCACCTCACGCGCGATCGTCTCAAGAGCGGCCGAGGCGGGCCTCCCGCTCACCCGCGCGATGCGCACGTCGAGGTTCCATGCACGGAGTCCGCCGAGGAGCCCGGGATGCTCCGAGTCTGTCGTGACGACCTCGTCGCCCGGGCGAAGACGGAGCCCGGCGACGACCGCGTTGCACCCTTCGGTCGTCGACGTCGCCAGCGCGACGGTGCCCGGCTCCGCGCGGATCAGCCGCTCGATCGCGGCGCGAAGCGTCGCGCGCACGCCGATGATTTCGTCGAAGAGGGCGTAGCTCGCGCGGGGCTCCTCGAGGCTTCGCCGCTGCCAGGCCGCCATCGTCTCGGCCGTGCGGCGGGGAAGCGGCCCGAATGTCCCGGTGTTCAGGTACGCGAACCGCTCGAGGACGGGGAGCTCGACGCGAACCGCGGCGAGGTTCACGCGACGACCGCCTCGACGGGCGCGTGATCCGAGAGCAAAACGCCGTCAACGCGACGGCGATCGCGATCCCACCGTCTCGGCGGCTGCTCGAACTCGAGCCGCCGAACCAGGATCTGATCGAGCCCCGGTATCGGCGGCGAGAACCCGGGGATTCCGGCTTGAGGCGCGTTGAAGTCACCGCACACGATCGCCGGCTCGTCCCCGGCGACGAGCTCGCCGACGCGCCCGATCTCCCCGCGCGCCTGCTCCGGACGGTGGGCGGTCGCGTGGAAATTCGCGACGAGGACGACCTTTGTGGAGATGGCGACGCGCACGAGCTGGCAGATGCGCCGCTCCACGACGTCCCGCTCCTTGATCGTCTCGACGCGATGCTCGCCCACGACTTCGAGCGACGAGCGAACGAGGAGGGCGTTCGCCTGCCCGCTGAAGGCGGAGCGGAAGACGTCGGGCGCGAGCAACGTGAGACGCCGCCCGACGACGCCCAAGCGCGCGCGCCGTGCGACGGCTCCGAAGCTCGTCATGCCGCTCCATGTCGAAAGGCGCTCGAGCGCCCACACGGGAACCTCCTGGAGGCCGACGATGCCTGGCTCGCCTTCGGTGATCAGCCTGATCATCCGCTCCAGGTGCGCCCGGCCTGACGGGGGCCTCGTGCGGCCGTGGTAGAGGTTCCAGGTCCGGACGACGAGGCTCAGGGCCGCCCTAGTGTACGAACGCCATGCCGTTCCGACGCGGCCGATTCGCCGACCTGATCACGCGCCAGCTCGACCTCTTCGAGCGTGAGCGAGCCGGCCTGATCGCGGATACCGAGGCCGCGCTCGCCGCCTATAACAGGGCCGAACGAGACGAGGCGGAAGAGCGCTACGGCGACTACCTCGACCTCGTCGCGACGGGCCAAGAGGAGCTCGAGGAGATCCGCGATGCGTACGCGGCGACGCTCGAGGACGACACCGCAGAGGAGTACCGAGCGCTCTTCAACGCGGCCGTGCGCAAGCGTCTCCCCCGCTTCGGGCTCGAGCTTGACTAGCCACTCCCTTCGCCTTCGCTGTTACGATCGTCGCCGCCGTCAGAACGGAGGGGTTATGAGCCGTCGCCTGTCCGTGTCGTTCTGCGTCGCCGTCGCCGCACTCGCGGTCGCCGCCTCCGCTCAGGCAGAACGAATTCCGGGCCGGTACATCGTCGTCCTCCGTGACGAGGCGCGCTCGGCGAGCGTCGCGGCTGCCCACGCGCGCTCGGGAAAGGCGGACGTGCTGCACGTGTACGGGCACGCGCTGAAGGGGTACGCGGCGCGCCTGTCGGCGGCGGGTCTGGCGGCAGTTCGCTCCGACCCGCGCGTCCTCTTCGTCTCGCAGGATCGCGAGGTGAGCGCAGTCGCGCAGACGCTTCCCACTGGGAACGACCGGATCGAGGGCGAGCTGAGCAGCCAGGTCTCAGGGGACGGCGTGGGCTCCGTCCCGGTGAACGTCGCCGTGCTCGACACGGGAATCGATGTCGACCATCCCGACCTGAACGTCGTCGGGGGGACGAACTGCTCGACGGGGAGCAGCTACGACGACGGCAACGGGCACGGCACGCACGTCGCGGGGACGATCGGTGCAAAAGACGACGGCGAGGGCGTCGTCGGCGTCGCCCCGGACGCGCAGCTCTGGGCCGTCCGCGTGCTCAACAACGCCGGGTCGGGAAGCTGGTCGAGCGTCGCGTGCGGCGTCGACTGGGTGACCTCGACGCGAACGGACGCGGACGCGGGGAACGACATCCTCGTCGCCAACATGAGCCTCGGCGGATCGGGCGCCGACGATGCGGATTGCGGGAACACCAACAACGACGTCCTGCACCGAGCGATCTGCCGGTCGACTGCCGCCGGTGTCACGTACGTCGTCGCGGCCGGCAACCGCGCCTCGGACCTGAAGGATTTCGTCCCCGCCGCGTACAACGAGGTGATCACGACGGCGGCGATAGCCGACTTCGACGGCGTGCCAGGCGCCCATGGCTCTCCGACCTGCCGGAGCGATCAGGACGACACCCACGCGGACTTCTCGAACTTCGCGACGCTCGCGGAGGACCAGGCGCACACGATCGCTGCGCCCGGCGTCTGCATCTTGTCGACGTGGAAGAACGGGGGCTACGCCACGATCTCCGGCACGAGCATGGCGTCTCCGCACGTGGCCGGGACAGCCGCGCTCTGCGTCTTCGTCGGCTTGTGTAGCGCGACGGACCCGCGCGCGAACATCGGCAAGCTCGGGTCGGACGCCGAGTCCTATAACGCAGCCCGCCCCGATTACGGCTACGTCGGCGATCCGTTCCGGCCCGTCACGGGCAGGTACTTCGGGTTCCTTACGACGGTCGGGGTCTACTAACGCCGGGCGCTTCCGCGGATCGGGGCCGGCGATGAAGCCGGTCCGGATCGGCTGCTCGGGCTGGAACTACGGTCACTGGCGCGAGCGGGTCTACCCGAAGGGGCTCCCGCCGCGGCGCTGGCTCGAGCACTACGCGACTCTCTTCGACACCGTCGAGGTGAACGCGACGTTCTACCGCCTCCCGACCCGGTCCGCGGTGGCGGGCTGGGTAGAAGGCTCGCCGCCCGGGTTCCTCTTCGCAATCAAGGCGAGCCGGTACCTGACCCACATCAAGCGGCTCACCGATCTCGGCCAGGGCGTGCAGCGCTTCTACGAGCGCCTGGAGCCGCTCCTTCGCTCGCCGAAGATGGGCCCGGTCCTCTGGCAGCTGCCGGCCACCTTCCACCGAGCAGACGACCGGCTGGCCGGCGCGCTCGCGTCGCTTCCGCCCGGCCGACACTGCTTCGAGTTCCGTCACGAGAGCTGGTTCGTCCCCGAGGTGTACGACCTCCTGCGGACGCACGGCGCCGCGCTTGTGATCGGCGTCCACAAGGACCGCCCGTTCCAGCCACTCGAGCTCACTGCGGACTGGACGTTCCTCCGTTTTCACTACGGCGCGAGCGGCCGGCATGGCAACTATTCCGAGCGCGAGCTCGCCGCGTGGGCCGAGCGGATCGCCGGATGGCGGCACGCCGCCGACGTCTACGCGTACTTCAACAACGACTGGGAGGGGTACGCCGTGAAGAACGGGCTGCGGCTGAAGGAGCTCCTCGGCGTTGCCGAGAAGGGTGTGGCTACCCGTATTTCGGGTTGACCACTCCTCTGCTTCCATGTTCTCGAGATGGCGACAGTTCTCATCGTCGACGACCACCCGAGCTTCCGCGCGACCGCGCGGGCGGTCCTCGAGGCGGCCGGGTACGAGGTCGTCGGCGAGGCCGAGAGCGGCGGCGCGGCGCTGCGGGCGGTCCGCGAGCTTCGCCCCGACGTGGTTCTCCTCGACGTCCAGCTTCCCGACTTCGACGGCTTCGAGGTCGCCGCACGGCTCCGCGCGAACGGCGCCGGGCCGGCGATCGTGATCACCTCGAGCCGGGACGCCTCGGACTTCGGCCGCCTGATCCCGGAGAGCGGCGCGCGCGGCTTCATCCCGAAGTCGGAGCTCTCTGGGCTGACGCTGCGCGAGCTTCTGGTCTAGCGGGCACGCGGGCCCATCCAGGTGTTGGCTCGCGGACGCGGACGCCGTCGCGGCGTGGATCGCGACGGGCCGGGGGCGAACCGGCGTAGCGCTCGAGGGACGTTCCGCCCCAGCTCGTCGTCGGCCGGACGTCGTCCGTACGACCCCTACGGCCCGAGTATCCCGGCTACGCTCCGCCCCGCATGAAGGTCGTGCTCGCCGACGATTCTGTCCTTTTGCGCGAGGGGATCGCGCGAATCCTCGAGGAGGCGGGGTTCGACGTGGTCGGCCAGGCGGGGAACCCGGACGAGCTCATGCTCAAGGTTCGTAGCTACTCCCCCGAGGTGGCGGTCGTCGACATCAGGATGCCCCCGACGCACACGGACGAAGGTCTCCGGGCGGCGAAGGACATCCGTGAGCGCTACCCGAGCACGAGCGTGCTCGTCCTTTCTCAGTACGTCGAGGCCGAGTACGCGATGGAGCTCCTTGCGGAAAGCGCCGAGGGCGTTGGCTACCTCCTCAAGGACCGCGTCTCGGATGTGACGGAGTTCGCCGCCGCGGTGCGCCGTGTCGCCGAGGGAGGCTCGGCGCTCGATCCGTCGGTCGTGTCCCAGCTCGTCGGGAGGCGACGCGATGACCCGCTCGCCGACCTGACACCGCGCGAGCGCGAGGTTCTCGGCCTGATGGCGGAGGGACGGTCGAACCAGGGGATCGCCGAGCGGCTCGTGATCACCGAGCGCGCGGTCGAGAAGCACGTGACGAGCATCTTCGGGAAGCTGCGCCTTCCCGCTGCGCCCGAGGACCACCGCCGCGTGCTCGCGGTCCTCGCCTACCTACGATCCTAAGGTAGGGCTGGCCGCACCCGAGGACGCAGGGTGGCACGCTGAACCGCGTCGCTCGTCGGTGCGAATCTCTCGTCGATGACGCGCACGTTGGCTCTCTTACTCCTCGCGCTTGCCGTGCTTGTCCTGGCGTTCGGCGGCTGGGCTGTCCGCGGCGTCCGCTGGCTGGTCTCCGGTGGCCCTCTCGCGGCCGCGCGGACCGTCCCAGCGACGTAGGGAAGCGCTACCTCGGGTCTTGCGGTCCCCGGCGCTGTTGGGCGGAGTCGCGGACGGATCGCCGCGGCCGGCTACCGTGGCGAGGCGGCGCCGCGCTCGGTCGGGGCGGCGAGCTGGTTCGCGGTCCTCGGGCGGCCGGCGCCGGCCCGCTAGACGCCCGTCTCGCCCGCCTCTTCGCGCTCGGCCACGCGCTCAGCGTCCTCGCCGGTGAGCGAGCCGGGGTCGCTGACCCCGACGGGTGGGCCCTCGGCGGCCGAGCCGGCCGGGACGCCGGGGCCGTGGGCTCGGTCGTCGGGCGGTGACTCGCCGCCGCCGGAGGTGACGTCTGGCCCGCCGGGCTCGCTCGCGCCGAGCCGGCGGAAGAAGTCGAGTAGACCCATGGCGAGCGAGAGCTTACCCGCGCGCCGGCCGGGACGGTCTCGCGCGTAAGCCTGCCCCCGGGGGACCCCCACGGTGTTCCCCCTCGCGACCAAACGTACGGCCAACGAGCGCGCGCGTGGCACACGGAGCGTGCCGAATCGCGCCCGAACAGGGAGCGGGTCACCGTTGGCCGAAGTGGTGGGCGCCCGGCAGCGCCGCTGCGACCTCGATCTCGCCCGCGGCCTGCCGCGCGAGCGGTCCGAGCGTCGCGAGCTCGTCCACGAGGACGTTGCGGTTCTGCTCGTACCGCTCGAACCGGCCGCGCGCGAGGAGGAGCGGCTCACCCCGCACGACTGCGCGGAACCGGTCGTACACGGGCGGCGGGACGATCAGGTTCGTCTGCCCGTGCTCGTCCTCGAGCAGCATGAAGACGACGCCGTTCGCGGTCGCAGGCCGCTGACGCGCGATCACCATTCCCGCCACCGTCACGCGCCTGCCGTGCGGAAGCGAGCCGAGATCGGCGCTCGCCAGCACCTCCGACGGAAGGTGCGGCCGGAGGAGCTCCATCGGGTGCCTCCCGACGGAAAGGCTGGTCATCCGGTAGTCGGCGAGCAGCCGCTCCCAGGGCGACTCCTTCGGGAGCTCGGGTATCTCGGTCGTCGGCTCGAGCGGGAGGGCGAGCTGGCGCGCGGCTCCTCCCGCGCCCACCGAGACCGAGCGCGGCGCGAGGCCGAGCCGCCAGAGAAGCTGCCGCCTCGGCCACCCGAACGACTCGCACGCGCCCGCGACCACCAGCGCCTCGAGGCCGGGACGGTCTACGGGCGCCCGCTGGACGAGGTCGCGGATCCCGGCGAACCGCCCGCCCCGCTCTCGCTCGGCGACGAGCGCCTTGGCCGGCTCCTCGCCCAGGTTCCGGACGTACGCGAGCCCGACCCGAACCGCGTCCCCCTCGATTCGGCACGTCGCATCCGAGCGCTGGACGTCGGGCGGCAGGACTTCGACCCCGCGGCGCTGTGCGTCCCGGACGAGGCTTGCGGGCGGGTAGAAGCCCATCGGCTGGGCGTTCAGGAGCGCGCAGAGGAACTCGGCCGGGTATCGGTGGCGAAGCCACGCCGACTGGTACGCGAGGAGGGCGAAGGCCGCTGCGTGCGACTTGGGGAACCCGAACGACGCGAACCCGTTGATCTTCCCGAACACGAGCTCGGCGGTGTCGCGCGGAACGCCGTTCGCGGCCGCGCCGTCCAGAAAGCGCTCCCGGTACGCCTCGATCGCCGCCTCGGAGCGTTTCCGGCTCATCGCACGCCGCAGCCCCTCCGCTTCCCCCACGCTGAACCCCGCGAGCGCGACGGCGACGTCGAGCACCTGCTCCTGGAAGATGATCGTCCCGAGCGTGTCGCGCAGGCACTCGGCGAGCGAGGGGTGGTCGTATGGCGGGACGTAATCGGGGTCCTCGCGCAGGCGCTGGCGCCGCTCGACGTACGGATGCACGGCCTTGCCCTGGATGGGGCCCGGCCGCACGAGCGCGACTTGGACGGTCAGGTCGTCGAGGTTCTCCGGCCGCGTTCGCAGGAGGCTCTGCATCTGCGCACGGCTCTCGATCTGGAACAGCCCGACCGTGTCGGCATCCTGGATCTCCCGGTACACGGCCGGGTCGTCGAGCGGGATCCGCGAGAGATCGATCGTCTCGCCGCGCAAGCGCACGATCTGGTCGACGCACTCCTCGACGGCGGAGAGCATCCCGAGCCCGAGCAGGTCGATCTTGAGGAAGCCCGCGTCCGCACACGAGTCCTTGTCCCACTGGCAGAGCTGGCGGCCTTCCATCGCCGCCGGCTCGATCGGGACGAGATCGCAGAGTGGCCGCGTCGAGATCACCATGCCGCCCGGGTGTTGCGAGAGATGCCGCGGTAGTCCCGCGATCTCGCCGCAGAGCTCGGCGAACGCACGCCACCGTGGCGAGCGGCGTCGGCGGTCCATATCGGGGAGGAGCGCGAGCTCCCCCGCGACGTTACGCGCGTTCCAGCCGTCCGACACGCGCGCGAGCCGCTCGAGCTCGGCGGGCGGAAGGCCGAGCGCCTTCCCGACGTCGCGAATCGCGCCGCGCGCCCGGTAAGTCGCGAAGCTCGCGACGAGCGCCGAGTGCTCGTGCCCGTAGCGCTCGCAGACGGCGACGATCAGCTTGTCGCGGATGTCGCGCGGGAAATCGAGGTCTATGTCGGGGACGGCGACGAGCTCGCGGTTCAGGAAGCGGCCGAGCGCGAGATCGGCCGCTACGGGGTCGACGTGCGAGAGACCGGTGAGGTAGCAAACGATCGAGCCGACGGAGCTTCCGCGCCCCCGGCCCGGAGGCAGGAGGTGGCGTGGCGACCCGGGTCCGCGAACCTCGACGGCGACCTCACGGGCCAGCTCGAGCACCTCCCAGTGGAGGAGGAAGAACCCCGAGAGGCCGAGCTCGGCGATCAGAGCGAGCTCCTCGCGGAGGCGGCGATCGGCGCGGTCGCGCAGGGCCCGGGGCGCGTGGCGATAGCGCTCGTCGAAGGCGCGCCGGCAGACGCGCGCGAGCTGGACGTCTGCCGGATCCTCGCGGTCGGAGAAGTCCGGATACCGGTAGCCGAGCTCCTCCGTCAGATCGAACTCGAGCCGCTCGGCGAGCTCGCTGGTGCGGGTGACGGCGTCACGGTCGCGGTCATCCGGCCAACGCGCCGCGACCTCTGCCGGCGCCAGGAGCGCGCACTCGTCGTTTCCGCGCCGCTCGGACTCGCACCCCTCGAGCGAGGTGCGATGCTTGATCGCGACGAGCACGTCCTGGAGGGGCGCGCGGCTCGGCGCGTGCGCGTGCGCGTCGCCCGTGACGACGGTGCGGAGGTCGAGCGCGGCGGCGAAGTCGCGAAGCGCCGCGTTCCGGCGCGTATCGCCGCGGACGAGCGGACGTTGGAGCTCGACGAAGAAGCGGTTAGGCCCGAACGCCCGGGCGAGCCGCGCGGCGCCGTTCGGGTCGCGGACGGCGAGCCCGAACCGGGCGCAGCCGGAGAGGCAAACGAGCCCCTCGTTCCGCTCCTCGAGGTGACGGAGATCGAGCCGCGGCTCGAGGCGCTTCCTCGTGTGCGCGAGGGTGAGGAGCCGGCAGAGGTTGGCGTAGCCGCGCGGCGTCTCCACGAGGAGCGTGACGTGGGAGCCGTCCGCGAGCGTCGCCTCGGCGCCGGTGATCGGGCGGACGCCGAAGGCCTTCGCCGCGTGCGCGAACTCCAGCGAGCCGTAGACGCCGTCGTGGTCGGTGAGCGCGAGAGCCGGGTAGCCGAGCTCGGCCGCGGCGAGGACGAGCTCCTCCGGCCTCGACGCGCCGTCCAGAAACGAATACGCGCTGTGGCAGTGGAGCTCGACGTACTTCGTCACGGTTCAGCGCGCGTCAGCGCACGTTCGGTTACCCACGCCCGCGAATTTCGACGGTACGCTCGAGGCGAGGGGGGAACCCACGGGGGCCCCCGGGGGAGGTTCACGCGAGGCGGACGCAGTCGCCGGCGTCCGCCGGGCCGAGTCGAGTAGCGTTGCCCTCCCGTGGAGGCGATCTTCCTCGAGCCCGGCGCCGGCGAGCTGACGAGCGACACCGCGACCCGCCGGGTCACGATCAAGGCAGATCTCCCGCAGGTTGCGATCACGGAGTCGCTGTACGCACCGGGCCAACGGGGACCCGCTCCCCACGTCCACCGACAGCACGCGGACGCGTTGTACGTCCTCGAGGGCGCGCTCGTCTTCGGTATCGGCCCGGGCGCCGCCGAGGAGGTCGAGGCGCACGCGGGCTCGCTCGTTCTCGTCCCTGCGGGCGTCGTCCACACGTTCGGAAACGAGGGCGCCGACCAGGCTCGCTTCCTCAACATCCACGCGCCGGGGATGGGGTTCGGCGAGTACCTCCGCGCCATGCGGGACGCGCGCAGCAAGGACGCCGCTCGCTTCGACTCGTTCGACCCGCCCGCCGACGGCGGCGACCCGGCGTCCGAGGTCGTCGTCCGCGGCCCCGACGACGGCGAGACGGTGGCGGTAGGGCCTGCCCGCGCCACCTTCAAGGCCGAAGGCTCCGACGGTGCCGGGACGTTCTCCCTCTCCGACGGTCGCCTGCCGCCCGGCTTCCAGGGGCCTCCGCTCCACCGCCACGAGACGTTCGTCGACTCGTTCTTCGTCCTCGAGGGCACGCTGACGGTGCACGTCGACGACGACGCGCGCGAGGCGCCGCCGGGCTCGTTCGTGCTCGTCCCGCCGGGGACCCCACACACCCTCTCGAACGCCGGCGATGAGCCGGTGCGAGAGCTGAACGTGATGGCGCCGGGCGGCTTCGAGCAGTACCTGAAGGAGGTGGCGCGCACCGGCGACGGGTCGTCCGACCCGCAATTCCTCGCCTCCATCGCCTCGAAATACGACTTCCACGCCGTCGTCCAGCCGTACTGACCGCGGCCGCGCGCTTACGCGCCTCGCTGCGTGAACCACCCGCCGCCCTCCTCGTCGTGGAAGACGACGGCGTTTTGGCCGCTCTCGAGGACGACGTCGAAGTAGCGCCGCCGGACCGGCTCCTCCGTCCACCAACGGTCGACGACGCGCCACTCCTCCCGGACGCGCGCCACGGCGAGCCGGTTGACGTTCACCGGCTCCGCCCCGCGACCGACGCCCCGCGTCACGACCAGCGCGCGCTGGGGCTCGTTCAGTCGTCGCGCGGGACGAGAATCGCCCTGCTTTCGGGAATCCGCGACCACGGCGCGACCTCCACGACCGTGCAGACCGCCTCGAGCCCGACGCCCACCCGCGCCTGACGGAGACCCTCGCGCAGCCGCTCCCGGAGGCGGCTCCCGCGCGCGCGCACGAGCTCCGCCTGGGTTCCGACCGAGTCGGTGAGCTCGCCGAGCTCGAGGCGGAGCGAGACGACCGGGGCCGTCAGCTCGGCCAGCTTCGGCGTGAGCGCGATCCGTAGGCGTTCCGCATCCGCGGTCGGCTCGCGGAGCGTCAGCGCCCGCCGCCAGGACCCTCCGCCGACGAGCCGCGCTGCGAGCGCGAGCCGCCGCGGCGCCCGATCCGCCCGCTCGGGACGGACAAGCAGGCGCTCGAGCAGCGCGACGAGCGCCCGCGTCAGCGTCAGCTCGTTCGCGACCGCCTCGGGGAACTCCAGCTCCTCGGCGATCTCGGACGGTGGCCGACGCGCCTCGACGCGCTTTCCGTCCGGGCCGCTCACGATCCGCCAAGCCTCTCGGCCGTCGGCCCCGAGCCGGTCGGCGACGGACGCGCCCGGCAGCCGCGCAAGCTCGCCGAGCCGCTTGATCCCGAGGTCCGAGAGCTCACCGCGTCGCTCGGGGGTGAGCGAGAGGAGATCGAGCGGAAGCGGCTCGAGGAAGAGGGCACTCTCGTCATCGTCGACGACGACGATCCCGTGCGGGGGCGCGACGCTCGCCGCGGCGAGCGCCGTGAACCGACGGGTCGCCGCGCCAATGCGCGGCTCCCAAACCGGCCCGACCGCCGCGAGCGCGCGTCGCAGCGTCGCGTCGAGGCCGCCCGCGAGCCGCTCGAGGCCCGCCGTCTCGAAGAACGCGCAGCCCGGCTCGGACGACTCAACCGCGAAGCCCGCGTCCTCGAGGCGGCGGAGGACGTTTTCCCACTCCGCCTCCACCCCGGCCTGGTCCTGCTCGACGAGGACGAGGTCGGGGCACGTGGCGAGCGCTTCCGAGAGGCGCATCCCGGGCCGGACGCCGGCCGCCTCGGCGGCGGCGGTGCAGGCGCCCGCGAGCGGCTGCTCCCCCGCCTCCGGCGCGAGCGCGGCGGGGCGCCCCCGTACGTCGGCTCGGTTCCGAAGGGCCGCCCGAAGCGGAAACGCCGGGATGGAGATGCAGGCGATCATGGGAACACATGTTCTAACGAACGTACGTTCTCCTGTCAAGGCGAGTAGTCACCGCTTCGACGAGGGCTAGGTCGAGATCTCGGCTGCCGCGCCGCGCATTCGAATGAAGCGCGGAACGACGTCGAGCACGCTCTCACGGGCACACCAGGCAACGTCTTCCTCGAGGCCCGCGTTCAGGAGGTTCCGGGCGCTCTGGCTCGCCCACAGGCCCTCCTTGGCTGAGGCGAACGACCGCGTGAGACGCACGGCGGCGGCGCCCGCATCCGTTGGCTCGCCGTCGAGGAGCTCCACCAGTCGCCCGGCGACGTACGCGTCGTCGAGCGTGAACTCGCCCTTCACCCCGGCGCAGAGCACCACGACGTCGCCGCCCGCCTCGTGGGCTGCCCGAGCGACCGCCTCGACGTTCACCAGGCTGGCCGCGACGACCTGCTCGCATCGCGTAGCGGCCGCGACGAGCGCGCGTGTCCCGTTCGTCGTTGTCAGGATGACCGTCTCGCCGGCCGCCTCGGCAAACTCGCTCGGCGAGTTGCCGAGCTCGAAGCCGGGGATCCTCAGGCACTTCCGCTCGCCGGCAAGCACCCCCTCCCCGAGCTCCGCGCGTAACGCGCGCGCTTCGTCGATGTCCGCGCAGCAGTAGACGCGCCGATACCCGGCGGCGAGCGCCTGGGCGATCGTGGACGTGGCGCGGAGCACGTCGACGACGATTCCGACGGGTGCCTCGGCGGCCTCCGCCGGCGTGAACGCGACGTGGACGCGCACGGCCCCTGACGTTACAGCGCCTCGTTACGATCCGGCGATGGCCAGCACGGAACAGACGATGGTGTGCTATCGCCATCCGGGCACGGAGACAGCCGTCGCGTGCTCGAACTGCGGGCGCCCGATCTGCACGGACTGCATGGTGTTCGCCGCGGTCGGAATCAAGTGCCCCGAGTGCGCCGGGCAGCCCGCCGGCGTCAAGAAGGCGACCACGCGCGCCCGCGTCGCGGCCGGGAGCGGAACGACCGGGATCGTCACGAAGGTTCTGATCGGGCTGAACGTCGGCGTCTTCCTCCTTCAGGCGTCCCAGGGCGACCTCTCGGGGATCAGAAGCGACGTCTTCGAGAACGGGGCGCTCGCGCGGCCGTTCCTAGCCGACGGGGAGTGGTGGAGGCTCGCCACGACCGGCTTCCTGCACATCGGCCCGATCCACCTCCTCTTCAACATGCTGATGCTCTGGTGGTTCGGGACGCCCCTCGAGAACCTGCTCGGGCGCGCCCGGTTCCTCGCCGTGTACGGCGTCTCGGTGCTCGCCGGCTCCGCGGGTGCGCTCCTTCTCGCCCCGGACACGTTGACCGTCGGCGCCTCGGCAGGCGTCTTCGGGATCCTCGGCGCCGGTCTCGTCCTCGAGCGCAAGGGGATCGCAGTGTTCGGCGGCGCGGCGCTCGTCGTCGTCGTGCTGAACCTCGCCCTGACCATCGTCCTTCGGAACAACATCTCGCTCGGCGGCCACGTGGGAGGCCTCGTGGGGGGCGCGCTCGTGATCCTGGCGCTGACGCAGTTCGGCCGCGTGCACGCGGCGTACGGCCGGGTCGGCGCCGTCGGAATCGTCGGCGTCGTCGCCGTCGCGATCGCAAGCGTCGCGATCGCCTACGCGCGCGTTCGCGGGTACGCATAGCGCCCGCCCCGGTGGGTATGGACCCACCGTTGTCGAGATGGAGGAGGCGGGAGTGAGCGATCTCTGGACATACCGCGAGACCGCATGGGGCGGTGAGGGCACCGCAACAGCAGAACTCGGCCAGACCGACGTGACAGCGTTCTCCGTCGAGGCGGTTGACGGAAGCATCGGGAAGGTCGACGAGGCGACGTACGACGTCGGCTCGAGCTACATCGTCGTCGACACGGGGCCGTGGATCTTCGGCAAGAAGGTTCTCCTTCCGGCCGGCGTGGTCGATCACGTCGACCTCGATACGGAGACCGTGTACGTGAACCGATCGAAGGACGAGATCAAGAACGCGCCCGAGTTCGACGAGACGACGTACCGCGACGAGGCGTACCGCAGCGAAGTCGCGACGTACTACGGCCCAGGCGGCACGGGGTACCGGGAGACCACCCCGCGCACGACGGACGAGCCGCTCACCTAGCGGCGGGAGCCAGCGAGCTCGCGAGAGCGGCCGGTAGGGCCGCTCTCGCGTTCGTCTAGCCGCCGATCGCGACCGCCTTGACGCCCGCCTCGGCGAGCGCCGCCTGCGCGGCCGCGAGCCGCGCGAGCGGGACGCGGTAGGGCGAGCACGAGACATAGTCGAGCCCGAGCTCGTGGCAGAACGCGACCGAGGCCGGGTCGCCGCCGTGCTCGCCGCAAATGCCGAGCTTGATCTGTGACTTCGCCGCACGCGCGCGCTCGACCGCGAGCTCCATCAGGTCGCCCACCCCACCCCGATCGAGCGTCCCGAACGGGTTCTCGTCCAGGATTCCGTCCTCGAGGTAGTGCGTCAGGAACCCCGCCTCGGCGTCGTCGCGTGAGAAGCCGAGCGTCGTTTGCGTGAGGTCGTTCGTCCCGAACGAGAAGAAGTCGGCGTGCTCGGCGATCTCGTCGGCGCGGATGCACGCGCGCGGAAGCTCGATCATCGTCCCGACGAGGTACTCGATTTCGCGAGCGGCCTGCTCGAGCTCCGTGGACGCGGCGTCGAGCGTCAGCTCGCGCAGCCGCCGGAGCTCCTCGGCGTACGCGATGAGCGGGTGCATGATCTCGACGAGCGGCGCCTCGCCCGTTCCCTCCGCGACCGCGACCGCGGCGCGGACGATCGCCTGCACCTGCGTCGCGTAGATCTCGGGATACAGGAGTCCGAGCCGGCATCCCCGCGTGCCGAGCATCGGGTTCGCCTCCTGGAGCGCGCGGATCCGCCGCTCCATCTCGGGCGACTCCGCCTCCTCGAGTGGCGGGAGGAACTCGTGGAGGGGCGGGTCGAGGAGGCGGATCGTGACGGGGAGCCCGGCCATCGCCTCGAAGATCCCCTCGAAGTCCGCCTGCTGGAGCGGGAGCAGCTTCTCGAGCGCCTCGCGCCGCTCGTCCTCGTCCCGCGCCATGATCATCGCGCGGACGAGCGGCAGGCGGTCCTCGGCCATGAACATGTGCTCGGTCCGGCAGAGGCCGATCCCCTCGGCGCCGAACTCGCGCGCCTTCATCGCGTCCTCGGGTGTGTCCGCATTCGCGCGCACGCGCAAGCGCCGCGTCTCATCCGCCCAGCCGAGGATCGTCTGGAAGTTCTCGTCGATCTGTGGCGGCACGAGCTCGACGTCGTCGAGGATCACCTCCCCGGTCCCGCCGTCGATCGTGATGATGTCGCCCTCGCGGAGGTCGTGTCCTGCGATCGCGAGGCTGCGGCTGTCGAGAGCGATCGAGAGCGCCTCGCAGCCCGCGACGCACGGCTTCCCCATCCCGCGGGCGACGACGGCGGCGTGGGACGTCATCCCGCCGTGCGCGGTGAGCACGCCCTTGGCGTGGATCAGCCCGTGGATGTCATCGGGCGTCGTTTCCCGGCGGACCAGGATGACGTCCTCTCCGGCGAGCCCGCGCCGCTCGGCCGTGTCGGCGTCGAGCGCGATCGCGCCCTTCGCGGCGCCGGGCGAGGCGTTCAGCCCCTTGGCCGCGACCTCGTACTCCGCGCGCGGGTCGATCATTGGGTGCAGCAGCTGATCGAGCTGGCTCGCCTCGATTCTCGCGATCGCTTCTTCCCGTGAGATCAGGCCCTCGTCGACCATGTCGACCGCGATGCGAAGCGCCGCGGCCGCCGTTCGCTTCCCCGAGCGCGTCTGGAGGATGTAGAGCTTTCCCTCCTCGACCGTGAACTCGATGTCCTGCATCTCGCGGTAGTGCTCCTCGAGGCGGCGGATCGTCTCCTCGAGCTCCGCGTACGCGCCCGGGAGCCGCGTCTCCATCCGCGCGAGCGGCTCAGGCGTCCTGATTCCCGCCACGACGTCCTCGCCTTGCGCGTTCGCGAGGAACTCTCCCCAGATCCCCGGCTCGCCGGTCGAGGGGTCGCGCGTGAAGCAAACCCCGGTGCCCGAGTCGTCGCCCTTGTTGCCGAACACCATCTGGACGACGTTCACCGCCGTTCCGAGGTCGTCCGGGATCCCGTGCGCGCGGCGGTAGACCTGGGCCCGCGGTGTCTCCCACGAGTCGAACACGGCCCGGACGGCCCGATCGAGCTGCTCGCGCGGGTCCTGCGGAAACTCACGTCCGGTCGCTCCGCGGTAGATCTCCTTGAACCGCTCCACGAGCTCCTGAAGGTCGTCCGCCTCGAGCTCGACGTCCTGGGCGGCGCTGCGGCGGTCCTTCGCCGCGGCAAGCGCCTCCTCGAAGCGCTGCGCGTCGACGCCGTCCACGACCTCGCCGTACATCTGGACGAGCCGCCGATACGCGTCGTAGGCGAAGCGTCGATTCCCGGTCGTCGCCGCGAGTCCCTCGACGGCATCGTCGTTCAGGCCGAGGTTGAGAATCGTGTCCATCATCCCGGGCATCGAGACGGCGGCGCCCGAGCGGACGGAGACGAGCAGCGGGTCGTGCGGGTCGCCGAAGCGCTTGCCGGTCGTCTCCTCCAGGCGGCGCAGGTGCTCCTCGATCTCGCGGTCGAGTCCCTCCGGAAGCCGCTTGCCTGCGCCCATGTACGCGACGCACGCCTCGGTCGTCACGGTGAAGCCGGCGGGAACGGGGATGGCGAGCGCCGTCATCTCGGCGAGACCCGCGCCCTTGCCGCCGAGGAGCTCGCGGCCTAGGTCAGCGCCCTCAGCGAAGTCGTAGACGTACCTGCCCATCGCTCGCGGAATCTTCCCATCCGCCCGGTTTCGCACGCAATAGCGGGGCTTTTGGCGCGCGATCGCCTACGCGATGCGGAAGCTCTCCGCCGTGGAGCGGAAGACCTCGGCGTAGGCGCCCGCTTGCCGGGGAAGCGTCGAGAACGTGAGGACGTAGCCGTGCTCGTCGCCGACGACGACGTACTGCAGCGTCGCGACGGTCCTCTCGCCTCCCTGCGAGCGGAAGTGGTTCCGGTACTTCACCCGCAGCGCCTCGCCGGCGGGCAGCTCCTCACGCGAATGCTCGACCTCGCCGACCCGAGTCGGAAGCCGCTCGGCCTCGGCGATCACGCGCGCCGACCACTCGTCGAACGAGGGCGTTTCTTCGGCGGGGAAGCGGATCACGTTCACGTTCGTCGCGAAGTTGCCCTCGACGTCCGGGTCGAACGCGAAAAACTCGATCAGTTCGCTCTCGACGACGGCGCGGAGGTAGCGCTCCACCTCGGGGTTTTCGCGCCCGAGCGTCTCCAGCGCGCCCGCGAGCGCGTCCGGGCTCCCGATCGGCTGCCAGTCGTTCGGGAGCCGAAGCGAGAAGCCGGCTGCGGAGACCTCGTGCAGCCGTGTCGACTCGCCGCCATGGGTCGCCGCGCCGGCGTCTGTCGTCGCAGCCCCCGTCAGCGCGCGCTCGCCGTCGTCGCCGCACCCGGTCAGCGCGAGGACGAGGGCGATGACGCCGACCGACCGCCTCACCGGCGGCGAAACAGCGGGCGCTCGCTGACCCAGGCCGCCAGGCGGACGAGCATCCAGATGGGGGTGAGGATGCCGTAGAAAAAGACGAGGGCGACGGCGAGCGTCGCCCCCCAGAGCGGCCAACAGAGGATCGGGATCGGCTTCGCGCGGGCGGCCGCGGCGCGCGGCGAGGTACCTTGCGCGGACGCGGTCACGCGGTCGCGGCCTTGGCGTCGAGGCGGCGCTGCTCGACCAGGCGGATGATCCGGTGGGCGGTCTCCTCGATCGCCTGGTTCGAGACTTCGATGACAGGACACCCGAGGCGCCGGTGGACCGCCTCGGCGTGGTCGAGGTCTTCGTAGATCTCGACCAGCTCGGCGTAGCGCCTCGGGCCGCGCATGGCGCGGGCCCGCTCAGCGCGGATTCCCTGGAGCGTCTCGGCGTCGATCGTGAGGCCGACGACCTTGGCCGGATCGATCTCCCAGAGCTCCTTCGGCGGCTCGATCCCGCGCACGACCGGGACGTTCGCCGTCTTGTAGCCCAGGTAGCCGAGGTAGATCGAGAGGGGCGTCTTCGAGCTTCGCGAGACGCCGACGAGGACGATGTCCGCGTCGTGGAGGCCCTCGACGCCCATCCCGTCGTCGAAGCGGACGGCGAACTCGATCGCAGCCATCCGCTTGAAATAGGCGGAGTCGAGGGCGGGCCGCGGCCCGGGCTCCATCCGCGCGGCGAGGCCGGAGACGCGCGCGACGGCGTCGATCGGATGCCCGAGGAGGTCGCAGTAGTGGAGGCGGTAGCGCTTGCAGAGGCTGCGCATGGCCTCGCGGTACTGGGGGTCGACGAGTGTGTAGAGCACGACCGCCCGGCGACTGCGCGCACGGCTCGCCGCGAGCTGGACGTCGTCCACGCTCATGATCCGCGGGTGGCGGACGACGTCGAACGAGAGGTCGGGGAACTGGTCCTCGACGGCGTTCGCGAGCTTGGCCGCCGTCTCGCCCGTCGAGTCCGAGACTACGTGTAGCTCGACGGGCTCACCCATGGCGATGTCAGCGTACCGATGCCCGGAAGGAGCGCCGCTGTGCGCGTTTCGCCGCGAATCGCAAACCACACGCGCGCCTGGCAGACGTACGCGTGATCCAGGAGGTGCCGCGCGGGCGGTACCGCTCGGGAGGCACAACGCGCGTCTCGCCTGCGGCGGAAGCGACCGTTCTCTTCGCGACGTCAGCGCGGGATCTGCGAGAGGTCGCCCAGCATCGCGAGCGCGTCGCGGACGTCGAGCAGAAGACGCAGGCGGTTCGCGCGGACGGCCCGGTCCTCCGCCATGACGAGGACCTCGTCGAAGAAGCGGCCGACGGGCGCTCCCAGCTCGCCGGCCGCCTCGATCGCCTGCGCGAAGTCTCGCTCCTCCACCGCCGCCTCCATCCGTGGAGCGACCACGGCAAGCGCACCGACGAGCGCGGCTTCCGCCTCGTCCGTGATGAGCCGCGGATCGAGCTCGGACGCGGCGCCGTTCGCTCGGCCCGCCAAGCGGCTCGCGCGATCGTACGCCGTGTGGGCCTGCGTGAACGACGCCGAGTCCGCGGCCGCAGCGAGGGCGCGCGCAAGCAGCGCGACCGCGCGAAGCTCCGCGACGGGAGCCGCGCGCGCGGCGCGGACGAACTCGACCGGAACGTCGAGCAGTCCCTCTAGCCGCTCGAGGACGAACGGCCAAACCTCGCTGGGGTCATCGCTCACATCGGCGCCCTGCTCGGTCAGGAGGGCGAGATCGCGCGCCACGAGCTCGGGCACCGGGATCTCGAGGCCGCCCTCGACCGCGAGCCGGCAGAGGCCGATCGCGCCACGCCGAAGCCCGTACGGGTCACGCGAGCCGGTCGGCCGCTCGCCTAGAGCGAAGGCGACCGCGAGGTTGTCGACGCGATCGACGGCGGCGAGGACGCGGCCGGCCGCCGTCTCCGGGAGGCGGTCGCGCGGGCCGGCGGGAAGGTACTGCTCCTCGATCGCCTTTGCGACGGCTTCCGGCATTCCGGCCTCGCGCGCGTAGACGGCGCCGATCACGCCCTCGAGCTCGGGAAACTCGTGCACCATCGTCGAGGCCTGGTCGGCCTTCGCGAGCGCCGCCGCCTCGACCGATGCCTCGCCGCCGCCGAGCGCTTCGGAGAGGCTCGCGAGTCGCACCGCCTTCTCGGCGAAGCTCCCCGCTCGGGCGTGGAAGGTGATCGCCGGCAAGCGGTCGCGCATCGCCTCGATGCCGAGCTCGACGTCTCGGGCGTACGAGAAAGCCGCATCGTCGAGGCGACCCGCCAGGACGTTCTCGTGGCCGGCGCGAATGACGTCGGGGTCGCCCCCGTTCGCGACGAACGCGAACCGTCCGGGCTCGAGCGGGAAGTACCGCTGGTGCGACTGCATCACGGTCTCGACGACGCGAGCGGGAAGCTCGAGGAAGCGCTCGTCGTACCGTCCCGTCAGGACGAGCGGGCGCTCCACCAGGTGGATCACCTCGTCGAGGACGCCGTACGGATCCGACCACTCGCCCAGATCCTCGAGCGCGCGTACGATCTCTTCGCGGCGCACGTCCTGGTCCGGCTCGACGCCCGCGTCGCGCAGCCGTTCGGCGTACTCGGACGCCGCCGGGATCTCGACCTCGCCGGCAACGAACCGATGACCCTGCGACGTCCCTTCTGACGGGATCGGATCCAGCGAGACCGTGACGGTTTCACCGTCGAGCTTGGCGCAGAGCCAACGGACGGGGCGGGCGAACCTGAGCCCTCCGCCGTCCCAGCGCATCGTCTTCGGGAACGCGAGGCCGCGCACGACACGAGCGAGCGCGTCGGGGAGGACTTCGGTCATGCGACGCCCCTCGGTCCGCCGCGTCGCCCACACGAACCCGTCCGCGCGTTCGAGCTCGTCGACCGCGACGCCGTTCGAGCGAGCGAACCCCTCCGCCGCGGCCGTCGGCTTTCCCCCCGCGTCGAACGCGACCTCCTCGGACGGCCCGCGGCGCCGGTCCGTCCGGTCGGCCTCGTGCTCCGGGAGGTCCTGCAGGAGGAACGCGAGGCGGCGCGGGCCGACGAAGATGCGCGGCTCGCCGTCGGCCCAGACGTGCGCCCTGACGAGATCGGGGAGCTGCGCGGCCGCGGCCTCGCACGCCGATGCCGGAAGCTCCTCGCAGCCGATCTCAAGCAGCAGCGTGGGCAGGTGACTTCTCCTCGGCGGCCGCCTCACCGCGCCGCCGCGGTTCGAGGTAGGCGAGCGCGACGCGGCGGGCAAGGTTGCGCACGCGGGCGATGTACGCGGCCCGTTCCGTGACGGAGATCGCACCGCGCGCGTCCAGCAGGTTGAACGCGTGCGAGCACTTGAGGACCTCGTCGTACGCGGGGATCGGGAGGCGCGCCTCGAGCAGGCGCTCGCAGTCGCGCTCGTGCTCCTCGAACCGTCGCGTGAGGAGCGAGACGTCCGCCTGCTCGAAGTTGTAGACCGACCACTGGCGCTCGTTCTCGCGGTAGACGTCGCCCCACGTCACGCCGGGCGCCCACTCGAGCTCGAATGCGCTCGTCTTCCCCTGGAGGAACATCGCGAGCCGCTCCGTCCCGTAGACGATCTCCGCCGTGATCAGGTCGAGGTCGAGACTTCCGAGTTGCTGGAAGTACGTGAACTGTGTCACCTCCAGGCCGTCGATCCAGACCTCCCAGCCGAGGCCGGACGCGCCGAGCGTCGGCCCCTCCCAGTCGTCCTCGACCAGGCGGACGTCGTGGCGAACGGGATCGATCCCGAGCGTGCGCAGCGACTCGAAATAGACGTCGAGGACGTCGTCCGGCGTCGGCTTCAGGACGACCTGGTACTGCCAGAACTGCTGGAAGCGGTACGGGTTCTCGCCGTAGCGCCCGTCGGAGGGCCGAAGCGACGGCTCGACGTACGCCGCCTTCCACGGCTCCGGTCCGAGGCACCGGAGGAAGGTGGCCGGGTTGAACGTGCCCGCGCCGACCTCTGTGTGGTACGGCTGCAGAATCACGCAGCCGTAGTCCGCCCAGAAGCGCTCGAGCGCGAGGATCGTCTCCTGGTAGGTGGGCGCGGCCACGGTTCCGAGGATGCTACTCGGGGCAGCCGTCCGATCAGCAGCGCTGCCCGGGCCCCTGCAGGCGCTTCCGCGGCCGCGTTCGCCGGCGGGAGCGGCTCGCGTCAACCTTCCCCGGGGAACCCCCTGAACACTCCCCCTCGCGGTCCAGCGTCGCCGTATCGGGCACGCGCGTGGCACACGATTCCTGCCGAGACTGAAACGGTTCGGTGCCGGCTCTCGTCAGCTCCGCTGAGCGAGCGTCCGCAGGCGAAAGCCGCCGTGGTACTCGTACGAGGACTCGATCACTCTGAGCGTGTCGCGACGCCCGCGCTCGCTCACCGCGGCCGTCTTCGCCTCGCCGAGCGGGCGCTCGAGGAAGCCGCGGATCCCCTCGAACCCGTCCGCGGAAACGGGCAGCGCCCCCGCCTCGCACGCCGCGCAGACGCCGCCGCCCGCCTGGGCCGAGAAGCCGACCAGCGGCGTCGTCTCGCCGCAGGCGGCACACCCGGTCAAATGGGGCAGGTAGCCCGACAGCCAGAGGAGCTTCAGCTGGAACGAGAGCACGAGCGGATCGAGGGCCGGGCGGGCGGGAAGCACGGCCGGCGCCTCGTCGAGCAGGTCGAGGAAGCGCGCGAGCGCGTGGAATGCGCGCCGGTTCTCGTCGGCCTCCAGGAAGAGGCGGAGCATTGCTTCGAGCCCGATGTGGCCGACGGCCATGCGGTAGGGGTCGACGCGGCTCGGGTCGTGCGAGCGCACGAGGCTGGCGCCCGTCACCGCATGGAGCTCGCCTCGCCCCTCGTGCAGCACGAGCTCGACGTGGCTGAACGGCTCGAGTCGCCCACCGAAGCGCGAGCTCGTCTTTCGCGCCCCCTTGGCAATCGCTCCGACCCTCCCCCGCTCGAGCGTGAAGAGGTGCAGGACCCGGTCCGCTTCCGCGTACCGGATCGAGCGAAGAACGATCGCCTCCGTCTTCCAGCCGCGAAGCGCCACCGCAGCAGTGTAGGCGCCGGGCATGACCTGCCCGTCGCCGCCCCCGTCCGCGCGAGGTGGGATTGCGGCGCTCTCCGGGTACTCTGTTCCTAGGGGTTATGGCGAGGATCCAGATGTATACGACCGCCTGGTGCGGCTACTGCGTGCGCGCGAAGGCGCTGCTCGAGCAGCGCGGTCTCCCGTTCGAGGAGGTCCGCGTCGACGACGACCCGAACTTCCGGACACGACTCGAGGAGCTGACCGGCGGCTGGACCGTTCCACAGATCGTGATCGACGGGGCGCCGATCGGCGGCTTCAGCGAGCTCTGGCAGCTCGACCGGAGCGGCGAGCTCGAGCGCCTGGCCGCCTAGACCGGTCGCGGGTTCCGCGATCCTCCCGGTCCGGCTGGCACGTCGGGCAAAACCACGTCCCGCGCCCCGCAACGCGCAGCTTCTCGATTGGCGTCCCGCAGCGCTCGCACGGCTCGCCGTCGCGGCCGTAGACCCGGAACTCGAGCTGCATCCGGCCCCGGCGACCGTCCGGGTCTCGGTAGGTGCTGAGCGTGGCGCCATGCCGGGCGATTCCGACCTCGAGTGCGCGCCGAACCGCCTTCCGAAGCTCCGCGACCTCGTCACGTGTCAGGTCGCCCGCCGCCCGCAAGGGATGGATCCGCGCCCGCCAGAGCGCCTCGTCGGCATAGATGTTCCCGACTCCCGCGACCGCTCGCTGGTCGAGGAGCACCGACTTGATCGGCGCGCGGCGCCCGGTCAGCGCTCGAGCGAAGGCGGCCGTCGTGAACGCCTCGGCGAAGGGCTCACCGCCGATTCGGGCGGCGAGGTAGGCGTCGAGCTCGCCCGGCTCGAGGACGAGCCACGTTCCGAAGCGCCGGACGTCGCGGTAGGCGACATCCGATCCGTCGTCTAATGTGACAACAGCACGCCGGTGCGGATCGGGCCCGGCCGCGGCGGGGTGCTGGAAGCTCCCGCTCATCCTTAGGTGAACGAGGAGGTGACGGCCGCTCTCGAACGCGAAAACCAAATACTTGCCTCGGCGGCGAACGTCGACGATCGTCTCGCCTTCGAGCTCGGCCGCGACGGCCTCCGGTGGCTCCGGGCGAGTGAGCCGCGAATCCGAGATCTCGACTCGCTCGAGCCGGCGGCCTCGCAGGCCGGGCGCGAGGCGCGAACGGATCGTCTCGACTTCGGGGAGCTCGGGCACGTCGTCGAATGCTAGGGCGTGGTCCGACGGGCGTGTGCCACGCGCGGCGTCTGCCGCGTCAGGCGACGACGTCGAGCACGACGGGACGCTGATCGGGCTCCTCGGGCCCGATCGTGTAGCACGCACTGACCTCGGCGATCGCCGCTTCGGCGGCGGACTCGTCCCGGGCGTGAACCTCCGCGACCGGCGCGCCCGCCTCGACCCGATCGCCGCGTTTCGAGTGGCAGACGATGCCGACCGCATGGTCGATCCGGTCGTCCTTCGTCACGCGGCCGGCCCCGAGGTGGAGTGAGGCGAGCCCGATCCGTGTAGCCGCGATCGCCTGGACGAACCCTTCCGCGCGCGCTGGGACGTCCCGGACGACCGGGGCGGTCGGAAGAGCGTCCAGGTCGGGGTTCCCGCCCTGCGCGGTGACCCAGCGCTCGTAGGCCCGCCCCGCGTCGCCGCTCGCGATCGCCTCCTCGGCGCGGCGGCGTCCCGCGTCCGGCTCGACGGTCAAATCCGAAAGCGCGAGCAGGTGTCCGGCGGCGCTCACCACGAGCTCTCGAACGTCGGGCGGGCCGCCGCCCGTGAGCGTCTCGATCGCTTCGCGGACCTCGAGCGCGTTCCCGACCGCGCGCCCGAGGGGCTGGTTCATGTCGGTCAGCTCGCAGACGACCTCGCGTCCCGCCTCGCGTCCCAGTTCGACCATTGCCTCCGCGAGCTCGCGCGCCGAGGAGATGGTCTTCATGAACGCGCCGTCGCCGACCTTGACGTCGAGCACGATCGCGTCGGCCCCGGCCGCGATCTTCTTCGACATGATGCTCGAGGCGATGAGCGAGACGTTGTCGACCGTCGCAGTCACGTCGCGAAGGGCGTAGAGACGCTTGTCGGCGGGAACGAGGTCGGCCGTCTGGCCGACGATCGCCATCCCGACCTCCTGTACTTGCCGGACGAACTCGTCGTGCGAGAGCTCGATCCGCATCCCCGGGATCGACTCCAGCTTGTCGAGCGTGCCACCGGTGTGGGCGAGGCCGCGGCCGCTCATCTTGGCGAACGGGACGCCGCAGGCGGCGACGACCGGCCCGATCACGAGCGACGCCTTGTCGCCGACGCCGCCGGTCGAGTGCTTGTCCACCACCCGGCGCCCGAGCGCGGAGAGGTCGATCGTCTCGCCGCTCGCGACCATCGCCGCCGTGAGCGCATGCGTCTCGGCCGGTGTCAGGCCGCGGAAGTACACGGCCATGCAGAACGCCGCCATCTGGTAGTCCGGAACCTCGTCGCGAACATAGGCGAGGACGAACTCGCGGAGCTCTTCGCGGGCAAGCTCGAAGCCGTCGCGCTTCCGCTGGATGAGCGCGGCGGGGCGGATCACGTCTCGGCGACGAAGACAGTGGCGGAGCGCGTCGCCTCGAGAGGCCTCGCGAGCGGGGGAACGCGATCCGCGAGGTGCGCATGGGCGACCGACGCGCCGATGTAGCGGCGCACCGCTTCTCGATCCGCGAAGCGAACCAGGCCGAGGACGTCGCGCCGCTCGATTCGCGCGAAATGTTGCCGGAGGAAGGGCTCGGCGGTCTCCGCGAAGAACCGGATCGGTTCCCGCCGGCGATCCCGCCCCACGAGCGCCCACATCTCGCCGAGATGATCGAGCGCGTTCGTCGCCGCGACGAGCCGTCCGCCGCGCCGGAGCACGCGTGCGAGCTCGGCCAGCGCGCGCTCGACGTCCGGGACGTGGTACAGCATCCAGTTGGCGACGGCGCAGTCGAACTCGCCGTCGGCGAAGGGGAGAGCCTGCACGTCGGCGACCCGCGCCCCGACGCCGCGGGCGCGGGAAAGCGCGACCATTCGCGGAGAAAGGTCGACCGCGACAACGTCGGCGCCGAGCTCGCGGGTGATCCGCTCGGCGAACTCGCCCCAGCCGCAGCCGACTTCGAGCACGCGACGCGGCGAGCGCTCCGCCACTGCAGCGAACGCGCGGTCACGCGCGTCGGCGCCGCCGAGCACTCCCCCGTAGGCGGCTGCGCGATCGCGAAGCCCCGCCTCGTCCGCGTACTCGCGCCGGACGACCGCGGGGTCGTTACCTCTCACCGCTCGACGATCGGCTGGCCCGGCACGCGACGCGGCGGTGCCTTGCCTCCCAGCCAGGCGTTCACGGTCGCGCCCACGTCGGCGAACTCGCCCTCGTGGACGCGGCCACCGGCGTTTCGCCCCTCGACGTACACGAGGAGGAGCGCGTGCTCACGGGAGTGGTCGGTCGAGGGCGTCGTCGGATCGCAGCCGTGATCCGATGTCAGGATCAAGAGATCGCGCTCGCGAAGCGCGTCGAGGAGATCGGGCAGGCGCCGATCAAAGTCCTGGAGGCAGCGGTGGAAGTTCTCGGGATCGTTTCGGTGGCCCCAAACCATGTCGGTCTCCACGAGGTTTACGAAGACGAGCCCGTTGTCGAGCGCGCGCAGGAGCTGCTCGGTCTTCTGGATCCCCTCGATGTTCGACTTCGTCGGGTGGGACTCGTCGACGTCGACCCCCGCGAAGATGTCGTGGATCTTTCCCACTCCGTGGACACGCGCGCCTGCGTCGCGGATGAGGGTCAAGTAGTTCGGCTGCCGCGGCTTCAGCGACCAGTCGTGCCGGTTCACCGTCCGCGTGTAGTTCCCGGGCTCGCCCGTGAATGGCCGCGCGATCACCCGGCCGACCGCATGGCGGCCGGTCAGGACCTGGCGCGCCGTCTCACACGCCGCGTAGAGCTCGTCGAGCGGGATCGTTTCCTCGTGCGCAGCCACCTGGAAGACCGAGTCGGCAGACGTGTACACGATCCACTTGCCCGTTTTCTGGTGCTCCTCGCCCAGCTCTTGGATGATCTCCGTGCCCGACGCCGGCTTGTTGCCGAGCACGCCGCGGCCCGTCCGGTGCGCGAACTCCTCGATCACGTCAGAGGGAAAGCCGTGCGGGTACGTCGGCATGGCCGCGGGCGTGACGATTCCCATGAGCTCCCAGTGTCCGGTGGTCGTGTCCTTTCCCTTGGACCGCTCGAGCAGGCGACCCGCCACGGCCGGCGCGCCCGGCTGCGGCGGACATCCCTCGAGCTCCTCGACGTTGCCGAGGCCGAGCGCTTCGAGGTTGGGGAGGTCGAGCCCTCCGACGGCGCGGGCGACGTTCCCGAGCGTGTCGGATCCCTCGTCGCCGTAGTCGGCCGCATCCGGCAGCTCGCCGGCCCCAACCGCGTCCAGCACGATGACGCAGGCACGCGGCATGGTCGGGCTATTCTAGTTCGGGCATGGACGTGGTCCTCGGCCTCCTGGGCATCGTGGTGTGGATCGTGATCGTCGTCGCGCTCGCCGCGGCGGTCACGTACGTCGTCGTGAGGCTGAGCCCCGGCGAGAAGCCGTCGGCGTCCGACTCCGCGGCGAAGTCCTAGTCTCGCCCTCCGCTCAGACGGGCTCGAGCGGCAGGACCTCGTCGAGCGGCGAGTGGTCGAGCCCGTGTGCGTCGGCGACGGCTTCGTAGGTCACCTTCCCGTCGATCACGTTCACCCCGAGCGCGAGCGCTGGGTCGCCCGCGATCGCCTCGCGGACGCCAAGGTCGGCGATCGCCTCGACGTACGGGAGCGTGACGTTCGTCAGCGCGAATGTCGAGGTGATCGGGACAGCGCCGGGCATGTTCGAGACGCAGTAGTGCGTGACGTCGTCGACCACGTACACGGGATCCGAGTGCGTGGTCGGCCGCGCTGTCTCGATGCAACCACCCTGATCGATCGAAACGTCGCAGATGACGGCGCCCGCCTTCATCTCCCCCACCATTTCCCGCGTCACGAGCTTCGGCGCCCGCGCGCCCGGAATCAGGACGGCGCCGATCACGACGTCGGCCTCGAGCACGGAGCGCTCGATCTCGAGTGCGCTCGACATGACCAGCTCGACGCGGCCCGAGAGGATCTGCTCGAGGTAGCGCAACCGGTCAACCGATCGGTCGAGGATTCGCACATGAGCACCGAAGCCGAGCGCGATGATGGCGGCGTTGTAGCCGACGATCCCGCCTCCGATCACGACGACCTTCCCCGGCGGGACGCCGGCGACGCCGCCGAGCAGGAGACCGCGACCGCCAAGCGGCTTCTCCAGGAAGTACGCCCCGGCTTGTGCCGAGAGGCGGCCGGCCACCTCGCTCATCGGCGCGAGGAGTGGGAGGCGCCCGTCCGCCGTCTCGACGGTCTCGTACGCGATCGCGATCGTCCCGCTCTCCATGAGCGCCCGCGTCAGCGGCTCGTCCGCGGCGAGGTGCAGGTAGGTGAAGAGGACGAGCCCGTCGCGGAGCCGCTCGTACTCGGCCGGGATCGGCTCTTTGACCTTCAGTAGTAGGTCGACCGTCTCCCACACCTCGTCGGCCGTCGCGATCCGCGCACCGGCGCGCTCGTAGTCGCCGTCGAGGAACGCGCTGCCCGCGCCCGCGTCCGCCTCGACGACCACCTCGTGGCCGCGCTGGTGAAGCTCACGCGCGCCCGCGGGCGTCAACGCGACGCGGTACTCGTCCGGCTTGATCTCCTTGACGACGCCGACCCGCATGGGCGCGCGAACGATACCGCGGCGATTTGGCCGTCTGCAGCCGAAACGCGGCTAAACGCGCTCGCGGAGCGCGAGCAGCAGACCGACGAGCGTCTTGCCGTCCTCGAGCGCGTCGAGCTCGGCGGCAACCTCGGCGAGCGGCCGGCGGACGAGCTTGATCGCCTCGTCGCGCGCGCGAGCGGGGTGACTGCGCTCGAGCTCCTCGGCGAAGAAGAGGTGGACGCGCTCGCGGCAGAACCCCGGCGTCGTGTAGAAGACGGGGCCGCGCCGCCAGCGCCGCCCGTGGAGTCCGGTCTCCTCGGCGAGCTCGCGCTTCGCCGTCGCGAGCGGGTCCTCGCCCTCGTCCACGGTCCCGGCCGGCAACTCGAGCAGGTCACCGCGGGCGGCCTCGCGAAGCTGGCGGACGAGCACGACGTCGCCGTCCGGCTCGACGGCGACGATCGCGACCGAGTCGGCCCGCTCGACGATCTCGCGCTCCGCGTCGCCCCACCGTTCCACCGTGACCCCGACCATGCGGCCGGAGAAGACGGTCTCGGCCGCGTCGGGGCGGCGGGATTCGTCAGGCATGTCGCGCAGACTCGACAAGCTCGAGCGTCACCTCGACCATCGCTTCGAGATCGGCGACGGCGATGTGCTCCTCGGCGCTGTGGATCCTGGCCATCCCGTTCGCCATGTTGACGCACGGGCGGCCGCGATCGTTGAAGACGTTCGCGTCGGCGCCTCCGCCTGCTTCGACCGCCCGCGGCTCGAAGCCGGCCGCGGCCAGAGCGGCGTACGCGAGGCGGACCGGTTCGTCGTCGGGGCGAAACCGATAGGCGCGGTACTTGGCCTCCAGCTCGACATCGACCTCACACTCGGCGAGCGCGGCCGCGAATGTGAATGAATCGACCATCTCCTGCACGACGTCGGCGAGCTTGCGCTCGCTGCGTGAGCGCGCCTCGGCGGTCACTCTGCATCGGTCGGGGACGATGTTCCTCGCCGTGCCGCCGTGAATCTCGCCGACGTTCGCCGTCGTCTCGGCGTCGATCCGCCCCAGCCGCAAATCGGCGATCGCCCGCGCCGCGGCGTAGATCGCGGAGCGGCCCTCCTCCGGGTGCATGCCGGCGTGCGCGGCGCGGCCGGTGAAGACGGCGTCCAGAGCCGTCGACGACGGCGCGGCGAGAACGACGTCGCCGATCGGCGCGGCGTGGTCGTACACGAACCCGATCGGCGCTCGAAGTCGCTCGAGATCGAGCTCCTTGGCGCCTTCGAGGCCCGTCTCCTCCTTCGGCGTGAACACGAGCTCGACACCGGCGTGCGGGCGGCGTTCGGCGACGAGGCGGTGCGCCGCCACGAGCATGACGGCGACTGCCGCCTTGTCGTCGGCGCCGAGGACCGTCGGCTGCGCGTTTCGGATGAGTCCGTCGTCGACGACCGGCTCGATCTCCGCGGTCGGCGGCACCGTGTCGAGGTGGGCGCAGAGGAAGATCGGCCGGCCTCCGTTTCGACGATCGCTCGGCGGGACGCGGGCAAGGATGTTCCCCATCGAGCTGCCGATCCTCCCCCCGGCGTCGTCCTCATCGGCGTCGAGGCCGAGCGCGCGCAGATGCGCGATGACCCGATCGGCGACCGCCCGCTCGTCGCCCGAGGGGCTCGGAATCGCGGCGAGCTCCGTGAAGAGGGAGACGACGTCGGGGAGCTCCGCCACGCGGGCCGATTGTAGGCGCGCGTCGAGGCTCGACACACCCAAGGGCGAATTCGACGCACGGTGTCACGGATACGCGCGGAGATCGGCGCTACGCTCGAAGCGGGGGAAGCGCTAAGCGGGGTCCCCGGGGGAAGCGTCACGCGCGCGTGAGGCGGCGGCGTTCCGGCGGCATGCGCCAGGCCGTCCTCCCTACGCGGCCGCGGGCAAGCTCGACTACGAAGCGCCGAGCGGGTCGGCTGTCGAATCGCGAGGCTGCTCGGCTAGGAAGCGGCTGCTTCGACGAGGCCGGCCCGCTCGCGGGCTCGCGCGACCGCGGCGCCCACGAAGTCCCGGAAGAGCGGCGCCGGGCGGGTCGGTCGCGACTTGAACTCGGGATGGAACTGGCTCGCGACGAACCAGGGATGGTCGGCGAGCTCGACGATCTCGACGAGCCGTCCCTCCTGGTACGTCCCCGAGACGACGAGCCCGGCCTCGACGAGGCGCGGTCGGAAGTGGTTGTTGACCTCGTAGCGGTGGCGATGGCGCTCGTGGACGATCGGCTCCCCGTATGACGCGTACGCGCGGGTGCCCTCGGCCAGGTTGACCGCCTGCGCGCCGAGGCGCATCGTCCCGCCCAGATCCTCGATCTCCTTCTGCTCGGGCAGGAGGTCGATCACCGGGTACGGCGTTTCCGGATCCATCTCGGTCGAGTTCGCGCCCGCGAACCCGGCGACGTGGCGGGCGAACTCCGAGACGGCGACGTGCATCCCGAGACAGATCCCGAGGTACGGGATCCCGCGCTCGCGCGCGACTCGGCAGGCGACGATCTTCCCCTCCCATCCTCGCGACCCGAAACCACCCGGGACGAGGACGCCGTCCGACCGCTCGAGCTCGCGCGTCGCCTCCTCGACGCTCATCCCCTCGGCGTCGACCCAGCGCACGCGCACGTGCACCCCGTGGTGAATCCCCGCGTGCTTGAGCGCCTCGTGAACCGAGAGGTACGCGTCCTGGAGCTTGACGTATTTCCCGACGAGGGCGATCTCGACCTCACCTTCACGGCGGCCGATCTGCGCGACGAGCTCGTCCCACTCGCCGAGATCCGGGTCGCCCTCGCCGAGCCCGAGTCGCCGGCAGACGAGCTCGTCGAGGGCCTCGTCGCGGAGCCGATGCGGGACGAGATAGACGTCGGGAACGTCCTCGTTCACCGCCACCGCGCGGACGTCGACGTCGGCGAAGAGCGCGATCTTCTCCCGGATGTCCCATGAGAGCGGCTCGGCGGAGCGGCAGACGACGACGTCCGGGTGGATACCGATGCGTCGCAGCTCGTTGACGGAGTGCTGCGTCGGCTTCGTCTTCAGCTCGCCGGCCGTCTCGATGAAGGGGACGTAGGTGACGTGGACGTAGAGGACGTTCTCGGCCCCGGCCTCGCGCCGAAACTGCCGGATCGCCTCGAGGAACGGAAGCGACTCGATGTCGCCGACGGTGCCGCCGATCTCGGAGATCACGACGTCCGCGTCCGACGTGGCGGCGACGCGGCGGACGCGCTCCTTGATCTCGTTCGTCACGTGCGGAATCACCTGCACGGTCGAGCCGAGGTACTCGCCCTTGCGCTCCTTGCGGATCACCGAGTACCAGATCGATCCCGACGTGTGGTTCGCGTTCCGCGAGAGGTTCTCGTCGATGAAGCGCTCGTAGTGGCCGATGTCCAG
>DATAAZ010000067.1:0-31683 GCA_036259875.1 Gaiellaceae bacterium
CCAGCCCTATCCTCCGCGCTCGCCCGCGAAGCGCGTCGCGGTCGTAAGGACATGACGGCACGGGATTCTTCGAAGGCCGGGCGCCGCGAGTGGATCGGGCTCGCCGTCCTCGCCCTCGCGTGCGTGGTCTACGCGATGGACCTCACCGTGCTCCATCTCGCCGTGCCGCACCTGAGCGCGGACCTCGAGCCGAGCAGCGCGCAGCTGCTCTGGATCGCGGACGTCTACGGCTTCATGGTCGCCGGGGCGATGATCACGATGGGGACGCTCGGCGACCGGATCGGGCGCCGGCGCCTCCTCCTGATCGGCGCCGCGGGCTTCGCGCTCGCCTCGCTGCTCGCCGCGTTCTCGACGAGTGCCGAGATGCTGATCGCGGCGCGCGCGCTCCTCGGGATCGCAGGCGCGACGATCGCCCCCTCGACCCTCTCCTTGATTCGCAACCTCTTCGACGACCCCGGCCAGCGCACCTTTGCGATCGGCGTCTGGATCACCGCTTACTCGCTGGGCGGTGCGCTCGGCCCCCTCCTCGGCGGCGTGCTGCTCGAGTTCTTCTGGTGGGGCTCGGTCTTCCTCCTCGCGGTTCCGGTGATGGCGGTCCTGCTCGTGCTCGGGCCCGTGCTCCTGCCGGAGTTTCGCGATCGGGACGCTGGGCGCCTCGACATCCTGAGCGCCGCGCTCTCGCTCGCCGCCGTGCTCGCCGTCGTCTACGGCCTGAAGGAGCTCGCCCAGGACGGCGTCGAGGTGGTCCCGTTCGTCGCGATCGCGCTCGGCCTCGTCCTCGGAACGCTCTTTCTCTGGAGGCAGGCGCGGCTCCCCGACCCGCTGATCGACCTGCGGCTCTTTCGCGTCCCGGCGTTCAGCGCCTCGCTGACTGTCTACACGCTCGGGATCCTCGTGCTCTTCGGCTCCTTCCTCTTCATCTACCAGTACCTCCAGCTCGTCCTCGAACTCTCGCCGCTCGAAGCCGGCGTCTTGACGCTGCCCTCGTTCGGTTCCTTCGTCCTCGGCTCGATGCTCGCCCCGACGTTCGTGAAGCGCGTGCGCCCGGCCTACGTCATGGCCGTCGGCCTCGCGATCGCGGCGGTCGGGATGCTCGGACTCACGCAGGTGAGCGCCGACGCCGGCCTCGGATGGCTGATCGGGTCGTCCGTCGTCTACTCGCTCGGGATCGCGCCGATGTTCACGCTGACCAATGACCTCATCATCGGCGCTGCGCCGCCCGAGCGCGCCGGCGCCGCCTCGGCGATTTCGGAGACGGGCGCCGAGCTCGGCGGCGCGCTCTCGATTGCGATCCTCGGCACGATCGGCACCGCGGTCTACCGGACGCAGGTCGACGACGGCATTCCCACGGCCGTTCCGGCTGAGGAGGCCGACGCCGCCCGCGACACGCTCGGGGGAGCGGTTGCGGTCAGCGGCGAGCTGCCGGGCGCGGTCGCAACGCAGGTTCTCGATGCGGCACGCGCGGCGTTCACGCAGGGCCTGCAGGTCGTCGCCCTCGTGAGCGCGGTCCTGGCGGCGCTCGCGGCCGTCGGCGTCGCGCTCTTCCTACGGCAGGTGAAGCCGGCATCTCCTGAGCCCGGCGACGCACCGGCTGCTGCTGCTCTCACCACCGCCGAGCCGCAGTGACGACTCCGCTACGCGCCGGACGACGTAGCTTGAGCAGACGGTGGATGTTTCGCTGATCGAGGTCCCGTACCACGCGGGCGACGAGAGCGTGGGCGCGAGCGCGGGCCCGCGGCGCCTGGTCGAGGCCGGCGCGGAGCGGGTCTTGGCCGCACGCGGCATCGACGTCTCGGTGGAGCGCGTCGGTCGCATGGAGCCCTTCCGCGATACCGCTGTCTCGGCGGCGACGGTCAACACCGAGCTCGCCGCGCGCGTTCGCGCGGCCGTCGACACCGGCCGGCTGCCGCTGGTGCTCGCGGGGTCATGCAACTCGGCGCTCGGGGTGCTCGCCGGCTTCGACCACGCGAGCTGCGGCGCCGTCTGGCTCGATGCGCACGGCGACTTCAACACGCCGGAGACGACCGTGAGCGGGTTTTTCGCCGGCATGTCGATGGCGATTCTCACCGGCCGCTGCTACCGCGCCTACTGGGCGCAGAGCGGCGACGCCACGCCGCTCGCAGAGGAAGCGATCGTCATGTACGGCGTGCGCTCGCTCTCGCCCGAGGCGGAGCGGGAGCGGTTGGAGAGATCGCCGATCGAGGTCGTCTCCTGGCGGGATGGCAGGCCGGAAACTGAGCTCGTCGCGCCGCTCGAGCGGCTCTCCAGACGCGTCGACGACGTCTATCTCCACGTCGACTTCGATGCGTTCGCGCCCGAGGTTGCCCCCGGCGTCGTCGACGAGCCCGTTGCGGGCGGGCTGTCGCGCGAGCAGGCGGAGGAGATCATCCAGGCGACCGTCGACCGATTCCGGATTCGGGCCGCGACTCTGGCCACCTTCACGCCCGAGCGTGACGAGGGCGACGCGACGTTGCGCCTCGCCCTGCGCATGCTCGAGTTGCTCGCCGATTACGCTGCACGCGACGAGAGCCAGCGGCGCGCTCTCGCGCCGGGGTCGGGACGCTGAGCGCGACCCACGCGACTTCGATGGGGAGAGGGACGTTCGTTCACGAGGCAGCGCTTCGCCTGGGCGAGGGAGTGGACGAGCGTGAGCCCGGAGCCGCCGTCACCGTTGCGCTGTGCGGCCATTGGGAGCACGAAGGGCCCTGCCGGTGGCCGCACAACAATGCCCTGACGGCGGAGCCACCGCTAGCCCGCTTCCGCACCGTCTTCGTCGCGGACGCCGCGGACGAGCCCGAGATCCGCGCTCGAATCGTCGAGGCGCTCACGAGCGCTTCGACCTGGACGCTCATTTCGCATCACCCTCGCCCCCCGACCGTCGACGAGGGCGAACTCGGGCGCCGACTCGGCGCCGCGCACAACCCGTGATCGACTGACCGGGGTATCCCGGGCCCTCCTGCGAGTGCTTCGCGGATCGCCGCGAAGAAAAGCTCCGCAGACTCGTCCCAGGTCGGTCGGCTGAGAGCGCGTCGGGCGGCCGCCGCCCCCAGCGCTCTCCGGTGCTCCTCGTCGAACGCGAGCCGCGACATTGCGCGGGAGAGCGCCGCGATGTCGCCGGGCTCGACGAGGAGCGCGTCCCGCTCGTTCTCGGCGAGATACGGGAGGTTGCCGGCGCTCCAGCCTACGACCGGAAGCCCGAAGGCCATCGCCTCGCCCCACACGGTCCCGTACGGCTCGCGATAGGCCGGAAGGACGAAGGCGTCCGCGGACCGGTAGAGCGCCGCCACGTCCTCGCGAGCCCGGCGCCCGTGCACGATCACGCGCGCGCCGAGGTCGCGATCCGCGAGCCGCGAACGCACGCGCTCGGCGTAGCGTCGATCGGCGGAGTCGTCGCCGACGAGGTGGAGAGTCGCGGCGCCGGCCGGCAGCCGCGCGAACGCGTCGAGGAGCTCGAGGATCCCTTTTCGCGGGAGCCAGTTCGCGACCGTGAGAAACGCAGCTCGGCGGCCCTCGCGGAGATCGATCGTCGGACTGGTCGTCGTCGGCGCAACGTCGCGCCCGGGTGGGACGACGCGGATCCGCGAACGCGCGAAGCCCGCTCGGACGAGGTCGTCTGCGAGGTGATCGCTCGCCGCGATCAAGAGCTTCGCGCGCCGCCAGGCAAGCCGATCCAGCACGGCCTGCACGCGCGTCCGGACGACGGCGTGGTCGATCCCGCCGGGCGGTTGGTGGAGCACGCCGATCACCGGCACCTCGAAACGGCTCCCCGCCAGCGAGGGGCCGGCGAAAGCAGCTGCGATCGAGTCGAGAAGGACGGCGCTCGCGGAACGCTCTCTCGCCTGCCGAAGCACGGCGCGCCCGCTCCCCGCAGCGAGCGGGAAGGCACGCTCGGGAAAGGAGACGAAGGCGATTCGCGCGCCGTGCGCGGGCGCCGCCTCCGCCATCCGCAGGTGGTACAGATAGCCCCCGCTCAAGCGGCGGGGATCGCCCAGCGTGACGAGCGGGAGAACGAGATGCGCGTCGTCCACGTCGCTCCCACGCTCTTCGGCCCGGCCGGGATCTTCGGGGGCGGCGAGCGCTACCCGCTCGAGCTCGGCCGGGCACTCGCGCGCCACGTCGACTGCGAGCTCGTCACGTTCGGTCCGAGAGTGCGCGCGTGGCGCGACCCGAGCGGGCTCCGCGTGCGCGTCCTTCGGTCGCTCGCGCGCGTCCGCGGACACCCTGCGCATCCGCTCGCGGTCGGGCTCGGTCACGCGCTCGCCCGAGCGGACGTCGCCCATACGCACCATCTGCGAAGTACGCCGAGCCGGCTCGCGGCCGTGAACGCGCGCATCCGCCGGGTCCCGACGGCCGTCACCGACCACGGCCTCGGCGGAGGCGACTGGGCAGGTCTTCTCCCGCTCCTCTTCGACCGGTTTCTCACGGTGTCCGCCTATTCTGCGCGCGAGCTCCGCTCGCCGCCGTCGCGAACGCGGGTCATCTACGGAGGCGCCGACCCCGAGCGCTTCTCACCCGAGGTGAACGTGGTTCGCCGGGGCGTCCTCTTCGTCGGCCGGCTCACGCCCCACAAGGGGGTAGACCGGCTGATCGAGGCGCTCCCCGATGACGCGGAGCTCCGCATCGCCGGCTCCGCCGGCCACGACCCGGACCCGCCCGAGCGCGATTATCCGAGCCTGCTTCGACGGCTCGCCGCACGGCGTCGTGTCGAGTTCCTCGGCGCCGTCCCCGAATCGGAGCTTCCGGCGCTCTACCGCGGGGCGCGCGTCGTGGCGCTGCCGTCAGTGCATCGGACGTGCTACGGGCGCGACGTCGCGGTGTCGGAGCTACTCGGGCTCGCCGCGCTCGAGGCGATGGCGAGCGGCACGCCCGTCGTCGCGAGCCGGGTCGGAGGGTTGCCCGAGGTGGTCGAGAACGGCGTAACGGGCTTCCTCGTCGACCCGGGAGACGCCGATCAGCTCCGCGCGCGCCTCGCAGAGGTTCTCGCCGACCCCCGGCTGGCCGAGCGGCTCGGGCGCAACGCGCGGGAGCACGTGCTCGAGCGTTTCACGTGGGCCGCCTGCGCCGACCGTTGCCTAGCCGCTTACTCCGAGCTCGTCGACACCGGGCCCCCGTAGCCGCCGAACGCCGTGGCGGACTCCCAGACGCGCACGGCGAGCGCTTCGCCACCCGCCGCGTGAATCGCCCCGCCGAGCGTCTGGTGGAACCAGCGGGCGAGGATCTCGACCGTGACGGCTTCGGCGTCGGGCGGTCGGATGGTGTCGAGATCCTTGCCCTCGAGCGTGGCAACGGCGTCCGCGAGCGCGGCCTCGACGACGTCGAGGTCGCAAACCATCCCCCTCTCGTCGAGAACCGCTCGCTCGATGACGACCTCGACGCGGTAGTCGTGCGCGTGCAGCTCTCCTTCGGGCGGGGGAAGCCACGGGATTCGGTGCAGCGCCCGCAGCGCCGCCGACGCGCCCACCTCGAAGCGGCCGGTCACGAGTAGGCGAGCGCGACGTGGACGAGGCCGTCGTCCATTCGGTCGAGCGCCGCGTATGCCTCCGGTGCGCGCTCGAACGGGAACGTGTGCGTGCCGAGCTCGGCCACGGGCAGGACGCCGAGAAGTCGCCGCGTCGTCTCGAGCCTCCGCTTCCGATCCCACCGCCCCGCTCGGCTACCGAGCGTCGAGACCTGGGTGCTCCGGACCTCGAGGCGTCGCCGGTGGAAGTCGCCGCCGAGCGGGAGCGTGACCGGCTTCACGCCGTACCAGGACGCGACGAGCGCGACGCCTTCGCGCGCGAGGAGGCGGAGACTCTCGCCGAGCGCGTCCGGGTTCCCCGTCGCCTCGACGAGCACGTCCGCACCGCGACCGCTCGAGGCGGCGTGCACCGCCTCGCCGAGCTCCTCGGGCGCGACGGCGGCGACGTCGCAGCCTCGTGCCGTCTCGCGCCGCCAACCCTTCCGGTCGCTCGCGACCACGATCGTGCCGCTCCGCGCCAGCAGGAGCGCCGAGAGGATTCCGACCGGGCCGAGCCCGACGACGGCGACCACCTCCCCGTAGCGAACGCCCGCGTCGAGCGAGATCTGGAGCGCCGTCTCGACCAGCGGGAAGAGCGTCGCCGCGCGCGCGTCGACGCCCGCGACCGGGACGACGTCGTCGGCCGCGACGATGAACCGGTCCTGGTGCGGGTGAAACGCGAACACGCGCTCGCCCTCGGCGACGCCGCTACGCGACGCCTCGACCGTCCCCACGGCGCTGTAGCCGTACATGAACGGATACGCGAAGCTCCCCGCGAGCGCGCCGAGCGTCTCGTCGCGCGGAGCGCTCGCGTCGAGCTCGCCCCGGTACGCGAGCAGCTCGGTGCCGCCGCTGATCCCCGAGAACTCGGCCCGAACGAGGACTTCGCCGGCCTGCGGTTCCGAGACCGCCACGTCCGAGACGTCCACTTGGTACGGCGCGAGGAAGCGGACGGCACGCGCCCCGACCTCGCTCGCAACGACGCCTGGCACCGCACTAAAGTAACCGCCCTTGTCGCTTACCGAGGTCGCGACCCTTCCGCTGGGCACGAGTTTCGGGGAGTTCGAGCTGCGTGCGTTCGAGCTTCCGTCAGGGCGTGTCTACCTGGCGCTCGTGAGCGGCGACCTCGGCGACGGGCGCGCGGTGCTGACGCGGCTGCATTCCGAGTGCCTGACGGGCGACGCTCTCGGATCGCTTCGCTGCGACTGCGGGACCCAGCTTCGCGAGGCCGCCCGCGCGATCGCCGCCGAGGGCCGCGGCGTCCTCGTCTACGCGACCGGCCACGAGGGCCGTGGCATCGGGCTCGTGAACAAGCTGCGCGCGTACATGCTGCAGGAGAACGGCACGGACACGATCGATGCCAATGTCCGCCTCGGCTTTCCCCCGGACGCGCGCGAGTACGACGCGGCGGCGAGCTGCCTCGCCCTGCTCGGGGTTCGATCGGTTCGCCTGCTCACCAACAACCCGAGCAAGGTCGAGGCGCTGACTCGGGCGGGGATCGTCGTCGTCGACGTCGTCCCCCTCCAGACGTCGCCGCACGTCCGAAACGTCGACTACCTGCGCGCGAAGGAGGCGAGGCTCGGGCACGTCGCGCCGGCAGGCGCCCCGCTCGCGGCGAACGGGCTCGGCGAGGCGACGAACGTGACGCCCCTCCTCGGGCGCTCGACAGCCCCCGCTTGGCGGCCCTTCGTCGTCCTGAAGTACGCGCAGACAGTGGACGGGCGAATCGCGACTCGAAGCGGGGACGCGAAGTGGATCTCGAGCGAGCCCGAGCGACGAATCTCGCATGCCCTCCGCGCGGCGTGCGACGCCGTCCTCGTCGGCGTCGGGACGGCCACGATCGACGATCCGCAGCTGACCGTGCGGATGGTCTCCGGGCCGTCGCCGCTCCGGGTCATCCTCGACTCGACGCTCCGTCTCCCCGAGACCGCGCGTGTCCTCGACCACCAGGCCGGAACGATCGTGATCACCACCTCCCGCGCGAGCGACGAGCGGCGCGCCGCGCTTCGCGCGCGGGCGATCGGCGTCCGCGTCGTCGAGCCCGGCCCGCGCGGCGTCGACCTCGCCGACGCGCTCCGAACGCTCCGCGCGCTCGGGGTTCGCTCCCTGCTCGTCGAAGGCGGCGCGCGCGTCATTACGTCCTTTCTCGCCGAGAAGCTGGTCGATCGCCTCGTCGTCGGGATCGCCCCGGCCATCATCGGGACGGGTATCGACGCGGTCGGCGACCTCGGCGTCGCGCGGGTCGGCGAGAGCCTGCGCCTGACGAACCGCTCGGTTCACGTCGCCGGCGACGACCTGCTCGTCGCCGCGGACGTCGAGTGACGTAAGCAGACGCCGGATGGAGTCCGCGATCCTCGTTCGGCACGGCGAGAGCACGTTCAGCGCGCTCAGGCTCGTGACTGGAAGGGTCGACGTCCGCTGCCCCCTGAGCGAGCGAGGACTCGAACAGGCACGCGGCCTCGCCGACGAGCTCGCTGGTCAGGAGATCGGCCTCTGCGTCACGTCAGAGCTGGAGCGGACGCGTCAGACGGCCGACATCGCGCTGTCCGGCCGGCGCGTTCCCCGGCTTACGCTCTCGGAGCTCAATGACCCGCTCTACGGGCGGTTCGAAAGCGGCCCGCTGGACGCGTACGTGGCCTGGGCGCTCGCGAACGACTCGAGCGCCGAACCCCCGGGTGGCGGCGAGCCGCGGCAGGCGATCGCGGCGAGGTACGCCGCCGGGTTTCGGGCCGTCCTCGAGCGGCCGGAGCGCGTGATCCTCGTCGTGACTCACTCGCTCCCGATCGCCTACGTCCTCACGGCGATCGCGGGCGGTGATCCGGCCCCTCGGGTACCGCTCGTCGACTGCGCGAAGACGCACGTCGTCAGCGCCGACCAGCTCTTACTTGCGATCGAGCGGCTCGAAGCGTGGTGCGCCGCCCCGACGTGGTAGCCGCTCGGAGCTCGCTTCTTGGCGGAGCAGCCCGGCGGCCGCGCGGATCACAGCTCCCGCGCCGATCCGCGTCACGCACTCGGGTTCGACCACGGCACCGCAGGGCGGATGCTCGAGCGTTCCGCACGGGCTGCAGGCGAGACCCGCGCGCACGACGCGGAGGCGATCGGGCGCGACGAGCGGGGCGAACATGAACGGGTCGCCGGGCCCGAAGAGCGCAACGATCCGCGCACCCATCGCCGCGGCGAGATGCAGGGCTCCGCTGTCGGTCGTGACGACGAGGCGAGCGCGCCGGTGGACGGCCGCGAGCGCGCCGAGCGAGAGCCGGCCGGCGAGGTCGATTGCCGGCGTTCCCGTGGCGACCTCGGCGGCGAGCGTTCGCTCGCTGGCCGTCCCGGCGATTACCGGCCTCGTCCTCGCTCTGCGAGCGAGCCCGGCGGCTACCGCGCGCCAGCGTCGAGCCGGCCAGTTTTTGAGCACCCAACCCGAGCCCGGATGGAGCACGATCGGCGCGTCGTCCACGCCCGCTTCCGAGAGGACGGCGCCTGCCTCCTCCTCATCGTCGCGCGACGGACGGAAGCGCGTCTCGAGCAGGCGTTCGGTTCGCGTGCCGGTACCGAGGCGCGCGAGAAGGGCGTCGGCGAGATCGAACGCGTCGAGAGCAACGTGTTGGCGACGCGGCACGGGCAGGACGTGCGTCAGGTAGCGGCGAGTGCGCGGCATGGCGAAACCGACCCGGATCGGGACTCCGGCCACGGCGGCGAGCTCGCTCGACCACGGATCGTCGGGGCGGATCACGAGCGCGGCGTCGAACGCGCCCACGACCCTCGTTCGCTCGTTGCAAACCGCCGCTTGCCACGCGAGGTCGTCCGACACGCCACGGCCGATCGGCGGAAATCGGATCGTCAGCGTTTCGTCGACGTCAGGGCAATGCTCGGGGACGGGAGCGGACTCCGCCCGCACCGCGTAGGCGAGAAACGCGGCCGGCAACGCGCGTCGTAGCGCCGTCACCGCGGGAAGGGTGAGCAGCACGTCCCCGATGTGATCGGGCCGGACGAACAAGATCCGGGGCGACCGGCCGTTACGCACGCTCGCGACCATTTCTACCCGTCCACGGCGGACGTGCCCGCTCGACGCGGTGCGCCGAGCGAGCGGGTCGATCCGCGACCCGACGGCCGCAGGAAACGAGCACCCACGATCGGCTGGCCGACTGGCTTCTCTGCCGCCCGCCCGAGCGTCGTTGCGAGCGCACGCCGCGCCCCGCGCATCGGGTCAGCGGACCGATGTCTCGTCTGGCTCGCTCGTATCGCTCCTCGCGCCGCCAGCCTCTCTTCCCCCCTGGTCGAGGCGGAAGGGCGGATATTCATCTCGCATCAGGGCTGCGTACGCGATGACGCGGTAGCTCCAGCGGTTCAGGCCGAGGACGAAGTCGAAGATCCCGCGCGGATACCGGCTCCTGAACAGGAGGGCGACGGCGGCGAAGAGCGCGAGAATCGTGATCAGGCCGCCTCCCCATGGGGAGGCGCCCCATCCTCCCCAGCCCTCGTCGCCCCAGCGCCCGCCCGGCCACCACCAGCCGGACCCGAAAATGCTGATCACGATGTAGTGCGGAATCGCGAGCAGCCACCACTTGACGAGCACGAGCCCCCGTGAGAGCCGCTCCGGATACGCGACGTCGAGCCGGGCCGGGTACTCGGGAACCGGCGCGAGCTTGAACGGCGGATACCGATCGGTCGCGAGGGCGCTGTAGGTGTAGAACGAAACGCGCCACGTCCACCGCATCACCCCGACGTTGAAGTCGAAGATCCCCCGCGGGTAGCGGCCCGTGAAGAGAATCGCGAAGCCGGCGACGACCGTCAGAACGACGAACGCGATCCACAGGAAGATGAGAACGATGAAATGCGGGATCGCGAGCAGCCACTTGACGAGCCAGAGCCAACGGCTAAGCGGCTCGACGAGCTCACCCTCGACGACGACTGGATAGCCGTCACGCCGCTCGGTGTCCCCGACTGCCGACGCGCTCATCGCGCGAGCAGTCTCGACGCGTGTCCGCAACCTCGCAAGCTCGTCACTCGTTCTTCAGAACGCTGGCCGGCGGCCCACCTTTCCACCTCGGTGGTCCGATCCCCGTTGTCGCACCTGACGTGCACGCGAGGCCAGGCGGTCAGCCGCCGCGCGCGGCCGCGTCGTTCACGAGCGCACGAGCGTCGACGAGCTCGGGTATCTCGAAGTCCTCGGTAAACGTCTCGAGGATCTCCGCGACTGCTCGGGATGCGTCGTCGCGGCCGGTCGCTTCCGCGATTCGCGCGAGTCGCGTCGCCGCCCTGAGCTGCGTCATGCGCACTCCCGCCCGTTCGGCGTCGTCGAGGGCGCGTAGTAGCGACGACTTGGCACGCTCGGTGTCACCCAGCGAGACGAGGACGTCAGACTTCTGGACGTTCAGCGCTGCCGACTCCCAGGTCCCTTCGCCCGCCAGGCCAAGGGCGCGGTCGAGGAGGTCGATCGCCTCTGCGGGCCGGTGGGCGAGCGCATACGCGTCTGCCTGGAGCGCGAGGATCTGAGACCAGAAGATGGGTGGCGTCCGCAGGTTCTCATACAGCGAAACGCCCTCCTCCGCCCGCGCGAGGCCGTCGTCGGGTCGTCCGAGACGCGCCATCGTCACGCCCTCGAGAACGAGCCCAACCGCTGTCCAGATTCGGTAGCCGTGCTCTTCTGCGATCCTGCGGACGTCCCCAGCCCGCTGGTACGCCGATTCCAGCCGGCCGCTCCAGAGCTCGAGCAAGCCAAGATGGAAGGTCGCCCAGGCGAGCGAGTACGGGTGGCGTAACTGCGCCGCGAGCTCGAGCGCGCTGGCGGCGTATCGATGAGCCGTCTGGGGATACCCGATGAACCAATGCATGAGCCCCGAGATGGCCCGCGCGGCGACGCCGGGGTTCGGGCCGAGCCGAAACCGGGCGCGTCCGTCGCGTTTCGGGTCGAAGAGGGCGATTGCGCGATCGAGGTGATGCAGGCCCGCCGTCGTCTCGCCGAAAATCGCGAGCGCGGGCCCGAGAATCAGGTGCCCCTCCACCTCGAGGCTTGCGTCGCGGCGCTGCTCGGCGAGGTCGAGAACCTCTCGACCGACGGCGATCGTCTTGTCGATCTCGCCGCGGTACAGGTAGAAGCTCGCGAGACTCCTGAGAACGGGGAGCTGCCTCGGGACGGCGCCCGTCGCCTCCGCGACGCCGAGCGCCTCGCGGTACAGCTCTTCGACCTCGTCGGTATACCCGCGAAGCGCGAGCAGGCCGCGGGCAACGCTCATCCGGAGCGTGACCTCCTCCTCGGCCCGGTCGAGCGCAGGCGCTGTTCGAGCGAGGACTTCGAGCAGATCGTTCGTCAGGCGGACGGCCGCGTGATACGAGCCGCGGGCCTCGTGCAGCGCCCAGAGCGCGTCTCGCAGCCTGTTCAGCTGGCGAATGTCGGCGTCGTCCACGAAATACCGCCACGCTGCCTCCAGGTTGCCGAGCTCGGCTGCGACGTGATCGAGCGCCGCCTCTCGCCCGCCGCCGCCGAGCTCGCCGCGGGTCGCCTCGGCGAGGTCCGCGAAGTGCTCGGCGTGTGCTCGCTGCGCGGCGCGGTCGAAGCCCGGCTCGCTCCGGAGTCGCTCCGTCGCGTATTCGCGAATCGTCTCCAGCATCGACAATCGCGGTCCGCCCGCGTCGTCGATGCTGCGGACGAGGCTCTTGTCGACGAGCGACGCGAGCCGCTCGAGGACGTCGATGTCCGAGAGCCGCTCGAGCTTCGCGGCCACGTCCTCGACGGCGTCGATGCGGGCGGACGGGAAGAGCGACAGGAGTCCGAACATCGATCGCTCCTCGTCGTCGAGGAGGTCGTAGCTCCACTCGATCGTCTGTCGCAGGGCGCGCTGCCGCGCGGGGAGGTCTCGTGCGCCGCCCCGGAGGAGCTCGAGCCGGCTTCGAAGGCGATCACGGAGCTCGACCGGAGAGAACACCCTGAGCCGCGCGGCGGCAAGCTCGATCGCAAGCGGGAGGCCGTCGAGCCGCGCGCAGATCTCCGCCACGGTCGCGGCGTTCTCGTCCGTGAGCAGGAAGCTGGGCAACGCCTGCTGCGCGCGCTCGACGAAGAGGCGGACCGCCGCGGAGCGCGAGACCTCGTCCGCCGTACGAGAAGCGGGTCGCCCCTCAGGAAGGGAAAGCGGGGCGACCGGGAAGACTTGCTCGCCTCGCACGCGGAGCGCCTCTCGGCTCGTCACGAGCACCTTCAGCGTCGCGGAGCGCCGAAGCAGACCCGCGACGTCGTCGGCAGCCTCCATCACGTGCTCGAAGTTGTCGAGAACGAGCAGCAGCTCGCGCGACTGGAGCTGCTGCGCAAGCGCCTCGGCCAGCTCGACGCGACCCGTAACGGTTACGCCGGTCGCTTCGGCGATCGCCTGGAGGGCGGTGGCCGCGTCGCGGCTCGCCGAGAGGTCGACGAAGAAGACGCCGCCGGGGAAGCTGTGGCTCCGGTCTGCCGCCGCCTCGAGAGCAAGTCGCGTCTTGCCGATTCCGCCCGGCCCGGTCAGCGTCAGGAGCCGAACGGTCGGGCCGTCGAGGTGGCCGCGAATCGCGCGGAGCTCCGCCTCGCGGCCGACGAGCTCCGATGGCTGCGTCGGAAGGTTGTTGGGGGTTGCGTCGAGCGTCCGAATCGGGGGGAAGTCGGCCGCAAGGCCTTCCGCCACGAGTTGAAAGAGCCGCTCTCGACGCGAGAGGTCCCGGAGCCGATGCTCGCCGAGGTCACGGATCTCCATGCCGTCCGCGAGGCTCGGCTCGACGACGGCACGGGTCGTCTCGGAGATCAGGACTTGCCCGCCGTGTGCCGCGCCCATGATCCGGGCCGCGCGGTGGAGGTCAAGCCCGACGTACGTGCCGCCGGCGAGCCGTGCCTCCCCCGTGTGAAGCGCGATCCGAACCCGTACGTCCGATCCCTGCGGCCATTGCTCCGCCGCAAGCGCACGCTGGATCGCGACGGCGCTCGCGACGGCGTCCGTGGCGCTCGGGAAGATGGCGAGGAAAGAGTCGCCCTCGGTCCCCATCTCGACCGCTTCGCAATGGGCGAACGCGGCCCGCAGGATCCGGTGATGGCGCTCGAGCAGGTCGGAATAGTCCGGTCCCAACGTCTCGAGGAGACGCGTCGACCCCTCGATGTCGCTGAAGAAGAAGGTGACCGTTCCGGTCGGAAGCGCGGTCATCTCGTCACGGCCGCTCGTCGCCGCCCGGCCTTTCTATGGACCACCGTCCGACAACGAGGCGTCGAGGCGCTCGAAGCCGTCCGTCCAGCCCGCCTCGTGCAAAGCACGTCGAGCCTCCGTCGCAAACGGCCGCTGATCGAGGGTTACCCTCGTTCCCCCGTCCCATTCGGCAAACGAGAGCGTTACGACCGTCTCTTGATCATCGGGATGCGGCTCTTCCCACTCGAACGTGTAGACCAGACGACGCGGCGGATCGATCGCCCGGTACTCGCCCCTGAGGTGAAACAGCTCGCCGTCGGGCGGCTGCATCGCGATGCGATATGTCCCGCTTACGCGTTGGTCGCTCTCGATGCTCGGCGACGTGAAGCCGCGAGGACCCCACCATCTCCCGAGTAGTTCGGGATCGATGCACGCCTTGAATACGAGGTCGGGAGGCGCGCGGACGAAGCCCTCGAGGTGCAACTCGAGTCCGCTCGGCTGCTCAGCCACGCGGCGCGAACATACCACCGGGTTCGTCGGTCGAGTTGGCGCGGTCGAACGCCGCGCTTCGGGGCGGCGACCTGGTCACGGGGGGCTCGGTCGTCGCCGTTGGAAAGGCGGAGGCGGGTCGTCGCGCCCGCCGACGCACGGCAACGGCTGCAACCCGAAGAGCACGTCGCTCTGGTGGAGCGCGCCCCTGCCCCCTTCCTCGTCCGCCGTTCGTCCCAGGAGACGACAATCGAGAACGAGGAAGCCGCCGGTGGATCGAGCTCGACAATCGCGGCACCGCGCGACGCTTCGGCGCGCGACGCTGGAAGACGTCCCGCGACTTACCGAGTTGGCCGCCGCCGCGTACGGCCGCTACGTCGAGCTGCTCGGCGGGCCGCCGAGGCCGATGACGGACGACTACGCGGACGTCGTCCGCACCCATCCGGTGACCGTCGCGGAGCGGGGCGACCGGATCGCCGGGCTCGTCGTCCTCGCCGTGACCCCCGAAGGGCTCCGTCGTCGACAACGTCGCCGTCCACCCTTGCGATCAGGGAAGCGGCGTCGGGAGGCTCCTCCTCCAGTACGCCGAGGCCGAGGCGCGGCACGCGGGATTCGACTCGATCTATCTCTACACGCACGAGAAGATGACCGAGAACCTCGCGCTCTACTTGCGGATCGGCTACGCCGAGTACCGGCGCCGACACGGAGACGCCCACCTCGTCTACCTTCGCAAGCAGCTCGCCTGACCGAACAGCGGCGCTCCCACCGCGGGGTCACGGAAATGGCGAGGACTCGCTAGAGATCCCGCTCGTAGTAGAGCATCGAGGGCCCGTCGGGCGCGCCCTCGCGGTTGGTGAACCCGGCGCTCTCGTAGAGCGCGCGAGCGGCGACGTCGGCCTCGCTCGTGCCGAGGTCGATGCGGGCGGCGCCGCGCTCTCTGGCATGTTTCATCGCCGCTTCGAGCAGGGCTCGCCCGAGCCCGTGACCGCGCCGCTCGGGAACGACGTAGAGCTCCTCGAGATGGGCGTCGAGCGCTCCCGTGTAGAGCGAGGGACGGAACCGAAGCTGCGCGAATCCGTCCGGCCCCTCACCTCCGAAGAGAACCGTCACCTCACCGCTCTCGATGAGTGGCGCCGCCCGCTCCGCGATCACGTCCGAATCCGGCGTCGGCTCGCCGAACTCGACGTTGAACGCGTGCAGGAGTCGGCCGAACGCGGGAGCATCCGCCGCGCTCGCGAGCCGGATCGAAGCCTGAGGTCGCATTCGGTCTTTCGTCTTCACGGTCTCTCTACCAGAGACCGAACGACGCCGATCGACTGATCGCGTAGACCCCGCCACCAGGCCGGCGCGCGTGTCGGCCGGCCACGACGGGTCAACTAGGCTCTGCTCGTCGCGTCGCGACGTCGACGCTCGCGGGGGAACGTGACGACGCTCACCGAGAAAAACGAATTCGCGCTCGAGCTCTTCGCCCCGGTCGCACAGACGTACGACCGGTATGCCCGGCTTCTCTCGTTCGGCCAGGACGACCGCTGGCGGTCGTTCCTCGTTTCGCGGGTCGAGGCCGCGCCGGACGACCGAATTCTCGACGTCGCCTGCGGAACCGCGGCAGTCGCGCTCGAGCTCGTCCGACGCTACGGCTGCTCGGTCGTCGGAGTCGACCAGAGCTCGGCGATGCTCGCAGAAGGCCGCCGCCTCGTCGCGCGCGCCGGCGAGGGCGCGCGCATCGACCTCCACGTCGCGCGTGCGGAGGAACTCCCTTTCGACGACGGCACGTTCGACGGAGCGACGTTCACGTATCTCCTTCGGTACGTCGACGATCCGGCCGCGACGCTTCGCGAGCTCGCCCGCGTCGTCGCCCCGGGCGGCCGCATCGCGTCGCTCGACTTCTTCGTCCCCGCACGCCGCGCCGTGAACGTCGTCTGGAGCGCATACGTCCACGCAGGCCTGCCGCTGCTCGGCGCGACGATCTCGCCCGGCTGGCGTGAGATCGGACGCTTTCTCGGCTCGAGCATCCGTCAGTTCTGGCGGCGGTATCCCCTCGAGGACGTGCTGGCGCTCTGGCGCGCGGCGGGGATCGAGCGCGTCGCCGCGCGGACGCTTTCGCTCGGCGGCGGAATCGTGATTTGGGGCGAGCGCGGCGACTGACCTTTCGCGCCCCGCCTTCTACGCGTTCGCCCCGGGCGGGTGGCGCGACTACCTCACCCTTCTCCATGCGCCCTACACCGCCTGGCATCTCGCTTTCGTCGCGATCGGCGGCGCTCTTACGCCCGCGTTCTCGCTCTCGCGGCTCGTCCCGACGCTGACCGCCTTCTTCCTTGCCGTCGGTATCGGCGCGCATGCCCTCGACGAACTGCACGGCAGGCCGCTGAAGACGCGGATACCCGACGCCGTCCTCGTCAGCCTCGCCGCCTGCTCGATCGTGCTCGCCGTCGGGATCGGCGTGGTCGGCGCGGTCGTCGTGGACCCGTGGATCGGCGCGTTCGTCGCGGCAGGGGCGTTCATCGTCGTCGCGTACAACTGCGAGCTTTTCGCCGGCCGCTTCCACACCGACGCGTGGTTTGCGGTCTCCTGGGGATCCTTCCCGCTCGTGACGGGCTTCTTCGCGGTCTCCGGGACGATCACGATCACCGCGGTCCTCGCCGCCGTCTTCGCGTTTGCGCTCAGCCGCGCGCAGCGTCTTCTCTCGACTCGCGTTCGCGACGTTCGGCGCCGCATCACGGACGTGAGCGGGACGGTGACGTGGCAGGACGGATCGGTGGAGCGGATCACCGCTTCGGATCTCGCGTCGGTAGAGGAGGGTGCGCTCGTCGCGCTCAGCGCCGCGACCGTCGCGCTCGCCGCCGCGCTCGTCGCGATGCGGCTGGCGTGACCCAGCCGGCCCGGCGGTTCGGAAGGCGCGCGATCCGGCCAGCGCCGAAGGCGAGCGTCGCGCCATGCCACGAGCCGGTGGTTCTCGAGCTCGAGATCAGGAAGGGGACGAGCTAGCGCCGCGGCCCGGGGCCTCGCCGACGAAGCGAGACGTCAAGGACGGCTTGTCGGAGCGTCGATGAAGACGTGAGCGGCCTCGAGGTCGTCGATGCCGAATGGCTCGCCGTCGCGCGTGCAGCCGAAGTAGCGGCGCCTCGTAGAAGAACCCGCGCTCGGGGAGAGGGCGCGAGCCTCTTCGACGAGCGAGTGCGCCTCGTCGCGGCGGCGGCCGCGCGCCCGGACGGCGGCGAGGAGCGCCGTCTTCACGTTCCGGTCGACCGGGGCGGGGTCGCGGTTCGTGTGCCGGCTCGATGCGGGCCCGTGGACGAGGTGCGGTTCTCTACGGGCGTACCGGCGGCTCGCGCCCGGCGGTCACGTCTTCCGGGTCGCAGCACTCGACGCCGCAGGCAACCGGGACGCGACCCCGGCCACCCGCCGCGGCCGTGCGCGCGAGCTGACCGGCGACGCGGGTGCCCCGGTCTGCCGGCTACGTCGCCGGGACGCCCGCGGCCGGCGTCTTGACGGAGGCGACGTAGCCGCGAACGTCCGCAGCGGGCTCCGAGTATGCGTCGCCGAGCGCTTCCTCGACTCGCGCCATGTACGCCTCGGCCCACTCAGGGAAGTCGTAGTCGATCGCGCGCAGGAACTCGAGGCTCGCGGCCCAGCGCAGGTCGGCGATGGATGGATGATCGCCGCCGACGAACGGCCGTCCGTCGAGAAACCACGTCCGGAAGGCCTCGAGCCGCGGCGCGAGCGCGGCTTCGGCGTCCTTCTGGGCCTTCGCCTTCAGCTCCTCGTCCGCATCGGACGAGCCGACCTCGCCCGGGTACTGCTTGAAGCCGAGCGTCGGGTACGTGGCGCGCGTGATCAGCGGATACACCGTGCCGACCAAGTAGAACATCGCGCTGTCCACCATCGCGCGCTCACCCGGGTCGCTGGGGTAGAAGCGGTCGAGCCCGTGCTTGTTGCACAGATACGCCATGATGGCGCAGCTCTCCCAGACAGAGCCCTTCGGCAGGCCTTCTTCCTCGAGCAGCGGCGTCAGGGCCGCCGGGTCCTTGGCGAGGAACTCCGGCGTGCCCGTCTTGCCCCAGACGTCGAGCTCTTCGAACTCGAGCCCGGCAGCCCGCGTGAAGATGCGAACGCACAGGTTGTTGACGCTCGCCTTGAGGATGCTCAGCGTGTTTGCAGCCATTTGCTCCTCCCGACCTCGTAGGGGTCCTTTGGCGATCGGTCCTCCGAGAGCGACGCCCGCGATCGCCTGACGAGCGTCTCGATCGCGTCCGCGAGGTGGTCCTGAGCGATGTTGTAGTCACCGCGCTCGACGCGGATCCTGTGCGCCTCGAGCAGCACCTCGGCGTGCGTGTAGCCGGCGGGTGGCTCGAACCGATACGACGAGAGCTCGATGAGGAGACCGAGCGGATCGTCGAAGTAGATCGAGTCCATGAAGCCGCGGTCCTTGACGCCGCTGTGGCGCATGCCGCGCTCGTCGAGCCGCTCGACAGCCTGGTGGAACGTCGCCTGCGAGACCGCGAACGCGATGTGGTGGACGGAACCGATGTCGGTCGCCGTCCGCCCGGGATCGGGCGCGCGCTCTTCGTTCGTGAAGACGGTGATCAGCCGTCCGTCGCCCGGGTCGAAGTAGAGATGGCTCTCCGACGCGTTGTCGAGATTCGGCTGCTCGAAGACGAACGGCATTCCGAGCGTGCCCTCCCAGAAATCGATCGACGTCTGTCGGTCGGCTCCGACGAGCGTGATGTGGTGGACGCCTTGGGTCTGGAGCTTCCGCATCGGCCTCAGCGCTCGACGAGGATCGACTTGTATTCGCTGCGCTGCAGCGTTCCCGAAGGCACGAGCTCGACGCGCGTCTGGACGACGAGCACGGTGCGAAGTCTCTCACGAATCGCCTCCGCGAGCGAGTCGTCTCCGCGCGAGCCGGGCGAAAGCTCCACGAGCAGAGGAAGCGGCGGCTCTTGCTTCACACCCGGCGCCTCTGGCGTCACGAGGATGTAGCCGCTTACGTCCGGCGCGAACTCGCCCACGACCTCACGGATCGCGGAAGGGAAGACGTTGACGCCGCGCACGATCAGCATGTCGTCCGTGCGCCCGACGCAGCGGACGCGCGGTCCGGTGCGGCCGCATCTGCACGGGCCGGCGCGCACGGTCACGTGGTCGCGCGTCCGGAAACGAAGCAGCGGTGCGGCCCGGTGGCGAAGGTGCGTGAGCACGAGCTCGCCCGCGGCGCCGTCTTCGATCGCGACCGACTCGCCGCTCCCGGGCTCGATCAGCTCGGCGTGGACGAAGCCGCGCGCTCCGAGGTGCATCCCCTCCCGCTCCTCGCACTCACCCCAGAGCGAGACCCCGATGTCGCCGATCCCCATCACCTCGGTCACCTTCGCGCCCCAGCCCGCTTCGAGTTTCGCGCGGAAGGCCGCCTCGCCGCCGCCTGGCTCGCCTGCAACGAGGACGCGCTCGACGCTCGATTTCCGTAGGTGAACGCCCCGCTCCGCCGCCCACTCGACGAGGTGGGCGGCGTAGGACGGAGTCAACACGACGGCATCCGGTTTCAGGAGCTCGACCGCGCCCATGAGGCGCTCGGTGTTGCCGGTTCCGACGGGAATGTGGCAAAGACCGATGCGCTCGAACGCGGCGAGCGCCGCACCGGCGACGAACGGGCCCGCGTTGTAGGTAGACACGATCCGCTGGCCGGCGGTGATGCCCGAGGCGGCGTAGCTGCGCGCCGAGGCGACGACCCAGTTTTCGAGATCGTCGGCGGTCAGCGGCACGTAGCTCGGCGAGCCCGTCGTTCCGCTCGTCGAATAGATCCGGACGATCTCGGAGGGCCGCGCGCAGAGGTGCGCGCCGATCGGGTTGTCCGCGGTGCGAGTGGCCCTGAGCTCGTCTTTGTCCGTCAGCGGAAGCCGCCGGATCTCGGCGAGCCCGCCCGCGCCCTCGGCCGACTCGACGCCCGCTCCGCCAAGCTTCTCGCGGTAGAAGGTGGAGCGCTCGAAGAGGTAGGCGAGCTGAGCGCGGTAGCTCTCGTCGTCCAGGGCGAGCTGCGCCGCCCACGGGCGGCTCTCCACCTCAGGCTCGAGCATCGGGAGGCTCGTACGTCACGGTGTCTCCGGCCGCGCGCCCGAGCACAAGGCCGAGCGGACGCTCTCGCTCCTCGGCCAGGTGCGCGAGCAGGCTCGCCGTGCGAGCGAGGATCGGCACCGCCTTCACCGCGGTTGCGGGGAACCCGAGGTCGAGCATGACGGCCGCGATCGGCATCGAGACGTTCATCGCGAGCGGCTTCGCCCACACGACGGTGACGGCCTCGCGGAGCGCACGGGCCCGCGCAACGTGTTCCCCCGAGACGCCGCGCTCGTCGGCGAGCGCGAGGATCCGTTCCGCCCGCGGGTCGACCGGCCGGTGCACCGGATGGCCGAAGCCGGGCACCTTCTCGCCGGCGGCGTGGAGGCTCCGCGCGATCTCGCGCGGCTCCTCGCGAGACTCGAGCAGCCGCGCGCACTCCTCGGCGGCCCCGAGCACGACGGGGCCCGCTCCGAGGATCCCGGCCGCGACCGCCCCGTGGAGCGAGTCGGGGTCGGCGGCGAGGGTCATCCGCGCGGCGACGTTGCTCGGCATCATCCCGTGCTCGGCGATCGCGACGAGGAGGAGGTCGAGGAAGAAGCGCTCGTCGTCCGTCGGCTCGCCGCCCGTGAGGAGCAGGTGGAAGTACTCCGTAAACGTGAGACGGCCCATCAGGTCGCCGGTGAGGTCGCGCCCCCGAACCTCGACCCGGTCGGGGTACGCGTGCGCGATGCGCGTGGCGGGCGAGTCGCTCACGAGACCGATGAATCTTGCCTCCGCATCCCGTCTAGGCGTGCAATCACCGAGCGAAGGGAGGCGCTATGGGGAGGATCGTCGTGACCGAGTTCGTCTCGCTGGACGGCGTGATGGAGGACCCGGGCGGCGTGGAGGGCTTCGAGCACGGCGGTTGGAGCTTCGAGGTTTCCCGCGGCGAGGAGGGTGACCGGTTCAAGCTCGACGAGACGATGGCGTCCGACGCGCTGCTGCTCGGGCGGCGGACGTACGAGGGGTTCGCGGCCGCGTGGCCGTCGCGCGAGGGCGAGTTCGCGGACAAGTTCAACTCGATGCCGAAATACGTGGTCTCCGCGACGCTCGAGGAGCCGGCGTGGATGAACACGACCGTGCTGCGCGGCGCCATCGCCGAGGAGATTGCGCGGCTCCGGTCGACGCACGAGCGTGACATCGTGGTTCACGGAAGTGCGATGCTCGTCCAGGCACTCGTCGATGGCAACCTCGTCGACGAGCTGCGGCTCATGGTCTTTCCGGTCGTCCTCGGCCGCGGAAAGCGCCTGTTCGCCGAGACGGCTGGAAAGAGGACGCTCCGTCTCGCCGACTCGCGGGTCGTCGGCGACGGCGTGGCGATTCTCGTCTACGAGCGCGCGGCCCCGTAGACCAACCGAGCCCCGGCGACCATCGCCTCGAGCTTGCGGAACGCCCGTTCCCTGGGGAGGTACTTCATGCCGCAGTCGGGCGCGACGACAAGCCGCTCCGGCGGAACCACCTCGAGCGCCCGGCTGATCCGCGCCGCGACGAGATCGGGCGCCTCGACGTCCTCCGCGCCGAGATCGAGCACGCCGAGCACGATCGTCTTGTCCGGGAGCTCGCGCAGAACCGCCGGATCGAGATCGGGCTGCGCGGCCTCGAGCGAGATCTGCGTCGCGACGCAATCGTTGAGCTCGCCGAGGAACGGGTAGCCGCTCGGCCGGTCGTGGACGATCGCCGCGTACCCGAAGCACGTGTGGAGCACGGTCTCGCCTTCGATGCCGTCGAGGGCGCGGTTGATCGGCTCGATGCCGTACTCCCGCGCCCGCGCGGGACGCGCCTGGAGGTAGGGCTCGTCGATCTGGACGACGTCGGCTCCGGCCGCCTTCAGGTCGCGGAGCTCCTCGTTGACGGCATCGGCGTACGCGAGGGCGAGGCTCCGATCGTCGGCGTAGTGGTCGTTCTGCGCCTGCTGCGTCATCGTGAACGGGCCCGGGACGGTGATCTTGATCGGGCGATCCGTGAGCGAGCGGAGGAATTCGACGTCACGGACCTCGACGGGCCGCGTCCGGCGGATTGGCCCGACGACCCGGGGAACCGGAGTCTCGTGCCCGGTCCGGTCGAGCGCGAGGCCCGGACGGTCGAGATCGACCCCCGCGAGCGCGGTCGCGAACCGGTTGGAATAGCTCTCGCGACGCATCTCGCCGTCGGTGATGACGTCGACGCCGGCTCGCTCCATGTCCTGCACGGCGAGGCGCGTCGCGTCGTCCTGAGCTTCCTCGAGAAACGGCTCGGACACCCGCCAGAGCTCACGCGCCCGCACGCGCGGAGGCAGCCGCGCTCCCAGCCGTTCACGGTCGATCAGCCAGTTGGGCTGCGGGTAGCTGCCGACGACCGTGGTGATCACCGACGCCTATTCTCGCCTCCCCGCGCGCGGCGCGATGTGAGCGGTGATCAGTTCGCCGACGGCGGGGCGGGACGGCGATCTACCCGCCGGTCGTGAGCGAAGCGATCACGACGCGATCGACGACCGCGCGGTTGCCGGCGATGCGGTAGATCGTGACCGGCCCCTCGACGAGGTCGCCGTTCTCGTCGAAGCGGATGTCGCCGAGTATCCCGTCCTCGACGTTCGTTCGGAAGAGCTCGCGCGTCACCGACGGCCGCGTGCCGTCCGAGCGGGCGATCGCGTCGAGCAGGATCTCGGCCGCTTGAGCCCCGTAGGCGGCAGAGAAATCAGGGCCCGGGTCGCCCCCGTCGGCTTCGAGCTTCGCGAGGAACCGCCTCCCCTTAGGCGGAAGCTCGGAGTTCGGGATGCCGTAGTTGCCGATGTACATGCCCTGGGCGGCCGGGCCGGAGACGCCCCAGAAGCCGTCGCTCGCGATCAACGCCACGCCTCGACCGAGGCGGGCACGGAGGTCGCGGAGCAGCGCGTCGACGTGCGGAGGGCCGGCGCCGGTGAAGAGGACGGCGTCGGGCCGAGCCGCGGCCACGCGCCGCGCGAGGCGATCGAAGCTCCGGGCACGTGGATTCCACGTCGCCGCATCGACGACCTCGAGGCCGAGCGTCTGCGCCCGTTCGCGCATGTCGGCGGCATATGCGGCCACGTCCCCGTCCGGGTCGTCACGGTCCCAGAGGACGGCGACGCGCTCGTTCCCCAGCTCCTTCGCGGCTTGCGCGAGCGCGCGGGCCGCAAGGTGGTCGGCGGCCGCGATCCGGACGTAGTTTCGCTCGCCCGACGGGTAGAGCTTCTCGAGCTCGTCCGGATCGATGCCCCGGACGGGGCGCGTCAGGAAGGTTGGCGTGTTCGAGGGGCTGATCATCGCCAGAGGTCCGCCCGGCGCCTGGTTCGCGACCGGGATCTCGACCTGGGAGCAGCCGTAGTTGAACGTCCCGATGACGCCGAGCACGTGCGGCGTGCGGGCGTACGCCTTCGCGTTCGAGAGGCATCGGTAGGCGTCGAACCCGCCCGCCTGCGCCGTCGAATCGTCGCACGACTGGTAACCGACGGTGTACGGCCCTGCCTTGAAGCCGCGCCGCTCGAGGACGAAGCGGATCGCCTCCACCATGGGCAGCGTGAACTCGCGAGTGCCCTGCAGCGGGAGATCCGAGACGATCAGGAAGCGCGGGCTGCCCGCGCCTCCGTAGAAGACGTCACCACAAGCCGAAGCGGGGAGGGCCGCGTCCGCCGATAGCTGTCCCGCCGAGGTCACCCAGACTCCCTCTTCGCCCACGGCGACTCCAGCGGGCGCCGGCATCCGCCTGACGACCCGCGCGCGGTTCGTGGTCGGATCGATGCGATGAACCGTGCCAGCCACCTCGTTCGTCGCCCAGACGGCGCCCTCGCCGAAAGCGACCCAGCCCACGCCGAGCTCGAGCGGGATCGTGCGGAGGACGTGCTCGTGGCCCAGATCGACACGCCAGACGCTGCCGCCGACCGGGTCGGCGACCCAAACCGCGCCGGCGCCGACAGCGAGCGAGGTGAGGCTCTCGGCGGCGACCTCGATTCTCCTTGAGACCGCATTCGTCGCAGGGTCGATCTCGGCAACGCCCTCGTCACCGACGACCCAGACCTCGCCTTCCCCGGTGGCGATGCTCGTCGCCCCGACATCCGCGATCGTCGCGACGACGCGGTTCGTCCGTGGATCGATTCGGGAGACCGTGAAGTCGCGATTGATCACCCACACGGCCTCGTCTGTGACGGCGATGAGCTGCTGGTCGGTCCCTCCGCCCTGGAAGTACCCACGCACGCCCGACCCCGGAAGGTCGATCGTCGCGTCGACGGCGCCGGAATCCGGGTCAATCCTCGAGATGCTGCCCGGATAGCTAGATTCGCCGCCGTTTCCGATCCAGATTGCCCCTGCTCCGACCGCAATGCTCGTCGGCGTCGAGCCGGTACTGAAGGTGCGGAGCAGAGTACGCTCGTTCGGATCGACCTTCGAAATGGTTCGGTCGTCTGCGTCGAGCACCCAGACGCCGCCCTCTCCGACCGCCACGTTCGCCGGGGAAGTCCCTAACCGGATCGTCGAGACAAGCTCGCCTGTCTTCGGATCAAGGACGCCGACGCCGGTGCCGTCGACCGCACGGTCGCTCTCGGGCGCCGCCTCCGTGCCGGGGCGCGTCAGCTGGAAGAGCGCCGTCCCGACCGCCGCGGCGAGGATTAGCGCTCCCGCAACGACGACTAGGCGGGGGCGACGCCGGACCGGCGGCGACGCGCGGGGCGCCTCCGCGCGGGCCGGTGCCGCGAGCTCGGGATCGTGCCCGAGGATCTGGCGCTCGAGCCGCTGCAGCGGCTGACTCGGCTCCAGCCCGAGCTCCTCCGCGAGCGCGCGCCGACCCCGCTGGTAGACCTCCAGAGCCTCTGCCTGGCGGCCCGAGCGGTAGAGCGCCAGCATGAGCTGCCCGCGCAGGCGCTCGCGAAGCGGGTGACGGGCGAGGAGTGCCTCGAGCTCCGCGACGACCTCAGCGTGGCGGCCAAGCGCGAGCTCGGCCTCGAGTCGCTCTTCGAGCGCGCCCAAGCGGAGCTCCTCGAGACGCGCGATCTCTTCCTGGGCGAACGACTCGTAGACGAAGTCGGCCAGAGCGGGACCACGCCAAAGCGCAAGCGCCTCGTCGAGCTTCTGAGCCGCGAATCCGGCCTCGCCGCGCGCGAGAGCGCGGCGCCCGTCCTCGAGCAGACGCTGAAACCGCTCGGCGTCCAGCTGGCCCGGTTCGACCTTGAGGATGTAGCCCTGCCCCCGCGTTACCAGCGGCCCGCCTTGACCCTTCGGTGAACCGTCGACGTTGATCGATCTGCGAAGCCGCGAGACGTGAGCCTGAAGCGTCTTCGCGGCCGTCGGCGGCGGCGTCTCCGCCCAAAGCTCGTCGATCAGCTTGTCAGCGGAGACGACCTCGTTCGCGTGGACTAGGAGGATGGCAAGGAGCGCGCGCTGTTTGCGGCCGCCGAGCTCGACCCGCCGACCCTCGTCGGCGACCTCCAGAGGACCCAGGATCCGGAAATCCATCTCGCTTGCTTCACCCTCCGGCGGCAGGTGAGCCGCTCAACCCGCAGCGGGCGTGCAACCAACTTTGACCGACCTGCAACCGACGCGCAACCGGTGTTTTGCACGGTTGTCGCGACGGTTAAGCGACGGACGGTGAAGGAGGAAAAGCATGAGAAAGATCGTCGCGGTGAGCGCGCTCGCGGTTTACTGCGACTCCCGGCGCCGGCGCACCAGCCGGAACCAAGTGAAAACGCGGACTGCGTCGTGCGGTTCAACCAGGTAGCACGTCGCCGTTGAGGACGGGCGGAACGCTCATGGAGTGTTTGTCGAGCCATGGGTTCACCGTGCTCGCCGCGGACACGGCGCCAGCTGCCGGGGCGTAACCAGGATGGAGATCGCGGACCGCCGCCGCAGCGGCTTCCGCGGGGGCATCGGACGAACAGAGAGGACGTGTGATGAGGATCCTATTTGCCGCGGCTTTGTCCCTCGCTGCGCTCATCGCAGCGACGGCAGCGCTCGCGCACTCGCTGTCGTGAAGCTCACGGGCGGCGACGAGCGCGACGTCGGCGGTCAAATCGCTCTAGGAGCGCGCTCAACCGCATTTGTTCGGGCGCGCAATCTCTTGCAGGGCGAACGGCTCGTAGGCGAAAATCGGGGAGCGCCGGGCTGCGCCAAAGCGGGAGCGCCGCGTCGATTCTCGGCTGGGATTCCCGGCTCCGAGCGAGCGCACCGCCGCCGTCTTCGAGGAGGCGCTGCAACCGTTCGGCGTCTGGCTGCCCGGGCCCGATCCGCCGCACGTGCCCTTTTCGCGCGTATCGACCGACCCTCGCCGTGTCGGAGCGACCGTCGCCGGTGAGCGATCTGCAGAACCCGCGAGACGTGGCGCTGGAGCGTCTTCGCGGCCGTCCGCGGAGGCGCAGCGTCTTCGTCTCCCGCACCCCTCGTCGATGAGCTGTCAGCCGAGACAATCTCGTTCGCTCGGCGGAGCAGCACCGCAAGGAGAGCACGCTGCTTGGCGACCGCCCAGCTCCATCCGCCGGCCTGCGTCGTTGGCGGCAAGCGGTCCGAGATCCGGAGCTCCGCCCCTCGACCCCTCTGCAGCAACCGAAGCCCGTAGCCGCAGCGAGATTGCAACCAACTTTGACCCACCTGCAACCAAACCGCAACCGCCGCTCTCCACGCTCGGCCTGGCAACGAGTGAAAGGAGAGAAGTCGTGACCAACCGAGTCTTCACGATCGTCCCGGCCGGGCGGCGCAGGCGAGCGGTGGTGCTGCTCGGCGCCGCCGCGCTGTCAGCCGCGGTGATCTTCGGCGCGGCTCAAGCGTCGGCCACGCCGGGGAGCGGCGTGAGCGGTCCGATCGTCGCGCGCGGCTTCGCGTCACAGGAGGTCGTGATCGGCGTTCCGCGCACGGTCACCGTGACGAAGCGCGTGCGATTCCGCATCCGCGGAACGATTGTCAGCAGGCGCGTGAGCTTCAGAGTGGCAACCGTGGAGCCGCTGATGAGGTGCGGCGCCGCGGCTCCCTCCTGTGACATTGCCTTCCAGCAGCTCACGTTCCAGCCGGGCGGACATACCGGGTGGCACACGCATCCCGGGCCGACGTTCGTCGCGGTCGCGCAGGGCGAGGGGACGCTGTACCACGGAATAGCCGGGTGCCCGTCGCACCGGTACGGGCCTAACAGCGGCTTCTTCCAGCCGTCGGCGGAGGTGCACAATTTCCGGAACGAGGGCTCGACGCCGGTGGTCTTGCACGCGTTCTACGCCCTCCCGACCGGGACTCCGAACGCCGCGATCCGAACCGACCAACCGCAGCCGGCGGCCTGCCCCCACATTCCATAAGCCGTTCGACAGAGGCCGCGCCCGACTGGTCGAGGCGCGGCCTCTGTGTCGTTCCTACCGGAGCGCTAGGCCGGGCGCGACCCGAGCGTGGCGGTGACGGTCCGGGTCTCGCCGTCGCGCACGACGGTCAGCTCAAGTTCGTCCCCGGGCTTCTTCGACTCGATGAGGCGCTGCAGGTCCTCGGCACTCGCGACCGCCTGGCCGTCGGCTTCCTCGATTACGTCGCCGGCGCGAAGGCCCGCCTCCGCGGCCGGCGAGCCGGCGCGAACCTCGGCGACCTCGGCGCCCGCCGTCCCGTCCGTCTCGGTGAGCGAGACGCCGAGGTAGGCGTGCTCGACCCTGCCGTTCGAGAGAAGCTGCTCGACGACCGCGCGGACCGTGTTCGACGGGATCGCGAACCCGACGCCGTCGTTTCCGCCCGACTCGCTTTCGATCTGGGCGTTGACGCCGACGACCTCCGCCCGGGTGTTGAGCAGCGGCCCGCCCGAGTTGCCCCGGTTGATGGCGGCGTCGGTCTGGATCGCGTCCGGGATCGAGTAGCCGTTGGGGGCTTCGATGCGCCGGTCGACCGCGCTGACGATGCCGCTCGTCACCGTCTCTTCGAGCCCGTACGGGCTTCCGATCGCGACGACGGCGTCGCCGACCCGGAGGTCGTCGGAGTCGCCGAGCGCGAGCGGCTCGAGTAGACGCGCGGGCGCGTCGACCTCGAGCACGGCGAGATCCGTGGACGCGTCGGTGCCGACCACGCGCGCCTCGTACGAGGATCCATCCGAGAACGTGACCTTGATCGATTCCGCGGCCTCGACAACGTGCGCGTTCGTCACGATGTGGCCCTCGTCGTCGTAGACGAAGCCCGAGCCCTGTGCTCGTTGTTGCTGCGGCGCGTCGCCGAACGAGAACGGAGCCGACCCGCCTTCGCCCGTTACGGTGATCTCGACGACCGAGGCAGCCGCGCGGCGATGGATCTCGCCGACGCTCAGCGTGTCGCCCGTCGAAACGGATGCCGGAGTCGCTTCGTCGGCGGGGGCGGCCGTGTCACGGACGGCTCTGGTCGTCGACTCGTTCGTCGCGAGCGCAGTCGACGTCGCGGCACCGATGCCGCCGCCCGCGAGTGCGACGGCAACGTGGGGGGCGGCGCCGGCGAGCGAGCGACGGCTCGGCCGGCGGAACCTGCGTGGGTGTTGGGTCTCGTGGAGTTCCACGCGGCCATCGAACCACGCGGGAGTAAGACGGGCCTGAGAGCGGGCTAAGAAGTGGCTAAGACCGCGCCGCTCTTAGATCCCTCTAAGAGTCGTGGCGCACAATGGACGCGTGATGGACGTCCTCGTCGTCGACGACGAGCGCCCCGTCCGGGAGGCGCTTCGTCGCGCGCTCGAGCTCGAGGGCTACGCCGTCGAGCTCGCCGCCGACGGCTACGAGGCGCTCGACCGCCTCCAGCACGGCGACGTCGACCCCGACGCGCTCGTCCTCGACGTTCTGATGCCGGGGCTCGACGGACTCGAGGTCTGTCGGCGTCTGCGGCGGGCGGGGAACCGCCTGCCCGTCCTGATGCTGACCGCCCGCGCGGAGGTCGCGGATCGCGTCGCCGGCCTCGACGCGGGCGCCGACGATTACCTCGTGAAGCCGTTCGCGCTCGAGGAGCTCTTCGCCCGCCTTCGCGCCCTCCTGCGGCGGACGAACGGGAGCGGCGATCTCCTGCGCTTCGCCGACCTGGAGCTCGACCCCGGAACGCGCGAGGTCCGCCGCGGGGCAGAGCCGATCGAGCTCACACGGACGGAGTTCGCTCTCCTCGAGCTCTTTCTCCGGAACCCGCGGCAGGTGCTCACCCGCTCCCTCATCTACGAGCGTGTCTGGGGGTACGACTTCGGTCCCGGCTCGAACTCGCTCGACGTCTACATCGGGTATCTCCGACGTAAGACGGAAGCGGGCGGCAGGCCGCGGCTCATCCACACGGTGCGTGGCGTCGGGTACGCGCTGCGCGAGGCGTGAGCTTCCGGGCCCGTCTCACCGTCGCCGTCGCGGTCGCGGTCGCCGTCGCAATCGTGCTCGCGTCCGCAATCGTCTACGTCGCCGTCCGGAGGGAGCTCCGTTCGGAGGTCGACCAGGGGCTGCGAGCGCGCGCGGAGCTGATCTCGAGGGTCCCCGTCCGCGCGATCGAGTCGCGGCCCGGCCGATTCTTCCTCGAGATCCCCGCGCCGACGCTCGGCGAGGCGGGCGGTTACGCGCAGGTCGTCACGGCGGACGGCGCCACGCTGAGACCGCCGCAAACGAGCGTCTCGCTCCCCGCGAGCGAGGAGGCGCGCGACGTGGCGGCCGGCACGAACGAAGCGTTCTTCGAGGACGAAGACGTCGCGGGGACGCACGTACGCGTCCTGACGACCCGGCTGGGGGACGGCTACGCGCTCCAGCTCGCGCGCCCCCTCACCGAGGTCGACGACACGCTCGCACGCCTCCGCACGATCCTCGTCCTCGTCGGGCTCGGCGGTGTCGGTATCGCGGCAGCCCTGGGGCTCGCCGTCGCACGCACGGCGCTCGCACCCGTACGGCGCCTGACGGAGGCGACGGAGCACGTGACGGAGACCCGGGATCTAACGCGCCGCATCGACGACCAGGGGCGCGACGAGCTCAGCCGCCTGGCGACCAGCTTCAACGCGATGCTCGCCGCACTCGAGGAGGCCGCTCGCGCGCAGCGGCAGCTGGTTGCCGACGCCTCGCACGAGCTCCGCACGCCGCTCACGAGCCTCCGCACCAACATCGAGGTGCTCGCACGCGACGACACCATGCCGGCCAACGAGCGCGAACAGCTGCTCTCCGACGTCGTCGAGCAGCTGGGCGAGATGACCGCGCTCGTGGCCGAGCTGGTCGAGCTCGCGCGCGGCGACCAGCACGCCGGCGAGCCGGAGGAGATCCGCCTCGGTGGCCTCGTCGCCGAGGCGGTCGAGCGGGCGCGGCGAAACGCCCCAGGGGTCGCGTTCGCCCTCGAGACGGACGAGTCGACCGTCCACGGCGTGCGGTCGTCGATCGAGCGCGCGGTCGCGAACCTGCTCGACAACGCTGCCAAGTGGAGCCCCGACGGCGGGATCGTCGAGGTCGGCGTCGCGGACGCAGAGGTGACCGTCCGCGACCACGGACCGGGGATCGAGGACGAGGATCTCCCCTACGTCTTCGACCGCTTCTACCGTGCGCCCGCCGCACGTGGGATGCCGGGCTCGGGCCTCGGCCTCGCGATCGTCCGCCAGGTCGCGGAAGCGCACGGCGGCGCCGTGACAGCCGAGCGGGCGAACGGCGGCGGGACTCGCGTCCGCTTGCGGCTCCCCGCCGCGGCCGCTCCCGCCGCCGAACGCTCGCCTGGAGAAACGGTCGCCGGGTCGACCACGCCGGCGCCCTGACGCGCGCGGATGCCAGAGCCGGCTACAAGTGCCGAAACGGGGGCCGGCCGCCGTGGTGGCCGCGCCACCGAGGAAGCTCGCCGTTCACGATCGCGTCGATCCGGCAGCGCAGGCGCTCGAGCATCTCGTCCGCCTGCTCTCGCGTCATCGTTCGATCCGCGACGGCGTCGTCGAGGCGCTGCTCGGCTTCGCGGAGCATCGCCTGCTCGACGCCGTCGACGGGCTTGTCCTGCGCCTCGGCGACGTCCGCGAGCGACTGGCCGCGGGCGAGCCGCCCGCGAAGCTCGCCGACGCTGAGATCGAGGTACTCGGCGGCCGCGCACAGGTCGGCCCCGAGCCCGTGCATGCGGTGATGGAAGCCGCCGAAGAAGGGGCCGAAGAACGGCGGGACCTCGCCCGACTCGATCCGCGACCTGAGCTCGTCGGCCTGCTCCTCCGTGATTCGTCCCGCCTCGAGCGCCGCGTCGACCTGGTCGAGCGCCGCCGCCTTCGTCGCGTCGTCGAGCTCGTCCCTGGACACGCCGAGGTGTCTTGCGACGGCGTCGAGGAACGACGACGGCGAAGGCCCCTCGCTTTGAGAGGCGGCGATCGCGGCGCCTCCGCCGCCTGTGACGACGAGCGCAGCCGCCGCAACGGTGAGCGCCTTCCTCGTGGGAACTCTCCTCATGCTGCCTCCTTTCGCTCGCGTGATCCAGCGAGGGGAACAGCCCCGCGTAAGAGAGAGCTGAACGGCCTCTGAGAAGCTCCTAAGAACCGCGTCGGGACGTCTTAGCGACGTCTTAGCCGGCGTTCAGGCGGCTCTTACGGACCCCTGGTTCGATCGAC
>DATAAZ010000068.1:0-30917 GCA_036259875.1 Gaiellaceae bacterium
CTCGATCCCGTAGTAGTGCCCCGGCTCGAGGTAGCGGAGGAAGTGCACGCCGGCGCGGAGGGGGCCGCAGCCGACGTCGAGCAGGTAGTGGTGCGGCTCGAGCCCCTGCTCCTTCAGGTATTCGACCTGGAGCGGGCCGAGGTCGTCCCAGAGGTGGACATTCCCGATCGTCCGCCGATGCCAGTCTTGGTCGACGTACTTGTACAGCCGCTTCGGAAGCGCGCCTTTTACCCGCCGCTTGACTCCGAGCGGCACGAACGGCTTCACGCGGTCGACGACGCGCTGGGTGAGCGGCTCGGTCACCGTCACGCGAGGGTCCTGCCCGTCTCGCCGCTCGCGCTCACGGGGAGAGAAGCCTACCCGGGCGAAGCGCGCGGATTCGGGCGAGGTCGGCGGGCGGGAAGAAGCCGAGCGCGACGAGCCCGAGCGGGTAGGCGGCCGTGATCGCAAACCGAAGTGGGAGGGAGACCTCGAAGTCGAGCCACTCGTCCGCCGCCAGCGACGCGAGGGCCAGGCCGGCGGTCAAGCCGACGGCGAGCCCGATTCGGCGCCAGTCCCACGGAACCGGGTAGAGGCGGCGCGAGAAGATCCAGACGAGGACGACGAGGCCGGCGAACGCCGTGGCCGTCGCCCAGGCGGCGCCGACGAACGAGAAGGGCGGGATGAGGAGGAAGTAGAGCCCGATCGCGATTGCCGCCGCCGTCATGGTGAGCGGAGGAATGCGGCGCATCCGCTTCGTCACGTTGAACCCGACCGCGAAGATCGTGTAGGCGCCCGCGGCCATCGCCGCGATCGCGAGGGGAGCGACCGCCGGGGTGGCCGGCCAGTAGCGCTCCGGCATGAGCAGATGGAAGACGGGCAGGATCCAGGCCGCAAGCGCGACGGTCAGGAAGCCCGTCGCGAAGAAGTAGTAGTTCGCGCCGCGCGCGACCATCCGCTCGTGGTGGCCGCTGTGGAGCCACGAGTAGTGCCACTGCGTCCAGCCGAGGCGAAACGCGAAGACCGCGACGAGCACGACCTGGCTGAAGCGGAACGCGGCTCCGTAGAGACCGTTGTCGGCCAGCCCGTGGTAGTGGGTGACGAAGAACCGGTCGACGAGGTTGAGCCCGTAAAAGGCGAGCCCGCCGATGATGCCGGGCCAGGCGAAGGCGACCATCTCACGCCCGACCTTCCACTCGATGCGGCGCGTCAGGTCACGGACGTACTCGCGGAGCGTCACGACGAACGCGACGCAGACGGCGGCAAGCGAGGCGATCAGGATCCCCTTGACGCCCAGGTGCCAGACGGCGACGAGAAGCACGGTGAGGACGACCTGGACGAGCCCGCGCGTCAGCGTGTACGCGGCGAAGGTGACCGGCTTTCGCCGCACGCGGCAGAGGATCAGGGGGAGATCGACGACGTTCGAGAGATAGACGTCGACGAGCGCGATGACGAAGAGGGCGGCGTACCCCGCCTCGCCGACGATGCCCTCGGAGAGCGGGCCGGCGAAGAGGATGAAGCCGCCCACGAGGAGCGCCGGGTAGGCGGCCTCGATCGCGAGGTAGAGCGTGATGACCTGGCGCCGCCACGCCGGCTCCGTCTTTTCGAAGTAGAAGCGGGCGAGGACGCCGTCCATGTTCGCGGTGATGAGCACGTCCACGAAGGCGATCGTGGCGAGGACGAGCTCGAGCACGCCGAACGCCGACGGCGCGAGGAAATGGGCGTAGACGGGTACGAGGATGAACGCGAGCGACTTGACGAGGACGCGCGTCGAGCCGTAGATGAGGGCATCGCGCGCGAGCGCCGAGACGCCCTGCGGTCGGTCCCCCCGCTCGGCGGCCTCGACGGGTGCGACCCTGACCTCGGTCACTCGTAGCCGAGATCGCGGAGCCGCTCGACCATCGCCGCCTCCTCCTCCTGCGAGTAAACGGGGTCCTCACGTCCGGCAGCCGGGGCCGCGGCGAAGGCGCGCTCGGCCGTGCCCTCGCGCTCGGCGATCTCGAGCGGTGCCCCGTCGAGCTCGGCGGAGATCCCGAAGAGCGCGAGAACCGTCGCCGCCATCTGCGTGATCTCCGCACCCGGCGAGAGCTCCCCCGGCCGGATGCCCGGGCCTGCAGCCACGAGGATGCCTTCGACGCCGTGGTGGCCCGAGTACCCGTAGAACGCTTCCGGATCGAGCCGCTCGTGGCGCTCGAACGGCCCGGGCCACGAGCGCCGCGACGACTCGACGAAGAGCCGCTCGTCGCGCGGCAGAAGGACGAGGTCGGGCGCCTTGTGGAGGAAGGGGCCGTGGTAGAGCTCTTCCTTCCGCTTCACGTCGAACGCCTGCTCGCCCGTCGCCGGGTTGCGGACCTCACCGAGCGCCTGCTCGACCTCCCGCTCGACGCCTGGGTCTCCGAGCGCGCCGCTCGCCTCGCCGAAGAACACCTGGCCGCCCGTCCCGTAGCAGTAGGCGCGCGTACGGCCGAAGTCGATATCGCTGAATGCGCGGTCGCGGGCGGGGCGGGGGAGGAGCGGGATCGCGTCGAGCACGCGGGAGTACACGGGCCGCGTGCGTGCGAGGCGCTGGTCGACCTGCGCGGCGAAGTGGAGGCGGGAGCGGCGAAGCGGCTGCAACGAGCGGCGGCGGAAGCGCAGAAGTCCCGCCTCCTCGAGCCACTGGTTCGCGTGGAAGACCCAGTGGATCGGCTTCATGCCGTGGTCGGAGAGGAGGAGCACCGTCGGCTCCTCGCCAAAGTGTCGCGCGGCCTCCTCGATCAGCTCGCCGCACGCCCGGTCGACGGACTCGTAGACCTGGATAAGCTCGTCGCCGGCGTTCGCGGGGTCGTGCGCCGGGTGATCCGGATCGAGGCGGCTGTAGCCGAGGTGCCCGGCGACGTCGGAGCTCATGAAGTCGGCGCAGAGGAGCTGTAGGTCCGGCTCGAGCTCGAGCGCGATCCGGCATACGCCGGCCGTCTGCTCGACGTGCTCGACGAGTCGGCGCGCGTAGCGTGGGAAGTCCTCCCACCAGCGCTCCGCCATCGGGTGGTGGGCGGTGACGAGATCCGGATACGCGGCGAAGATGCGTTCCGCCGCGGACGCGGGGAGCACGGTCGGGCGCGGCGGCCCTCCGTAGCCCGTAACGAGGACGCCCGCGATCGGCTCGGGCGGGTACGTGAACGGAATCCCGACGAACGCCGAGCGGACTCCCGCGTCGCCGAGCGCGCGCCAGAAGGGAGTGCCCCCACGGCTCGCGGCGTTCTCGACGCGCTGTGTCGCGCGGTTCGCATTGGTCGTGAAGTTGAAAATCCCGTGGCCGCCCGGGTTGAGACCGGTGAGGAACGTCGACCAGGCGGTCGGCGTCACTGCGGGGATCGTCGAGCGAAGCGCCCCGAACGTCCCCTGCCGGGCGAGCCGCGCGATTGTCGGAAGCCGACCCTGCGCGACGAGGTCGCGGACGAGGTCGTGGTCCGCGCCGTCGAGACCCAGGCAGAGGACTCGCGTCATGCGACGAGCTCGAGGTAGAGGCGCTCGAGCGCCGGGCCGGGCGGCTGGACACGCTCCCGGACGACGCGCTCGTTTCGCTCGCCGTAGCGGCGGCGAAGCGCCGGGTCGCGCAGGAGCCCGAGGACGGCCTCGCCGATCGCCTCTTCATCCCGGGGCGGGACGATTTCACCGCCCTCGCCGGGACGGATCCACTCGCCGATCGTGATCGCGTCCCCCATGACGAGCGGCAGCCCGGAAGCCATGCACTCGAGCATCGAGGCGGGCGTCGCGTCGCTCTTCGCGACCGAGACCGCCACATCCACCGACGCGCAGAGGACGGGAAGCTCGTCGGGACGCGCGAAGTGAAGCGCAACGCGGTCTCGGAGACCGAGTTCGCCGACGAGGCGCTCGATCTCCTCCCGCATCGGTCCGCCGCGCGCGGCGAGGACGAGGCGCGCCCGCGGCTCCTCGCGCGCCACGCCCGCGAATCCGCGCACGATCGCGTCGACGTTCGTGTCGGGGCGATAGTTGCGCAGCGAGAGCACGATGAGCGAGTCGTCGGGCCACCCGAACCGCGCCGGAAACCCTTCCACGCGCTTGTGGGGCGAGAACGGCTCGAGGTCGGCGTACCAGATGATCCGCCGAACCTTCGCGGGGTCGGCGCCCGCACGAACGGCAGCCTCCGTGTTGCCCTCGGAGCTCAGCACGAACGCGTCGCCCTCCGCGAGCGCGCGCCGCGCGCGCCGTGCGCCGCGCCGGCGCTCCTGCGCGTGCACCAGGATGTCCGTTCCCCACGGGCTCAGGACGAGCGGGTGGGCGCCCGAGAGCGCGGCCCAGTATCCGTACGGGAGCAGGTAGTGCGCATGGACGGCGTCGGCGCCGAGGCGCCTCGCGAGGTGTGCGATCGCGCGAGGGAAGCGAAAGCGGCGCAGTCCGGGGACGCGTGCGAGCGCGTCGAGGTCGGCGAAGCGGTGGACGACGAGGCCGTCGAGCTCACCCGGCCGCTCGCTGAGGCGGTTGCTGACGATGTGAACCTCGTGCCCGCGCTCGGCGAGCGACCAGCCCCAGCGGAGAAACCCGAGCGAGCGCCCGTCGCCGACGCCCAGGAGACGCAGACGCTTCTCGGGCACGGAGCGCGATTCTATCGACGCGCGCGCATGATGAACGCTTGTATCGGGGCCGTGCTTGGCTGTAGCGGCTCGTCCTGGTTAGTCCCGATTTCCAGGGATTTCGCGGTCGGCAGGCGCGCCTTGGCGCGGCTCGTATCGTCTCGTTATGCCGCATTCGTTCGCACGGCGTTAGCAAACGTGACGGCGCACGTGCGGGCGTGTCGAGCCTGCGGGCATGCCATCACGCCTCCTCTTCTGCGAGCGTGGCGCCGAGGTCATCCACGATCGCCTGGGCGGACTGGAGATGCGCAAGCGCCGCGAACAGCGCCTCCTGCATGGCCTCGGTGCCCACGAACGCCTCCTCAAGCGCGAGGAACGTCTGAAGCTCGTCTAGCTCGTGGCGCAGCTTCATGACCAGTTCTAACGGCTCGGCCATTACGCGGCCCTCACGTTCGCCCGCTCGGCGTGCCAACGGGCGATGCGGAACCGCTCGTCATCGAGCTCGCTGTCGAGCGACTCGAGCGCGACGAGCTCTGCGCGGACCTTCTCAGCCGTCTCGCGGATCGCGTCGGCGGCGGTCTTCGCGCAGCTCGCGAGGACGAAGACCTCCCGATCTCCCCGTGCGTGCGGAGGCGCTTTGGGTCGTCGTGCTCGCCTCCGAGGACATCGGCGAGCTCGGCGTCGAACTCGCTGTCGGTCCGCAGGCGCTCGAGCGACGCGTCGAGCTCGCTCACCGCCATGCCGAGGACGTACTCGACGACGTCGAGTTCGTCCGGCGCCGGGACGCGGGGTCGGACTGCGGGCATCGGAGCCCTCCTCTCATAAGCGCGAAAGCCCCCGGGTCGGCGTGGTGGCGCCGAGCCCGCGGAGGCCACGCAAACGTAGCAACGTACGCGAGGAAAGTTTGCAGCCCGTTCGCTCCCCGAGCTCGTCTACCGACGCGAGCTCGGTCACGCCGATGAGGTAGGGTGGTCGTACTGGCCCTGCCTTCAGAGACCGGCCTAAAGTTCGAACTCCACCGACGCGCCCTGGCGCGCGAGGCGAGGGGCTTACAAGGCGAACGGCTTCGGTTGCAGGGCCAGCCTCTTGCTCGCGCCGGATCGAGTCCGTACCGATACGTACGTACTCCGCACTCTTCCGGAAATGCCGCTCATGCGAACATGGCGTGCTCGGCGGAAAGCGGCACCCTGCTTTCGCTGAGCGACTTCCGCGGAAAAGTGCGGAATTTCCGCGCCATATCTACCGCCTTTTTCAGGTTTCCCGCACACCGCGTTCGCGACATGTAGTGTGGGTTTTAGCAGCGAGAAGACGATTCTCGACGCCGCACGTGAAGGGCGCTGCGCTTCCTCTCCTCTTTGTCGCGAGTCTCCTCTTCTGAGGAGGTCCGGGAACTACGCCCGGCGGCGGCCTTTCGTCGCGGGGGCGCAACAGCCGAGGAAAGGAGCTCTATGACCTCGGAACAGAACAAAGCGATCGTCCGCCGTGCCTTCGAGGAGCCCTGGAAGGGGAGCCTCGACATCGTCGACGAGGTCGTGGCAGCCGACTACGTCGGGCACGATCCGGCGATGCCGGAGCCGCTCCATGGTCCTGAAGGGGTCAAGGAGTTCATTTCGACCTACCGCGCGGCTTTCCCTGACGCGCGGATCCGGGTCGAGGAGCAGCTCGCCGAGGGCGACCTGGTCGCGACCCGCTGGAGCGGGCGCGGCACGCACGAGGGCGAGCTGATGGGGATCGAGCCCACCGGCAGGCGCGTAAGCGTCTCCGGCCTGACGATCTCCCGGCTCGAGGACGGGAAGATCGTCGAGGAGTTCCAGAACTGGGACACCTTCGGGATGCTGCAGCAGCTCGACGCCGTCCCGGTGATGGCGCGCGCCTAGCCCGCACCGTCACCCAGCAGGGGCCGTCTTCGGGCGGCCCTTGCGCGCTCGCGGTTTAGCCGGCGGTCGCTCCCTCCCGAACGAGCTCGTCGCTGGCTAGGCGAGCCGGTCGAGCTCGACGCGAGCGACTACGGCTCGGCAGCTCGGGCTCGTCGGCGCGAACCTCCTCGAGGAAGCGCTCGGCGCCGGCCCGGCGAACGCGTCGCCTTACCTGTCGTCGTGTTGCTTCGATCGGCGAGAGAAGGAAGGCGCGCGGGACGCCATTGTGGACCCCGGTGCCCACGATCTGACCGCGGTCGTTGATCGTTGATGTCTTCTGCGAACGAGAGCGTCCAGCCTGAGTTTGCGGGTAGCACAACGGTCAGCTCGATGCGAGTGCCTTTCTCGTAGAGGAACGCGCCGCTGGGGCCGTAACCCACGACCTGACCACGATTGTTGATCGCCGTGGTCAGCATCGACAACGCCGCACGCCAACCGGTCGACGAGTCAGCCGGCGCGTGGCTGCCCGCTGAGGCGTGGCGGCACGGGAGGTCGTTGCCGGCATCCTCGCTCGGCGAGGTCGCCGGGCTCATCGGGACGGAAGCGGCATCGGCGCGGCGTACGTCGCGGCGGCGTTCGCGCTCTTCCGACTCTTCGAGCTCGAGGAGCGCCGGAGCGCCGCGCTCGAGACGTACTAGGATCCGCCGCGCCCATGCCGGAGATGCTCGACCCCGAAGGCGCCGAGCAAGGCGCCATCGATCGGGTCGCCGACCTCTCGGGGCTGCGCGTTCTCGAGGTGGGAGCGGGCGACGGCCGCCTGACGTGGACGCTCGCCCGGCGGGCCGCGTTCGTCCACGGGATCGACACTGACCGGGAGCGCATCGATACGGCGCGCGCCGAGACGCCGGTTGACCTGGCCGATCGCGTCCGCTTCTCGGTGCTGAGCGCGCTCGAGCTCGACGAGCCGCCCGCGAGCTACGAGGCGGCCGTCCTCGCCTGGTCGTTGTGATGACTGCCCCTCGAGGGCGTCGTGAACGCCCTGCGCCGCGTCCATCGCAGTCTCGTCCCCGGCGGAAGGCTGGTCGACATCCACCCCGTCGCGCCTGCGCTGCGGGCCGAGGCCGGCGGCCGCGTGCTCGGGTCGTTCGAGGGCTCGCAATTCCTGTCCGACGTGGCGGCGGCCGAGGCGCACATCGAGGACACCGGCCTCTGGAAGCTCGAGACGGAGGCGCGCTTCGACGTGATCCAGCGGTGCGAGAGCGGCGAGGAGGCAGTCGTGTACGCGCGCGACTACGGCGGCTATACGGTGCCGGACGAGCTCGCAAGGCGCGTGCGCGCGGTGCCGCCGCCGGTCGACGTCCGCGAGTTCGCCGTCGTCAGGCGCTTTCGAGCACGGTGACGGCGTCGCCGACGCGCACCCGTCCGGGGCGGACGACCTCGCCGTAGATCCCGAAGTCGAACTGGTCGCCGTCGCGCGCGCCGCGGTCCTCCTTGATCACGCGCAACGTGTCGAGGTTGCGGAAACCGCGCTCGGGATCCGTCGTCGTGATCGCGCAGCGGGCGACCTGCTCCAGCGGCCGGATCACGTCTGCTGAGGCGCCGCCTCAGCTGCTGTCAGGGCGTGATCTGGGGATCGGTTTTGGGGACTGGTTCGAGGACTCTCAGGGATCTTCAGGGCGCTTCGAGAGAGGCGTGCGCCTGGCAGAAGAAGCGGCCTAATTGCAGGAAAACACGGCGCGAAGCGGATGGTAAGTCATCCTGTCAGCGCGCGTTGAGAGCGGCCTCCTCGATGGCAGCCAGCATGCTCTCGAAGTTTGCCCTCAGCATCCTGCCGATCACGAGACCGGTCAATCGACCCATCGGGCCACCCCTGGGCACATACCGGTATTCGAATGTGATCGCAGTCCCGTCACCGTCGGGCTCGAGGGTGAGCCTGGCCTGGGCCTGCTTGAACGGCACGAGAGTGGATGGCTGATTCGTGGTGGCGAGCGTGCGGCCGTCCTCCCAGGCGGTGACCGTTTCGACAAGTGCGCCGACCGGCTTCAGCTCCACATGGCGGCGGGCACCTACGCCGTGGGTCTGGTCGCCGATGCGTCGAGAGGCCTTGAGGCCACTCCAGTGGTCCGCCAGGTTCCGCTCTCCTGGAAAGGAGTGAGGCCGTACCAGGGCCCCCACTGCGGCGCGAAGTCAGCGCCGGCCGCGCGAAGCATTCAAGCCCGCTGTCCACTCCAAGCGCTACCTCGACCTCACGTTGCGCTACCAGCCTGACGCGGACTACGGACACGCCGCGAACGCCCCGGTTGCGCTCGCCTGCCGCGTGGGGACTTGAGGCGGCCGGCCGTCCGTGGTCGCCTCCCCCCGCGGGTTAGCAGTTCGTCAGCACCTGGCCGCGCAAACCGCATGCGTACGCGGTTCACGATAATGAACGCTTATATGGACACACGCCAGCTCGCCGCATTCTGCGCGGTCGTCGAGCGCAAGAGCTTTTCCCAGGCCGCCGAACGGCTCGGCGTGACCCAGCCCGCGGTCAGCCTGCAGGTGCGCGCGCTCGAGGAGCGGCTCGGTCGAAAGCTCCTCGACCGGTCCGGCCGAAGGGTCGAGCCGACCGAGGCGGGCCTCCGGGTCTACCGGGGCGCGAAGCGCGTCCTCGGCGCCGAAGAGCACCTTCTCGCGGAGCTCGCGGACGACGGCTCGGGCGACCTGCGCGGCCGGCTGGCGATCGGCGCCTCGACCGGCCCGGGCGCGCAGCTCGTCCCGCTCCTCCTTTGCGACTTCCAGCGCGCGCATCCGTCGCTCCACGTCGCGCTCACGGTGGCAGACACGCACGCGGTCATCGACGCGGTCGCCGACCACGCGCTCGAGCTCGGCGTCGTCGGTGCGCTCCGGCGCGCGCGCGCGCTCGCGTTCGAGCCCCTTGCGCGGGACGAGATCGTCCTCGCGGTCCCGCCCGGCCACCCGTTCGCGGAGCGGGAGGTCTCGCTCGACGAGCTGAAGCGCGAGCGCCTGATCGTCATGCAGGAGGGCGCGGGCGTCCGCCACGTGATCGAGGAGGAGCTGCGGCGCGCGGGCCTCCGCGTCCGCGATCTCGAGTCCCGCCTCGAGATCGGACTCCAGGAATCCGTGAAGACCGCGGTGGGCGGCGGATTCGGCGTCGCGTTCATCTCGCGAACGGCGATCGGGGGCGAGCTCGCGGCGGGCACGCTCGCGACGGCGCGCGTAGAGGGCGTCGAGCCGGTGCGCCAGATCTACGTCGTCCGGTCGCGCGGGCGGACGCTGACGCGCGCGGCCGAGGCGTTTCTCGCCTTCGCCCACGAGCGGGCGGCTTGATCGTCCGCTGGGGCACCTCGGCGTACGCCTCGCTCCTTTCGGACCTGGGCATACGACGGCCGCTCCTCGTCACGACGCCGCGGTGGACCGGCCTGGGCCTCGACGCGCACCGGCTTTTCGACCGCGTTCGCGCTCACGTTCCCGGTGAGACGGTCGATGCGGCGACCGCCGCGTCCGAGGGCTGCGACGGACTGGTCGCCGTCGGGGGCGGAAGCGCGATCGACACGGCGAAGGCCGTCTCGGCGACGACCGGGCTCCCGGTCGTCTCGGTGCCGACCACGTACTCGGGCGCGGAATGGACGCCGACGTTCGGGGTGCGCGACGAGGTCCGACGCGTCAAGGGCGGCGGCGGTGGCGCGCGGCTCGCCGGGATCCTCTACGAGCCCGAGCTGACGCTGACGCTTCCGCGCGGCGAATCGGGCGGGACGGCGCTGAACGCGCTGGCTCACTGCGCTGAGGCGCTCTACGTCGAGGGGCGAAACGACGAGGCGGACCGGGAAGCGCTCGCGGGTGCGCGCGCGATCGCACGAACACTCGCGCGCGTGCTCGCGGACGGGCGCGACCTCGGCGCCCGCCGGCAGCTCCTCGAGGGCGCGATGCACGCTGGCGCCGCGCTCGCCGGCGCGGGACTTGGGCTCGCCCACGCGATGGCGCAGGCGCTCGGCGGTCGCTTCGCCCTTTCGCACGGCGCTTTGAACGCGATCTGCCTTCCGCCCGCGCTTCGCTTCAACGAGCCGGTCGCGGCGGAGGCGCTCGACCGGCTGGCCGACGCGATGGAGACGGACGATGCCCCGACGTGCGCGCAGGCGCTTGCACGGATCGCGGGGTTCGAGCGCCTGCGCGACCTCGGCGTCCCGCGAGCGGAGCTCGATCAGGTCGCGGAGGCGGTCGTCCTACGGCCCGGCGCGCGGGCGAACCCGCGCCGCGCCTCCGCCGCCGAGGTCCGCGACCTCCTCGACGCGGTCTGGTAGGCGGGGCCGGACGACGACGGCGATCGCGCGGGCGGCGAGCTCGCCGCGCGCGTACCCCCGGAAGCGTGGGGCGAGCGGGACGCGTGCGAGCTCGGCGAGGTGCTCAGCCGTCGGCTCGGTCACGCGCTCGGCGAGCGTCTCGAGCCCCGCGTCTCGGAAGAGCCGTCGGTAATCGGGCAGGCGAAGGCGGTTCTGGTAGCCGAGGTCGGACGTGAGCAGCCGCCACGCGCGGTCGGAGAAGCGAAGGAAGTGATAGGCGGAGACGCGCGGATCCGAGTACGACGCGTGGTCCTGCATGTCGATGCGGAAGCTCATGACGCGGTCGTCCCGCAGGAGCCGCGCGCACTCGCGGAGGATCGGAACGACGTCGCGCTCGGGGACGTGTTCGAGCGTGTTCGTGCTCGAGACGAAGTCGACCGAGGCGGCGCGGAGTCCCGTCGCGCGGGCGTCCCGCGGCGCGAGGTACGCGATCCCGAAGCGCTCCTCGAGATCCGCGGCGCTTGCGACGTTGGCCGGGCCGAGGTCGCGGAGCGCGGAGCCGGCTTCCGCCGCGAGCGCGTCGCGTTGCCGCGCCAGGCTCGCGAGCGTGGCGTTGACGAGCTCGACGCGAAGGTTCTCCCTGATGTCGACGAGCACCTGCCTGCCGACGCCGAGCGCGGCGTACGCGAGCGGCACGGCGAGGTCCCACCCCGCGCCGAACTCGTAGAACACGCTCTCGGCGGGCGGCCGCCCCGCCCCGTGCTCCGCGAAGACCCGAACGTGCTCGAGCGCGCGCCCGAACTTCCGCCGGACGCCGCCATCGCCGATCGGAAGCGAGCGGGTCACCCGGCGCTGGAAGACGTAGTTCGCCGCCTCGGCGTTCGGAAGGGCGCTCATCCCCTTCTGCAGCACCGCCTTGACGAGCCAGTTCACGGGGCGACGAGGATACCGTCGCGGCACAATGCGCCTGTGGCGGACGACTTGCGCCTCACGGTCGAGCTGGCCGACGAGGCCGCAGCCCGCGAGCTGGCCGGCTGGCTGCACGAGGCGCGGCTCGAGGCCGGCGAGCGGGAGCGGCTCGGCGACCGCGTGATCGTGAGCCGCGACGAGGCGCGCGTCTTCCTCTACGCCGACAGCGAGGAGCGCGCCCGGGACGTCGAGCGTCTCGTGCTCGCGCGGATCGGGCACCCGGCCGCCGGGCGGGTCGAGCTGGCGCGCTGGCACCCCGCCGAGCAGCGCTGGGAGGACGCCTCCCTCCCGCTTCCGCGCACCGACGAGGAGTTGCGGGTCGAGCACGAGCGGCTCCAGGCGCGCGAGGCGGCCGAGTCGCAAGCGAGCGGCGAGGCCGAGTGGGAGGTCCGTGTCGAGCTTTCGAGCCACGACGAGACCGTCCAGCTCGCTGAGCGGCTAGAGGCTGAAGGGATCCCCGTCGTTCGCCGCTGGACGTTCCTGCTCGTCGGCGCCCGCAACGAGGACGAGGCGCACGCGCTCGCCGAGCGGCTCGAGACCGAGGGGCTCGAGGGCGCGCGCATCGAGGTCGAGCCGGGCGGCCGGATGGTGTGGGAGGTGGCGCCGGCGAACCCCTTCGCCGTCTTCGGCGGGCTCGGCGCGTAGGGCGCCGCGTCCCGGCCGCCTCAGCAGGGGCCCGGCACAGGCGATCCGCCGGGCCCGGCGACGTGCGCAGCCGCGCCGCCTGTTTGCGCCTCGAGACAGTACGACGTCGCGTCCGCTCGGACGAGCGCGACGCCCAGGTTCGGCGGGAGGACGGCGCCCGCGTACGTCCCGGTCTCGACGTGGTGCGCCTGCAGAAGCGGTGCGGCCGCCTGGAAGTGCGCGGCCGCGACCCGTCCTCCCGCATGCGCCTGCGCACGCTCGCCGAGCGCCGAGGTCGGCCCGGCCTCGCGCGACTGCGCGAGGAAGATCCAGCCGCCGATCGCGAGGGCGGCGAGAAGCGAGACGAGGGCGACGCTCCGCAAGGCCACGGCGTCTGTATCGACGGCGGGGCGGACTCCCTCAAGAACGATAAGAGACGCTAATCGTTTTCATTACGAACACGGTGGTATAGTCACCGCGTGGCGCAGTCCAGGACGTTCGACGTGCTCGTCGTCGGAAGCGGTGCCTCCGGCCTCGCGGCGGCCGTCTCCGCCGCCGGCGCGGGCGCGCGGGTCGGGCTCGCGACGAAGGGCGCGCTCCAGTCGTCGAACTCCGCCAAGGCGCAGGGCGGGATCCAGGCGGCACTCGGCCCGGACGACTCGCCCGAGCTCCACGCGGAGGACGTCTGGCGAAGCTCGCACGAGACTGCCGACCGCCTGCTCGTCCGCGTCCTGACGGAGGAGGCGCCCGGGACGATCGACTGGCTCGAGCAGGCCGGCGTCGAGTTCACCCGTGACAACGGCGGGTACAGGCTGGCGCGATGCGGCGGCGCGAGCCGGAAGCGCCTCCTCCAGGTCGGGGACCGAACGGGGCACGCGATCACGACGGCGCTGCGGGCGCGCGTCGAGGCGAGCGCCGCGACCGCGCTGCCCGGCCTCCCGCTCGTCGCGCTGGAGCCGCGCGAGAACGGGTGGCTCGCGACGTGCCGCGGCCGGGACGGCGAGGAGATTCGCGTGGAGGCGGGCGCAGTCGTCCTCGCGGCGGGCGGACGCTGCTACCGCGAAGCCCGCGAGCGGGGCGAGCCGACGACGAACCACGCGGGCGCGACGGGCGAGGCGACGGAGATCGCGCTCGCGCTCGGTGCCGCGGCCCGCGACCTCGACGCGCTCCAGTACCACCCGAACGGCGGGGTCTGGCCGCCGAGCCTCGCCGGCTACTCGATTCCCGAGACGACGCGCGCGTACGGCGCCGTCCTGCTCAACCGAGAGCGCGAGCGCTTCACGGACGAGCTCGCTCCGCGCGACGCCGTTTCCGAGGCGATCTTCCGTGAGGTGCGGGAAGGGCGCGGGGTCGAGACGCCGGACGGGCAGCCGGCCGTCTGGCTCGACACGACGCGAATTCCCGAGGCGGATGCCGAGGTCTCGCTTCCGTACATGCTGCGGCGCTACCGCGCGGCCGGTGTCGACCCGCTCTCGGAGCCGATTCTCACGTACCCCGTCCTCCATTACCAGAACGGCGGTCTCGTGATCGACGAGCACGGGGAGACGACCGTTCCAGGGCTCTTCGCCTGCGGCGAGATCGCGGGCGGCACGCACGGCCGCAACCGCATGATGGGAAACTCGCTCCTCGAGTGCTGCGTCTTCGGGCGCCGGGCAGGGCGGGCGGCGGCGAAGGCGGCTCAGACGTGAGCGCGGTCGCGACCGACTTACAGGCGGTCGTCGCGGACGCGGCCGCGCATCTCTACGTCTGGTCGCTCAAGGACATCCCTCAGGACCTTCGCGACGCGCTCGCCGACGCGCGCGACCGCGAGACGTCGACTCCGGGCCGTCGCGTCCTCGAGACGATCGCGCGCAACGTCGAGGTCGCCGACGCGCAGGGGAACCTCGTCTGCCAGGACACGGGGATCGCCGTCTACTACTGCCGCGTCGGCGAGGAGTTCCCTGTGCATCCGGCGCGGATCGAGGAGGCGCTTCGCGACGGGACGGAGCGCGCGACGATCGAGCACCCGCTTCGCTCGAACACCGTCCATACGCTGACTCGGGAGCCGACCGGCCAGAACGTCGGCCACCGCGTCCCGATCGTCCACTGGGAGTTCGTACCGGGGTGGGACGGCCTCGACGTCAAGTGCGTCCCGAAGGGGTCCGGCTCCGAGAGCATGAGCTTCCTCTCCATGTGCACGCCCGCCGACGGCGAGGCAGGAATCGTCCGCTTCGTCCTGGATTCGATCGTCGGGTCGGGCGGGCGGCCGTGCCCGCCCGGAATCGTGGGCGTCGGGATCGGCGGCTCGGCGGACTACGCGATGCACCTCGCCAAGGAGGCGATCGCGCGTCCGGTCGGGACGCGAAACGCCGACCCGGACGTCGCTCGCCTCGAGGAGAAGCTGTTCGCGCTCCTGAACGAGACGGGTATCGGTCCCATGGGGCTCGGCGGCGATGTCACCGCGCTCGCGGTGCACGTCGAGCACGGCGACACGCACATCACGCTGAACCCGGTCGCCGTCAACTACCAGTGCTGGGCGGCGCGTCGCGCGACCGCGCACGTCGGCGCGGACGGGACGGTCGAGTTCGACCGCGAGGCGTAGCGGTGGCCGAAGTGCACATGACCTTCCCGACGACCGAAGAGGAGATCCGGAAGCTCCGGGTCGGCGACTCGGTGACGGTCGACGGCCAGGTGATCGGGATCCGTGACCGCACGCACATCCGCATCTTCCGCGAGGGCCAGCGGCCCCCGTTCGACCTCGAGGGCGCGCTCCTCCTCCACACGGCGCCGAACGTCCGCAAGGTCGGCCCGGGTCGCTACGAGAAGCTCTGCATCGGGACGACGACGAGCGCCCGAATGGTTCGCTACACCGAGCCGCTCGGGCGCGAGCACGGCGTCCGGGCGATCTGCGGCAAGGGCGGCCTCCCCGACGAGGCGATCGAGCCGATGCGCCGCCTGGGGATGGTCTACTTCGCGATCGTCGGCGGCGCGGCGGCGCTCGAGACGACGCAGATCGAGGAGATCGAGGAGGTCGCCTGGGAGGACCTGATGCCCGAGTGCCTCTGGAAGTTCCGCGTCCGCGACTTCGGTCCCCTCACGGTCGCGATCGACTCGCACGGCAGCTCGCTCTACCACGACGTGCAGGAACGGGCGCGCAAGAAGCTGGAGGACCTCTATGCAGCTATCTGACGGCTTCCTCGACCTGCCCCCGCGCTCGCCGAAGCCGCGCACGAGGGGCCTCACGCACGTGATCGACAAGGGGCTCAACCTGCGTGAGATCGAAGGGCTCTTCGACACCGCGGGCGAGTACGTCGACGTCGTGAAGCTCGGGTGGGGAACGTCGTACGTGACGCGCAACCTCGAGAAGAAGATCGCGCTCTACCGGTCGTTCGAGACGCCCGTCGTCTGCGGCGGGACGCTGTTCGAGGCGGCCGTCGTGCGAGGACGGCTGGACGACTACCGCCGCTGGCTCGCCGACAACCGGATCTCACACGTCGAGGTCTCCGACGGCGCGATCGACCTTCCGCACGATCGGAAGCTCGAGCTGATCGCCGACCTGGCGAAGGACTTCGTCGTCCTCTCCGAGGTCGGCTCCAAGGACGCGGACGTCGTCTACGCGCCGTACCAGTGGGTCAACTGGATGACCGAGGAGCTTGCGGCGGGCGCATGGAAGGTGGTCACGGAGGCCCGCGAGACAGCGACGGCCGGGATCTTCCGTCCGACGGGCGAGATGCGAACGGGTCTCATCGACGAGATCGCGCACGAGATCGACGTCGCTCAGATCATCTTCGAGGCGCCGACCAAGGACTCGCAGGCCTGGTTCATCCGCCACTTCGGGCCGGACGTGAACCTCGGGAACATCCCGCCCGAGGAGGTGATCGCGCTCGAGACGCTCCGGCTCGGGCTGCGGGCGGACACTCTCGTGCACGTCCTCCTTCGCGATGAGCCTGTCCGTTCGTAACGACGCGGCGATCGGGGGAACCACGGGTTTCCCCGACGTGGAGCGGCTGCCGGCGGAGGACGTGATCCGCTGGGCGGAAGCGGAGTTCGGCGAGCGCCTCTGCGTCACCTGCTCGTGGCAGAAGCAGTCCTCGGTGCTCGTCCACATGGTGTCGGAGCTCGGCCTCGAGATCGACGTCGTCGAACTCGACACGCATCTCTTCTTCCGGGAGACGTACGAGACGCGCCAGCGGCTCGTGGACCGCTACGGGCTCACGCTGATCCGCCCGCAGGTCATGACGGTCGCCGAGCAACACCGGCGCGAGGGGCCGAACCTGTGGGAGCGCGATCCCGATCGCTGCTGCCACATTCGCAAGGTCGAGCCGCTGATCGAAGCGCTCGAGCCCTACGACGCCTGGATCTCCGGGATCCGGCGCGACCAGTCGCCCTCGCGCGCGGGAGCGCAGAAGGCGGAATGGTCGGATCGCTACGGGGTCTGGAAGATCCAGCCGCTCGCCGACTGGACGGAGAAGGACGTCTGGCGGTACATCGCGGCGAACGACATCCCGTACAACCCGCTCCACGACGCGGGCTACCGTTCGATCGGCTGCATTCCTTGCACGCGCCCGACGCGGCCCGACGAGGAGGAGCGCGCCGGCCGCTGGGCGGGCTCGGACAAGCTCGAGTGCGGGATCCACGTCGAGGCGAGCACGCGAGCACGCTGAATGGCCGACGGGAAGGGGAAGGAGGGCCCTCGTGGAGGACCCATCGGTTCTCCCACATGGATCTACGCCCATGAGCATCCGGTCTCGGACCGGACGCGCGGCGGCGGCTTCGCGCTCTGGTTCACGGGGCTCTCGGGGGCCGGGAAGACGACGATCGCCCACCTCGTCGGCCCCGAGCTCGAAGCACGCGGCCACCTGGTGGAGTACCTGGACGGCGACACGGTGCGAACGCACCTTTCGAAGGGCCTTGGGTTCTCGAAGGAAGACCGGGACACGAACATCGAGCGGATCGGCTGGGTCGCCGCGCGCCTCGTCCGGCACGGCGCGGCCGTGCTGTGCGCTGCGATCTCGCCGTACGAGGAGACGCGCCGCAAGGCGCGCACGATGGTCGAGGAGTTCGGGCCCTTCGTCGAGGTCTACGTCAAGGCGTCCGTCGAGGCGTGCGCCCGCCGTGACGTCAAGGGGCTCTACGAGAAGGCCTTCGCCGGCGAGCTCAAGGGCTTCACCGGCGTCGACGACCCGTACGAGGAGCCGCCGGCAGCGGAGCTCGTCCTCGAGACGGAGGAACGCTCGCCGGACGAGAGCGCCGGCGTCGTCGTCGCGAAGCTCGAGGAGCTCGGGCTCGTCGAGCCCGGGGTGCGCGCGTGACGGCGGTGCTCACTCGCGTGCGCGTGTGTGACCGGGTTCGCCCAGCCTCCTCCCCGAGGCGATCGTATCGGCGGGAGGCGCGCGCGTGGCTCCCCGCTTGCGCCGGCTCTCGCGCCTTCCTGGGCCGATTCGCGCAGGCGCGCCCGGCATGACGCTCGCGGCGACGGAGAGCCAGCTGATCGAGCCGCACGGCGGCGAGCTCGTCGACCGGACGGGGACGAGACCCGAGCGACTCGACGGTGTCGAGGTGGTTCGCCTCACGCCTCGCGAGCTCGCCGACCTCGACATGCTCGCTTCGGGCGCGCTGAGCCCGCTGACCGGGTTCATGGGCCGAGACGACTACGAGCGGGTCGTCGAGGAGATGCGCCTCGCGAGCGGCCTCCCCTGGGCGCTCCCCGTATGCCTCGCCGTCGCGGCCGCGCCGGTGGGCGACCGGGTCGCGCTCTCGGACGAGACGGGCCGCCGGCTCGCCGTCCTCGAGGTCGAGGACGTCTACCCGTACGACAAGGACCGCGAGGCGGAGCGCTGCTTCCGGACGAAGGACGACGCGCACCCGGGCGTCGCCCGCCTGCTCGCCCAGCACGCGTTCTACCTGGCGGGCCCGGTCACCGTCTTCGAGCGCCTCGACCCGCCGTTCCCCGAGCTCCACCGCGACCCAGCGCAAACCCGCGCGCTCTTCGCCGAGCGGGGATGGAAGCGGGTCGCCGGGTTTCAGACGCGCAACCCGATCCACCGCGCGCACGAGTACCTCACCAAGTGTGCGCTCGAGACCGTCGACGGTCTCCTCGTCCATCCGCTCGTCGGTGAGACGAAGTCGGACGACGTCCCGGCTGCCGTCCGCGTGGACGCGTACCGCACGCTCGTCGCCGGCTACTACCCCGAGGAGCGCGTCGTCGTCTCGGCGTTCCCGGCCGCCATGCGCTACGCGGGGCCACGCGAGGCGATCTGGCACGCCATCTGCCGGAAGAACTACGGCTGCTCCCATTTCATCGTCGGCCGCGACCACGCTGGCGTCGGCGACTACTACGGAAGCTACGACGCGCAGCTCATCTTCGACGACTTCGAGCCGCACGAGCTCGACATCGAGCCGATGTTCTTCGAGCACGCGTTCTGGTGCCGCGCCTGCGGCCAGATGGCGACCCCGAAGACATGCCCGCACGGCGGCGACGACCGCGTCTTCCTCTCCGGTACGCAGGTTCGCGAGCTCCTGGGCCGCGGCGAGCTTCCGCCCGAGGAGTTCACCCGCCCGGAGGTGGCACAGGTCCTGATCGAGGCCTACCGCTCGCGCGACTAGCCGTGACCTGGGAGCTCGCGCTAACGGGGCTCCTGATCGGCCTGCTCGTCGGGTTCACGGGGATGGGTGGGGGGAGCCTCATGACCCCCATCCTCGTCCTCGTCTTCGGCTTCAACGTCGTCGTTGCGGTGGGGACGGACATCCTCCACGGCGCGATCTTCAAGACGATCGGCGCGTGGCGACACCGCGTCCTCGGGCACGTCCACGCACGCCTTACGTTCTGGCTCGCGCTCGGGTCGATCCCGGCCTCGATCGCCGGCGTCTACGTCGTCGAGCTGCTCGAGCGCCGCTTCGGCGACGAGGTGAACGACGTCGCGAGCACGATCCTCGGCGTGGCGCTCGTTCTCGGCGGCGCCGGACTCATCGCGCGGACGTTCATCGGCAGGCGGCCGCCCGACGACCGGCCGTACCGCCTCCGAAACCGCGACCGCGCGATCGCGTTCGCCGTGGGCGTCGTCGGCGGGTTCATCCTCGGCCTCACGTCGGTCGGGAGCGGCACGTTCTTCGGCCTCATGCTGCTCGTCCTGTTCCCGTTCACCGCAGCGAAGATCGTCGGGACCGACATCTTCCACGCCGCCGCACTCCTCTGGGCGGCCGGGCTCGCACACCTCTGGGCGGAGAACGTCGATCTCGGCGCGACCGCGTGGCTCGCGCTCGGGTCGATCCCCGGCATCCTGGCCGGGAGCCAGCTCACCGTCCGCCTCCCGGAGCGGGTCGTCCGCCTCTCGCTCGCCGCGGTGCTCGCCCTGGCGGGCCTCAAGCTCTCGGGAGCGGTGCCCGGCTTCTGACGCCGGCGGGAACGGACGCGCCTACAATCGCGCCTCGTTGCGCCGAGTCGGTCTCACCGCGCTCGTCCCCGCGCGCCGGCGCCGCGGCGGGAGCGACTGGGCGAGCGAGGCGGTGCGGGCGTGATCTCCGGCTGGCGGCGGGTCCTGGTCCTCGCGCCGCACACGGACGACGGTGAGTTCGGCTGCGGCGGCACGATCGCCCGTCTGGTCGACGCCGGCATCGAGGTTCGCTACATCGCGTTCTCGACTGCGACGAAGTCGCTGCCGCCCGGCTTCGCGCCGGACACGCTGGAGCGGGAGGCGCGCGAGGCGACCACGGCCCTCGGGATGGCGGAGGGTGGCCTCACGATCCACGACTTCGACGTGCGGACGTTTCCGGAGCGCCGGCAAGACATCCTCGAGCTTCTGATCGAGCTCTGGGAGGAACGGGCGCCCGACGCGGTGTTGATGCCGAGCGTCCACGACATCCACCAGGACCACCAGGTCATCGCGGCCGAGGGGCTGCGGGCGTTCAAGCGAACGACCGTGCTCGGGTACGAGATTCCCTGGAACAACCTCAACTTCGCCTTCCAGGCGTTCGTCGCGCTGGACGCGGGGCACGTGGAAAGGAAGGTCGGCGCGCTCGGCCGGTACCGCTCTCAACAGCACCGCAACTACGCCAACCCGGATTACATCTGGAACCTCGCCCGGACACGCGGAATCAACGTCGGCCGCGAGTACGCGGAGGCGTTCGAGGTCTATCGCGTCATTGCGTGACGGGCGCCCCTAGCGCTCGTCCCATTCGAGCTGCTCGAAGTACCTGAGCGCCCGGCGGCTCGGACGGATCCGCGCGGCGTGCGCCGCGAGCTCGTCATCGCCGAGCTCGCCGATAGCGTGCTTGACGCCCAGGTACGGCAGGTTCAGGTCCTCCTGGTAGACGACCGTCGAGATGCGGGGGTTGACCTCGATCACCAGGTCGCCGACGAGCTGGACGTTGAAGAAGTGCTCGATCGCGAGCTCCAGGACGATCCGGTCGGCGAGCGCCACGAGGCCCGGGTCCGCCAGCGACCGAAAGAACATGGCGAGACCGGCCCGCATCGCCTCCCGGGTCTTCGGGTGGCCGAGGACGACGCGGCCCGCGCTCGCAACCCCGTCGATCGTGCGCTCACCGCCGGTCGCGAGCTCCATCACGAGCAGCTCGTCGCCGTCTCGGTCGGGGAGGAGCGGCACGACCTCGTCGAGCGTCAAGGCAAGCGAGCCGGGACGCTCGCGGAGCAGCTGCTTCGCGCGGTCGACGGCCGGATCGAGGACACGGAAGCCGCGCGACCCGGAGCTCGTCACCGGCTTGAAGCAGACGGGGCGCTCCGGGTATCCGAGCTCTTCGGCCGCTCGCGCGAAGGCGTCCCGGCCGCGGACGCGCTTGAACTCGGGGACGGGGACGCCCACCGCCGCCAGCGCCGCGTAGCAGTCGGCCTTGTCGTTTGCACGGCGGACCGTCTCGCGCGAGCTGACGAGCGCGAGCGTCCCCGCGTCAGCGAGCGCCTCCTTCGCGGCCGCGAGGCCGGCGAGGTCGTGGGACGACTGCGGTAGGACGACGTCGACCGCCTCGCGGCGGCAGAGCTCGACGACCGCGTCGGGAAAGCGAGGGTCGGACCCGGGCGGGACGCGGGCGAAGCGGTCACAGAGGAAGCGGCCGACCGCGCGCTCGTTCATGTCGCAACCGACGAGGCGGATCTCGCGCTCGCCGTTTTGCCGCAACGCCCGCAGGAGCGCGGCCGTCCCGGGTGCGCCCGAGGCCGTGACGAGGATCGTCAGGGGAGCGGGCACCTAGCGGGCGGGCCGCTTCCCCTGCGCGCGCACGGCGGGAACACTAGCCCGCGACCGGCCCAGGCAACTAGCGACCGGGGTGGCGGCGCCGGGGGTCGATCAGGGCGCGCCGAACCGGCCGCCGACGAGACAATTGCGCCCGTGAAGGTCCTCCTCGTCGCGATGTACTGGCCTCCGGCTGGGGGTGCCGGGGTCGTCCGTCCGCTCAAGTGGGCGAAGCACTTGCACGAGCTTGGCTTCGAGGTCCATGTGCTCGCGCCCGACAACCCGAAGTGGGTGTATCGGGATCCGACGCTTCAGGAGCCGCCCGGCGTGACCGTGCATCGCGCGCGGAACCTGGGGCCGCGCGCCCGGCGCCCGGCCGAGGAGCTCTACGGACGCGTCGGGCTCCAGCGGCTCGCCCGGCTCGTCCCGATCGTCCTCCGGGGGCTCCTCGTCCCGGACGCCAGCGTCCTCTGGAACGTGACGGCGATCCCCGCGGCGCTCCGGATCGTCCGGCGTGAGCGGATCGAGGCCGTCGTGACGACCTCGCCGCCGGGCTCCGTCCACCTCGTCGGCGCGGCGGCGAGCGGGGCGACGCGAGCCCGGTGGGTAGCCGACCTGCGCGACTCGCTCGCCGCACACGCGCACCGGCGGCGCGAGATCCGCGGCGAGGCGGTGCTCAGCCGCTTGGTGGCGCGCCGCGCCGACGCACTCGTCACGGCCTCGACGGCGATCGCCCGCGAGATGGCGGAGCTCGCCCCCCGCCGAGCTCCCGTCGTCATCGAGAACGGCTGCGACTTCGACGACTTCGATGGACTCCCGTACCGTCCGGGCGACCGGTTCCGCCTCACCCACACAGGCGCGTTCTTCGGGCGCCGCAGCCCCGCGACCGTCGTCGACGCGCTCGCACGAACGGACGGCGTGGTCGCGCGGTTCGTCGGCGGCTTTCCCGCGGCCGAGCGCGAGCGCGCACGCTCGCTCGGCGTCGACGATCGGCTCGAGTTGATTCCGTTTCTTCCCAGGGCGGACGTCCTCGCGCTCCAGCGCGACTCGGAGGCGCTTCTCCTGCTCGTCCCGCAGGCCGACGGCCGAGGCCGCACCGTCTTGACCGCAAAGATCTTCGAGTACCTCGCGGCCGAGCGGCCGATCCTCGCCGCCGTCCCCCCGGACGGCGAGGCGGCTGCGCTCCTCCGTGAGACCGGCATCGGCGCCGTCGTCCCGCCGGACGACACGGACGCGATCGCGGCGGCGCTCGCCGACCTGGAGCGCCGCTGGCGCGAAGGCGAGCTGCAAGCGCCCCGGCTTTCGCCGGAGCTGCGAGAACGCCTGTCGCGCCGGAAGCGCGTCGAGGAGCTCGCCGCGCTCCTGAAGGCTCTGTAACGGGCCCCGTCCCGTGGGCGTCCGCACCCCGGGGCCGCGCGACCACCGTGGTAGGGTGGCCGCCATGGCGCAGCCGCAACTTGCCGCCGAGGTCGTCGAGCGGACCGAACGCAACCCCAGGCCGCACATCTCCGTGGTCGTGCCCGTCTACAACGAGGAGGGGACGATCAAGGAGGTGTACCGGCGGTCGGCGGAGGCGCTCGAGCGGGACGGGCGTCCGTACGAGATCGTGTTCGTCGACGACGGGTCGACGGACGGGACGTGGGCGGAGATCCAGGCGGTCTACGAGGCCGACCCGCACGTCCGCGCCCTCCGCTTCAAGCGGAACTTCGGCCAGCACCCGGCGATGCACGCCGGGATCGTCCGCGCGCGGGGCGACGTCGTCGTCACCATGGACGCCGATCTCCAGAACGCCCCCGACGACATCCTGCGGCTCGTCGACGCGGTCGACGTCGGCAGCGACGTCGCGAGTGGCCGGCGAACCGAGCGCGACGACGGCTGGGGCCGCAAGATCCCGTCGAAGCTCGTCAACCGGCTGCTGAGGAGCTTCACGCGCGCCGACATCTCGGACTTCGGCTGCGCGTTCAACGCCTATCGTCGCGACGTCCTCCTGCCGCTCGCCGGATCGATCGGGAAGCAGAAGTTCACGAAGGCGCTCGTTCTCTCGACTGGTGCGAGCGTGAGCGAGGTTCAGGTCGCCCACCGCCCGCGGGGCGGTCGCTCTCGCTACACGTGGCTCGGACTCGTCCGCGTCGCGCTCCACGTGATGGCCGGGTTCTGGCCGCAGCCCATCCAGTGGGCGGGGATGGTGATCGGGATCACGTCCTCGCTCCTCGCGTTCGTCGCCGGCGGCTGGGGCATCGTTGCCTGGATCGTCCGCGACGACTTCCCGGGTCCCCTCTTCCTGGCCGCGCTGGTGCTCGCGATCCTCGGGATGAACGGCTTCATCTCCGCCCTCGTCGGCGAGTACCTCGGCCGCCTGCAACGGGACGTCGAGGGGCGGCCGCTCTACACCGTCGAGCGCGAGCTCGACCGCCGGCGCGAGCCGGACGACTGAACCGGGCTAGCGCGCGCGGAGCGGCGGTGGCAGGACGCGCTCCGAGCACGGGGCTCGGAGCTCGCTGAGCGCTCCGCAAACGGTTACGAGACCGCCCTGCAGGGCGCGCCGGAAGGTGAGGTCGCGCCGGCGCGTGGACGCGCGGGCCGCGACGAGCGCGTCCCGGCCGGCGGCGAGGACGGAATGCCGGCCGGTGAGCGGCCCGGCCGTCTCGAGGACGAGCCACTCGGGGAAGGCGCCGACGGCGCTCCCGGGCCCGAGGCGGGCGAGCAGCGCCTTCTCGTACACGCGCGTCCCCGCGAGCGGAAGCGCCAGGATGACGGACGACGCGGGGTACTCTGCGCGCTCGACCATCCGAAGCGGCCGCCCCGAGCGCGAGACCGCCGTCGCCCCGTCGGTCTCGGGGAGCGCCGCGACGTACACCGGCGAGTAGAAGAGGAGCACCGACCGGTCGTCCGCGCGCGAGCGCACCCAGGCGGCCGGGCCGGCGAGCGACGCGCGGTCCGCGGCCGGGTCGATGCGCGGGTCGGTGATGCCCGACGGCGCGAGCGCCGCCGCCGCGACGACCGCGACGACGCCGGCCGTCGCGAGCATTGGCGGGAGGTCGCGCACGGCGCGCGCGACGCCCGCTCCGACGAGCGCCGCCCAGATCGGCAGCGCGAACGTGAGGTGACGGGGCGAGAGAAGGTGGATGAGCTCTTCCTCGGCCCGCACGACGATCATGAGCACCGGGATTGCGGCGAGCACGAGTACGGCGAACGCGCCGAACGCCGGCCGGCCGCGGGTGGCGACGAAAAGTCCGCCGAGAGCAGTCCCGAAGAACGCGAGCGCGAGCAGCCCTTGGCCGCCGGCGAACGCCGCGAGCGCCTCGCCGAGCTGCTGTGCCGCGAAGTCCGGCGGCGCGACGCTCTCACGCTCGAAGGCGCCGACGCCGAACCGCTCGCTGAGGCGGATGTCGGCGATCACGAACGGCGTCAGGGCGACGGCGAGCCCGAAGATCGGGAGCGCGGGGCGGAGCGGCCGACCGCGCCAGAGGATGAGCGCGACGAGCGCCTCGATCCCGACGACCACGAGGCCGTAAGGGTGCACGGCCGGAAGGAACCAGGCGGCTGCGGCGGCGCCGAGCGCCGCTCGCGGCGTCCTGCGGTCGAGCGCGCGCACGAAGAGATCGACGGCGACGGCGCTCGCGAAGGCGAAGAGCGCGTACATACGCCCGACCGTCCCGTATACCGCGAGCATGGACGAGGTCGCCGCCACGACCGCGGAGACGATGCCGGCCGTCCGGCCCCCGAGGCGGCGGCCGAGGTCGTAACAGACGGGAATCGTGGCGAGCGCGAAGACGAGCGACAGCCAGCGGAGCGCCTCCGCGGACGGGTCGACCAGGAGGGCGACGTGCGCGAGGACGAAGTGGAACGGCGCGCCACCGCGGTCGGCGAGGACGATCTCGAGCACTTCGCCGAGCGGGTGGACGGCCGTCAGGCCGGCGAGCACTTCGTCGTCGAAGAGCGGCTTGCCGCGCACGTCAGGGACGAGCCGGGCGAGCAGGAAGGCGGTCGATCCGGCGAGCGCCAGAACGGTCGCGGCGCTCGCCACGCGGGGGTGCTCGAGGCGGCGGGCGGCGGCACGGGCGCGCCCAAAGCCCAGCACGCGCTCGGCTGCCTGCGCCTCGCGCACGTCCGGTTCGGCCGTGGACGGAGGAGGAGGCACGAGGCGGGACTCTACTGAGCGGGTGACACGAGTGGCGTCGATTCCGTCCGGGTACACTCGCGCGATGCCCGGCAAGCGAGTCCTCGTAACGGGTGGCTGCGGCTTCATTCCGTCGAATTTCATACGCCACCTCCTCGCGCACACGCCCTATGACGTTGTCTCGCTGGACGCGCTGACCTACGCAGGGAACATCGAGAACCTCCGCGACGTCATGGGCCACGAGCGCCTCTCGTTCGTGCACGGGGACATTCGCGATCCCGAGCTCGTGCGCGACGTCGTCGCCGAGGTCGACGTGATCGTGAACGCCGCCGCCGAGTCACACGTGGAGAAGTCGATCCAGGAAGGCGGCTCCGAATTCGTGAAGACGAATGTCGTCGGGACGCAGATCCTCCTCGACGCGATCCGCCAGGCCCCCGTCGACCGCTTCATCCTCATCTCGTCGAGCGAGGTGTACGGAACGGCCGAGCGGGCCCCGATGGACGAGGAGCACCCGCTCAACCCGCGCAGCCCCTACGCCGGGACGAAGGCGGGTGCCGACCGGCTCGCGTACGCCTACTACGTCACATACGACCTGCCGATCGTGATCGTTCGGCCCTTCAACAACTACGGGCCGTACCAGCACCCGGAGAAGGTGCTCCCGCGCTTCATCATCCAGGCGCTCCGCGACGAGCCGCTCACGGTGCACGGCGACGGGCACGCCTCGCGCGACTGGCTCTTCGTCGAGGACGACGCGGAGGCGATCGAGGCCGTCATCGCGGCCGACGTCGGCCTTGTCGCCGGGGAGGTGTTCAACGTCGCGACGGGGATCGACATCTCGGTGCAGGAGATCGCGAACCACGTCCTCGACGCGCTCGACAAGCCGCCGGCGCTCAAGGTGCACGTGGACGAGCGGCCCGGGCAGGTGCACCGCCACATCGGCTCGACCGAGAAGGCGGAGCGGGTGCTCGGCTGGCGGGCGCGCACGTCGTTCGAGGAGGGGCTCGAGCGCACGATCGCGTGGTACGTCGCGAACCGCGCGTGGTGGGACTCGATTCTTCGGACTCCCGCAAGCGTCTCCTCGTCCTAGGCGCCGGCCCGGCGCAACTCGGGCTTCTGCGCGCCGCTCGGGCCCGCGCGCTCCGCGTCGTCGTCTGCGATCGCGATCCGGCCGCGCTCGGGCTCCGCTACGCCGATCGGCACGCCCGCGTCTCCGTCGAGGACGAGCAGGGCGTCGAGGAGGTCGCGCGCGCCGAGGCGGTCGACGGGCTGATTGCGCCGGGGATCGACTGGCCGGTCGCGATCGCGGCGCGCGTCGCGTCCCGTCTCGGCCTTCCGCACCCGATCGATCCCGAGACCGCCGCCGTGGCCGTGTCGAAGCGCCGCCAGCGGGAGCGCTTCGACGAGCACGGCGTGCCGCAGCCCGCCTGGCGGCCCGTCTCGTCGACCGAGGTCGAGGCCGAGCTTCCGTGTGTCGTGAAGCCGCCCGATCGCCAGGGACAAGTCGCGATCTCGCTCGTCCGCGTGCGTCGCGACCTCGGCCCGGCGCTCGAGGCGGCGCTTGCGGCCTCCCGAAGCGGGGCGGCGCTCGTCGAGGAGCTCGTCGCGGGGCCGGAGGTGACCGTGAATGCGTTCTCGATCGCCGGGCGCTTCCATTCGCTCACGGTCACCGACCGCCTGACCGCCGAGCCGCCCGCGTTCGGCGTCGCGCTCGCGCACGCGTGGCCGAGCGAGGCGGACGTGGAGGCGGCCGTCGACGCGGCCCGCCGCGCCGCCGAGGCGGTCGGGATACGGGACGGCCCGACTTACACGCAGATCCGCCTCGGCGCGGAGGGGCCGCGCGTGATCGAGCTCGCCGCCCGGCTCGGCGGCGGCCACGATGCCGAGCTCTGCGACGCGGCGCTCGGGATCGATCTGAACGCCCTCGCGCTCGCAGCTGCGCTCGGCCGGCGCGTCGGGATCCCAAGCGCCCGGCCCGCCGGCGGTGCCTGCGTCCGCTTTCTGGTCGCTCCGCCGGGCCGTCTCAGCGCGGTCGACGGCGTGCGTGCGGCGCTCGAGCTCGAAGGCGTCCTCGATGCGGTTCCGTACCGCCCGCCGGGGTGGCGCTTCGGCCCGCTCCGCGCCGGCCCCGACCGCGCCGGCTTCGTCCTCGCGCGCGGCGACTCGCGCGCGAAGGCTTTCGCGCGCGCGGAGCGCGCCGCGGCGGCGATTCGGTTTCGCGTCGAGCCCGAGCGAGGCGGGCGGCGCCCCGGCGGGGATCGCAAGTAACAGTCCGTTACGTGCGAGGACGCGGCCCCGGTGCGGCGCTCCTCGGATGCGCACGGCCGCTGCCGCCGCGACCGCTCCGATCGAAAGTACGTCGTTCCGAGGGTTCGAGGGCGAATGCGGCGGCGGAGCGCATACGCTTCCTCGTCGATGCAGGAGACGCGAGCGAGGCGCGAGGCCCTCCTCGGCTTCCAGCCGCCCGCGATCGGGGCCGAGGAGATCGACGCGGTCGTCGAGACTCTCAAGACGGGCTGGATTGCGACCGGCCCCCGTGCCGGCGAGCTCGAGCGGCGCTTCGCCGAGTACGTCGGCGCGAGGCACGCCGTCAGCCTCGCGTCCGGGACGGCCGCGCTGCATCTCGCGCTTGTCGCCGCAGGTCTCGGGCCGGGCGACGAGGTCGTCACGACGCCGATCACCTGGCCGGCGACGGCCAACGTCGTCGTCCACGCGGGAGCGCGCCCCGTCTTCGTCGACGTCCTCGAGCCCGACCTGAACATCGACCCGGAGGCCGTCGCGGCGGCGCTCACGCCCCGCACGAAGGCGATCATCCCCGTCCACCTGGCGGGCCAGCCGGCCGAGCTCGATCCGCTGCTCGCCCTCGGCGTGCCGGTGATCGAGGACGCGACGCACGCGGTCGAGTCGGTGTACCGGGGACACAAGATCGGCTCGATCGAGGGCTCGCTCTGCGCCTGCTTCTCGCTGAACGCGACGAAGAACGTCGCCGCTGCCGAGGGCGGCATCCTCACGACGGACGACGACGACCTTGCGGCTGCCGTGCGCGAGCTGCGGCTGATGCGGCGGCACGAGGGCGCTCTCTACGACATCCGCGCGGCCGGCTTCAAGGCGAACCTCCCGGATCTCCTCGCCGCGCTCGCCCTCGTCCAGCTCGAGAAGCTCGGGCAGCACGCGGAGATCCGCCGCCGCCACGCCGAGGCCTACGACGCCGCGGTAGCCGAGCTCCCGGGGATCACGCCGCTCGCGCGGGATCGGCGCGACGTGCACGCCTACCACCTGTACATCGTCCGTATCGACCCCGAGCTCGCGGGCGCCGACCGGAACGCGTATCGCGAGGCGCTCGTCGCGGAGAACATCGCGACATCGATCCACTTCCTGCCGCTGCACCGCCTCACCTTCTACCGCGAGCTCCTTCGCGACCAGCCGCGGCTGCCCGTCGCGGAGCGGGCGGGCGACACAGTGCTCTCGCTTCCGCTCTCGCCGGCGCACACCGACGCCGATATCGAGGACGCGATCGACGCGCTGCGGCGCGTGCACGCCCGCTTCACCGCCGCGTAGGCCGAGTGCGGATGGACGTCACGGTCTCGATCGTGAACCACTCCGCGCGGGACGCGCTCGTCGCGCTCCTCGACTCGCTCGCAGCCGAGCTGGACGGTCCGCTCGACGTCGAGGCAGTCGTCCTCGACAACGCGTCCGACGACGGCTCGCTCGAGGCGGTCCGCGAGCGCTTCCCGTGGGCGCGCGTGATCGCACAAACCCACCGCGCAGGCTTCGGCGCGAACCACAACCGGGTCATTCGGGAGACGAGCGGGCGCTACGTCTACCTCCTTTCGCCGGACGCGCGCGTCGAGCCGGGATCGCTTGTCCGGCTCGGCGCGTACATGGACACGAACCCGCGCGTCGGCGCCGTTGCGCCGCGGCTTCGCTACCCCGACGGGCGCGCGCAGCCGTCAGCCTGGCGCTTCCCGACGCCCGCGACGGCGCTGCTCGGGACGTTCACGCTGTCGCGGCTCGGCGTCGACCAGTCGGGCGGCGGCGACCCCCGGCGCGTCGACTGGGCGATGGGCGCCGCGCTCCTTCTCCGCCGGGCGGCGCTCGACGACGTCGGCCTCTTCGACGAGGGGTTCTTCCTGTATTCGGAGGAGACCGACCTTTGCCTGCGGCTCGCCCAGGCCGGCTGGGAGACGCACTTCCTCCCCGCGGTCACCGTCGTTCACGCCGCGAGCTCGCTTCGAGGGGACTTTCCGCGCGAGCGGATCGCCGAGGAATGGCGGAGCCGGCACCGCTACTGGCGCAAGCACCATTCCCCCGCGGGAGCCCGGCTCGCGGCGCTCGCGACGGGCGCTCAGTATGCCGCGCGGGCGGGTGTCGCCGGTGCGCTCGTCCGGCTCGGCTCGCGCCGCTTCGACGCCTCCTTTCCCGAGCGGATGCGCGAGCACGCGCGGCGCGCGTTCGGCCGGGCGGACGGACCCGGGCTGCGGGAGCTCGCCGAGCGCTGGAACGAGAAGCATGCGCCGCAGTCGTCGCGTCCGAGCGTGCGCGAGAGCATCGCCCGGTGACGCGCGGCACGCGCGTTATCGACGTGCTCCTCTTCGCGACGGCGTTCGTGATCACGTTCGCGAAGATCCGGTTCGCGACGCCGATCGGGGACGTCTACCTCTCCGACGTGACGGCGAGCCTCTTCCTCGTCGCCTTCCTCGTGAACCGCATCGCCGCGCGCGACTGGAGCGTCTCCCGTACCGCCGGCCTCCTCGCCGCATTCTTCGCCGCCTTTCTCGTCGTCTTTCTCGTCGGCTTCTACAACCTCGACACGGTGACCGAGCGCGACCAGTTCGCCAAGGGGCTCGCCAAGTTTGCGATCCACTTCGCCTTCCTCGTCGCCGCGGTCGCGTACCTGAGCCGCCGCTCGGCCCGCCTCTACTGGCAGACGCTCGCGTTCTTCACGGCCGGGTTCGCAGCGAACGCGGCGTACGGGCTCCTCCAGCTCGCACTCGCCGAGACGAGCGGCCGCAACCTCGACGAGATGTTCCTGGGACGGCTCGGCGTCTACGAGCGGGGTGGGATCGGCGTCTTCGGGACGGTCGGCGAGCAGAACGTGTACAGGACGAACGCGCTCACGCTCGACCCGAACCACCTCGGCGTCATGCTCGTCGTTCCGCTCCTCGTCCTCTTCCCGCTCTACCTGCGCCTCGAGCGCGGCCATCGGTTGCGCGCCCCGCTCGCCGTCCTGCTCGCGTTCCTCACGGTCGTCGAGCTCTCGACCCTCTCGCGCAGCGGCCTGCTCGGGATCGCGGTCGGCCTCCTCGTCCTCGCCGTGCCGTACCGCCACCTGCTCCTGAAGCCGCGCGTGCTCGTCC